>NC_018219.1 GCF_000281235.1 Candidatus Mycoplasma haematolamae str. Purdue
ATACAAAGTTACCTAAATTTAATTAAAACCTCAGAGATTACAGAGAACAAATCTCCTCTCTTAGAAGAACTTCTTTCGTACCTCAAAAGGGAGTGTAAGTTAACCCTAACATCTCTTTCAGAGAAAGAAATAGGACTAGAGTTAAAGAGAGGCTACTGCATCCTTTCTGCAGTCTCTTCTTTCCTTCCTTTACTGAGTAATGCTGAAGAAGAGATTAAGTACTTCCTAAAGACAAAGACCAATAGAGAATTTGAACTTCTCTTTAAGGTAAGAAAGGTAAAAGATCCTGGTGAACAACTTAAAGAGGAGTTAAGAAAAGAATTAAGGGAATTTCTTTATCTCTCGAAATTTGAGATATATATAGAGAATCCAGAGACAAAACCTATCCTTGAGAGGCTCAGAGAGGTTGTTTTTAAAGCCGAAGATAAGTCTTTTTTACTTATCGGTAATGAAGGGTCTGGTAAGTCCTTTGCAATCAAACAGCTTTTGAGGGAGAGAGATTTTCTCTATTTAGACTTAAGATACTTTAGAAAAAAAGTCCTTATCTATCAGGGCAAAGAGAGGGAGTTTGTCAATTATTTTTCTACTCAGCCTTTAGTTGTCTTTGACAATCTCGAGTCTATTTCTAAAAAGACAACTAGCTTTAAGTTACTCAACTCTATTAAGGAATTAAGGGAAGAACTCTCTAAGCCTAATATCTTCATTTCTTCAGCAGAGTTAGATACTCCTGAAGAGTCTTTCTTTGACTCTGATTGGGAGAAGCTCTATTGAAGCTCTCCTTCTCAACCCTTTGCGCTTGAATTAATCAAATCCTTACTAACTAGGTTCTATTCTTCGCTAAGGCTTACAGAGTCAGCAATAGTACTTCTTTCATTCTTATTAGGTAACAACCTTAAGGTACTTATTAATAGGCTCTTAAAGCTTTTTCTTTTTCTTGAGAGCTTTGAATATACATCTAGCATTATTGATTCAAAGGAATTAAAGGAATTATTTGATGAGTTATTTCCTCTAAAGGAGAAAAAAGAGTTAATAAGTTATGAGGATAATTCCCAACTAAAGGCTATTTGTAGAAAGAAGAACTTTTCTATAGAGGAAATAAGGAGTTCTTCTAGAAAAAAGAGGATAGTTTTTGAAAGAGATCAAATTATCTACATTATGAAGGAAAAATTGAACTTTTCTGTTTTAGATATTTCAAGGATTCTCCTTAAGAGTAAGTCAGGTGTTTTTTATTCCTTTAAAAAGATTCTTAGGAAGAGAGAAGATGAAACCTTTAGAGATTATTTCGACTATCTAACGAAAATCTAAAGGAAAAACTTTTATTTTTTTGTAATTAATTTATTAATTATTTTTTTGTTTAGAAAAAGAATGAGTTAATAATTGACGAATTAATTTCGTCAATTCAATAATTATTAAGGGGGATACGGGGGACAATGAATTTTTGCATAAACGAGTTTTCAAATTCAAAGATTCGAGAGTTTCTTCAGATGAACTTGAATACCAATTCTCTATCAGATAGAAGGGAAGAAATACTGGTAAGGTGCAAGAACAAGAATCTGATCCTCTATTCTGATAACGGATGTACTAGATGTAAGCTAGTCTTCAGTGATTCGAGTGTTAAGTACAAGAGGCAGGGAGAGGCTGTTCTTAATTCAAAGATCTTTCTCTCGCTGTTGGAAAATCTAAAAGCCTACAAGGAGATCAATTTTGAGAAGCTAGAAAACTCTCTACTGAGGGTTTCCTCCAAAAAGTTTGAGTGCAACCTTATTCCTTTAGTAAGTAAGCTTCCTGAAGAAGATGAGTTCTCCCTACAAGACTATGAAAAGATCACCCTACCTTTTGACATCCTTTTAGCAGTAAACACTAAGTTCAAGGACTTTTACAAGAGCTTTAGCAGTACTGCTTTCCAGAAGAAGTCTATCTTGAGGTCTATTAACCTGCGAAAGGCTTCTGCTTCAGAAGAGTTGCAGGTACTTCTTACTGACTCCTACAGGATTTTGTTGGCAAGGTTTTCGCCTGAATCCTCTAAGTCTATGTTCGAGTTATCTCTTCAACCAGAGATACTCAACAGCATTGTTACCTTATTTAGAGAACAGTTTGAGACTAAAGAGATAGACCTATATGTAGGCAATGAACATTTAGTAGTTAGTACAGAGTATTTGATCTTTAAGACAAAGCTCCAAACAGGGTCTTATCCTAACCTGATAGAGCTCTTTGACTTTGAGGAAAGCATTAATTTTTCAATCAACAAGAACCTCTTGATCTCTGCCATAGAGAGAAACCTATTGTTGTCTCCTCAGAATACCCTCTTTACCACCTACAAGATAGTAGAGAACAACTTAATACTTGAATTTAGAGACTCAGCTAAAGGTTCTGTTAGGGAGGAACTAGAGATTTCTAAGGCTAGGGGAGGAGATACTCAATTTGCACTAAACAGCTCTCTACTGAGACAGCTTTTAAAGAATATAGGAGACCAGGAGATTATCTTTTCACTAACAGAGTCCTTTAAGCCTATTCTCCTCTTTGGGAGGGAGGAAGGGAAGTACTTCAAACAGCTGATTTTGCCCTTAAAATACAGTTAGTTTTAGGACCTAAATGATTGATGAGGTTAGTTAGCAATGTTCAGTTCAACTATGAAACTAACTTCAACAGCTTTATCAAGCATGAAAAGAACTTCAAGTTATGTATCCAGATATTCATTATTGTCTCTTCGATAGTAGTATCGATACTACTGTCTGATAAGGTTCAAAAGCTACTAAACGAATACGCTCTTAGGTTTTTTAAGACTTTCAGTACAGGAGAATACATCAAGGACTTTTTTCAGCATTCTGTAGCGCTAGAAAGTGAACAGATAACTAAGGACTTTCAGAATCCTTTTACTGACTACAGAAGATACTTTTATGGGCTAATCATCTTTTTCACCCTAGAGAAGATAAGAATCTGCTGCAGATACTTTTGTTCTATTAAGAAGTGAGACAAATTCACCCTCTCCTACGGGATTTACGAAAATGAACGCTTTTTGTGTGTCAAGAGAGAGCTACTTACAGCATTAGGAAGCATCCTTGCTTTTGGTGTTTCTCTGGTCTTCTTCTTTGTAATACTGGGAGTAGCTATCTTTAAGGAACTTTCTAAGTCATCTAGCTTTGAAAACAACTTTATGTTTGAGAGCGTTATTTTTGCCTTGTTCTTCTGATTGGCTTTTGTAGTCTTCTTTTGCCTACACATCTACGAGAGATTTCACAACTACTACAGAAACTACCTAAAGAATAACAAGATAGACCAACGGAGAGATGCTATGAAAACTATTTCAAGCCTGTTGTGACACTACCTCCTAAACATAGGAGGGTTGATAATGGTTGCCTTGAACTTCCCTATTGACCTTTTTGTAGGCTTTCTATGCTTAAAATTCGTTCCCTGAAGGAGCGTCTATAGGTCCATTAAGTTAGCTGACCTGACTCCTTCAGAAAGGTTGTTTTATTCACCTAAGCTCCTAAGTTACAGCTAGACTTTGAGCACACATTTAGTTGATTTGGAGCTTTTAGTTCCTGAGTGCACAGCCTTAAATAAGAGGCAGGAGGAGATACTGAAGATCATCGTAGAGCTCTACATAAGCGACAAGGAAGCAGTCAGCAGCTTAGGTATTAAAGCAAAAGGGCTTTATAAATGATCAGCGGCAACTATTAGAAACGAGATGGTTGTCCTAGAGAATAAAGGTTTTTTAAAAAAGGAGCATCAATCTTCAGGAAGAATACCTACCAAGGAAGGATACAAGCTCTACATAGAAAACTTAATGGGCGAACTTACAACAGTTAATGAGGAAATAAAGAGCAAACTAGTAGATCTCTTTTCTAACAGAAATGAGTCTATAGACGTAACCTTAGATAGGAGTGCTGAAATCATCTCTAACTTTTTGAATTTGCCCATAGTCTTATCGGGAGTTAACAACCTTAATCAGGAAGTCCTAAAGAAGTTAGACCTAGTTGAGATCTCAGAGAGTGAGTTCGTCATCTTTGCTGTTACCTCTTCAGGAGAGATCTACAAGGACAAGATCTTCGTAGAGGAGTTCAAGGAAAAAGAAGACCTAAGCATCTGTGTCAAGCTACTCAACGAGAATCTTTTAGGTTGCTCTCTTTCTGAGATAGATGAACGAGCTTCTAAGTTATTGCCTATTATCAGACAAAAGGTACATAGATACGAATTCGTCTATGAAAATATCATCACCAAGATCTGTTCAGGAGTAGTCAACAAACAACAGTCTCTATACAAGATCTTTAACAAGAATGCAATTATCTCTCAACCTGAAGTAAGAAACAACCAGATAAGTCTTGAGAAAATCTTTAACGTACTTGAGAGTTACTCTACCTTTGCTCAATTGAATTCCAACTACTTTAAGACAGGCAAAACCTTAATTAGCTTAGAAGGAGAAGTAGACGGATTAACAGTAGCTACTACAGTTCTAGACGTAAAGGAAAAGAAAAGAAGTCTCTCTGTAATAGGACCTCTCAGGATGAACTATCCGCTCATACACAGCCTCTTTGAGTTCATCAATGAGAAGCTGGTAAGTAGCAAATAACATTAATAAGGTATCTAGGCAGCATAGTTAGGGGATATGTCCTCCTTAGAAAAGAAGAGCAAGAAAGACCTAAAGCTAGATGACTTATTAGAACTTAGGAGGGAGCATAAGGAACTAGAGGACCAGAGCAAGAAGTTACACGATTATCTAAATCAGAACATCTTTAGCGTATTAGACAGTACTCAGGGAAAGGAAGAAACAAAATTAGGAGAGCTCTTCAAGATTGAGGATAGTTCCTTTAACTTCTTCAAAAAACTCTCTAAGAGCGGGATCTTTGACTTCAACTTTCCTGCAATAGAGATAAATAACCTAACTAAGTACTACGGAAATAAGAATCTACCTTCTCTAGTGAATGTGTCGTTGAAGGTCCACTTTGGGGACTTCCACATAGTCATAGGTCCCAATTCTTCAGGGAAGACAACTTTATTCAACTGTATAGCTGCAAGAGAAGAATATGATGGAGAGATTCTCTTTAACTCAGTCAACTATAAAGGAGACATGCAGAAGATCTCAAAGGTCTGTGGGTTCGTCCCCTATGATCATGAATTCGACCAGTTTAGCAGCGTTGAAGATATTGTGAACACCAAGTTACAGATAATGGGCGTAGACGAGTCTTGTATCAAAAACTATCTGGATATGCAACTTAAAGCTCTATCTTTGGAAGAGACTAGAAAGACCTTGATAATTGATCTCTCCCTACTGGAGATAAGAAAGATACAACTGTTAATTGCGTTAGTCTATGACTCTCCTGTGTTGGTACTAGATCAACCTTTCTTAGGTCTTCAACATTCAGAGAAACTAGAATTGATGACTATATTAAGTAGATTTAAGGCCCAAGATAGGTCGATAGTTGTATTCACACACGAACTTTCTGATCTTCCCGCTTACTCTAATACCTGTACCTTACTATCTGAGGGAAAGGTCTACTATTCTGGATCTCTAGAAAACTTACTCCTAGAAAGCAAGAACAAATATTCGATCTCTACCTCTGATAATGATGAAGCCTTAAATATATTGGCTAAATACAGTGAGAGCTATGCAGTTAACTCTCTGAAGAATCTGATTTTCTGTACCTTTGACGGTAGACTAAACTTTTTGCTATTTCAAAGAGAGTGTGCTTCTAAAAACATAGTCTTATTAGAGATAAGAAAGATTAGTCTTGAACTTGAAGATATCTATTCCTCTATCTCTAAGGTAGGTAGTAAGACAGCAAGGATAGAGATAAATAAAAAGAAGTACTTCTCTACTAGTTAGCTAAATAGTTTTCCTACAGGTATCTTTCCCTCCCTTACTATTTCTCTTTTGTCATAGTTATAGATAGTAGAACAGATACCAGAAGGTTCACAGCCGGATTTAACTATCGTAAATTTATCTTTGTGGTCTTTAAAGACTATCTTTGCTTCATTTAAGGTCTTTATCGGTTCTTGTCCAGAGATGTTAGCGCTAGTAGAGTAGAGAGGACCTAAGTGTTCTGAAAGCTTTAGCAGCACAGGGTTGTCAGGCATTCTGTATGCAGAACCTTTGTAGATAACTGTTAGAGGTCCTGGTCATCACCTCTTTAGTATTGGCCTAAGATCGTCAGGTATGGGTGCAGGAAACTGATCTATATTGCCTATAAAAGTGATAAGTTTTTTTTAGGGGTCTATTCTTAAGTTGATAGAGTACCTTCCTGTTGAGGGCAGCCAGAGCTATCAGTGTATCTGTTTCTATCACAATGGCTTTGCCCATCAGCAGGGTTTTACATATTCCTATATAAGCTTCTAGGTACTTTTTGATGAATTTATTCAAGCGTTTAGATTGTTAAATATCTGGAGCAGAATATGAGAATCAAACTCACGACTCAACCTTGGCAAGGTTGTATTTTATCACTAAACTAATTCTGCAGCTCTGCAGATTTTAGAGGTATAAAAATATCTCTAACTCTTTGGATTATAGGAAAAAATAAAGTTATTTTGGGATCTATTTAAATATGGATATAGAAGAAAAGCCCCTAAACAAGGATGAATATTCGTGATCAAAGATGTATTTTCAGCACTATAAGCGCAGAGCTATAGTATTTGCTGAAGAATTTATAAAGAACTTTCATAGAATACAGTGAAGTGACAGCAATAGGGTATTTAGGGAAACTTGCTTTGTACTGATAATTGCAGGGATACTTACTCTCTTCTTCTACCTAGTGTTTATGTTGATGCACGTAATTACCGGTTAACCTAATGAACTTATTTATCAATAGATCAGGAGAAACCGAACTAGAAGACGATTTTCTAGATGATGAAAAGTTTGGTCCTTCAAAAGATGCACCTAGAGCTTTACAGTGATATACAGCCAGAACCTTTAGCTCTAATGAAGACAGACTCATCGAGACTCTCTGGGACAAGATTCGTCAGTGCAAGCTCGAAAGTGAGATTAAAGACATTCTTTCCATTAAAGAAATGGTTGTTCATGAGGGAGAGGAAATTACTCACGACTCTGGGGAACTCCCTAAGACTGAATTTAGAAATTCCAAAAGCTCTATGTGGGTTCAGCTCAAAAATGGGAACTTTAAACGATTGAGACTTAAGGTTAGGAGACCCTTTAAGTGCTTTATCTTTATCCAAATGTATGGTGATTTTGAGCTCTTTGACATTATTCAACGCTGACAATTAGGACTTAACTTTTTAGGCTTTCCCTGTCCAAATATTGTTTCTGATGCTGAAATTGAAAAGATGAAGGGAATAGTCAGTGAAGAAGCTCCTAGCCTTGAAGAATATGTAAAAGATAAGGATTACAAAGTAGTTACAGGAGCTGTTAATCAATACATCTCTCTGACAGCTACAAGTGACTACGATGAGTCTGAGATTGATGATGCTATTGAACTAAGAGAAGAGAGACATGAAGAAACAACAATTGCTGAATTTGACTCCTTTGAGCCTACAGATGCTGAGTCTCTAAAAGACAGAAAAGATATCAACATAGACAAGCTAAAGGTAAATGACTTTGTCTACCTATCAGATATGGGCGCAAAGGGAGTTGTTCACGATATTGACCTTAAGAACAAACTGATAACTGTAAATATCAACTTATTTGGTCGAAATCAAATAATCAAGTGTAGTCCTGAGCAGCTTAAAGAGTTTTAAAATTAATTAAGTTTTTATGGGCTTTCTAGACTCTTTAAAGGACTCAATTAAGAAGGTTGTGGGAGGTGATAAACCTGCTCCTACCTTTGAAGTAATCAAGATTTACTCTCCTATGGACGGTGTAATTGTCGATCAAAAGAAGATCCCTGATGAGGGATTCTCAGAAGGCTATATGGGAATCGGTCTCGGAATTAAACCTACTTCTAGCTGTGACGTTGTCTCTCCTGTAGGCGGTGTTCTAGAGGTATTGTTCAAGACCCAACATGCTTACATAGTTAGAGAGCCAAAGCACAAGGTAGCCGTTATGCTTCACATAGGCATTAACACAGTTGAGATTCCCCTAGAGAAGCAAGCATTTAAGACTACATTGCAACAGGGTCAAGAAGTTTCAGAAAAACAACTGTTGTGCCAGGTAAACCTAGATGTAATAAAGGAACATCAAAAGAGTGAGGTAACAGCTTTACTAGTGCAAAACGAAAATATGGAGGATAAGAAAGTAGAGGTACACAAGAAGGACGGAGAAGCAGTCTCTCAAGGAGAGTTGATAATGACTGTAGTTAAAGCTCCTTCCTAATTGATTATTTGAGTGTTGAGAAGAAGTACGAAACCTTACTCCTAGAAGGACAGCTAGCCAGTTCCGGACTAGTTTCCGGAACTTTCTTCCTTCATCCTAGGGGATACTTTGTCTGATCCCAAATACAGAGATATCTAGACAGGGAATTCGGTCGTTTAGGCGTTCAAAACGTTCTCTTCCCAGCCTTAATTCCTCTTTCGACCTTTGTAGAGGAAAAGGAGTTAAACGAATCCCTAGATTTAGATGAAATAATGAAGATTCACTCTGACAAGACAGAACCGACTAGCGTTGCAACTCTTAGGCCTACCAGTGAAATTCTCTTCTCCCACTTCTTTAAAGAACGACTTCAAGAGAGAAGTGTTCACCTCCCCTATCTGCTAAATCAATGATCATCTGTCTATAGATCAGAGAAGAATACAAAGCTTTTTTTTAGAAGTAAGGAGTTCTACTGACAAGAGTTACATTCGGTCCACAATCACCAAGAGGAGGCAGAAGCTTATCTGGCCAAAATACATGAGATCTATCAGTCTCTACTGATGAATGTGTTGTGCATTCAACCTATCTCAGGAGAGAAGACTTTTTTAGAGAGGTTTCCTGGTGCTGAAAAGACGCTAAGTAATGAGTGCATACTTCCTGACGGTCAGACTCTTCAATTGACTACCTCTCACTATTTAGGAGACTTCTTCTCTAAGTTTCTAAACATCAGATACTTTAAGAGCAACGAAGAGTCAATTAATCCTGTTCAACTATCAGCTGGCTGCTCAACAAGACTTTTAGGAGCACTAGTGGAGATGCACAAGGACCCTATAGGGATTGTTTTGCCCTGAGACCTCTCTCCTCAGCAGATAGCAATTCTTACTACAGGAGAGAATGAAGAGGAAGAGCTAAATAAGTTCCTAGATGAGCTAACTAAAAACTTAGAGAATTATCGACTCTACATAGACGCTACAGATACCTCTTTTGGGAAAAAGATTAGTAAGGTAGAGACGCTAGGAATTCCTATGACGATCATTGTTGGAAAGAAGGAGATAGTTTCTCAGATATTGACCTGTAAACCTAGAATCTCTGAGGAAAAGAAGCAGATACCTATAGAGAAAATAGCAGAAGGCATGGAGGGCTTTAAGGCCTTTTATAACAGCACTCTTTTAGATAGAAGTAGAGACTTTCTAGCTAACTTAATTCAAGAGTCTAGAAATTGAGAGGAACTAACTCAATTGATCTCTGAGGGAAAGGTAGTCCTAGCTCCTTGATTTGATGACCAAGAGAATGAGCGAAATCTTAAAAGTTTAAAGCATACCTTCTCAATTAGATGTATTAAAGAAAGGATTCAGGAAGAGTCCAATCTCGTCTGTATATTCAGCAATCAACCTGCTAACTGTTTGGCCTACTTTGGTAGAAGCTACTAGATAATGTCGATCGGACTTAACACAAGATTTGTCTCTTCAGTAACTATGGATGAATTAAAGAAAGAATACCTACCTAAGCTAAAGGAGATTTACAACAACCTGATACTAAACAAAGCAGAAGGAATAGAGATGACTGGTTGACTTTCTTGACCCTTTAAAGATCATTCACAATGGATCAAGCAAGCAGAAGATATTCGACTAGATTGAATAGACCAAGGAGTTAAGGTAGTCGTTATTGTAGGTACAGGAGGTTCTTATCTAGGCACTAAAGCTTGTCTAGAGTTTGTTAATGACAGTTTTGAGGAGAATCACTTTGAGTTCCTGTTCCTTCCCTATTTTGCCGATAGGTATTTAGACTCAACACTTAGATACCTGAAGAACAAAAAGTTTGCAATAGTAGTTATCTCGAAATCAGGAGGGACCTTAGAAAGTGCTGTTTCGTTTAGGCTACTTAGACAATTGTTATTTGATCAGGAAAAAGAGGGCCACAATAGGTACATCATTTCTATTACCTCTAAGGGATCAGGAGTGCTCTATGAGATGACAGAAAAACATCGCTATCACTTCTTTGAGATAGAGAAGTCTATCGGAGGAAGGTACTCTACCTTAACTCCTGTAGGAGTAGTTCCTGCTATCTTGAGCGGCATCTCTGGTAAAGAGTTACTTAGGGGCGCTGAAGACTGTTACAAAGACCAATATCATGCTGACTATTCAACTAACTTAGCTTTTCAGTATGCAGCCTACAGGAATTATTTCTTTGAAAAGAAAGGACTAGTTTCTGAGTGTCTTATTTCCTATGAACCTCAACTGAATGGGATACTACACAAAATGAAGCAGCTATTCTCTGAGTCGGAAGGCAAGAACGATAAAGGGTTGATGCCTGTCATCTTCGACTTCACCCCCGATTTGCATTCAGTAGGCCAATTGCTCCAAGAGGGAAAGACTACCTTTTTCGAAACTATTCTTTGGGTCAATGAATCAGAACGATTGCTCCTACCTGAAACTACCTTTGGTAATGAAGACAAGCTAGATTGGCTGAGAAATACACCTATAAAGGAGATAAATAACTCAGCATTTTTAGGGACTGTGAAGGCCCATTCAGAGGTTAAGGGAATAAATGCCCTAGTCTTAAACCTTCAAGATTGATCTCCCTATACCTTTGGATATCTATACTTCTTTCTGTGCCTATCAGCTATGTTTTCTGCATATCTCTTTGGTCAGAATCCTTTTGATCAACCGGGCGTTGAAGCTTACAAAGCTAGGATGATTGCACTACTTAAGACCAGAAGTGAGGTCTAAGCATCAAACAATTAGAAAGCAAGAAGTCTCTACAGAGATTTAGAGTCTGCGGACTCTCTTGTTCCTGTCTTTGATTTAGTCTCTTCATAGTAAGCTTTCCCCTCTGGGGGACTGCTTACGTAGGAGTTAGTCTTCTCTTTTCAGCCTTTGTAGGCAACTATCTTCTAAATATCTACACAATCTTACGTCTATATAGCAACTTCAAGAAGAGCAACTCTCTACTTAGCTTTTACTTCTCAGCTTTCCTAATTCTTCCCTTTATTTTCCCTCTCCTCTACTTTGGGCTGTGAATGGACAAACTAGACAATGACCTTCTGGAAAAGTATCAGACAAGGCTTAAAAGATATCAAGACTATGAGAGACACAGACTCTTGTTGAGTTCCTCTGGCTCTTTAGTTACGTTACCTATTCCTGAAAAGGACAATGTAATCAAATACAACAGCTTTGTCTATAGGAGACCTCTCACTGAAAACAACTCTCTTCGATTTGTCAATAGGGCTAAGGATCACATTACCTGTATTGTCAATCTCATCAAGAGGGCTAAGAAGTTCATTCACATGGAGTACTACATCTTCTCTGAAGGTTATGTCTTTAACTACATAAGCAAGTTACTAGCTAGAAAGGTACAGGAAGGAGTAGAAGTGCGTTTGTTAGTTGATGGTTGAGGCAACTTCTCTAAGGTGTCGCGCAAGATGATTCATAGACTTCAATCTCTAGGTATTCACTACAAGATCTTTAATCCCTTGTTTAGGAGGGGAGGAGAGTTCTGATGGAATATACGTAATCACAACAAGATACTGATCATTGACAATGAATATGCCCTATTTGGATCGTGCAACATCTCTGATGAGTACTTTAATGTCACTGATAAGTTCTTTCCTACCTCAGAATTATCTGTACTTCTAGAGGGAGAGATAGTTAACTCCCTAAACCTGTTATTTGCCTTTCACTGAAATATGATTCCTTCTCAGGCAAGGGAATTTGACATTATGTTGGACTCCCAACATTATTTCCCTCTAGTTAGGAGGAATTGTGGTTCTCAATCGCTTCAACTAGTTGATTCTTCTCCCATTAGCGAGAACTATCCAATAAAGACTAATTTGACCCAGATGATCTTTTCCGCAAAGAAGAGTATTAGGATCTCTACTCCTTACTTCTATCCTCCTACAGACCTACTAAATTCTCTGAAGATTGTGAGCCAGTCGGGAGTGAAGGTCCAGATAATTTTGCCTAAGGAAGCTGACTTCAATGACAAGGTCTTGAGGGTACACAGACGCCTTTTGAGTCAGTTTCTCTCAGATAATATAGAGATTTATGAATACTTTGGGTTCAACCACGAAAAGCTAACAATCATTGACGATGAAATAATCTACTTCGGCACCTACAATTGAGACTATAGGTCCCTATATTGGAATTTTGAGACTGCTATAGTAATAAAAAATAAGCAAACAACTAAGAAGGTAAGTGAACTGTTCAGCAAGAGACTAGAAAAGAGTCATCCAGTGAATTTATCTGATTTAAGTTATCATCCAAAGATTATCCCTAATGTCTTTTTAGGGATCTCGAGATGATGTCGAATTTTCTCATAGATTTAAATTAATTTAGATTTCATGTTCTGTCCACAAGAAAATAGCTTGTATTTTGCCATAAATATAGATCCTTCACTTAGAGAGAAATTAGAACAAAAATACCAATTTAAGTTTTCAGACCTAAAGCTTCTACAGTTTGCTGACGGAGAGTATTTGGCCCAACCACAACTATCTGTTAGGGGGAAGAAGGTCTATGTTTTTCACAGTCTTTCTGATCCTGTTAATGAGAACCTGATGAAGTTATTGATTACGATCGACGCTCTTAAGAGGTCTTCTGCAAGAGAAATTAACTTGATCATTACCTACTTAGCCTACACAAGACAAGATAGAAGAACTGCAGAGAGAACAGCAATTACCTCTAAGTTAGTAGCTAATCTAATTAGTGTTGCTGGGGCAGATAAGGTTACGACAATTGACCTTCACTCTGAACAAATAGAAGGATTCTTTGATATACCTGTAGACCATTTGCATTCAGCTCCTGTGTTTGCAGAACACCTGATTAAGACCTATGGGAAGCAACTACAAGACTTTGTTATCGTCTCTCCTGACTTTGGAGCATCTAAGAGGGCTAGAATGCTTTCGGACCTGTTGTCTATTCCTATTGTCATCATGGAGAAGATTAGAGACCAAATAGGCGGAATTAGTCGTCAGTATGTTTATGGTGAAGTTAACTTTATGAATTGCCTAATCTTTGACGACATGATAGGTACTGGAGGAACTGTAATTAGTGCTGCTAAGACCCTAAGAGACTTAGGAGCTAAATCAGTTATAGTGTGTGCGACTCACGGGCTTTTTTCCGGTCAGGCACTAGAAAAGTTTGAAGAAGCATTTAAAGAGGGAATTATCTCTAAGATAATGGTTTCTGACAGCATACCTGCTCGAAAGAAATATGAATTTATAGATGTAGTTAACACTGACGGATTGATTGCCCAAGTGATAAAGATCTATGTACAAGAACAAGGGTCTATTGCCCAAGTGTATGAACAGTGGAAGTCAGAGATACTAGCTTTAAAAGACCAACTTTAATTCTTTAGAAAGAGGAATTAAGTCTCGGTTCTACCGAGAACTTAAGGAGCGAGGAATAGTCTATAACAGTACTCCTGAAGAGGGACTTATAGATCTACTAGACCAAAACAAAGGGATTTATCTAGGTTTCGACTTAACAGCTCCTTCATTACATTGGGGCCACTATCTTTTATTGACTGTTCTCAGGAAAGCCTCAGACTATAAGGTACCTACTGTAGTCATACTAGGAGACTTTACCACTCCTATCGGAGATGCTTCCTGACGCAAAGAGGAGAGAAAGATACTTGATCAGGATGTCAGAGATTACAACCTTAAGAGGATTAGGGCCCAAATGGAGAAGCTTGTTCCTGACTCTAAGATAGTCCTTAATTCTTCTTTCTACTCAGACTTTTCTATTTCTTTCCTCTCAGAAGTATTACCTCTCTTTAATTTAGGTCACCTAATGTCTAAAGATTTTTTGAAGTGCAGATTAGAACAAGACACTTTGACCTTACGAGATGTCTTCTATCCTGTACTTCAGTCTTATGACTTTTATAGGTTAGTAGAAGAACATGGAGTAGGTATTCAGTTAGGAGGTCAAGATCAGTGAGGCAACATAACTACAGGAATTGAATTCATAAGAAAGAAAAATACACAAATGCGGGCGGGCGGGCTCACCATACCTTTGTTAACAGACTCTAAAGGTCTGAAATTTGGTAAGTCAGGAAAGAACACACTCTTCCTAGATGAGTCTCTCACAAAGCCCTATAAGGTCCATCAATACTTTTGAAATCTCTCTGATGACAAGATTAAGGAGTTATTAGGATTTGTTTTTTCTATAGAGATAGGAAAATCCTTTAAGGACCCTCTAGAGATGAAGGAAGCAGTGATTAAGGCTTTATTTGATGATGTTTACGGCCTTAATAGATATGAGCAGGTAAAGGAGATCGCTTCTCTTCTTTTCTCTTCTAAGTTAGGGTCTTTAATGAGAGAGCAGTTGGAGAAGATATCTAGGGAAATACCTTTTGTAACTAAGAAAAAGTCAGAGACACTGTCGAGTGCTCTTGTAGAGTTAGGTCTTTCTAGTTCAGGTAGTGATTCTAAGAGGTTGGTTGAGGAAGAAAAGTGTATCTATCTATTCAACTCTCAGTGTAGTAAGCACAAAGAGAGGTTGGGGGCTCTTCCTTCTATCTCTTCATATTTACTCTTTAGGAGGGGTGAAAAAGAATTTGGTCTTATCTACCTAGAGGACTAATGCTCTCCCTAAATAGGATCATTCAGAAGGTTGTAGCCAAGAAGATCAAGCACAATTTTTTGGCCAAGATGATTGGAGAAAAGGAAATGGACATCATCTTCTCTGAACTAAAAGATGAATTCCTTAGATCGGATGTGAACTTCGAGGTAACTACTTCCTTCTTTCAGGAGATCAGAGAGGAGATTAAGTCAGAAAAGACCATCTTTATGGGCAAAGAAGAAGTTCAATTAGAGCTTTACAACAAGATCAAAAAGAAGCTTATTGAGTCTCTGGGACTTGAATCTAAACCTCTAAAGATTCGACATAAGGGAACTACTAAGTTTTTCTTGGTGGGCACTAATGGTTCTGGGAAGACGACTACTGCAGGAAAATTGGTTCACTACCTTCAGTCAAAGCAAAATATGAAATCTATAGAGACAGTCAGCCTTGACGTCAACAGGGCTGCTGCTTTTGAACAGTTGACCCAACTGGTTGAGCCTCTAGGCATCAAGAGTCACTTTCTTGAAACTACTGAAAAACTAACTAACTATGAGAAGGAACTCAAAACTAAGAACCTAGATGCAATCATCTATGATTCTGGCGGGATTCTTCCCAAAGACTCAGAAGCCTTAAGTTATTTGAGAAAGCTCTGAGAAACTATCTCTCCTACGGAGACCATCATGATTATCGACGCTTTAGCTGGTCAGGAATCTCTAGAGATAGTTAAGTTATTTGCTGATAGTATTCCCCTAGACAGTTTGATAGTTACCAAGTCGGATTCTCAGTCCCCTCTGGGCGCTGCTCTATCTGCTCACTATTTCTTGAAGGTACCCATTAAGTTCTTGGGAGAGGGAGAGGCTATTAAGGACCTAGTACCTTTTTATCCTGACAGGATTGTTTCAAGACTGTTGGGAGAGGGAGATGTACAGTCTCTAGCTGAGTCTATAGAGGACAAAGAGATAGATATACCTACAGCTGAGAGGGCAATCTTTAAGTTTTTGCAGGGTAAGTTTGACCTTGAAGATTTGATGGTCCAATTGAGGGAGATAAGAAAATTTGGTTCTCTAAAGGGAGTGCTCTCTCACTTCCCTAGTTTGGGCAAGATCTCAGAGACTCTGATGAATAAGACAGATGAGTTGGAAGTAGAGTTCAAGAACTGAGAGACACTTATTCAATCTATGACTCCCTATGAAAAGAAGAATCCTAAGGTGTTTAAGCTAGAGAGTTCTAGACGAACCAGAGTGATAAAGGGTTCAGGAAGGAAGCCTGAAGAGCTAAATAAGTTGATTTCTAGGTGAGAGATAAGCAAAAAGAAGGCAGAAGAGATAGGTCAAAAGGTAACTGATAAGAGTGCTGATTGGACTCAAATTTTCGACTATCTGAAGTAGAGCAAGAAGAAATCCTTATAATATTTTTTAGAAGGAAGAGTGTAGCAATAGCTCAATTGGGATAGAGCACAAACCTTCTAAGTTTGCGGTTGTAGGTTCGAGTCCTTCTTGCTACGCCATTGTATAGTTAGGTAGAGTTGCCTAAGTATGAGATCATGTTTCTCGTTGATTCTGAATGTTCAGAATCTGAATCAGCTAAAGAGGTAGCTCCTTTATTAAAGCTCTTTGAAGGTGAGGAAGATTACACAATGAGTGTTTCTTGGTCGGATAAGTTAGCTTATCCGATAAAGAAAAGATCAGAAGCTCACAGATACCTGGTTAATTTTTCTACTTCAGAAGCCCAAAAGTTAGCAGAGTTTAGAACACTTTCATCTTTAAATCCAAAGATACTTAGACACTTAGTCATCAACATAGAAAAGACTTATGGGTATAAGAGCAGCATTAATCCTAAGAAGATAGCTTCGGCAGAGAAGAGGGCTCAAAAGTATCAAGAATTTAGAAGTAGAAAACAACGAATTAATGAGAAAGTAGTTCCTAAGACGCCAACAGCTCTTTAGTCATCTCTCCTTTGGGAGATGCTTCCCAAAGGATACCTGATCGGGAACCTTACTGCTGACCCTGTTCCTGGTATTACCAACACTTCACTAGACTATTCTCGTTTTTCAGTAGCTTGTAACGAAAACTACACTAGAGCTAATCAAGCAGCAAAGACCCACTATTTCAGCTGTATAGCTTGGGGAAAAAGAGCCCAATATATCTCTACCTACCTAAAGAAAGGAGATAGTGTATTTATTGAGTTCACGCTCTTAACTAACAACTACACCAATATAGAAGGGAGAACTATCAAGAGAATAGATCTACAGGTGGAAAAGATAGAGTTACTCTTTGGAAAACTTCAAAAGAGTTTTTCAGCAGGCAACCTAGCTACGGAAAGTAACATAGAAGAAAGAGAACTGCTCAAGGAACAAGAAGAAAGCCTAATGGTTAGGGAAGAGCCTGTTGCTCAAACAGAAGATGGTCAGGAAGAGGAAGGAGATGTAGAGCTAGATGACATCTTCAATATGGGCAAAGATGATCAAGAATCCTAATATATAAGAAAGATGGAAACCCAATCAACTACGCCAACAACAACTTCTAGTGCTGAAGGTACTACCTCTACTCTTCAGCCAGCTTCGCCAGCTTCAAAACCTACTGTTCCCCAGAGAAAGAAGTTACATAAACACAAAAAGCACTGTTGGTTGTGTAAACAAGGCAAGTTAACTATTGATTACAAGGACACTGAGTTCCTAAAAAGCTACTTGAGAAGATACAACAAGATCTTGATTCACAAGGTGTCAGGTAACTGTTTAAAACACCAACATCAATTGTCTCAGGCAATCAAAAGAGCTAGGTATATCTCTCTTCTCCCTTTTGTTGCTGAGTAGATATTTACCTATCGAGTTACTAATCTAAAGAAATTATCTCTTCCTCCCTAATGAAGGAGGAAGAACTAGAGGGTTCTTCCCTCACCAATCTAGAGGTTCTTCGAGCGGAAAAAGCTGTTTTAGCTTCCTATATCTTTAACTATTTAGAGGTCATCAATCTTTCTGAAATAGAGTCCATACCTCCTTCGTTATTCCAGAACAACATCTCTAAGACTATCTTCGAAACCCTACTTAAATTAGAGGTCACAGACGGGAAGTACGATCCTATCCTCATCTATGACTCTCTAAAGAAGGACACAAATTTAAGTAAGTCTTTTCTAGATAACTGTTCGAAATACCTAGAAAACTTACCTAGAGGGGCCCACTACTACAACTTTCGAAAGTATCTAGACATACTGAGAAACAACTGAATGAAGAATGAACTAAACAAACTCTCTAGAGAGATTCTCCAAACCAATTGAAATCTAGACAATATGAACGACCTTGTAGACAAGTGAGACAAGAACTTTGCAGCCATCATAAAGGTTGACAGGAATCTTAACTTCCTTAAGGCTAATGAGGTAGTTGACAAGTACAACAAGCTGGTAGAGAATAGTCAGAAGGAAGATGAGACCTCTTACCTAAGAACAGGATATTCAGCACTAGATATAAAGCTAAAGGGTTTTAAACCCGGTCAACTGTGGGTCATAGCCTCAAGACCAGGAATAGGTAAGACAACATTTGCCTTAAACCTAATAGGAAATAACCTACACAAGGTTACTCCTCCTTTTTCTCAACAGGATAGACCTCCTGCAATTGGCCTCTTTTCTCTAGAGATGATTAACGAGATCATCATAGAGAAGTTAATAGCTATTGAATCTAAAACCTCCTTATCTTTTCTTCAGAGGATCCTAGAAGGAAAGACTATGCAGGCTCAAGATCTCTCCTTAGTTGAAGCATCTAAGAAGAGAATCTCTCAATCTAATCTTCTGTTTTGTGACGATGCCAACATCACTTTGGGAAAGATAATCGCTACCGTAAAGCTTTGGAGTAGAAAGTATGAACTTAAGTTAGTGGTTATTGACTATCTACAGTTGATCAATCTTCCTTTAGAGAAAGAGCTCAATAACTTAAGCATTAATCAGAAGATCAGCCTTATCTCTAGACAGCTAAAGATTCTCTCTATAGAGTTGAAGATTTGTATATTGGCCTTGTCTCAGTTGAATAGAAAGTTAGAGGAGAGAAAAGGCGCTGATAAAGTTCCTGTTCTCTCTGACCTTAGAGACTCTGGATCTATAGAGCAAGATGCTGATATAGTTATGTTCCTCTATCCTGCTGTAGGCCCTAGTGCTGATGCTGCTAATGAGGAGTTTGTAGAAAATGCCTTAGAGGAAAAAGACCAATTAGAGTCAGATATCTTGTTGAAGATAGGAAAGAATAGGTATGGACATCCAGGGACTGTGAGATTCAAACACAAGAGAGAAGAAGGAAGATTTACATTAGCTCCTTCGAAATAAAAAACTTCTTGTTAATTGGCTCGCTTTAAGCCCGCCCGCCCGTAACGAGCCAAAATAAGAAAGATGACTATTAGTAGAGTTTTTCTTCTTTATCTAGAAGAATCTTTTATATTTTGGTGCGTTTAGAGGGAATCGAACCCACACATCCTTTCAAGATACTAGCTCCTAAGGCTAGCGCGTCTGCCAGTTCCGCCATAAACGCATTTATGGGTAATTTGGTGCCGATTACAGGATTCTAACCCGTCTCATTCGATTACAAGTCGAACGCTTTTACTACTAAGCTAAACCGGCATGGTGGAATGTGAGGGATTTGAACCCCCGACCTACTGCTTGTAAGGCAGTTGCTCTCCCGCTGAGCTAACATTCCAAAATGGCGATCTGTATGGGATTCAAACCCATGCATGCATGCGTGAAAGGCATGTGTGTTAATCACTTCACCAACAGACCAAAAATCTTGGCGGCCACAGCAGGGATCGAACCTGCGACCAAACGGTTAACAGCCGTTTGCTCTACCACTGAGCTATATGGCCAATCTTAAACACATTAGTTTTAATTAGTAGTTAAAACTTAGAGCTTAGATCTCCTATCTGAGACCATATGAGTCTCAGAGTGATTTTAATTTCTAGAACTTATCTGATCCCTTTTTAGGCCTCGTGTCTTCTACCTATATGAACTATAAAAAGGAATTTCATCCAGATTCAGCAGACACACGAAGGTTAACTTTCAAGGCTACTGGAGGGATTTCCTTCCAATACTTTTGGTCTTTAAAGAATACCAAAATCAAGTGAGTCTGGGTAGCTATCCTCTCGATTACTTCAGGCGCTCTTAACTACTTTCTAGTCGAGAAAGCAGGGATCTTTAGTCCGGGGATGCAGTCGATTTGGCAGTCTATTGCCAGGCTTGTTAAAGGTGTAGGGGGCACTCAAGACAAGACTGTTTATGTTTCTATCTTCTGAGGCTTGAATGCAATCACCAACATTGGGCTGTCAATTGCCACTGTTAAAGCTATTGGGAAGGGAATGACCCAATTGAGCGTTATCTATATTATTGGTTCAGCACTAACAGGTGTTGCTCTTTCTTACATTCCTTCTTCAGATACCTTTTATATCTTCTCTAATCCCTTCAAAGGACAACAACAATCAGGCCAACAGAGTAATGGCGAGTCGAAGTTTCTAATTTGGGAGCATATCACCTGCCCTGCTTCGCAACCTCAATCGCAGAGTCAGTCAACAACCATAGGCAATGGGATCCTCGTTCTCTTTATGTATGCCATTACCTTTTCTCTGTTGAACTCTATCGTCTCTTCTCTACTTTACGCCATGGGCGGTTGTGGTGGAGGTGTTGACTGAATTATCTTCTATCTTTTTAAAACTAGGTCTTACTTTGCCAACAAGTTGATGTTTTATGCAGGCATCGGCTTCTCTTCTTTTTCTTATATAGTAGGGAGTTACATCCCCTGAGCTGTTAGTTGCAAGCAAGAAGCATCTGTAGTTGCTTCAAACTTCTTCTCACCTATGTTTTTTGCCATGATCCTAGCTATACTTGTCAGGAGGGTTACCTTCAACCTCTTTTACCCTAGATTCAAATTTGTAAATGTAAAAATCTTTACGAATATGTATCTAGAGATAAGACAAGCACTTATAGACGTTAAGTTCCCTCATAGCTTTACTATTGTTCCCTCCTTTGGGAGCTATAGGCTTAAATCTCAGGCTCAACTGGAATTCATTTGTCTTCTTATAGAACTACAGGAACTAGTAAAGATAGTTAGGTCCATAGACAAAAATTGCTTCATCTGTTCTATGCCTATCAGGTCTCTAAATGCTCGAATAAACATGTAGATAATGAGCAAAGTAATGTTTAAGGCTACAGCCTTTATCTCTGGAGAAGCTATTTCCTCAGGATTAGAAGAAAAAGAACTTTATTCAGTATTAGATGGTGAATGTATCGGTTCTATCCCTTTATTAGACAGAGAGCACCAAAAGAAGATCTTTGAGTCTGCCTATGAAGGTTTCAGGAAGTGAAGCCAGGTGGACTACGAAACTAGAGAAAAGTACATCTTCCTGTTCGGTTCGAAACTCAAAGAGCACTCGAAGCAACTAACACAGTTAATTCAGTTAGAGAGTGGTAAGTCAGAAAAAGAAGCTGCTGATGAAGTGCAGAGGTCTATAGATTACGTAACTGAGAGTACTCATGCATTCCATCAGCTTATGCAGAAACCTAGAGAGTTCAATTCGGAGAAGTATCCATTGATACCTGAAACGTTGCAGGCGATGTACTTTAGGGTTCCTATAGGAGTAGTCCTGTCGATCACCCCTTTTAACTATCCCCTAAATACAGTCATTACAAAGATAGTCCCTGCAATCTTAATGGGCAATTCAGTTATTCAGAAATCGTCGACGAATGGTTCTTTAACTGGTTGGTTAGTGGCCAAAATCTTCAATGATTTAAGCCTGGATGGGTACCTCATAACTCCCGGTGCATTGAATTACTACACTGGGCCCGGTGCCGATTTGGAAAAATTTCTTCAACTGGAGAGAGTTCACGTAGACGCTCTCTCATATACAGGCAGTAGAGAGAATGGTCTTTCAATCTCTAGGGCACTTCCAGGAGTACCTCAATCACTGGAGTTAAGTGCCTTAAATGTAGCCTTATTACTTGAAGACTGTGAACTTGAGTCTACCTGCAAAGAACTCCTAAAGGGGGGATTTGCATATGCAGGTCAAAGATGTACCTCCCTCCAGTTAGGCTGTGCACCTATTCAACTAAAGGATCAGTTCTTAGAAGCTCTGCGAAAAGAGTTAAACGACTATCCCTATGAGTCTATTCCTTTAATAAGCAAAAAGTCAGTATTGTGGATCAAGCAAGCTTATGAGGATGCAATATCTAAAGGAGCTACTTTACTAACTACTCCCATTCGCTGAGAAGAGTTAAAGGATACTAGAGTAGGTCCTATAGTCTTCTATGACCTATCTTGGGACATGCTTCTCGCCCAAGAAGAGATGTTCGGTCCTATACTGGGTATTCTCTTTTACAAAGACCTAGAAGAGGTAATCAGTCAAATCAATGACCTAGGATATGGTCTTCAAGCTTCTCTATTTAGCAAAGATTTAAAGAGAGCGGGAGAGATAGCCCTACAGATAGATGTAGGCAGAGTCAATGTCAATTTAGCTCCTAGTAGATCTCCTGACTTCTTGCCTTTCCCTTCTTCTAGAAAGTCAGGAAATAGTGAGCAGGGAATTGTTAATTCTCTATACTTCTTTTCTAAATTCAGAGGGGTTGTCTACAAATCAGAGTTGGTCGAAGGAGAGGTATTAGATGAACTAAATGTTGATGAAATTACTGAAGGATCAAGTGCTTCAGAAGAAACAGAATAACTGAAATAAAATAACTATTATATTGTCATTAAGACAGCCTTAGTAGGCCTTCCTAACAGGGAGACCTAGGCACCTTATTTATATATGGAAGAAGAGAAGCTACTAAACGAACAAGTTAATACTGAAGTTGCTTCAGATTACGAAGATAAGCATGTTCAGGTACTTAGGGGTCTGGAGGCTATTCGTCTTAGACCGGGTATGTATGTCGGTTCTACAGAAGCAGAGGGACTACACCACCTCATTTGGGAGGCCATAGATAATTCTGTAGATGAAGCTGTTGCTGGTCACGCAAAGAACATCACACTGACTATTGAAGCGGATCGAATAGTCTCCGTAGAAGACGACGGTAGAGGACTGCCTACAGGTATCAATGACCAAACAGGACTACCTACTATCGTCGTCATATTCACGGAGTTACATGCAGGAGGTAAGTTTGACAACTCTAACTACAAGATGTCGGGAGGTCTACATGGTGTAGGGGTCAAGTGTGTCAATGCCCTATCGACCTTCCTGGAGGTAGAAGTACATAGAGATGGTAAAAGGGTATTCACTAGGTTTATAGAAGGGGGTAAGCTGGAGAGAGGTCCTGAGAGTACAGCTGCTGAAGATCCTAAAAAGACAGGAACAAAGATAAGGTGGCAACCTGACTTTTCTGTCTTGGAGGATTGTGACTACAACCTTGAGTGGATCAAAGATAAGTTAGAGAGGCTTTCCTTTTTAAATAGGGGAATTTCCTTTACCCTAAGGAATCAATTAACAGGAGAAGAAGCAGTTTTTAAGTCCAATAAGGGTCTTCAGAACTGAGTAGAAAAGCTCAATGAAGGAAGTGAAGGGGTACATGATGCTCAGACGATTACTTTTTCAGGGGAGAAGGAAATAAATAAAAGAGGTAAGAAGAACCTATTGAGACTAGAAGCTTCTTTTCAATACGTTTCCAACAGAGAAAAACCAATTATCTTTAGCTACTGCAACAACATTCACACTTCATTAGGGGGAGTCCACCTGGAGGGAGTTAAAGAGGGAATGCTCCTATGTATTAGCGAATACGCTCTCAAACAAAAGATCATCAAGAATGTATTTGAGCTAAAGAAGGAAGACATAACTTCAGGACTTACCCTTGTTTTGTCTGTGCACTACACAGATCCTGCATACAAAGGTCAGACAAAAGAAACCCTAATTAGCAATGAAATAAAGCCTGTAGTTAAGGAGGAGATAGATAAGTGGTTCCACTTTATGTTTCAGGAAAACGAAGAATGTAGGGAGGCAATACTCGAACACATTAAGAATGAATACCTAAAGAGGCTTAACAGAGAGAAAAACAGAGAGATAGAGCGAGATTTAAGGGCCTTTAGCTCCCTTGAATTTGCAGAAAAACTAGCTGACTGTACGATCAAAGATCCTAGATTTTCAGAGCTGTACATAGTAGAAGGAGACTCCGCTGGAGGCTCTGCTAAGAGTGCTAGAAATAGAGAGTTTCAAGCTATCTTGCCTATCAAAGGTAAGTTGGTCAACATCATGAAGAGATCTGAGTTCAGGACCAATCAAGAAGTTAAAAATCTCTTCACCGCCATAGGCTGTGATGGTCTCACAGATAAAGAATTTGACATAGAAAAACTCAGATACAACAAGATAATTATCATGACTGATGCTGATGTAGACGGCGCTCACATTCGAGTGCTCTTGCTGACTTTCTTTCAAGGGAGAATGAGAAAGCTTCTCGAAAACGGACATGTTTATGTAGCTCAGCCTCCTTTGTTTAAGGCTTCTTCTAAAAAGGAAACAGTCTATCTATTTGATGAAGCAGAAAGAGCTGCCTTTGAAAGAGAAAAAAATAGAGGAGGTGCCTATGAGATTAGCAGGTTCAAGGGTCTTGGGGAGATGTCTCCTGCACAACTTTGAGAGACAACTATGGACCCCTCCAAGAGGACCTTTCTAAAGGTAAGCGTTAAGGATGATGAAATCTCATTCTCTAAAGAGCAACAGAGATTTACAGAATTAATGGGTAAGAAAGTTAAGTTTCGAAAAGATTTCATTAGGGCTAACTACAGCAGAGCTAACATAGACGCTTAGGAATGAGCACTAAACCTTCATCCACACTAGAGAAGATCCTAGAGGGACTACCAGAGAGCGATCTTAGAAATAAAGAACAGTACATCATTGATGAAGCTGAACAATCACTCCTTGACTACTCTCTTTCTGTTATTACCTCCAGGGCTTTACCTGACCTTAAGGATGGGCTTAAACCAGTTCACAGAAGGATTTTGTATGCAGCCTATGAGGAAAAGATGTTTAGTGACAGTCGGTTTAAGAAGTCAGCAACCTTAGTAGGTGCTGTAATGGGTGGCTACCACCCTCACGGGGATAGTTCTATCTACGGTGCTTTAGTGAGGATGAGTCAGGACTTCAATATGAGATACCCTCTTCTGGAGGGACAAGGTAACTTTGGATCCATCGATGGCGACGCACCGGCAGCCATGAGGTACACAGAAGTCAAGATGAGCAAATTAGGTGAACTCTTCTTAGAGGGGATCAAGGAAGATGCTGTTGACTTTTCTCCTAACTATGACGGATCTAAGCAAGAACCTACTGTATTGCCTGTAATTGCTCCTTCGATACTCCTGAACGGAGGAGAAGGTATAGCAGTAGGGATGGCTTCAAGAATTCCCTCTCACAACCTCCAAGAAACTTGTGACGCTGTAATTGCTTTAATTGACAATCCTTCTATGAAGAATGAAGATTTTTTGAGATACATGAAGGGACCTGATTTCCCTACAGGAGGAGAGATCCTTAATTACAAGGGAGTAGAGAGATACTTCTTAAGTGGTAGAGGAACATTCAGAATAAGGGCTAGAGCAGAAAAGAACGAAGCTAAGAGTCAGATCATCATTAAGGAGATTCCCTTTGGAGTTAAGAAGAGTGACCTTATCAAACAAATAGCAAAGTTAGCTAGCAAGGACGAGAAGGCAAAGCACAGAACTGTCAGTGCATTTCAACGTTTTATAGCAAACATCAGAGACGAATCTAACCTAAAGGAAGGTATTCGTCTAGTTATTGAATGTCAAAGAGGAACAGATCTAGATGTAATACTTAACAACCTCTACAAGTACACCTCTCTACAGAAGTCGTATACAGCTAACCTAACTCTCTTAAGTAATGGAGAGCCTAAAGAGCTATCTGTTGGAGAAATCCTCAAGAGATACCTTGACCACCAGTTGCACATGTTGGTCAGAAAGACCAGATACAACCTTGACAAGTTAAATGCACGTATACATATTCTTGAGGGGAGAAAAGCAGTAGTTAGTGATCTGCACACGGTAGTAGAGATTATCTCTAACGAAGAAGAACCAGAAAGGATCATTCAGGAGACCTACTCTTTGTCAGATATACAGGTAAAAGACATATTCGATCTTCCCCTAAGACAGTTAAAGAAGATAGAGTTTCAAAAGCTAGTTAACGAACTAGAAGACAAGATAAGGAGTAGACAGGAGCATGAAGAGATACTTGCACTTGAAAGCAAGCAAAAGGAGATTATTAAGGGTCAACTTAGAGAGTTAAGTGAAGGCTATTCCTCTGATCCTAGAAGGACAAAAATAAGTACCTACGGAGATGGGAGCATTCGAGAATTAGATCTTTTTTCTAGAGAAACACTAGTAGTAAATATCACCAAAAAGCACTTTATTTCAGCACTACCACTAAAGGACTTCAAGACCAGAAATAGGGGAACTACAGGAAGCAAGACATCAGACGGAAGCACTAAAGATCTCATTGTTGAATTAGTGGTTACATCTTCCCACAATGAATTGATGCTCTTTTCCAATTTAGGTAGGGTTTACAAGATAGAGAGAATCTTTGACATCAAGGTAAGTGAAGAGAAAGGTAAGTGATCTAAGAAACCTATCTCCATAAGGAACTTGTTGAATTATGCAGGTTCTCTATTTCAAGAAGGAGAGAAGATCATTCAGATGGTCTCTCTGTCAAGAGAGGAGTATGACCAAGATTCATATATCTTCTTTGCTACTGAGAAGGGAATGATCAAGAGAACACATATTTCCCAATTTAAGAGTGTTAGAAAGAACGGTAAGTTAGCTATTAAGCTGAATCCAGATGATGAGCTTAAGTCAGTTATCAGGGTAGATGAAGAATCTGAAGTCATCCTTGCTTCTACAGCAGGATTAGTGGTTAGATTTGGAGTTGGAGATAAAGACAAAAAGGGAAGACTTTACCTAAGACCTTTAAGTAGATCAGCAAGAGGAGTCAAGGGAATCAATCTAAAAGACTCTAGTGGAGCGATTAGGTATTCTCTGATCTCTGCTTCTTCTACCTATCAACTAAAGCCTGTAGAGGTAGATGAAGAAATTACAGATGAAAAGAACCTACCTCCTTATGTTCTCTCTATTAGTGACGGAGGTAAAGGTAAGTTAACAGGTATTAGAGAATTTAGAAAGACTAAGAGAGGTGCTAAAGGAGTTAGGGCCTATCAGTCAGGAGAAAAACAAGGAACTATGATAGCTTGCACCTTAGTTGCTGGTAATGAAGAGATACTTTTGATGACAAATAAGTCAGATATAGCGAGAATTAAGACCACTCCTAAGATAAGAGGTCATGCTGAGACAGGTAAAGCTATAAATGTTCAAGGGAGAGCTGCTCAGGGAGTTCAACTGATGGGTATAGACAAGCATGAGAAAGAAAAGTTAGTTTACTGTACTAAATATGAATACATAGACAGTGAAGAGGAACAAGTGTCTGAACCTCTAAAGTAATGAGGCTCTAATTGAGTTTGCTTCTCTTTCAGGACAGTTGGGTCGCAATAGTCTCTACTCTAGGTACTGTCATTCCCTCTGTAATAGGTGCAGCAATAGCTATCTGTAACTTCATCATTAAAGCTAAGCAAAAAGGTTGGAGAAATATCAATGAAGAGGAGTGAAGGGAGTTTGGTCAGACTCTAGAAAAAGACTTTAACTCTGTGTTATTTGCTATAGCCTCTCAAAATACTCATTGTGATCAGTGCAAGCAGAAGAATTCTAAGTTAAACAATCAAGTAGCGATGTTGTCTCACAAAGTTAATCAAACCAGAGATAAGTTGGTAGGTCACACTAACACTAAAGTAGAACAACATACCTGAGATAAACCTAAAAAGAAAGAGAGTATTTAATGCCTTTATGATCTATCTTCCGTCAGCCTTTACCTGAGGATTTATTCGTTTAAACTTATGGAAAAGATATCATTAGATAGGCTCTAGTGGTGTGCAGCTATAGTTTAGTGACAAAATATTTGCTTCCCAAGCAAAAGATGGGGGTTTGATTCCCCTTGGCTGCTCCAAATAAATAGTTAGCATGAGACCTGTTTTTAGTTTCGATACCTTTCGGGGTTATCTGCAGGAAGATCTAACTACCTTTGAGTATCGATTTTTAAAGAAGGTATTCTCCCAATCAGCATTTAGCTTTGGCGCCTTTGGGCTTCTAGTATGTACCCTTTCTTGAGCTGTAGATAAGGCAGGAGGCAGTTCAGGAGCAGTAGCTGCAGGAGCAGCTATTGCAGCCTTTGTCTCTGGTGTATGTCTGATGTTCTATTACATGCCTAAATATCATGCAGATCCATTGAATGTCACTCCTACGTTTGTCAAAAGAGCCTATCTAGTCTTAATCGCTACCTATGCAATAGTTTTTGTTGCCCTACTGAAAATTCTTTCAACTGTATCAGTTATTAGTAGTTCACAGAATGGATTCGGAGGAAACCTCATTCTTGGAGGGACCTTATTTGGAGGGACCTTATGTGTCTATCTAATTCCTGTTACTGTAGGTTTCTTTATGAAAAAACACTCTTCAGCTATCAAGCTCTTCAACTTCATCAAAGCCTGTTCTATTGCATATATGGTTCTTTTCTTTGCCTCCTTTATATTGATGTTCTTTTCAAGTGAACAAACTCATAGATTGCACAACTCTCTTCTTCTACTAGTGGGAGGAGCAATCACCTTTGTCTCTCCTATCCTTTCTGTATATCGAATGAAGATGGTCGTAAGACACCTAGATGAAAGTGATCCTGTTGCTATTAAGAAGTGAGAACTTTTCTTTGTATTCGAAACTCTAGTGCAACTGATGCAAATGGCTATGTATCTAGTCAGATTGTGTCTGTGAACATTCTCTAAATGTTGTGGTAGATAAAAGCTTCTCCTAGAGCTTTTATTTTTTGTTTAATAAGCCCCTCCCTCCCTGTTTAAGAGATTCTTAGTTACATAGCTTTAAAGGTTTAACTTAAGGATTCTCAAGACTTCCTCAATCTAGGTAAAAAGTTTTCCTAAAATTAGAGGGACATGATCTATCCCAAGTACGTTGTCTCCTTGCTGGCAGTCCTGTCGGGGGGGGGCAAACACCTTAGTCTTTAATCCCTACAACTCTACTGCTCAGGAAGCTGTAAGCCAGCTAACAGATATAGAGCAGACAAATAAATCTCTGGTTGATTCCCTAGAGAAACAGCGAGAAAGACTGAAAGAAGAAAGTACTAAGAGAGAAGAAACCTATAAAGACCTAAGCAAACGAAAAGAGGACACTGAGAAATTTCGAACTACGACAGACCAGTCTAAAGAGTCCTTGCAAGCTAAGCAAAAAGAGTTAGGCAAGAAAACAGAAGAAGAGAGCGAGAAGCTAAAAACAGAATCTAAGAAGATTGAAGAAGGTCATTCTGATCAAGTCAAAAAGATACATGAAAAGATAAAAGAGCCTGTAACCTCCTACTTTGAGGGCCTTAAAAAGAAGTGAGAAGAACAAAATCAGGTATTAAGCTCAGCACTATCAAACCTTCAGGAAGCCAATAAGAAGAAAATACAGGAACTCTCAGAAAGTATCGGAAAAATGACTGAAGTCCTATTTACTCCTCCTAAAGGAAAAAAGTAAGTCCACAAAACTAAATCTCTAAAGCTGCGTAACTAATCAAGAGAATCTTTTTAGACGGACGAGCTTAAAAGCTAGTGCTTAATTACTTCAACTGAAACTTATCTACTAAGTATTTGTTTTTTCTACTAACTACTGAAGATTTAATTTAAGGTAAAAGAGTTTGTTCAAGGCCTTTAGTTAATTTAGAGATTATTAGACTAAGTTTTTCTCTTCTCTCCTTAATGAAAGCTTCTCATCTGTCTTTGTTAGCCTCTAACTCCTCAGGTTTAAGGTCGTTATACAAGTTAAAGTAGAGTTTAAATTTAGGTTCAGTTCCAGAGAAACGAGCTTTAATCAAACTTGAGGAGTTCAAGTTTAGAGAGAACTTATATATTCCCTCTATCTCTCCTTTAGACACCTGTAGCTGATAAGACTCTATCTGAATTAATTTCTTACTTTCTACTAAGTTATTTAGCTTCTCAAGAATAGACTTCTTTTCACTTAGTCTCTTTAAGGTAAAGGGAATTGTTTTACCAAGTCACACAGTGGAGGTGTTTCACATAAGCCTTCTGAGGAGCGAAAGTAGCTTAAACTCGCTGCTTTGATACTTTTGAAAGGCTATTAGAAACATAGTTAAGGCTGTTTGTTGAAATCCGTCTTTTTCCAAGGACATAGAGGGAAAGAGGAGACATCCTATAGCTTCTTCACTTCCTAGTAAGACTGTTCCTGTTTTGGAACATTCCTCTACCTTCTTACCTATACTTTTGAACCCAGTATTTGTTCTCTTTACCTCAATAAAAGGGTTGTAGTGCTTCACTACCCTATCGATGAAGTCCCCAGAGACGTATGTAGTAACTAGATACTTGTAATCGATATGTACTTCGTACTTAGGTTCTTTAGATAGTTCCAATAGGAAAGCAGCTAGGAGAACAGCCATCTCATTGCCTGTGAAGTGATATCAACCTTTACCATCTCGTTCAGCTAGAGCTCCTCTATCCGAATCAGGGTCGTGAGCTACCAAATAGTCCACATCTAGTTCGGAGGCTTTTAGTTCCATACTTTTAAAGGACCTAGGGTCTTCAGGATTCGTTATCTCTTCTGGAGGAAATTCAAAAGTAGGAGTGCACTCTCAGTAAAACTCTTGGAAACGCTGGCAACCTAACATTCTGGCGAGGGAGAGCATACGTCCTGAGCTAGTTCCGTGATGACTAGAGAATAAGAACTTTAGGGTCCTAAGTACTGTACTTCCTGTACCGTAGAAGCTACCTAGCTTAAGGCTGAGTTCCTGTTGAAGTTTTTGGGCATAAGCATCAAATACTTCATTACCTAGTAGGGTGATCTTGTCATCTCCAAACTTAGTCTCTAGGTATCTAGCAGGGTGATCAAACAGAGATCTAATTCTTGTTTCTTCCTCAGGAGTCAACTGAGCGCCGTTAGCACCGTAAAGCTTTATTCCGTTGTTATCTTGGGGATTATGACTTGCCGTAATCATTATTCCTCCCCTTAGACCTTTGTGTTTTATATAGAAAGCTAGTACAGGAGTAGCTAGAGAACTAGAAGATCTAAGGGTAGAGATTCCGTGATGTTCCAATACCTTGCAGATGGTTTGTGCAAATAATTTCCCGTGTTCTCTGTTGTCAAAACCTACTATGATAGGTCCTCTGCCTGATGTTTCCTTGATGAACTTCACATAGGCTTCTGCGAATACCCTACAGGTATGTACATTGAGTCTTTTAGGACCTACATTTACTAGAGATCTGATTCCTGCAGTCCCGAATTGGAGCTCAGAGCCGTCTAGGCTAAAGAGTTCTTGTATTTCTGATTCAGAAAGAGACCTTAGTTGTTTCTTTTCATTTATGTTTGTTCTCTCGCTATTAAGTCAGTATCTGTAGTGGTCGATAGCGCTCCCTAGTTCTTTTGGTGTGTCTGCAGATGCTTCTTGATACTCTAGTTCATTGATTTTGGTGTAGATTAGGTTTAACTTTGCCTTAGCGATAGACCTCAACTCTTTGGCACGAAGGTCTACTCACTCTACTATCTCTTGGTCCTTTAGCTCCTTGTATCTTTTTTGGATCTCGCTGAGCTTTGAAATAATTACCTTTGCTAACTCTTCCTTCAGCTCCTTGTAACTCTTATTTTTGAAGTGCTCGTAACTTTCTTGTATGTTCTTGCAGTCAGAAAAACAGGCATGTAGATTGAGAAGGTTGTAGATACCTGGCTGATTGTCTTTATCTATAGATACCTTATTTAGAGAGTCTGTCTTAGCCTTCATGACTTTTTGTCTAATCACCTCTGGAGAGTCACTCATAAAGATCACTCCTTCTTTGGATGCAGAGCTCTTGGACATCTTCTTGTCAGGAGAGGATAGGTCCATAATTCTGGCTGACTCAGCATTGAAGTCTAAGGCTCTTATCTTGTTGGGAAATATCTCCTCAGAGTAGAGCTTGTTGATTCTCTCTCTAAGGGTCTCACACAACTCTAGGTGTTGTGTTTGATCTTCTCCTACAGCTAGATAGGAAGAGTCATATAGGAGAATGTCTGCAGCCATCAAGACAGGATAGACGAGAACACCAAACAAAGCCGGTTCAGTCCCGTTAGCTTCCTTGAATCTATTCATCAGGAACTTATATTGGGTCATTACCCTCAGCTCTCCTAGCCTTGAGTGGGTAAGTAAAAAATAAAAGAGTTCGAAGTGTTCCGATCTTACGTCGGATTGGAAGAATATTCTGGTCTTTTTAGGGTCTACTCCTGAGGCGATTGCCCATTTGATGAGTTCTCAACTGCGTTCTCTGATAGTTGAGAATCCAATCTTTTGAATAGATAGAGGGATAGTGTAAGCATGTAAGTCTGCAATTAAGAGAATCGGGGAGTAATTTCCCTGATTCGCTATTAGAGGAAGTAAAGCCCCTACATAGTTACCTATTGTTAGAGAGTCTGTAGGTTGGACTCCACAAATCAGTGTAGCTTTACCTTCCCTCCCAAGAGAGTTCTTTGTTAAGGTATTTGAGCTTATCTTAGAGGGGGCATTTAGAGCCAGAAGGGAGGCTCTTTAGGCTGTAAAATTTAAGGATTTGAGCTTCAAATTCCCTATTTTTAAGATTAAATCGAGTCCTTCTTTTTAGTCCAAAAATGCTCTACAAAATAGGCTTAGTAGGCCTACCAAATGTAGGAAAATCCTCCCTTTTTAACTGACTCAGTTCTTCAGATAAGGCAAAGGTAGCTCCCTTCCCTTTTTCGACTCTTCAACCGTTAACAACAACCATTCCTTTAGAAGACCCTGTTTTGGATCAGATCTATGACTTGATCAGTTGAAGATTTAAGGACTCTCTGTCTAGAGAAAAGTTCCTAAAAAAGAATGCTTGTTTCGAGTTAGTAGATATTGCAGGTATTGTTCCTCTCGATGGTTTGCCCGCCCACTCTAATCGAGAGGATAAGAAAAGTGAGTTAGGCTCATCTTTTTTAGCTCACATACGAAGCGTTAAGATGATTCTTTTGGTTGTTCGAGCCTTCATCAATGAATCTGTATCTAGTGAGCTTAAAAGTTTTGTTGAAGAGCATCCAGAGTATTATTCAGCAATTTCCTCCTGAAAGAGGTGAGAAGAGACAAGTTCCCAGAAGGTAGAACTTCGAAAAACTAAGGAAGCCTTTCAGGAACAGGGTATTCTGGATAGAACTCAGCTAGACAGCTCTTTTTCTCGTATAGAAGGTGTTTTAGAGGCAGAGGAGAGAAGAACTTCTCCTATGTATAGGGAAAGAATTAAAGACTCAGAAACTGTTATGGAGGCTCAACTAGTCTTGTTGAGTCTTATCTCTTCAGACCTAGAACTACTTGACAAGATGATTTCTAAGTACAGTAAGGATCAGAGGACTTTTGAGAAAGAGTTAAAGGTACTTATTCCTATTAGAGAAGAGCTAAAGGTAAGGAGGTTTATCCCTATAAGCTTGTTACCTAGTTACAGCCTTTTAAAAGAAAATGAGAGGAACATAGTAGATAGACTCTCTCTACTTAGCTCTAAGAAGATAGTCATTGTAGGGAATTACGGCTCTAGTGATCAATCTCTAGAGAAGCTAAAAGAGTTAAGGGAGTGGTCTTTAAGCCATTCTTTTGCCTTTGCATCTATCAATCTAGAAGGTGAGGAATTTTGCTCCTTACTAACTAGTGAGGAAGAAAAGAAGGAGACAAGAGAATCCCCTTACCTAAGAGACTCTTCCGAGGAGAAGTTACTTAAGACAATTCTTGTCACCTTAGGACTTAAGTCTTTCTATACATTTCGCCTAGAAGATGAGAAGAGAAAGAAATACAGTCTCTCTAATCTATCCTGAGAAGCTTCTCCCGTTAAAGGTGAGCTTAGATCTTGGTTTTTTCATGTAAATGATTCTCTACAAGAGTGTGCTGCTCGAATACACAATGACTTTGCAGATTACTTTGTTTCCGCTCGTATCCTTGAGTCGTCTAAGTTCTTAGGGTTAGATTCTTCTCAAAATGTTTCCTCTGTAGCTTCTAGCGTCTCTAAGTCTTTTCAGTTAAAGGGAGGGGAGATAGTCCAGATAGTTGCATCAGCACCTCACTAGCTCTACTATCAAAAAAGACAATTACTCTCCTACTCTTACAGTGATCTGTGGACCTATGAAATCGGGTAAGTCTAAGGAGCTTTTCTCAATAATAGACAGACTTAACTACCAGAAGTCAAGCTATAAGGTCTTTAAACCTAAGCTAGATTCAAGGAATCAAGATACGATCTCTTCAAGGTATCAAGGTCAATCTAATACTGCAATCATCATAAATGAGGAGAGACCTCATGAGATACTTAGCTTCTTTGAATATCTAGAACAAGGAGAGTCTACAGCTTTAATTGATGAAGCTCACTTTTTTTCTCAAGAGTTAGTTGCTGTGGTTAAAGAGTTATTACTTAAGGGAGTTAATGTAGTTATCTCTGGATTAGATTGTGATGCTCACATGAATACCTTTGGGCCTATGGGTGACCTTCTAGCTTTAGCTACAAGGATAAAGAAACTTAATTCTGTTTGTGAGATTTGCTACTCTCCTGCTACCTTTAGTGCTCTAAAAGATTCTTCTCAATCATTTGAAAGAGAGAACATACTAGTAGGGAATGACCAGTACATTGTCCTGTGTTTCAGTTGTTATGTAAGGCACACGCGACAATATAGGAGTTAACTATCTATAGTCTTCTCAACTACTTAATTTGCGCCTTAACTTCGAATTTAGGAGGACTAAATCCCTCTTAAAAAGACTATTAAGACTGTGAAAGAAATACTTTTGAAACCACCTAGTCAGGTTTAATGCCTTCCTAGACAGGAAATCAGAGTTCTATAACTGGAAGTTATCTCCTTCTCAAGCTAGCAAGGAAGAGATAGAAGTATATGAGAAATTTATTGCCTGTCTAGGAGGGTGAAAGAATATCACGGGTTTTGTAGCTAAATCTAAGAGTTGACACTTTCAACTAGTACATGAGTTTCTTGTAGACTGAGAGAAGCTCAATAAGTTTGATGTAAAGATACTCTCATATGATTGACCTATTCTCGAACTAGTCAGCTACTCTTACTCTAAGTGAATAGTTAAAAGATTGAGGAAGCACACTCACATGCCTTCCTGGGTCTTCAAGAGAAAACTAAGAAAAACAACAGGCTAGGTGAAGATAAGGAATTTTTGTATAGTGGCCCACATAGACCACGGGAAGTCCACTCTTTCTGATCGAATTATTGAATCTTGTCTGGGCCTACCTCTTTCTTCTATCTCCAATTGCTTCTTGGACAGCATGGAATTAGAAAAAGAAAAGGGGATCACCATCAAGTTGGCGGCTATAAGGCTTAAGTGAAAAGATTGCTATCTAAATCTGATAGATACTCCTGGTCACATCGACTTTTCTGCAGAAGTCTTTAGGAGTCTAAAGGTATCAGAAGCAGCCTTGTTGTTGGTAGATCTAACTAAGGGGGTACAGGCTCAAACTATCTCTCTCTTTAATAAGGCTAGAGATGAAAAGTTAAAGATCATTCCTGTCTTAAACAAGATAGACTCCCCGTTAGTTACTGAGGGAAGAAAAAAAGAAATAGTAGAAATGCTCTCTAATCCTCCTTTTAGCTTTAGTGACTTTATCTACATCTCTGCGAAGACAGGACAAGGAGTTAAAGAGCTATTAGACAAGTTGACGGAAGAGATACCAGAACCTAGGTCCCACAAGTACTGTTCAGAATTATCGATCCCTTTCATTCAGAGAGGCGAATTGTGTGCCCTAGTCTTCGAAGCAGAGTATCATGCCCAAAAGGGAACAATACTTACAGTGAGGCTCTTTTCAGGAGAGATAGTTGCAGGTCAAGAGGTCTATCTAGTTAACGCTAAGTTAAAGGCTAGAGTAAGGGAGATTGAGTTCTTAACCCCTAAATCAGAGAAGTCTAAAAGTATCAAGGCAGGAGAGGTAGGAAGAGTCTATGTGTTTCTACCCAAAACTGTCCAGTTGGACAGCGGAGAGCATATATGTACGAGCCCACCTCCCCATCAAGATGAGTTATCGCTCTTACCAAAAACATCTTCTATGAGTACCTTGAAGCCTATGATCTTTAGCTTTATAGCTCCATATGAGGAGACCCAGAGGGCTTTATTTTTGACTAGTTTATCCTCTTTAAGGCTCTCTGACTCTTCTTTTCAATACAAGTTGACTCAGTCTTCAGCACTAGGCTTCGGAGCCAACATAGGAGCTTTAGGGCCTTTACACCTTGAAGTTCTGGTTTCTAGATTAGAGAAGGAATTCAAGTTAAAGCTAATTTCAGGACCTTCAACTATTGAATACAAAGCCCTAATGAGAAATGGAGAGACAATGTATTTTTCTTCAGCAGCCCAGATGCCCGATCAGTCTTCTGTTAAGGAGTTTTCTGAGCCTTATATCCTCTTGACTCTCTCTTTACCTACTGTCTATGAGAGAGACTTTATTGCTTACATTTCCTCTAGGCGATCTACCAGTCTTATCTCGCTAAAGAGAGAGGGAATAGAACAACCTACCTTGATTACTGAGTATCTAATACCTTTGGGAGAACTCAATTCCTCTTTTGTTCACTCCCTTTACTCAATTACTAAGGGTTACATTACCTATAGCTATGTAGTTGATGATTACTATCCCTTGTCTCTATCTAAGGTAAATATCTGCATTAACAACCTTGACTATCCTGAATTAAGTTTTTTAGCTGAGAGTAGTGAGGCTATACACAAAGCTAGAGAGATACTCCTAAAGCTAAAGCAAAATCTCTCTCCCGAACTCTATGAATTAGCCTTACAGGGAAAGATAGGAGGAAAGATAATAGCTAGAGAGACAGTAAAGCCTCAGAGAAAGGCAGTTGCAGCTAAATGTTATGGAGGAGATATCTCTAGGAAGAAAAAACTGTGAGAAAGACAGGCTCAAGGCAAAAAGAGGATGAAGGAAACGTCTAAGTTAAAGCTTCCTCATTCTTTCTTCAGTTCGCTAATCTCTACCAACAAGAGCTAATAAAATCTTTTACTAAGAAATGGAGAAAAATATACTAGATGATCCTAAGTTTGCCGTAGAGAAGTGTTACTCTGCTTCAGCAGGAATAGAAGAAAAGATAAGCAATGTACTTCTTCTCTTAAACACAGTAGATGGTATTCCTCAAATGGAATCTTTACTTAACAGTCTGAAACTACAGAAGAGTAATGTTTTAAGCCTCTATGACTTGCTTTCTTCATCTATAAGAACAGAATTAGTATCTCTCCTAGAGGTGATGTTTGATCAAAAATTTAAGAGTTCTAAGTTAGAAAAGAAGATGGACGAACTTCTCTACATGATTAGGGTATCTTCCCCCTTTCCTGCTGACTTCAATCCTGAGAAGTTACCTAAATCAGAGGAATATAGACAGTTTCTTTCCCTATATAGCGAAAATATGGAATTGGTCCAAGAGGTTGTTAAGTTAAAGAGCAGAGTATCTCTTTTGTTGGATTCCCAAAAGCTATTGGATAAGAGTTATGCGAGTAAGATGGCCCACATAGACTATCAAATTATCTCTCTGGGGAGGGTTATCAGTAATTGAGCAGAAGCTAGAAGAGAAGAAGTAGGGCCTATCTATATGAATCAATTCTCTAAGTTAGAAGAGTTGATACACATAATTACTGAAAAGGAAGAGAGATTTAGCAAGTTGACTCGAATGATGAAGGTGAATCCTGAAAGCTTTATGTATAACGGACTTAACAAGAGTTTGGCTACCCAAATGGAACAACTAGATTCTCTTCTTCTGTCTAAGAAGTAGGCTAGTCACTCCCCCTTGAGGGGTATCTATAGGTAACTTACGCCTTCAAGACCTTCTTTAATGAGTCAGACTCAATTAGCTAACCCTCTACTGAATGTAAAACCTGCTGAACTAGAACTTAGTCCTTCTTCTCAACTACAACTACCTCCCTTAGAGTTAACAGATAATTCTCCTCCTCCAGATAAGGTAGATGTATTTGTTCAGGGAGTCAATGTACCTGCACTTAAGGCTTATTACAGGAAGCTTGAGAGGAATATAAACAGGTGTATTTTCCTAGCTCTTATTGTTTTTTTGGGCTCTCTCTGATTCATCTCTGTTGAAAGCTGTGCGATGTATGGGGTCCAAAGTGGGTTGCCTCACCAACTCCTAAAATCTCTTTCTTCTTCTTCTTGGTGATATAAGGGACCTACTTCAGGGGGTTTTGGTGTCTTTCTCTTAAGCAACCTAGCTAACCTATCAAGGTTATGTAGAAAGCGTAGAGATATCTGCGAAGAACACTGTTTGTGTAAGTCTAAGTACTATCCTACTGCTGTCACTCCTGTATTGTGCAGTAGGGTTTACTCCCTGTTTTGCTGACGAATTAACTGTTTCTGACTTGGGTTCGCCCTCATAGGATTAGGTCTAACATCAGTGGCATACTCTCACATATGTTACGGAGTAACGCAACTCAGCAGCAGCAGCAGCAGCAGCAGCTATGACATCCTTTCAAAATGGTTTACCTCAGGGGACTACAAGCATTATATGACCCAAATAGGACTGATAGTGGTAGGCGTAGGATTGTTGTCAATCCTAACTACCAATCTACCGTGTAGGAGAAACATAAAACTAGCCCTAAAGTTGTTCGGGTTGACCGAACACAATATGGGTTTCGATCTCAGAGATAAAGTTTTTCGACTCAATAAGAGAAATAAAATAGCTGTTTTAATAATTCTTTGTGTAGCTGGAGTAGGTATCTACATAATCTTCAAGAGACTTATTTTGGCTATCTTCCACAAAAGCTTCAAGTATTCTAAGAGATAAGTTAAAGATCTTTCTAGTTACTCGCTCGCTTGCGGGTGGGCGGGTTAATTAGCGAGCGAGATAGTCGAATAGAGTGACTGATCTAAAGAATCCTATAGAGGTACACCCTGAAATTGTTGTAGTCAATGGTGAGCCTATAACTCTTGAACTAGAAGATGAAAACACAGCTATTCAGACAAGGAAAGGAGAGGTATATGTAAAGGGAGTAAATATATATGGATTACAGAAATACTATAGGGCCCAGGAGAGGAATGTTAAGTTCTTTCTGGTTGTATTTACCGTCTTCTTTCTAGCTTGTGCTTATTTCATATTTGTAGAGACAGCCAATTTATGGTCTTGAGACAAGGTAGAAAAAGCTTCTTTTCAGTGACTTAAGACGTTAGCTGGAAAGCTTTACTATCAGATTCCTGTCTCTTCTGGATTTGGACTCTTCGTTTTTCTTAGCTTTCTAAATTTCTGTAGATTAGGCAGGAGAAAAAGAGATATCTGTCACGAACACTCTCTCTGTCAACAAAAGTATTACCCTTCAACTCTTACTCCCTTAATCACTAGAAAGGTATTTAGTCTCTTTGCCTGAAGACTAAATATTTTTTATGTAGGCCTCTGTCTTATAGGTCTAGGCCTCTTGAGCTGTATATATGCCCACATATGTGCAGGAGTCAAGAACATTTCAGGAACTTTTTCGATGAAGTGATACACAGGCCAAATTAACTCAGAATGTGATTATGACGATTGAATGGTTTGAGGGGGCTTCTTTGCTATTGGAGGAGGATTATTCCTCCTTATGAGCAGTAATCCCTTTCTGAAGTATAGGGTCTGGAAAGTCCTTAGGTTGTTTAGCATGAGCGAGATGACTATGAATGAAGAACTAAAGAGTCGAGTTTTTCGACTTAACAGAAGAAATAAGGTAATAGTTACTGTAATCATCTGTATTGCTGGTGCAGGTATCTATCTACTTATTAGAAAATTCGTTCTTTCTCTCTTCTCTAGAAGCTTTGCTTATTCTAGGCACAGATAATGCTGGGGAGGTTAAGACGATACAGGAGGGAAGAGGAAGAGATAGAGATAGGTTTAGAGTTAGAGGGATTTGTCACTCCCAAGGAGAAGACAAATATCTTTGAGAAGGGGATAAATGTCCAATTTATTAGGGACTACTACAGGAGACTTGAGAAGAGCGTTAACTTCTGGTTCTACTTTTCCTACTGTTTTTTCTTTGTTGCCCTCTACTTCGTGATGGTTGAGTCTGTTGCTCTCTGATGCGGTACTTCTGTACCTCACAAACTACTTGCAAAGTTAAAGGGAACTCTGTGATATCAGATACCTATCTCTGTTGTCTTTGGGTTCGTACTTCTAGCTTGCTTTGTCAGTACTATACGACTTAAAAAGAGGAGAGAACAGGTAACAAACGAACATGCACTATGCAGACAAAAGTACTTTCCTACTGTCGTCACTCCTACTATAAGTAACAAGATATATGCCCTCCTATCAGCTAGAAATAACTGTTCCTGAACAGGTTTTGTTATAGGGGGTTTTGGATTTATCTTTTTTGTCTATGGTCATTTGGGCCAAGTAGGTTATCAGCTAGTTAAGGGTTGGCAGAGTTACGAGTGATTTCAACCTAGCAAGGCTTTTAGTTTTCAGGCTGCTTCGTTTTACAACCCTATGATGAGCATTGGAGCCTTGACATTCATAACTGGATGTGCCCTCTTTTTGATATGTGTACCTCCTCTGTCTTATGCGATTAAGCGCACATTGGGGGTTTGGAATCTGGATGAGAGAACAATGGGCCCCGAACTAACCAGAAGACTTTCTCGACTGAATAAGCGAAACAAGATCACTGTAACTATCATTCTGTGCATAATAGGATGCTTTATCTATCTAGTCTTTAGAAAACTAGTACTGGCTGTCTTTAACAAAAGCTCTTGATATTTAAAGGAATAAATAGGAGAATTTTTTAAAAAGGGAGAGTAGGCCTATAAAGCATTAGAAGACTTAAAATCTAGAGAGTTATGTCAAAGCTAATCATCGGAAATCTAAAGATGAATCTTTTAAGACATGAACTTACCTTCTATTGCTCTGAACTCAGAAAAAATATTCAAAATGAAACTCCTGTAAATAAGCTAGGTCTTGCTATTCCCTATATCTATCTGGAAAAGGTAGCTGAAGAACTGGGAAGTCAGCTACAGATACTGTCTCAAGATGTACATCACATAGAGAAGGGGGCGTTTACTTCAGGAGTATCAGCTACTCAGCTTAACTCGATAAAGATATATTCGACCTTAATTGGTCACTCTGAATGCCGACAATTAGGTCAGGGAGAAGATGTAATCTCTCAAAAGGTTAGAACAGCCATCCTGAATGGGTTCCATGTTGTCTATTGTTGTGGCGCTGACCCCCTAAGAGAGATAAAAAATGAATTGTTCTTCTTGACCCCTAAGAATGCTGAAAAGGTATCCATAGCCTTTGAACCTCTTTCAGCCATAGGAAGCGGTCAGCCTATGCCTCCTGATGTTGCTGCAGAACAACTAAACAAGATTAGAGACTTAACCATCGACATGTGGGGAGAAGCAGGCAGAAAGGTAAAGCTTCTGTATGGAGGTTCTGTAAATCTATCTAACTACAAGGAGTATCTAAACCAAGGATCAATTGACGGAATACTGGTAGGTTCTGCTGCATTGAATGTGCAAACCATGTGGGAAATGACAATGAACAGATAGCTTGTCAAGTAAGGTAATTCTCACTATATTAGATGGTTGAGGTTTAAGAGAAGAAAAAGAATGAAACTCAATAGCTTGTGCACACACCCCTAACTTCGACTCTTTAAAGACTAACTATCCCTTCTGTACCTTAACAGCTTCAGGAGAACCTGTAGGACTTCCTGATGGTCAGATGGGCAATTCCGAAGTAGGTCACCTAAATATAGGTGCAGGAAGAATAGTAGAAACAGGTCTCTATAGGATCTTTCAGTCTATTAAGAGAGGTGAGTTTTCTTCTATTGAAGCTATTAAAGATGTATTTAGTTCTCTAACAGGAAGACTACATATCCTGATACTAGGTTCGAAGGGAGGAGTACACTCTCACATTCAACATTTGTATGCCTTTCTAGATGTATGTAAGGAAAGAGGAGTCAGTCCTATTGTTCACCTATTTAGTGACGGAAGAGATGTCGCTCCTACTCAATTTCTTACAGATTTAGAAGAGATACTCCCTTATCTAGAAAGGACTAACTCAAGAGTAGGGACTATCTCAGGAAGATACTTTGCAATGGATAGAGATAAGAACTGAGACAGAGTAGAAAGGGTCCTAAGAGTAATCAAGGGAGAAGGAAGTGTACATACTTTCTCCTGCCCTAAAGAGTATGTTTCTTCTCAATACAAGAAGGAGATAACTGATGAATTTATAGAACCTGCTGCATTAAATACCTTTATCTCTGAGGATCAAGGACTAAAAGATGGAGATACAGTAGTCTTTCTGAACTTTAGACCTGATAGAGCTAAGGAACTATCTCACCTACTGGTAGGATCTAAGAACCTATATGACTATCATTCCAATTTGAGTCCTAGAGACATCTCCTTGTATTCTCTAATGGAATACGAAAACTTGAATGTGAAGGGAGTGTTCTTTCCTCCTATTTCTCTAAGCAACACCCTCGGAGTTGTGATTAATGCTCAGGGAGGTCATCAACTTAGGGTGGCTGAAAGCGAGAAATATCCCCATGTGACTTACTTCTTTGATGGAGGAGTAGAGAGAAATCTTTCAAATACCAAGAAGATAATTGTTCCTTCACCTAAAGTAGGGACTTATGACAAAGCTCCTGAGATGAGCATCCACACTGTAAACGAAGAGATAGAAAAAGCCTTAAGAGAGCAGGAGTTTAAGTTGGTGGTTATTAACTTTGCTAACCCAGACATGGTAGGTCATTCAGGTGACTTTGAAGCTACTGTCAAGGCCTGTACAGCAGTAGATAAGGTTCTAGGAAATGTATTTGCTTTAGCTCAAGAGTTAGGCTACACTCTTCTGGTTATGGCTGATCACGGTAATGCTGAAGTGATGAAGGACAGTAGAGGATTGCCTCATACTGCTCACACAACTAACCTAGTTCCTTTTATAGTCTGTGATACTTCTGTTTCTCTTAATCCTGAAGGAGGAAAGTTAGGTGATGTAGCTCCTACTATCCTAGATTTACTGTCTATTGCACAACCTTCAGAGATGACAGGAGTATCTCTGTTAAAAAGATAGGAGATGAGTACTGTTCACAACTCAGCGCCGAGAGGCTCTATCTCTAAGTTGGTGATAGTTACTGGAGATCCCTGCAGATGTAAGAGATTTGCAGAAGCATATCTTCAGGAGCCTAAACTACTAAGTTCAGTTAGAAATGTCTATTGTTATTCAGGTAAATATAAGGGGGTTGAAGTGACCTTGATGGCTCATGGCATGGGCATGGGCTCTATGGGCATCTACTCCTATGAACTCTTTTCTCCAGAGATCTATGATGCTGACATAGTTATTAGATTAGGTTCTTGTGGAGGAATGACTAGCAAAGTTAACTTAGGTGATTTAGTACTGGTAGAAAGCATTCACTCTAACTCAACTTATGGGGAATTACTAGGAATCAACCCTAAGGAGGACATACAGGTAGATCACTCTCTCCTAAATATTGTTAAAAAGGTCTCCGGGAATCTAGACATCTCAGTAAAGCCTGTAAAGAACTTTTCTACAGATAACTTCTACTCTAACTATTCACTAGGAGAGATGGCACGAAAAACAGGTTGTGACACTGTCGAAATGGAATCATACGCCCTAGCAATCAATGCTATCTATCATAAGAAGAAGTATCTAACCATACTTACTGTTTCAGATGTAGAAGCTTCTCCTGAACTAGAAAAGAGAGAGATGACTTCCCAAGAACGAGAAGAAGGTCTAGGCAAAATGGCTTTACTAGGTCTAGAAACTTTAATTGAGTACTCCAAATCAATCTAAGTTAGCTAAGTCTAAGAAAGCAGAGAAGACCTTGCGCAAGCAAGAGTCTTCCTTCAATCTAGGTTTTAACTCTTCCCTTAAGTCTCTTTCTCTAAAGGAATATGCCTGATTACTAGCCACTTACTCTAACGACTTTCAACCTTCTGGAGACTCACTAGAGATAGAGAGACCTAAACAAGAAGAGAGATTCTTTTCGAGACCCTGATCTGCCTCTCTTTTGAAGGAAGCAACTAAGTTAGAGGCCCAATCAACATTGTGAGACTCTCTTTCTTCTCTTCAAGATGTTCCCTCTGACTATTGATTTACTGCAGGAAGACTCTCACAAGAGAGAGAGCAGATTAATGTGTCTGCATGCATCCAACTAGAAAAGCTCATGGGCCCTAAGCCCTTTGAAGAATCGCTGTCCTTCTCTGAGTTAGAGATGTACCTCCAACTACTAGATAAGGACAAGCACAGGGAGGAGGTGGAAACCAGAAAACATCTAACTGAAGAGGAGATACTGCTGTCAGAACTAAGCACCCTAAACCTAATTCGTGAGTGTGAAGAGCTAGAAGCCAAACTACCTCAGGGAGACTTAACTATCGTAAGAGAAGAGGAAGCAGAGGTAGTTGACCTATCTCTTCCCGTATCTTTACCTTCTTTAGTAGACGAGAAGCCTAAATGACTGGTAGGGAAGGCTCTTGAGCATGAAAAGAAATCAGAGATTCCTCTTGCTAGTTCCTTACCCTCTCTCTTTCTGGCTAATGCTATGGAAGCAGCTAAAGCTAAGCCTCCTAAGAGTCACCTACAGCCTTCACCTCAGTGACTTCAATCAATCTCTAAGGCATTCTCTAGATGATCAATAACTAGATTCTTGAGTGAAGAGCAGATGAACAATATAGTCAATCCTCCTCATCCAGAGAAGATAGTTCCGAAGGAGTTGATCCAGTGGAACGACCCTGAAGAGAAATGATTTTATGAGTATCTTCCTTCTATTAACCTCTTCTTTGATAGATTTAGAGAGAAGCACCTATCTACCTTAGTAACCACTTGAGAAGAGCCCGAATATACCTTTCCCATTACAGAAATACCTACAGGAGAATCCTTCGACTGGTCTAATGCTCTTAAACGACCTATCTTTATGTATGAAGGCATTTCTCCTTTAACTATAGGTAGTGATCTTCAGGAAATAGCTTCTCTCTTGGATTCTTTCGAGAAGCAATATAAAGAACAATCAGTTAAAGATTTTGACGAATCAGGATTAGCCATTCCCATAGAGGGACTGACCAATGAGTCAATAAAGAAGGATATGCAGGAACAGGAAGAAGAACTACTCTAAACCATAAAAAGAAATAACGAACCGGAAAGGGTACTAGGAGAGCTTAGTCTCGAATCTGATTCTTTCTTTTCCTTTTTAGAAGACACCAACAGATATAGAGAGACAGAGCAAGACTGCAAGACCTATAAACAATATTCCAGGTTAGAAGGTTACAGAGATCGAAATAAACCTTGAAAGGGTAAGTTAGTCAGTCAGCTACTCTCTGAGTCAGTCTCATTTGAGTTCTTCGCAAAGGGTTTTAAGCAATTTGATTTCTTCAACTATAGGTCTACTCCTACCCCCCTAACTAGAGCAGCTAAAGCTAATAGGGAGTTACAGAAAAAAGAAAGCAATCAAGAACTAGAGGTTAGAGACTTTTCTCCTTATTCTCTACCTGTAAAACCTCTAGAAGTTATTAGTCCTACATCAGTCGAGAGTGAAGAGAATCCTCAAGCACCCAAGGTACTACCTTCCTACTGAAGAGAGCTAAAAGACAATGTAAGGTATTGTGCTACTTCAGTCCACAAGGAGTTTTCTGAGAAATTTAGCGAGTATGACTTGTTGCATTACGACTCTGAGGGCGATACTGATGACAATCTCTTAGAGACACTCAAGTCTAGATACTTTGAAGCAAATCTTTCTCAAAAGGAGTTGTCTAGTGAAGCTAATAAGACCATAGCTCCTGAACTTAATAAGTTGATGAAGATACTTAACGAACAACCTTTTTTAGTCTTTCCCTTGGGGGCTGCACCGGCCATGTACGCTATACTCCCGGAGCTAGACGGGATCACCCACGAATTTAAGAAATATAACTTTGAAGAAGGTAAAAAAAAAAGATCTCTCATAAAGACGTTCACGTTAGGAGCTTTAAAGGTATTCCTCAAAACTTCTTAAGCTGTACAGAATCAGGAGATCCGAATACCCAGAGGTACTTTAACTCCAGCTCTAAAGAGTGAGCTCAATTTACCAAGGGGAAGGAGTTTGATGTAGAGAAGTTCTCCCTACCTTGCTACAGCTGCGCCACTCCAGTTGCTGGCTTAGACAAGCTCTCAAATAACAAGAAATTTAGAAAGAGAAAGGCAAAACTCTATAGCTCTAGTGAATACTTCTTGATAGATAGTGCTGCACTAGATCCTCAAGGAGAGATGTATCACTTTGAAAAGGAAGTAATAAATGAAAGATACCTAAGCAGAACCTTTACCAGACCAAGAATGTATTGAGAAAGAGCATTTATGACTACAAGACCCCTAGAGGAGAGCGTGAGGTCTTCTCTTTAATGCAAAATAAAATTCAGGTTATTGTCTCCTTCTAATGGCTTCTAAGTTACCTACAGCTTTATGCATAGACAGAGACTGTGGGTGTAATGACTTTCTAGACATTCTCTTTGAAAATGAAGTCTTGTGGGAATACCCTTCTTTAGGCATACCTTATTCCTATCTAGTTGAGTATGGTGAAGATATTCCCTGAGACTCTATTCCTCCCCCTCCTTCACCAAATATAGAGGTACCGGAATTAGACGAAGAAAAAGTTGAGGAGGAGCTTAAGTCTCTAGAGAAAGAACCGGATGTAAAGCAAGCAGAAAAGCTAGATGAGAAGTCACTTACCTTACCTCAACAATTCATTAAGCAACAGGCTTTTGTTACCAATAGGAGAGAAGAGTTCCTAAAGCAAGGAGCTAAGGAGATACCTGAAGAAAAGCTGCCTTTAGACCTTCTAAAACTTAACTTCTTTCAAGAAAGTAAGGATGATGAAGGAAGATTCCCTGAAGGAGACCCTCTAAGTAGAGATGCAACCAAAGATCTTGAAGAAGAGCAACATCAAGAGATGGTTGCTGAACAAGAAAAGCAAAAAGCATTAGGAGATAAGAAGCATGAAGTTACCTACAACCTTAAGGACTTCCCTCTTGCTGAACCTGAATTAGTGAATCAACTGTGCGAAGCTCACCTAGTCTTCTTTAATCTATTGTCTAAGTTGCAAGAGACTCATACACCTACTGACTTCACTACTGCTTATCACATTCAAGACAGAATAGCCTACTTGATTGACAATCAAACACTGTTGTACAAGACCCTAACTAAGCAGTTGATTAAGTATCTGGAGAGGATCAATACCAAGTTAAAGAAGTACTATGACGAAATAACCTTAAAGCAAGAAGATCTACGAAAGATAAATGCTCAAATCTCTAGGTTTAATGAGTATGACCGGCAGACCCAGACAAGGATAAATCAGGCAGAAGCAGAGACAAAAGCCTATAGAGAAGATGTAAAGAGTTATGAAGCTCACATAGAGGGAATTACCGCTTCTAAAGAGGAAGAAGGAGAAAAACCTAAACAACTAGTTCATTAGAAGCCCCCCCCGCGGGGCCTCTTCTAGGCTAGATAGCATTCTGTTTATTGATTCCTAAGATTGAGGACTAACGAACTTCCCCTACTTCAGCTTCAGTCAATTTCCAAGAGATATGACAACAAGGGAAGACTGATACTAGATAACTTCAACCTAACTATTGAGAAAGGTTCTTTCGTCTCCATCTTAGGCCCTTCAGGTTCAGGAAAGACGACGATACTTAACTTAATTGCCGGATTTATAAAGCCCGATAAGGGAAAGATTCTTTTGTCAGGAGTAGACATTAAAGACATACCTCCTCATCAACGACCTACTTCGACTGTCTTCCAAGACTATGCATTGTTCCCTCATATGGATGTATTCTTAAATATCTCCTTTGGACTAAAGAAGCAACGTATCCAATTAGAAGAGCCTAAGCCTCAAAAGCTAGAGAAGATGGAAGAACTACTCCAACAATCTAGGAGGAAAAGTGCTAAAAAACTACAACGATTGGCTATAGAAACAGAGAAGTACTCTCAGTTACTGAGAAAGTGAACTCACTCCCTAATAGCCTTGTCTAGGAAGGGAATCAAGTACAGACTAGTCCTCTTTTATCTAGGGATGATCAGGTCTAAGTTACTAGACCTAGACTATTGAAAGTCCTGGTGGGAGTACTTCCCTATCCTAAAGGAAAAAGAATTGAGATTCAAGTACCTCTCGAGGCCTTACACGTCGTTAGAGCTTTCCAAAAAGGTAGGAGACATCATTCACCTGGTAGGTCTGACTAGCTACGAACACTCAGCAATAGACACTCTTTCAGGGGGAACTAAGCAAAAGGTAGCGCTAGCTAGAGCACTAATTACTGAACCCCAAATAGTTCTGCTAGATGAACCTCTATCAGCTATTGACAAGGACATGAGGGAAAAGATGCAGATAGAGCTTAAAAAGCTTCACCAAACACTAAAGCTGACCTTTTTGCTGATTACCCATGATCAGAAGGAAGCCCTACTACTCTCTGACAAAATAGTTGTTCTAAAAAGAGGAAAGATAGAACAGGTAGGCACTCCTTCAGAGATATACGATTCTCCTGCAAATGAATGAGTAGCTAACTTTATGGGCAAGTCTAATATCTTTGATGGGACTTATATCTCTCCTTCGGAGGTGAGAGTTAATAACTTATCCTTTGAAACTTCCAACATAACTGGGTTCGACCCTAATGAGAGGGTTAGGGTGATGATTCGTCCTGAAGACTATGACATTGTTGAACGAGGTAAAGGATTTATCTCTGTAGAAGTAGTAGACACCATATATAAAGGTCAATTGTGAGAGCTTAAGTGTCTCTTTTGTGATTCCATGATACTTGTTGAGAGCTTTAATGAGGTAAAGATAGGAAAGTCAATTGACCTATTGTGGGACCCTATTGATGTTCACCTGATGAAAGCTAGAAATGAGTCTCTTGAAAAATGAAGCTAGCTCTAAATTGTGTCTATCTCAAAGTTAGGAAGTTTGAACCTCTCTTCATCCCCTTTGTTATCTTTGCCGCTCTAGCTGTTGCACTACCTGCTGTCTTACTAACTACCTATAGTTTCAAGGTAATTTCTGAAGGATTAGACAAGAGCAAATTAGGTTCAAATCTCTTCGAATCACTAGCTTTAAGTGCCTTTATAGCTTTATGTGCGCTGATCATAACGCTATTTATTTCCTTTCCCCTAGCAGCCTTAATCTGCTCTAGCTGTGATCTTAGGTGTAAGAAAAAGGTACTTCTCTTACTAGCTTTTCCCTTAGTAAGTAATTACTTCATCAGACTTATAGGACTCAAAAGCTGTTTCGACTTCTTTCATGGAAGAATGAATAGCACCTATGGATTCGGCTGAACTATCTTCGGTCTTGTCTATCTTTCGCTACCTCTAGTTATCTACAACTTCATCAACACCATCTCCTCTCTACCGAAGAATCGTCTTTGAGCTTTAAGGGATTTAGGTCACACCTACAAAGGAGAGTTCTTTGTCCTTTTGTTGCCTTGATCTAAGGCAACCTTTCTATCATCTTCTATCTTGTTCTTCCTGCCTGCATTATTCACTACCTTTATTTCCGAGTTCTTAAACAATGAAAATTCCTCAAGAATGGTTGGAGAGGTAATTGCCCAAATATTTAACCTGACGAGCTATAGTGCACAGCATGCAAGACCATTCATGGCTTTCCTAGTTAGTTTGCTGTTCACAATAGTTATCTTCTCTCTAGTCTTTGGTGCAGGAGCATTCAAAGCTACTTGTTTGGGATGCAAAAAATGCAAAGAAGCCTTCAAGTTAAAGGTCCGAAGAGAAGAAAACAGAGAGCGAGCGGAGAGAAACTTTGCCTCTAATCTTTTGCTCTTCAATTAGGTGTTTTACTCATTAGGTCTTTCTCTACTTGACGGATCTCGATGGTCTGTTGCTCTCAGAAAGAGCGGTATTTTTTTCTTCTTCTTGTGTCTTTATCTTCCTTGAATTACAGTAGTCTTGCTCTCTTTTGCTAAAGCCAAAGAGAAGGGAGAGGTATCCTCAGACCTTTGAAAGTTATGAGAAAGCTTTACTACTGAGAACTACCCTAAGCTTTTTTCACTAAGTCAAGGAGACAATGACTCCTTCTGAAAAAGCCTTTGTAACTCTTTTGCAATTGCCATTTCAGCGATTGTCCCTTCTATGTGAATTTCCCTAATGAGTGCCTTTGCCATCTGAAAGAGAGGAGGAAAGATGAAGTCAATTATCTTCAAGATCTCAAATCTTTCCATTTCTTCTCCTGAATTAATTCAAGGTCTTTCCTTCTTCTTGCTATTTAGTGCTGTATTTCTTCCTATGAAGCTGAACTTCGGCTTTGGGACGATTATATTGGCACACATTGCTTTTTTGGTCCCCTATGGGATCATCCTTATCTATCCTAAGTTAGAAAAGATCAACAAAAGAGTACTTCTAGCTAGCTACGATCTGAACTGCGCAGAGCTAGAGACCCTCTATAAAATAGTAGTTCCGCAATTGAAGGGGACACTGGTCTTCACTTCCTTGGTAATGCTGATTCTTTCTATGGATGACTTCATTATTACCTCACTAGTTAGGGGAAGAATAAACACCTTGACTACTCAGCTTTACACCATGAAAAAGGGAGTTAAAGCTTGGGCCTTAACCTTTGGCTCTCTCCTGTTTATGTTCTCTGCTCTAATCTTTATTGCCTATTCCTTCGCTACCTCTCCTAGAGTAGCGACTAAGCTTAAGTTAAAGAATCAACTACTTCAACTCCTTTAGGGAGTTGAACTTTAAGTACTCCCTCCTACCCGTAGGAGTCTGTCTAGCTATTCCTTCCTCTTTTACTACCTTAGGTACTTCCTTAAATGATGAGATAGTTATGGCTACCTACCAGTCTTATATAGATGAGGATATAGCTTCTTCAGCTCTAGATGAATTTGGGATTAAAACCACCTACTTTGAGAACGACAAGGAAGTTCTCAGCAATTTTCAATTAGGTGCCTATGACTTTGCAGTTATGTCCTCTTCTACGTTGGAAGAGGCAATTAAGAAGAATCTAGTCAAGAAGATTGACTGATCTAAGTTTACCTCTATTGGACAGAAATATAAGAATGGCGGAAGTGCTCAAGCAGCTGCTTCCAGCTCTTCGAGTAATAGTAATTCTTCATCTAGTACCTCTTATCAGTTAATGCAGGTTAGTGGCCCGGCTACAACTTCAACGACCGGCTACAACTTCAACGATAAACTCTTTTCACCTATAGTTAATAAGTTTTTTCAAGACAAATCCGAACTAAAAGAATATGGAGTCCCTTACTTTTTAAGTTATTTGGTTTTTGCCTACAGAGGAGAGAAGCTGAATTTAAATAGTGCAGGTACTGGAGTAGGCGCACAAGCATCAGCTCCCGGTTCTGCAGGAACGAGTAGCCAGCCTCAGAGTTGAAAGGATCTCATAAAGAAGCTCCTAGAGTGCTCACGATTTAAGTCTTCTGAAGGGCCTAAATTAGGACTCATAGACGATGAACTGACTATGCACTCGCTAGCTAAGTTAGGTTCATGTAACAACGGGAATTGCAAAAGTTTATTTGGTCAAAACAGTAATGGATCAAACGGACAACAGTCTAGTTCTTCACATACTTTTGACTCTAAGTATTCTCAGTTAGAGAGTGCAGGACTTAGCGCCAATAAGTTAGGTTCTAGGTCTGTGTTTTTAAATCCTGACTCTGCCCTAATGTCTGAGATGTTGTCCACTCAAGCAGTTGAGGGGGCTTTTCTATACAACGGAGATGCCTACTACTCCTACTATATGGTTAAAGAAGAACAGAGTGATGAAGAAGAATCCGGAGCACCAGGAGTCCCTGCTTCAGGGCCTGGAGAACAATGCTCTAGCAGTGATAGTTCTGATTCAAGTGATTCTAGCAGCAAGGAAGATCCTGAGACAAAGTACAAATTTCACATTCTAGAGGGAGCTCCTTCTCTCTGACTGCTTGACTCTATAGCCCTTAATGCAAGGGTAAGTCCTGAAAAGGAGGAAAAGATCTATAAATTTTTAGACAAGCTCCTCTTTCAAGATGCCTTAAAAGAAGTAACGGCAGCAGGATCTCAAGCTTCAGCTACCCCCAAGACAGAACAGCAAGCAAAAAGGAATCCCAAACTATATTCTTCGTGGGCCTGACAGAACTTCGATTTCTTGCAATACACCCCAGTCCTTAAGGACATGTGGGACATTATCAAACAGTGTAAAGAAGGTAGTAATGGGGAAGCTCAGGAAGGACAAGAGGGTCAAGAAGAATCGACCCCTAAACCTTGCGAAAAAGGTGGCGATGAGCTTAAAAAAGTATCAGAAGAGGAGGAGGAAGAAGATGACAAAAAAGTTTCTTTTGATTCTCTAGAGATAAAGTTGCTCTTTGGCGAATATGGAGATAAGTGTTCTTGTACAGAGAAAAAAAGAGACCAAGAAAACCAAGGTGACCAGGTCAATCAAGGAGATCAAAAGAATCAGTCAGAAGGACAATGCAACATCGTCTTTGAAGGAGCTTTAACTGAAGATCAGAACCTTCGTCTGGCTTTAGACTATCAACAGTGAAAGTCTAGACTATAGAAGACTATTAAGTCTCTAATACTGGGGATTGAATGCACCTGTGATGACTCCTCAGCAGCAATTTATTCCCTAAAAGACAGAAGACTAATAGGAGAAGTTACTTTATCTTCTAGAGACAGGTACAAGGAGTTTGGGGGAATAGTCCCAGAGATAGCTGCGAGGGCCCACGAAGAGAACTTATTAGTAGCCATAGATAAGGTACTTAAAGACTCTTCTGTCTCTCTAGATGAACTAGGATATATCTCTTACTCTGCCTATCCTGGTCTTGATTCTTCTCTACTAGTAGGAAAGATGATTGCTACTACACTATCTAGAACTCTAGACATTCCCTTGATACCTATAGATCACCTAGAGGCTCACCTGTTTTCTGTGGGCCTCACTAGTTCCCTTAAGTTTCCTTCATTAGTTCTGTTAATTACAGGAAAGAATACAGCTTTGTACAAATTAACAAATGAAGAGTTAGTGACTCAACTAGAGAGCTGTGCTGATTGTGCTCTAGGTGAAGCTTTTGACAAGGTAGCAAGGATAATGGGCCTTCCCTATCCAGGAGGTCACCTTTTAGAGACTTACTACAGAGACAATTTAGAGGTACTTCCTCTGACTAAGGGAAATAGAGACTTAAATCGACTTAGCTTGAATTTTTCAGGCTTAATTACTGCTGCCTCTAGAATCTGAGAGCTTCTAATGACAGATTCTCTTCTAGATCTAGAGAGAAAAAGAGAGATTCTAAGTACTTCGTTTCACAATGAGATACTTGAGATACTTAGGTTGAAACTTAGGTACTGATTTAAAAAACTAAACCTTTCTTACCTATATATAGTTGGGGGAGCTAGTAAGAATTTAATTATTCAAAATAAACTAACTAAGATGCTCTTGGATGAAGGTATCTCTACCTTTTATGTAGATAAAAGATATGCCGAAGATAACGGAGCTATGATAGCTTATAGGTCCAGTCTTTTAATATCTAGGTAGAGATGATTGTTACTAGAAGCTCAGAGTCGGTAGGAAGGGGTCACCCAGATAAGATGGCCGACTGAATATCTGATGCAATCCTAGATGCACTAGTACACGAACTTGGTAATGAAATAATCCGATATGCTGGTGAAGTTCTTGTCGGACACGGAAAGGTTATGGTTGCTGGTGAGGGAACTACTTGAAAGCAGGTAGACTTTCACAAGATAACCAACAAGATACTCGATGAATTGGGATACGACTCTACTCAGTTTGAATTCATACAAGACTATGTGCCTCAAGCTTCTCCTCTAGAACAGTTAAATCCTGGCAAGTGCAGGGTAGCTAGCGATCAGTCAGTCATCTTTGGATTTGCTACTTCCTTTCATCCTGAGTATCTTCCCCTAGAATATCTACTTTCTAAGAAGCTGACCTTAAAGACCAAGGAGTTAATAGACAATAAGACACTGTGGTGAGCACAAGAAGACTACAAGGTTCTAGTTAATCTAGAGTTGGACATTGAAGATCTAGCAGGTAAGTGAGAGTTTCAGGGAGCAAGACTTAGTTCGATAGTTTTCTCTATTCAACATGATCCTGGTTTCCCTCTAGAGGAAGTAAGAAAGGAAGTGCAGGATAAGGTTATCCTTCCTGTTTTGAAGGAGTTAAATATCTCTTGAGACAATAAGACTTCCTTCCTAATCAATCCTGCAGGAGTCTTTGCGCTAGGAGGTCTTTTTGCAGATACCGGTTCTACCAACAGAAAACCAATAGCTGACGCTTACGGTCCTTTTGTGCACCACGGAGGCGGAGGGCTTAACGGAAAGGACCTTACCAAGATAGACAAATTAGGGGCTTACTACGCTAGATGAGTTTGCAAGAACATCGTAGCTGCAGGATTAGCTAAAGAGCTAGAGATAAGACTTACATACTCTATAGCAAAGGAAGAAGCTATCTCTTGTGACATTGCCTACTCCCTAGGTTCTGTGTTGGATGCAGACAAGTTAAATGCTTTGATTAAGGCTTGCTTCCCTACAAAGATTCTTGATATCTATGAGTACATGATTTCTGAAGATTTCTCATTTGTCCAACTGTCTACTGTTTCTCACTTTGGGAATTTTGTTCCTAATCTTCCTTGAGAAAAACTAAACAAGGTAAAAGAGATAGATGCTTGAATCAAACAAACTTAACTTCTTAAGGGAAGAAGTAGCTAAGGCCACAACTAGAGAAGCCTTAGACCTAGTCTTTAAGAAGTGAAGAGAATCTAACCTATTACCCTTAAGGGATCAGATAAAGAAAGCTAATAGTTCTGAAGAGAAAAAGAAGTTAGGTCTACTACTTAAAGGACTACAGGAATCTGCTCAGTTAATCTATCAGGAGAAGAAAGACTCTCTATCTGGTTGGGCCCAACCTTTTTATGGGGCTAGAGACCACTTAGGTTGTTCAGGCTCAGTCAACTATTCCTCTAGAAACTTACTGTCAGAGCTACTGCAAGATGTAGTTGATTTCATAGAGAAATACTCCTTTGAGTATTTAGAAGACTCAGAGATAGTAAACATAAGCGATAACTTCGATGATCTCTTAATCCCTGAGACCCATCCTGCGAGGGCTACCAGTGACAGTTTCTTCTTAGTTTCCAAAGATGGGAAGGAAAGAAAGATGTTGAGGACCCACACGACGACAAATACCCTAAAGATACTTAAGAAGTTTGAAGGAAAGTCATTTAGAGGCGCCTCTTTCGGCTGTACTTACAGGAAGGAAGATAATAATGCTACTCATTTGTCTCAGTTTCATCAGCTGGATCTAGTCTGAGTAGACCAGCATCTCACTCTAGAACACTTAAAGGAGTTAATTGAGGCGCTAATTTCTTCTCTATTAGGTTCTTCTATAGAAAAGAAAGAATATAGGTTTAGGTCTTCCTATTTTCCCTTCACCTCTCCCTCTTATGAAGTTGATCTAAGGTGCTCTTGTTCTGCGGATAGTGACTGTAGAATGTGCAAAGGCACCAACTGAATCGAGATACTAGGATGTGGTTTTCTTCGTCAGGAAATATTGAATAGAACTCACAAGGAGGGAGGGCAATCCGCTTTGGCCCTAGGTCTCGGTCTCGAACGTCTCTGTATGATCAAGCACTCCCTAACAGACATCAGAGAACTATATAAAAACGACCTCTCTAAGTTAGTCGTTAAGTATTAGTGATCCTATCGGAGGAGACTCTATTTAAGGTACTTCCTCAACTTAAGGGAATTACAACTAGAGAGCTAGAGTCTGCTTTCTCAAAGATTTTTCTGGAGGTAGAGGGAGTAACTACAGAAGGAGATCACAAGGTCTATGAGCTTAAACAAATAGGTAATTTTTGTGATCTTTCAGACCCTTCAGTTTTAGCCTGGGAACTAGGACTCGTCTTTAACGTAATCCCTCTATTGGAGTTACCAAAGAGAGGGACTGAAAGAGCTACTTCGAAGCTTCAATTAGGTTGTTTGTTGCCTATCTTTAGAAACTTAAGGGATAACTGAGAGAGAAGCATAGTCTCTAGATTGTCTCAATTTGGTTATCTATTTGAACAAGTAGAGGATGAAGTAGTCGTAAGCTGACCTCCCTACTTCAAAAAAGACCATTCACTCTCCTTTAATGAGATACTTAATCGACTGATAGAAGGAGATCAGAGCACATACCTTATAGATGAATCTAAAGAGCTTTTGTCTACTACAGACAAAAAAGATATAGAACAGAAGACTATTTCCCTATTTAAAGATCTAAGGGCCTACTTAAGAGAAAAGGGGTTTGTAGAGGTTAATACTCCTAAAACAGTTAGAGTAGACAAGAATTTAGGTCCTACAGCTTTTTTGTTTGAATACTCAACAGATCTAACTCTCAGAGATCAACTACACTACTCTTTGGTTGAAGGAGTTCTCCTTGAATCTCTTAATTCTTCTAGGAAGACTTATCCTGTGTTCGAATTGTCTTTTTGTCCTTGATCCTCAAAGTGACTATTAGGTTTAGCTTCTATAGTCCCTCTAAAGGATTCTGAGGATGACGGTGCCCTTTTTTACAACCTTGAAGGCCTGAAAGAGATCAGTAAAGAGTTATGTAGGACCTTATTTGACAAGGACCCAGAGATCAGAGAGTTAGGAGAAAAAACTAGATACTATCCTAATGTGCTCGGAGCCAATTCTCACCAGTTATTAGTAGACGATAGAGAAGTAGGATCTATCTTTATTTTCAGAAGAGAGAATCTAGAAGTTAGAAAGAAAGAGATAGTTTCGCTTCAACTAAGCCTCTCTAGAGGCTTTAAAGGCACTTAAAATCTAAAGAAGCCTTTCCTATGGAATGCCTGTTAATCCTGAGCTTTTAGAACTTTCTGTCCAGAAGTGTTATGCACAGTTTCTAGACTACTTTCATGTAATAAGTAAGTTTTCTAAGTTTTCCCTCTCCTTTTGGGAGGGAAAAACAGACTGAGACTCTATAGTCAAGATCGAAGATAGCTCTAATCGTCACTACTCTAAGAATGTTTTAGAGATAGAGTGACAGTGCACCAAGAACACTCCTTCTACAGGTAAGCTTAGGTTTTTTTTAGCTTTATATCTTTCCTCTAAGGACCTGGAACGTTGTGGCGACTACCTTTACTCTATTTGCAAGCTAACTAACAAAGATAAGAAGAAAGAGCTCAGGAGAATAGTCCTCAACTCAGAGTTGTGAAGCCTCCTTCTCTCCTACTTTAGGTCTATATACTCCCTATTTAGGTCTTCTACAGGCAAAATCGAACAGGAAGCCTATCAGGAGATACTTTCTCAAAAGTCTTTTATGCACTCCCAGCTTTCAAAGATAGGAAATAGCCTTAGTGAACAGTTACTCTCTCTTAGAGGATTAGATCTATTGAGCGAGATTAGGTCTTCAGATGCCGATTCATTAAAGCCTATAGAGGAGTTGCTTGATTCCTTTAGGTTACTTCAGCTTTTGCTGGTAAAGATAGATAGATTTTTGGACCATGTCTTCAACATCGTCGAGAATTTCTACTATATTAAAAATCAAGAAATAGGGCTGAGCCTCCAAGAGCTCCTAGGGGAGAGACACCTAAGTGACTAACTTTAAAAACCCCTTAAAGGGTTACCTAAATACCTCTTTACTGGTAGCTCCTTTTGCCGTTTCCTTTAAAGCTTCTAAGGTAAGGAGATATATACAACCAGGCAGTCCTCTTCAGAACTCACTAATAAGACTTAACTATAAGAGTAAAAAAAATTAGCTAGAGCAGGTAATTGAGTACTTACCCTCTCTAGAAGGTATGAAGCTTACTTTACTGTTAGTGCGGAGACTCACAGGAAGATTATGAGATTGATTGAACGACCAGAGTCGATCAAATTTGAAGAACTAGAAGGATTCGACAGGAATCAATACCAGAAGTATAGGAGGTTATTTACACAACAATACAGAAGGCCTTACTCATACAATTTGCCTTTCGTACCCAACATGTTCGTACCTAAGACTGCTGTTGTGAATTTTCAAGAGGTGATTTCCTACTTCAAGTCTCTGTATACTGCTGAGGCTGCTAAATCAGAAAAAAGCTAATGAAGGTAAAGTTTTTTCCTAAACCAGGAGGCTTCTTAGAGGTAACCTATGAGGAGAAGCCTAGATTTAAGCCTTTACCTAAAGACAAAAAGTTAGAGTACAAGTACTGACTAAAGGGAGAGAATCAAGCTAAAAAGAGGCTAAGGAAGCAACATACAAAGTCAATCGTTGACAAGATAGTAAAGCTCAACAAGGAACATAAGGGAAGTATCTACTATGAGAACTCTCCTGGCTATGTAATTGAATGTAGAAATCTAGAAAAGTGATACGTTAACGAGAAGACAGGAGAGTACAACAGGGTGCTTAGAAACCTAAATCTTAAGGTCAAATCAGGTGAATTGGCGGTAATCCTTGGAGAGTCAGGTTCAGGCAAGACTACCTTATTAAACATACTTTCGGGAATGGAGAGGGCTTCTAATGGAGAATCTATTGTTTTCTCTCATTCACTTACAACAATGAATCAGCACTGGCTAATTAATTTCAGGGCCAAATACCTCTCGATTATCTTTCAAAACTATGCTTTGATCCCTGAATTAACAGTGAGGGAGAATATCTTGGTTGGTCAGAGAATCCAAAAGGACGCTCGAAAGAGATTGGATGTAGACCAAATAGCTGAGATTCTGAAGATTACTCCTCAATTGCCTAAGATCCCTAAAGCTTTGTCTGGGGGTCAACAACAAAGAGTTTCCATTGCTAGGGCCTTAGCTAAGAATCCTCAACTGATATTTGCTGACGAACCTACAGGGGCTGTAGATGCCGATACTTGCAAAGACATTCTCAATATCTTTGTAGAAATTAACCAGAAGTACAAGACAACATTGGTGATTATTACCCACAATAGGTTGATAGCCAAGATAGCTCATAAGGTCATTCACATGGAAAAGGGAATGATTACCTCTACTATCTCTCAAATACCTGTTCATCCTAATACGATTGACTGGCATATGTCCTCCTAGAGAGATGAGTTAGTTCCCTCATGTTTTGGGCCTCGTCTCCCCAACAATTTGGGAGACAGACCTTTCAAAAGAAGGAAGAGTTACCTACTAAACAGATAAGAGTTCCCAATCAGTCGGAATTAGTCAAGTCACTAAAGGCTTTTGACAGTAAGAGGGCAAGACTTAGAAATGACAAACCTATTCAGTACTGACTAACTAACTACAACTTTCTCATCAATGTCTTTTTTTGGATGTTTCTTCTGTGATCCTTTTGAGTTGTCTCCTCTATGGTCTTTCCTACAAGCAGACTACCTATTGTGCACCATCACAGCATGTCGATTGTGTTTGAAACAGCATTTGCATACATCTTTAGAAAGCACAACCTTAACTCGATAGTAAGTAACTACCAACTACAGACACCTAAGTGACACTCAGACGCTTACTGATTCATTACTCTAGGAGTCTGTCTTACTGCTCTTTCTATCTATCTGATCTTCATCTTGAAAGACTTCTTTATGGAGATAGAAAACATACTCTCAACCAACAGGGTCAATGTTTTGCTGTTCAAAACCAAAGACTTTTATGAAGCCCTATACAAAATGGGTTTTGCCCAAATAGTCAACCTTGTTTGGACAACCTTTGCCTCAGTCATGCTCTTCGGTGAAGGAGCATTTACTGATCAGGCAGATGAATCTAAGGTCTGATCCTTCTTGTTTGGGAGTAGTGAGCACAACCCTGTGGGGATGACTTCTACACTTCCGCTGACGATACCTGGATACATCACCTTCTTCTTTAACTTCTTCTCCTTCTGCGGAGCTATTGCGCTATACAGACGCTACCTGAAGGAATTCTTTGCTGGCAATCCCTTTATTCTTCCCTACTTCAGAAACATCTTTATGCAGTTACAAGCCTCCTTTAAGCAGACAAATGTTAAGCAGCAGAAGCTTCAATCCAAGAGAACAAAACCTAAGGTACTAACTAAGGAAGAAAAGAAGCAACTAGAGGCAGAGTTAGATTCTCTACCTTTTATCTCTTTAAAGAATGTAAATAAGAGATTTGGGTCCTTCCATGCTCTAAAAGACATCAACTTAAGTATCAATAAGGGTGAATTTGTAGCCATCTTAGGTCCTTCAGGTTCAGGCAAAACTACCTTAATTAACCTACTTTCAGGGATAGACATACCTACAGAGGGCCAATTGATTATTGATAAGGCAAATACCTCTGTCTTTTCTGATAATCAGCTAACTGCATTTAGAAGAGAAAAGGTAGGTTATATCTTCCAAAACTATGCGTTGATTCCTTACCTTACTGCTAGGGGAAATATAGAAATATCTACTGCCTTAAGGGAAAGGATGAAGAGCTTTTCAGAGTCCTGTAAGTCTCTAGTTACCAGGTTTGTTGACTTTAGAAGGGAAGGAGATACTTCCTGAGAAGCTATTAAGAGGATATGTTCCCAAATATTTTTAGCAGGGGATACAACAGACGTTTCTTATTTGCTAAATATCTTTAACTTGATGGCCCACGAACATAAATATCCTAATCAACTTTCTGGGGGCCAACAACAGAGAGTCTCTATTGCTAGATCTCTAATTAAGAGACCTAATATCTTGTTTGCCGATGAAGCTACAGGTGCTCTGGATCACGCAACAGCCAAAATCATCTTGCAGTTCTTTAAGTTGATTAATACCTATGCCAAGACCACAATCATCATGATTACCCACAACCCTGTGATTGCAACTATTACAGATAGAGTGATTAGGATTGACTCAGGAAAGATAGTTGAAGACTATAGAAACGAGAATCCTGTAGATATAGATACCCTAACTAACCTGTAGGGTTAAGAGATAAACATGGTGGAGACTATGGGGCTCGAACCCACGACCTTCTGAGTGCAAATCAGATGCTCTACCAAACTGAGCTAAATCCCCTCCTGGTGGAAGCAAATGGGATCGCACCATTGACCTCTCCCTTATCAGGGGAGTGTTCTACTACTGAACTATACCTCCGTTCTTAAAAAATGTTATCTAGTCTAGTAATCCTCTAGATAGAAGGAATCGTTGTACTCTAACTTAAAGAGAAATTGATAGTTGTATTGGTATCTAAGTTCTGCTCCCTTAATAATTAACGCAACTTTCTTCTTGAGGGATTCAAGGTTTTCTCACTTAAACTCCTCAGCTTTAAGAATTAACTTGATGATGTGCCCCCCTGCTAAAAACTCTATCTTTGCAATCTCAGATAATGGAGCCAAAAGAGAGGCTATCTTGTCATTTCTCTCCTTAGTCTTCTCCAGTTGTAAAGGTCTTGCCCCCAATCTTCCTGCAGAGAGCTTGTCCATTGCCCTAACAATCGGTAAATAAGGGTTCTCACTGTGATACTCGTAGTTATGGTGGGCTTGTATCGTCTCCACTATGTAGTCATCTAATTTCAACTGCTTAGCAAGTACTACTCCCTCAGAGACGTGATCAGAGTACTGACCAGTTATCTTTCCTATATCGTGAAAGAAAGCGGCTCTCTTGGCCTTTAAAACATTGAGACTGAGTTGAAAGGCAAAGTTAGAGCTTAAGATACTTACCTCTAATAGGTGCTCTAACAAGTTCTGGTTATAGGAGAAAAAGTATTTGATTTTGCCCATCAGATAACACCAATCATCTGTAATTTCCTCTTCAGAGTACTCAAGAAACTTAGTTAGGATGTTTTTCCCTAGTTCTCTAGTTCTGCTCTTTTGTATCTCTACTATCTTTTTGTAGAAGTCCTGTAAGTTCTCTTTGTTGATCGTCTCTACTGTCAACTCAGAGTCGTTAATTAACGAGTGATAGAAGAAGGAAGAGATCTCCATTTTTTCATAGTCGAACTTTAGCTTTGAAGACTCTCCCTCCTGCTGCACTGACTCTATGAAGACTGTGAAGTTATTCTTCGACTCTGATCTGTTCTCCTTAACTAGCTGAAAACCTGCTACCTCTCTAGCTACCTTTGATAACTCTGAAGAAGGATTGAGGAGCTCATGTATTTTTTCTTTTTCCTTATTAGAAAAGGTAGAGAGGTTTAGCTGAAACTTCTTCTTAGTAGGACTGAAGTGAACAGAAAACTCTTCATCTATCTTGAGGTTGTAGATAGTCTTCAGTATGAGCTTGTCAAACAAGCACTGATCTAGAGAGACAGTCTTTTGAGTACTAATTGTCGTAGTCTGAGTCTGACTTAAATAGCTTTAGTCGTTCAAATGTAGCTGCTTCATCTTTAGTAGGTAGTCAGTACAGGGTAATACTGAAACTTAAGTTCTTTATTTCATGAGAGTCATCATCTAGAGTCTTAGTATGTTCTTCTACTAGCTTCTTTAATTCAGTGACTCAATCTCCTTCTATTAGATTTTTTTCTCTTTTATCTTCAGAGTTGAATATGAATCAAAAGTGATAACCAGAAGAGAGAATGTAGAAGGGAGACAGTAATCCTTCTTCCTTCTTTATATATAGAAAGGACTGAAAAGTTTTCTTAAGAGACTCTGAACTTTCACAGTGAGAGATGAAGTGAGTCTGAGACAGCACTCTATTTATTAGAGCTGTTAAGGCTATGTAGGGAGAGGTAAAAGACCCTAAGGGGTTATGATGAGTCGATATACATTCTCTAATCTCTTCATCCGTAATCTCCTTTAGCTGTTCTAGTGCCTTTTCTGAAGAGTGTAGGTAGTAGGGCAGAAAGATCTTTCCTATGTCGTGAAAGAACGCAACTTTTTTAGACCTAACAGGATCTAGCCCTAAGGAGATAGCTGCTTTTTCTGCTTCTTCAGATACTTCTATAGAGTGTTCTAAGAGAGTCTGATTAGTTGAGTATTGTTCATTACTCATTCTTCCTACTAGCGAAGACAAGGAAGAGCTAGACGGGCGGGCGGGCTCATGCTCTAGTTTTGCTAGAGCTCTTTCTCCTATTTCTGTTTCTTCTCTAACTAGTTGTTCGCTAAGCTGTCAGAAGTGTTTATTTATAGAACAGGAAGATCAGCTCTTTGTCGACTTAAATCTTTGACCTAAAAGGGATGCTAAGGTTATCTCCCTGACGTTGTACTTAGAGAGAATCAAGATAGGTTTGTCATTTGAATACTCAATGTGAGGTTTTACTCCTGTTAAGCTAAAGAACTCTTCCTTTCTCTCTCCTGACTTACCTACTAACTGGCCTATTGTTTTTTCACTAAAGAACTTACCCTCTACTAGATTGAATTCGACATAGCAACCATTGAATAATCTAGGAGACTTGTACTTGGATAGATAGTGAATCATCTTCTTTGCAAACTTAGAAGGGAGCTCATCACAACTGGGCTTCTCCTCTGCTAAATTTTTCAGTCTTGTTTCTATATTATTAGGGTAGAATGGCTAGAAAAGCCCCTCAAGTAGTGTATGAAACTGAACATTATTTGGTAGTTGACAAAGAGTCGGGGGTATTGGTCCACAGTGACAACTACACAGAAGATAAAGATACTTTAATAGGTCTTTTAAAGGAGAGAAGAGGAGAAGAACTGTACCTAGTTCACAGACTTGATAAAGACACTAGTGGTCTCTTAATAGTTGCCAAAAGTAAGTTAGCTTTAGCTACCTTTCAAGCTATCTTCCTTGAGCAAAAGATAGAGAAGAAGTATCTAGCTATATTGAGTAATCCTCTTCCTCATCCTAAGGTGAAGATCTCTTTTTCTCTAGGCAGAGATAAAGGAGAAAAGCTGAAGATAAGTGCTACTAACTCTAAGAAATATAAGAGTGCTCTGACCTATGCAGAGACAATTGACTCTAACTTAGTCTTATTGAGTCTTAAGACAGGAAGAACTCATCAGATAAGGGCCCACCTGTTTACCTTGTCTTGTTCTGTTCTTAATGATCCTATCTATGGAAGGCCTCTAGAAGGAGATGATTTCGGTCAATACCTTCACTCTTTTAGTTTGCACTTCCAAGATCCTTGAACTATGAAACCTATTGCCCTTTGGAGTATGCCTCCGATCCAATTCTCGAATAAGCTTCATGAACTAAAGATAAATGTAGAGTCACTGACACAATTTGTTCCTAGTGCCTGATAGGAAGCTCTCTCTCTACCTTACCTTTAAGGGAGAATTACTCTTAGTAGGTCTAATTGATCTAGAGAAAAAAGAAGTTCTTAGTTGGTTTACCCTTCCCTTAATAAAGATAATTCCCTCTCTAGTTAGAAAGGTAGAACTTGAACTCTTAGACTTAGACCGTAGTCTCTCCTGTTTAGGCTCAATCTATTTTAATCAAAGGGAAAGTCGCTGAAACAGCAACAGATTAGTAGCTACATTCGTCAAGACTCTAGCCTTCTCTCTACCCTTAAAAATTTATGAAGGAAGTAGAGAAATTGACGAAGAAAGGGAATCTGATCTCTTTAATTTAATTAAGGAATTTCAAGAAATTAGTTGAAAGGATCTAAAGCCTCTATATAACAAGTGTCCAATTACGAATACATAGTCATTACTGACCTAGACGGTACTCTTTGTACCTCTACTGGAAAGCCCTCTAAGGAATCTATAGAGTATCTAAGAGAGTTTCAGAAGAAAAGACCTAATGTATTAGTTACCTTCTCTACAGGAAGACCTTGATCAGAATCTAAGGAGATATATGAACAATTGGGACTTAAGTCTTATATCTCCTGCCTAAATGGGTCTTATATATATAACCCTCACAATGACCATCTAATTCTCTCTTCCTTAAGCGAGAAGTTTCTGGAATATGCTCTCTTTTCTCCTTTTTTCTTATCTAAGGTAGTAACAGGAGCTCTACTTACCAGTAAACCTAATATTCCTTTGAGTGCTACTGATAGTCCTAAGGCGCTGTTAGACTGTTTTGCTTCTAGTGCTTCTTCTTTAATAGGAATAAAGCTTTTATATAAGTCAGAAGATGATGTTTATGTTAGGGAGATAATAGAGAACATTAAGAAGTTCAAGCCTGCTCCTGTAGTAAACATTTTTTACTATCCAGGATTGATTAATTTAGAGATTCAGAGTGCTCAGAGAGATAAGTTCAGTTTTGTGGAGTTTGCAGCCAATCACTATGGGGTGGACTATCCCAACATACTTACATTTGGGGATAATCACAACGACATTCCTATGATGAAGGGAGGAGTAAGAGGATGTGCTCTCTCTAATGCTCTCTTTTTGTTGTTACAGGAAGCTACAGTTTTATCTAAGTTTTCCAATGATCAAGATGGGGTAATTAAAGAGCTAGATAGGTATTTTGGACCTCTCTAAAGACCCTATTTTTAGGGAAATTAAAATCAAAATTAATTTGTATTCTTCTTCAGCTCTAAGTACCTCCTCTTAACTTCAGTGGTTTTTTTCTGGAAGAGACAACCTAAAGAAAGGGTTATATCTGCTAAAGCCAAAGTTAGAGATGCCTTTTTAAAGAACTTTCAGAATTACGTAAGACGTTTTCCTAAGGTAGTTATTTTTATACACGAAAATCCTGATGGAGACTGTATAGGTGGTGCTTTTGGACTTAAGGAAGTATTAAAGAACTCTTTTAAGGAAAAGGAAGTTTACGTAGTAGGCGAAAGTCAAGGGGCGTTTCCCTGACTCCACATGCCTTTTGACACTTTGAAGGAAGACTTTGATTTCTCTCAATCTCTAGCAATCATTATTGATGCTTCTGCAGGAAATAGAGTGCAGCTGTTCGATCAGTACTTCAAAGACTTAGGAGTTAGACGTTGAGGCGCTGTAATCAGGATTGACCATCATGAAAGTAGTATTGATTCGATCTATTCTGATCTATCGTGGGCAGACTCTAGTTATGCTGCCTGTTGCGCTCAATTAGTTCAAATTTGTGACTTTTATCAATGGAAGATGAATTGCAAAGCTGCAACCTACTTTTACTTAGGAATAATGACTGATAGTGGTTTCTTTGCTAACTCTGAAGTATCACCTAGAACCTTAGTGTTGGCTGCTAAAGCTTTAAGAGCAGGAGCTGACAGAGAATTCATTGTTAACAACCTAAGAAGAATTACTGTTCCTGAAATCAAGATGAGAGAACATATTCTTTCTAATTACACCCAAGATGAGGGCTTTGTCTGATACTTTATGGACAAACCTACAATAGAGAAGTTTGCTCCCTACTCTAATGGAGGAAATGTAGGAGTATTGGCTCACATTGAGGACAATGTTCTCTGGATGATGTTTACTGAACAGGAAGAAGGAACTATTAGAGCAAGCATTAGGTCTGTAGGCACTCTTAACGTAAGAAAGTTAGCTGAAGAGTTTTCTGGAGGAGGTCACATGAATGCTGCAGGAGCTACCTTGATAGATAAGACAAAGATGAATGAGTTAATTGATAGGGCTAGAGAATATGTAAAAGAATTTTTGGATGCCAGTCAATTTACCAGCAAGGAGGCTGAATGTAATGTTGCTGAAGAGAAGTATGATGAAGCTACAAATCCTCCTTACCGTCTAGAGTTGACTCCTGAAGAACAGGTAGATCTACAGGCTTCAGAAGATGTATTGAAGGAGATACAGGAAAGTCTAGAAAAGCAAGCTCAGATAGGTGATTTAGAACAATTGTCTGAAGAAGATATAGACCTTGAAAAGATATTGGCTAGTGAGAATGACCCTAAGTTGTTTGGGGATATCGACCAACAAGAGCCGTTAGCTGAACAACCTAAGGATCCTGAAGAGGTAGTTAAAGAAGACCACGTGGAACTACCTGCACCAGAGGAAGAAGAGTCTAAAACTGAGAAGAAGTCTAGACGCAAGAAGAAGGATGTAAGTTAGTAGGTATGTCTGATAACAATCAAGAAAAGAAGCAGGAATCAGCTAAGTCAGCAGCTAAATTTTTTGACCTAAATGAAGTATCTAAACAGATAAAGGTTCAGTACGATTCTTTTAAGAAGAAAGCTCAGCCTCTTTTTGAGTTATTAAAGAAGAAGACAACAGATTTTGTATCTAACCTAACTAAGCCTAAAGAAGCTCCTGCTCCTGCACCTAAAGAGGAGAAGCAAAAAGGGGCGGATGGTCCTAGCAAGCAACACAAAGAGAATGAGATAGTTCCTTCTGCAACAGCCTTAATTAAAGACGACAACAAGAAGAAAGAAGTAAAGGGCGTTTCAGGAAAAGATAGTGAGAAGAAGGATGAAAAACTAGATTCAGACGAGCTAGATGCAGCACTTCGGGATCATGGAGATGATGACGACTGTAACTATCATGATGATCCTGGGCAGGAAGGCTCTCATACCAAAGACAACAGGATTAGGAAAATCTGCGTTCCAAAAATGAAGGATGAAGAAGAAGAAAGTAGTAACGCTCCGACTGATGAAGATGCTTTAGTCAAGGAAGAGGATCTAAACAAGGCGGGCGGGCTCAAAGCAACTCCAGATAAACCTCAAAAGAAAGACGAATTTGCAATTAGTAGGACTCCAAAGATGCAAGATACAGAAGAAGTAGATAAGGAAAGTCCAGTAGATCCTCAGAGAAAAGAGGAGATAGCAATTATTCCTGCCAAGAAGTTAAAAGATGATGAAGAAGAAAAGGAAGAACCTAAGGAGAAAAAGAATTCAAAGACAGCTGTAAAGTCAGCTACAAAGTAGTAAGAGTCGTCTAGATTAGGTTTTTCCCTCCTAAAGAGGGAGGGAAGACTCTAAAGGTGACTAGGGAAAAGATCTCTCTAGCCTTAGATTTAGGTTCTAGTGCCTTTAAACTACTCCTCTATTCCTCTAAAAGAGGTCAGATACTCTGTACAGAACACCCTTTCTCTACTACCTATGAAGAAGGAGGGAGGGTAGAGCACAATCCTGAAGAGCTGTGACCTTTAATCTACAGAGAACTCGATAATCTTCTCTCTTCTCTACCTAAAGAAGATGCACCAAGTACATTAGGTATATCTACCCAACGAGAGAGTGTTGTCATCTGAGAGAAAGACACAGGCAAAGAGCTGAGTTCGATTGTCTCTTGACAAGACACTAGGACTGACTCCCTCCTAGAGGACTTCTCTAGAGAGCAACAGGAACTTATTTGATCGAGAACAGGACTGAAGCTTTCCTCATATTGTTCAGCTATTAAGTTCTCTTATCTACTTAAGAATCTAGCACTCCCTTCTAACTATCTTTTAGGCACCTTAGACAGTTGATTAGCTTACAAACTATCGAAAGGTAGGTACTTTGTCACTGACTATACCTCAGCGTCTAGAACAGCCTTATTTAATCTAGAGACACTTAAATGAGATGGTGAGATTTGCTCCCTCTTTGGAGTAGATCCTTCTAGCTTACCTAACTTAGTAGAGAACAATCAAGAGATTGGAGAGATAGAAATAGGTAGTCATTCTTTAACTCTTCAGGGATTAATAGGAGATCAACAAAGCTCTTTGTATTCCGTTTATAGAAATAATGCGCAGCGGCCAAGCATGGGCGGGCGGGAGAAGAGCTTGGCTGCTCTAACCTACGGAACAGGAGTTTTCCTTTTACGTCTTTTACCAGAGGACACTAACTTCAAGGAGATTATTTCCAAGTCTTCCTATGAAGGTCCTCTAATAGTTACTATTGCCTGAAAAAACAAAGACGAAGGTGTTAGGTTTGCGCTAGAACTTAGCCTTTCTAATTGTGGTCAAGCGCTCAATTGAATCTCTAGGACACTAGATATAGACTTACAAACTCCTTTAGTTAAGGAGAGAAGGAACTTACCCTATTGTTTTCCCTTCTTTTCTGGGCGGTGATTCCTATCTGAAAACAGACACCTTAAATCAGGATTTTTAGGACTTAACCTTGAAACCACTAAGTCAGAGGTACTTACCTCCTTCTATGAGGGACTAGCCTTCTCCATTAGGAAGGGACTAGAGTTAGTGGGCATTGACTACTCTTCCTGTTTAAGTGTTGGAGGAGGAATGACTAGAAGTCAAGAGTTTCTGGAGCTACAGTCTTCTTATTTAGGTACTTCTCTGTCTAGAGACTGTTCGATGCACATGAGTGCTTTAGGGGCTTCTCTTCTCTCTATAGTTGACGAGGTAGGAAAAAATACTGAAGAGGTAATTTCCCCTAAACGGGATTTAGAGGCCTATATAAGCTGTAGATATAAGAATTGATTAAATTACCTAGATAGTCTCAATTAGGGAGAGTTAAAGGAAGCTTGAAAGACTTTAGATTTCTTAGTGTAAGATCTAAATCGTTGGAAGTTAGTTAGGTATTTAGGTCTATGTCAAAGGTAAAGTTCAGCAGAGAAAAGGAACACATAAATGTAGGTACAATCGGTCACATCGACCACGGTAAGACTACACTTACAGCTGCTATCTGTACATACTGTTCAAAGAAAGGTCTAGGGGAGGCTAGAGACTATGCTTCTATCGACAGAGCTCCTGAAGAAAGAGAAAGAGGTATCACCATCAATACCACTCACGTTGAGTATGAAACTGAAACTAGACACTATGCCCACGTTGACTGTCCTGGTCACTCTGACTACATCAAGAACATGATTATTGGTGCTGCTCAGGTGGATGGCGCTATTCTTGTTGTTTCGGCAACTGACGGTCCTATGCCTCAAACAAGAGAACACATTCTTTTGGCTAAGCAAGTAGGTGTTCAAAGAATCATTGTCTTTTTAAACAAGTGTGATGTTGTTACAGACCCTGAAATGCTTGACCTTGTTGAAATGGAGGTAAAGGAACTTCTTTCTTCATATGACTTTGACGGAGACAACACCCCCGTTATCAGAGGATCAGCACTTAAGGCTTTGGAAGGTGATCCTGCTTTTGAAGCTAAGATTCAAGAACTTCTAAATCAACTAGACACCTATGTACCTGTACCTACTAGAGAAATTGACAAGCCTTTCTTGCTGTCTATCGAAGATGTCTTGACTATTACTGGTAGAGGGACTGTTGTTACAGGTAGATGTGAAAGAGGTCAACTTAAGGTAGGTGAAGAAGTTGAAATTGTAGGTATTAAGGAAACTACAAAAGCAGTTGTTACAGGAATTGAAATGTTTAGAAAACCTCTAGAAGAAGTTCTTCCGGGGGACAATGCTGGGATATTGTTGAGAGGGATTGAAAAAGATGCTGTCACAAGAGGTCAAGTTTTAGCTAAACCTAAGTCAATTACTCCTCACTCTAAGTTCAAAGCAGAGGTATATGCACTTAAGAAAGAAGAAGGAGGAAGACACACAGCCTTTGGTCAAGGATATAAGCCTCAGTTCTACTTTAGAACCACAGACGTTACAGGAGAAATAACCCTTCCTGAAGGAGTAGAAATGATATTGCCTGGTGACCATTCTCCGATCATCGTATCATTGATTAGCCCTGTTGCAGTCGAACAAGGTTTCAAGTTTTCTATTAGAGAAGGAGGTAAGACCATTGGAGCTGGTACAGTTACAGAAATCGTAGAGTAAGGGGGATTTAGCTCTCTTTCTTCTCCTTCTAAAGAGGAGAAGAGTTAAGAGTCCCCAATAAACCTATTATGTTCTCTTAATGTTTTCAGACGCTAAGGTTGTCTGTCTTTCAGGACTTCAATTCGGAGACGAAGGTAAAGGAAAGCTAGTAGATCTCTTCTCCTCTTCTTTCGACTACGTAGTTAGGTATCAGGGAGGGGACAATGCAGGTCATACTATCTATCACAAGGGAGAAAAGTGCGTGCTCAGGAGTATCCCTTCAGGGATATTCAATACCTCAGCTCTGATTGCTCCAGGAACTGTAGTTAACCCCTTCTTACTACTAGAAGAGATATCTAAGTTAGAGAAGCTCACAGAAGGAAGCCTAAAAGGAAAGTTATTCGTATCTACTCAAGCTAATGTGATACTGGATTTCCACATTGAGTGAGACCGGCTTTGCGAAGAACTCAGAGAGGACTCTAAGATAGGTAGTACCCTCCGAGGAATAGGTCCTGCTTATGCTGACAAAAGCTCCAGAATAGGACTTAAATTCACTGACTTATTTGACAAAGAAGAGCTAAGAGCGAGGCTAGATCTAAACCTTAAGCTAAAGAATCCTATCTTTCAGAAGTATGGTTACAAGACATTTGATGTAGATGAACTGGTTAAGAGATATAACGAAGTAGCTCAGCTGCTTAGTCCCTACCTGGTAGATTACGATACCTTTCTTACAGAGAAGCTCTCAGACAACAAGAAGTTTTTGTTAGAAGGCAGTCAAGGATTGCTGCTTGATGTAGATTTAGGTACTTATCCTTTTGTCACTTCATCAAACATCATTAGCTCTGCGTTCCACGGAGCCTACCTGTCTCCTCAACTTATAGATCACTTCTTTGGAGTTGTAAAGGTCTATACAACTAGGGTGGGCGAAGGACCTCTATTGACAGAACTTACAGAGGAAGAAAAAGAGATGGCTGAGCTCATCAGAGAGCGAGGGAATGAATATGGCTCTAATACCAAAAGACCTAGAAGAATAGGCTGACTAGATTTAAATGCCTTGAAATACTCAATTAGAGTAGGGGGGATTACCCAAATAGCGTTGACTCTTGTAGATGTATTTAACGGCTTTGATACCTTTAAGGTTTGTATAGGTTATGAAAACGAACTAGGAGAGAGAGTTAGGTTCTCTTCTTCCTTTTCTAGACACCTAAAACCTGTGTATAGAGAATTCAAATCCTGGTATGAAGACTTCTCTAAGGTGGAGCATTATTCCCAACTGCCGAAGGAGTTGCAGGAGTTTGTTAACTTCTTGGAACTATCTCTGCAGGTAAAGGTTTCCATAGTATCCTTCGGAAAGAACAAGGAAGATCACGTAATCAAGTCTTAAAATCAGCTTATTAAGTTATGAGCACTCAATCCTCAGTCAATTGCGGTGATTATGTCTTTCAACTTCAATCTGTTTGGAAGCAAATAAAAAAGTTACAGGTACATCTCAAGCAAAATAAGAAGGACTATTATGGAAAGCTAGCCTTAGCTAAGTTACTGTCAAAGAGAAGAAAGTTTCTGAACTACCTTAAGAGTAAGTCCTTTGATGACTATCAAAAAGTTATTAGAGAACAATCATCAAAATCTAAGGTTGTTTCTTCCTAGTAATGGCTTCTAAAAAAGGAGTAGGATCTACAAAGAACGGAAGGGATTCGGCACCTAAGTATCTAGGAGCTAAGATAGGTGATGGTCAATTAGCTAGGGCAGGACAGATAATTTACAGACAACGAGGATTTAGGATACATCCAGGAGAGAATGTGGGAGTAGGTAAAGACCATACTCTCTATGCTCAGATAGACGGTTATGTTAAATACCAAAGCTATAAGGGTAACAAGAAGAGGGTAAAAGTTCTTAAACCTACCTAGAGATGCTTTTTAAGTCAGCTAACAGAATAGCTAAGCTAGAGTTGATAGGAGGTCAAGCTAAGCCTGGACCGGCACTAGCCTCCTTGGGAATCAATATGGCTCAATTCTCCAAGGACTTCAATGAAAAGACATCCAATAGACAGGGAGACAGAGTTCCTGTTGTGATAGAGATCTCTCCCTCTAAGGCTTTTAAGTTTCAATTGAAGACAACCCCTACTTCAGATTTACTAAAGAAGGCTGCAGGAATTGAAAAAGGAGCTACCAACCCTAAAGGCGAAGTAGTGGCAACATTGCCCTATTCAAAGGTAGTGGAGATAGCTCAATATAAGCTAGAGGACTCGAATACTGACAATCTCGACAGTATGATCTCTATGGTGATGGGCACAGCCAGACAGATGGGCCTCAAAATAGAAGACAAACCCTAATGGAGTTACAAGAAGCTTTAAGCAATATCCTTGCCAACAAGAAAAGCACCTTTACAGAGAGCATAGATGTTTCGTTTTTGCTGAATATTCAGACTAAGAAGAATGATCAAAACATAAAGGAGAATTATTTACTCCCTCATCCGGTAATCAAAAAGCAGCTAAAGATACTTGTATTTGATGAAGCCTTAGGGGAATCAGAAGCTAAGGAAGCAGGAATAGATTATTTAGGAGGAGAAGAAACCATTTTAAAGATCCAACAAGGCTGAATGGACTTCGACCTTATTATTTCCTCTCACCAGTCGATGCCTAAGCTGCTTAAATTGGGAAAGATATTAGGCCCTAAAGGATTGTTACCCTCTCCTAAAACAGGGACTGTAGTTAAAGACACCAGAGAGGCTGTAAGGACATTTAGATCTGGACAAAAGTCTTTTAGAAACGACTCTGGAGGAAATGTTCAGTTATCTATAGGCCAAACTTCTTTTTCTACAGAACAGTTGACAGAAAACTTTACCTATCTTCTAAAGTTGTTGAGAAGTAAGAAACCAGCGAGCGTGAAGTCCCAATTTATTAAGAAGATTTCCCTTTCAGCTACTATGGGCAAATCCTACTCCTTAACTCTTAGTTCTTTGAATATCTAAAGATCCTTAAATTAAGCCTTCAAAGCTACGTAATTAATCGAGAGAATCTTTTAATTTGGGAGGGCGGGCTTATAAAACGAGAGCAGCTTACATTTAGAGCTAGTATCTAATTTTTCTAATTGAAAATAGTTTTAAAATTTTAACTTAAGAAATTAAATTTTTAATTTTAATATATCGTTTTAAAGAATTTTTAAATACAGATAAAGATAGAAAATGCTAGGTGTAGGAGGTAGTTCTATGAAGGCTATACTGTGTGCTATGTTTGGTGTTGGCGGTGTAGTCGGAGGGGGAGCTACCCTAAGTCATGCTGTTAGCGGGGGGGGCAACAGTACACAGTAGGTCGTAAGTATTGTTCATTGCAACATCATGCAGCTTGCTTGGTGTTTGGTGACTATAAGCAGGGAGGCTTTCTAATTGAAAGCGTTTGGTTTGATGAACCGGGATTGGCTCAAGGGCTTGATAAGGTAGAGTATTTAGACCCTAACCAAAATAAAGGTCAGATGATGAGCGATCTACAAGATATCTTCAACAGATACAGGGGATTAGAAGGATTTACTAGAAATCTGATAACTGGATACGTTCAAAAGGGCTGCAAGTACACTTACAAAGAAAAGATTTTGGATGCTCAAAAGAATGTTAGGGATGTTGAATACAGAATGGAATGCACTAACCAGTAAAAGGGTATGTTTGTAAGTCCTGCAGCCTTTAAAGTTGGTACTTGTTTAGCTTGCTTGGGAGGAATTGCAGTAACTGGTGCCTATGGGGTTCATAAAGCTGGGGGGGGCAGCCAACCTACCAAGTAGGCAAAAAGTTCTGTTCCTCTAAGGAGAAAGCTACCTGTATAGTCTTTGGAGAATTACCTGTTGAGGGCTTTAAAACCCAAGGAGTTTGACTAAATGAACCTGGAGGGGCCCAACATTTAACTCTGGATCATTTAAATCCTGTTAAGAATACCGGAACTACTTGGACTGACCTAACAGGGATATTTACTGATCATCCAGGACTTGAGTCCTTTACCAAGGATAAGGTAACTGAATATGCAAACAAGAGATGTCATTATCACACTTATCAGGACGATGTATCTGGAGGAAAGAAGGAGTACAGGTATGAAATGAAATGCAGCGAAACTTAGTTAGATTGTTGGTCTAGTGACTGTAAAAACTTTTAATTTTATTTCAAGCAGCCTGGAACTTCCCTAAAGAAAGGTAGTTTTTAGAAGATGATGGGAGGTTTAAAACTAATTACCTGCGCAATCCTAGGTACGGGTAGTCTTGTTGGAGGGGGAGTTACTTTAAATTACAAGATTCGCGGGGGGGGCACTCTTACCAACTAGGACGTAAATATTGTGCTTCTAAAAACCGTGTTACCTGTTTAGTTTTTGGTAAGTTGCCTTCTTTGGGATTTGCCACTGAAGGAGTATGGTTTGACGAACCGGGACTGGCTTATGCTTTGAATGACATTTCCTATTTAGATAGGAAAACTTATTCAGGAGATATGGCTGCCGACTTAGAGGATATCTTTAATAGAAATCCTGGATTGAAAGATTTCACCAAGAGAAAGATCCTCGAATATAAGGAAAAGGGCTGCGAATACAAAACTCTAGAAACTACAGAGAATCAAAAGAAAAATGTTCAGTACACTATGACCTGCTCTAAGACCTAGAAGCTATGTTTAGTTTCTTTAAACCTCTAGTGTGTGCTGTCGCAGGAATTACTACAGCAGGAGGTGGGATTTACGGTACCTACAAAGTAGTAGAAACTTCTGGCCGGGGGGGGCAACAGGCAGTAGGCACTCAAGTTACTTCTAGAGAGTCAGAAGGGGTTGAGGCACACATATCTCATGAGACGTGACCTAAAAGGGAAGATGAGAATTTTCAAAATGATGAAGAGGCCCATAAAAGCTGATGTTCTAGTAGGATGCCCGGAAATAAGTTACATTGCAAATATGTTTGCCCTCAAAGGAGCAATTAGTTAGTCTAGTTACTTAAAGATGATCAGCGGGGGGGGCATTCAGACTATCTCTACCTTCTAGGTAGTAGGTTCCTGGTAGAAGCCCCTTGCGGGGCTTTTTCTTCTATCCAAACTTAGATGTCTTTGCCTCTAAAGGCAGTAACTCTAGTTCTTGCTGGAGGAGGAGCTTTAGGTACTGCTAGTTGAGGTATTTATGAGATAGTTGACTATACGACTAACCCTAAATACCAAGTAGGGATGAGATATGGAGTACCTGAAACTCCTCAAGTATCCCTAGATTTTGGTCCTGTTGGTGACTTTGAAACTCTAGGGGTCTGATTTACAGAGAATGCTTCTTCTATAGCTCTATCTGGTCATGAATGACAAGAGAACTCAAGTATCAACTCTGACATCAAAAAGATTCTGGATCACCACCCTGGTTTAGGTTCTTTTTTGGATTCCAAAATTGAAGAATATAAGAGAAAGAGATGTGACTATCAACAAACAATAGTACAGAAGATTGGCGGAGTTGGCCGACACTAAATATACGATGCAATGTCCTTAAGATAGATCTCCTTCTCCTAGGTAACTTAATTTCTGCTTTTTAGCTTTGTAAAGACTATTAAGAAAATGAAGAGCCCTTTAACTGCCCTCTAATAAAGAAAAAGTCTCCTTTAAAGCTACCTTTTTAAGAAGTTCAAAGTCATTTTGTAGCTTTTCAATCGAAGAGACAAGAGCAAACCTAGACTCTATTTCTCTTACAACTTCTTTTTGTTCTGCAAAAGAAGTGAAGGGGAAATGTAAGGATCTAACTTTCTCTTGATTTAATGTTTCGTGATTACTTCCGCTTTCGAACTTATTCTGTCCTTGAAACATAAGTTGAAAAAAGTAGAAAAGGTATTCAGTGATACAAGGAGTTTTGGCAGTTTGTATCGCGACAACACCCACACTACAAGAGCAAGGAACTCGAGAAATTGAGGCTTTGATGTTTTTTCTAATAGACAGAAAGACTGTATCTGCAGGATATATCTGTAGAGACTTACTCTCCAATCCCTCTTGAGTTAAAAATTCATTAGAGTTCTTTAAGCAATCTCAATTGATGTCACTGCCAACTACAAAAGGTATTTGACCTCCTCAATAACTAGAAACCTTCTTGCTAGGTGTAGTGCCTACTTTAGTTAAGAAAACATCTCCAACTCTACACTCTAATCACTCTGCAGGAGTTGCTAGGTCTAATTCAAAAGCCTCTATATTCTTGTCTTTGAATTTCTGTCTCTTGAGTCTTATAGATTCAAAGTCCCTGAGGGGTGAATGTTCAGGATGTTCTTTTCTTCAGTTAGCAGTTAACTTGCCTTCAAAGGCCTTCCTTGAGAACTGCTTTTTTATAGAGTCAGCAGAGCTCTTGAAGGCGCTTGATGCCCCCCCCTCCGCGTCTAGGAGTACGAGAGGCTCGACTAGCTTTTGTTGGTCATCGAGGGAGAGTAAAAGTATTTTTTGGCCTAGGAGTATTTGTTTATCTAAATGAGGGATAGTAGACCCTTTTGTGCGAGTATTCAACAACAAAAACTTATCTTGCAAGTAGTAAAAGAGAAAGTCGGGAGTTAACTCTCGAGACCGGACTCTAGCTAGAGTAGATCCAACTAAACCTGCAGGAGATTTACCTACAAGGCCGCAAGAGGCTCCGTCTCAAACTATCAAAACGTCTCCTTGATTAGCTAAGACGCACTTATCAGGTCTAGCAAATTGGCTGGCAGTGTCAGTTTTTAGAGCTTTTATATCTATATAAGGTAATAAACCAATATCCGGAGAATCAGATAGATTCAAGGGCTTTCTGCCTTTGTATATCTGAATTACTTCGCCTAACTCAACTAATTTCATTTACAAATATGTATTCCTAGAAGTTAATTTAAGCAAGATAAAAATTTTTAATTTTACTGAAACAAACAATAAAGGTCTATAAGAAGACTAGGAAAAAGTACTGTCTTGATTGCTTAAAAAAATAATTAGGGAACAGAACTAAGAGAAGCTATTTAAATAATTTAAGAAAGATATGACTGGTTTTGGAGGGGGCCTTCGCTGAATAGCTTGTATGGTTACAGGAGGTACTGCCCTAGGAGGAATGACCTATGGAGGACTTAGAGTAGCTGGGGGGGGCATCCAACCTATCAGTTAGGTAAAAAGTATTGTTCTGATGAAGACAAGCCAACTTGTTTAGTTTTTGGTAGGTTGGAATCTCAAGGTTACCTAACTGAAGGAGTTTGATGGGAAGAAGCAGGTTGAGGCTCTGTAATAGTAGGAGTTACAAATGAAAACAACAAGTCTTGATCTCAAGCATCAGGGCTAAATAAAGTATTGGTTAAGCATCCAGGTCTTAAGGATTTTGCCCAGAAAAAGATAGATGAATATGAGAAGAGAAAGTGTAAATATACTTCTGACCCCGGAAAGAATCAATACTCTATGGGCTGCGAATTAAATGCTTAGCGCCTTAAAACCTATTGCTTGTATGTTTGTTGCAGGGGGAATAGCAGGTACAGGAGCTTATAGCATTCATGCAGTTGGGGGGGGGCATTCAATAACCTACAAAGAGAAGACTAAATACTGCGATAAAAGAAGTAAAGAAGGCTTTCAGGGTCGTTGCGTATTTATAGGTCCTATACCTGAATTTCAAAGTGAAGGCGTTTACTTTCAAGAGGGATCAGCATCTAACACTCACAGAATTCAAGATGAGACTTGATTGGATGCCAACACAACTTTTTCAAATGACACTGCAGGAGCGAATCTGAAAGAAGTGTTGAATCAACACCCAGGCTTGAGAGATTATCTAAAGAAGTGGTTAGATGGACATAAAGATTGTCAATTTCAACAAAAATCTGGTACTCTTGCTGAATTCATAATGACTTGTCTGAGGCGACAATAATGATTAGCTTCTTTAAGCCCTTAACTTGTGCCTTCCTGGGCTTTGGAGGTACTGCAGGTATTGTTTATGGAGGCTACAGAGTTGCTAGCGGGGGGGGCATCCATTTCAATGAGGAAATAAATATTGTCTAGAAGGCAATAAGAGACCCTGTCTTTATTTAGGTCCTTATAAAGAAGAAGGATTTCAAGATAAGGGTATCTGACTAGGAAATGATGATGCTAGTCAGGGAGACACAGCCATTAGGACTGTAGAGTGGTTACAGGCGGAAGGTACTAAAACGGATTTAGAGAAACTTTATGTCAAGTATCCTGGTTTAAAGGAGTTTTTGTATAAAGCCATCAAGGACTTTACTGATAGAGGCTGTACGTATACAGAAAAAACCCCCACAACAGGCTGGGAGTACACAGTCACCTGTCGAAAATCAGAAACTTAGTTAATAGTTAATTAGTCTGACCTTTTAGGTCAGACTTTTAGAAGAGCTTATTTTAAACCTGTCTAAAGGAGGCGGGGGGGGCACCTATAATGCCAAAGACCACTAAATGACTGCTAAGGCAAAGCTAACTGTTGCTCTCATCACATTATTAGGACTAAATGGAGCTTCTTTAGCTGCTATAGAAGGTTACTCTCTAGGAGATTGATGAAATGCTTCCTGAATTAGCGATAGTACCTCTAAGGTAGTAGAGTTCTTTTCTCCTTCCAATACGACTGCTGAATCAAAGGCACAAGAGGAAGAAAAACAAGTAGAAGAGAGCTCAGAAGTCTCAGGAACTACTTCTACTATTGTGAGTCCAACACACTCAAGTTCATTTAGCTCAGGTCCTGTAGGAAGAACTTTTAGATTAGAGAGTAGATCTCCTGTACAGTCTCTTAATCTACAGGGAGTTACAGATAACTCCTCTACATCTCTACAGTCGGTTGCGCTAACCCTCCCAAAGACACAGTCCCTGGAATTAAAACTAGAAGAGCTATCAGTATCTTCTGGTGCTCAGACAGAAAGTTCTTCACTCGATATGGCTGTTCTGGCTAAGGCAATCTCGACAGAAGGTACTAAGTCTGAAAAGATTTCAAAGATCTCTAGAGACAAGGACAATAAATCTTCACAAATTATGGAGAAGTTAAAGGGGATAAATATTGCTGACTACTATTCAGCAGCTGAAAAGGTAGCCAAGCATTTTAAGATATCTGAAGAACCAATAGCGCTGGCTCAGCAGTCAGGTAGTCCTGGCAGGAGCAGAGAAACTCCTAAGTCAATAAAGAAGCTAGTTTTGCCTTCTCAAGCTCCTGTAACTGGACTAACCAAAGAAGAAAGGATTGCCTTAAGAACTGTTTACGCTACTTTTGTTCCTTTAGCGGAGTTGAAAACGAAATCCTCTCAACAGCTAAGTTCAGTAGATAATTCTGCAACATCTCTTAGAGAAGAAGAGATACCTGATCACAAGCAACTTACAAGAGCTTTATACGCGATAGGCTGAGGCTCTAACAGAATAGTTACCTATATAAATGGCAACGAAGCTGACAATTGAGGATGAAATAAAGATTGAAGTAAGAATATATGAAGCAAATTCTGTAAGGAAGAGTGTGGAGGTGAGCAAGGTTGAAAGGAACTTATGAGAAGACAACAAAAGCGAAAGAAAGAGGTCTTTGAAAGAGCAGATGCGATTACCCACAAAAGGTGAATGACTGAATGATGTTGAACTCCTAATTGCTTTAGGAGAAGCCCTGAAGAATTAGATAGGTTGCATGGAGAAGCTAATGCTGAGTTAGAGCTAGCAGTAGCTGGCCAGATAATTGCCTGAATGAAGAAGTTGCCTAATATACAAACAGAGTTAAAAATTTAAAGCAAATTTTTAATTTTACTCAAAGTGAATTTTTTAGGGAATCAAACCTGATGGTTCCTACAGGATTCAAGAAGGCGGTAAATACTGGAGGAGTATTTGCCGCACCTAGATTAATGACTGACTTAACTAGACTCAGACTTTCTTAAAACAGAAGTTAATGCGTCTATAGATCGATAAAAGCTAATTCATTAATATCCTTACCTAACAAGGGAGCAGAACATAGCAAAAAAAACACTTAATACTAGAGGGGATTTTTTAGCAAGAATCTAGATTTTTAGGGAAGAGTACTCAAATTTACATTAATTCTGGCCTCTTTTCCTAGGTGATTTCGGTAATCAGTGACTTAAACTCAGATTTGTTGTTAGTTATTAGCATCTATGGGCCTCTTTCTGGCTATTCCTTCACTGAAGATAATCCTTCCTGTCTTTGGCGGTCTAGTCGGTACAGCCGGGATTACCTCCTGTAGTTTTTGTGACTTTTCTTCAAGAAATAAGGGAGTTAAGGGTAATTTATCTGTCCATAAAGACTCAACTCCTAAGTTCAGTTCTGAATTAGGCGCTTTCAGAGAACCTTTTTTCTATTCAGCTCCTATACCTTCCTATGCTCTCTATGAAAGATTTTTAGAGCTTCCTAAATATAGATCACCTTTTCATTACGAAAGAAGTCCCTTAGATCTAGAGTGTTACCCTATCGGCTGAGGAGATTATCACTGCTCTAGAAGAAGCTATCCATTTCTCTATAGTCGAAGGCTTATTAGGCCTTCTAGAGAAGATATTCGTGATTCTTTTGAGGCTTTCTATAGTGGTCCTCAAGAGCAAAAGACCAAAGAACTTAAGCATACTAAATCGCCTCGACCTTCTTTCGACAAAGGAAATAGAACATTAGAGAGCTCTCATTCATCTCCTAATAAAAGAGCGTGTGAAAGAGCATATCAATATGTTGACGGAAAATACATCAACTATCAGACAGATGAAAGCTGTGTAGACCAGACTACTGCTGTAAGCTTTATTTAGGACAAACTTTTAATTTTATTGCAAGAAGACTTTACATCTTCTAAAAATTGAAGAGGTAGCTAGATAATGGCTTTCACAGGAATTCTTAAGTTGGCTGTACCTTTAGGTCTAGTAGGTACTGCAGGAGGATTGGGTATCGATTATGCGATTGCCCCCCCCAACAGACCTATAGAGTAGGTCAGAAGTACTGTTCTAGGGCAAAAGGTAATGAAGGACATTGCGCTTTTATAGGACCTGTCTCCGAGTTCAATGGTCAAGGAGCTTATTTCCAAGAGGGGGCATATACTAACACCCAACTGTTAAAAGAAGCAGATTGATTTAATCCTGAATACAAGGCACAAGATGCAAATGGACCCAAAGCTGCTCTAGATGCTGTCTTTGGACAATATCCAGGGCTAAGAGAGTTCATGAAAGACTGAAGAGATAAACATGAAAAATGTGAATTTACTAAATTAGAGCGTGTTGGCGGAGGAAATGAACATAGGATGGCTTGTCAGGATGTTCTTAAGTAACCATTAAGAGGCTATGCTAGGTATGGGCGGTAGTCTTAAGTGAATTGCTTGTATGTTTGTTGGAGGGGGAATAGCAGGCACAGGAGCCTATGGGCTACATACTGTTCGCGGGGGGGGCCATCCGTAGTTTACCAAGAGAAAACAAAATACTGTAATAAGAAAGATTCTGGCGCTTCAGGTCACTGTATTTTCATAGGACCTATTACAGGTTTTTTTGAAGGGGATGGAGCTTACTACCAAAATGGGACTCACGGAGACACTACATTACTAAACACACGTGGTTTAGATGTTGCAGACACAATAAAAGATCCTATGAATAAAGTTTTTGATCAGTATCCGGATCTAAAACAGTGAATTAAAAAATACATAGATGATCACAAACATTGTCAATTTCAGGTTAAGTCAGGAGGAATTGAGTACACAATGACTTGCTCACATTCTTCATAAGCTATAAAGTCTATGGCGTTTTTTCTGATTACTGCTGAACTGTAGCTTCCTCAGATAAGCGCGTAAAGGCTAAGAGGAGAGCTGTAGATGTTTATTGAATAGCTTTAGGGAAGGAAAGGAAGATTCTTGAAATTTAATCCAATAATTCAAAATTTTTAATTTTAAATAAAAAATAAATTAAGAAAATTTAAGAGGTAATTGAGGGAAACTTAGATTGATTGCTCAAGAGATATGTCTTTTTTCTAAGTAATTAACTTAATTAGTCATTAGCTGAAGATGCTTACCCCTTTAAAAGTAGTGGCTTGTATGGTTGCGGGTGGCACTACTTTAGGTTGGGGAAGTTGAGGTGTTCAAAAAGCTATAAGCGGGGGGGGGCATTGATATTCAGAGCAAACTAAATATTGTTCTAAAGATTTAAATTTTGGTTCACATTGTGTCTTTATAGGTCCTGTAGCAGACTTTCCAGGAGAAGGAGCTTACTTTATGAACGGGACCTACACAGATACCACTCCTCTAGATAAAGAAGGATGATTAAATGATCAGACTCAGATTAAAGAGCCTATGAATAGAGTCTTTGAACAGTATCCTGGACTGAAGGATTACTTTAGAAGTTACAATAAGAAAACACAAAGACTGTAAGTATGTTCCTAAGAGTACTACTCACCTAGAGAATAGATTGGAATGTCCTACTCCCCTAGTTAAGTAATGATTGCATTAAGTCCTCTAAGGGTAATTGCCTGTATGGTTGTAGGAGGTTCTGCGCTAGGTTGAGGTAGTTATGGAGCCTCTAGGCTGGGGGGGGCACTCAAAACTTTAAACTAGGGACTAGATATTGTTTGTCTGATAAACCTAATGTTTGTATTGTTTTAGGCCCTAACGGAGAAGAATTCACAACTCCAGGAGTTTGATTAAAGGAAAGTGCTTCTCAAGATGTCGTTGAATTAAAAGAAGAATCTTCACTCAATAGTGATCCGTTGCCCTCTATTTTTAAAGAACATAAAGGCTTAGAGGATTTTGTTAAGAGATTAATGGCAGAGTATCAGCGAAGAGAATGTACTTATACTCCTAAAAAAAATAGTGGAGGACTTTACCACACTATGGAATGCAAAAAACCTTAGAGATTACTCGTTACTGTAAAGTTATTGATATCTCTGGGGGGGGGTACTGCAGGCGTTAGTTACGACGTTTATGAGATCTATGAGAGAAAGTAGATAGATCTAGAGTTCTTTCATTACCGAGATGCTCTGATGACGAAAGATGTTACGAAAATCAACCAGAGCGAATTAACTTAAATATCGTAAATAGTGAGTAATTTTAAAATTTTTAATTTTACCTAAAGTATCTTTTTGGGTTGTTTAAAAAGACTAATCTATTGAATTAATTGTCAAGTGTTTTCTTGTCTAACTAACCTTTGAAATTTTTATTTAGAGAAACCTTTTAAATAATTAGTAGATAGTTGTGTTTACTCCTCTAAAAGGTATTGCTTGTATGTTTATTAGGCCTGCAACTTTTAAAGCAAGTGCTTGTGTTCTTTGTGGAGGTAGTGTAGTTGGTGCAGGAGCTTATGGAGCTCACAAAGTTGGGGGGGGGCATCCAACCTATCAAGAAGGTAAGAAGTATTGTTTAGGAGAAGAATCAAATAAAAATTGTGTCTTTATAGGTCCTGCAGGTAATTTCCAAGGACAAGGTATTTATTTTGAAGAAGGAATTCACGGAACTACTGTGTCCTTTATAGACGATCAGTGAATGAAACAAGGTCACACAACTGATCCAGGGAAGGCATTTGAAAAGCTATTGGAACATTACCCAGGTCTGAGGGAGTATTTAAGCAAATGACGTGAAGACCATAAAGGCTGTGATTTTCAAGGTAATTCAGTTAATCTAGAGAGAAAGATGGTTTGTCCTTCAACACCTGAATAAGAATGGTAGGTTTCTTTAAGCCTTTAGCTTGTTTAGTTGTTGGGGGCACTACTCTAGGAGGAGGAATTTATGGCACTGTTAGACATATTGGTGCTGGGGGGGGGCATTCAATAGCCTACAAGGACAAGACCAAGTACTGCGACACCAGAGCAGGTCTTGGAGGTAGATGTGTATTTATAGGCCCAATAGATGAATTTCAAGGCGAAGGTATTTACTTTCAAGAGGGAGTAGCAACTAATACTCATAGAATCGACAAAAAAGATTGACTGGATTACGATAAAACAGATGATACTGTAGGAGGGACTCTAAAGGAAGTCTTGAATCAACATCCAGGTTTGAGGGCTTATCTAAAGGGTTGACTAGATAGTCACAAGCACTGTGATTTCCAATTGAAATCTACTAACCTTGGCGAATACAAGATGATCTGTCAGAGACAGTAATGATTAGCTTCTTTAAGCCCTTAACTTGTGCCTTCCTAGGCTTTGGAGGAGCTACAGGTTTAGTCTATGGAGGCCATAGAGTCTTTGCCCCCCCCCAACCAGAGTACTCTTTAGGTAGTAAATACTGTCTAAAGGATAGATCTCACGTTTGCGTTATCTTCGGTAACTTTGGTGATGAATATAGAACTCCAGGCATTTGGATAGATCCCGGTACTTCTCAAGCAGTTCAAGAAATAGCAGAGGAAAGCCATTTAGGTTATCACGAAATAAAAGATGTCGTTCCTAAATTGTTCGCAGAACACCCTAGACTAGAAGCCTTCTTAAGGTCAAAGATGAAGGAGTATCAGTCTAAAGGCTGTACTTATACAAATAAACAAGGTCAGAAGACTGACGGATCAGGACTAACCCTTTGAAGAGAAATGAATTGCACCAAGAACTAATATAGCATTAATCTAGCGATTTATTTCTTCTAAAGCCTTAATAATTCTGGGTAGCTTAACAGGCACTGGTGTTGTTTCTGGAGGAGTTTACAGAGTCTTTAATGCTCATTTCAGTCCTTATTGAAGGTGCTCGGAGGAAAAGTGTCCTCCTTCTTGAATCACAGTCACAAAAGACTTAGTTAGTCGGTACAGATTAGTCTTAGAAGAGACCACAGAGGATTCTCCCCTGAATAGCAAGTGTTTGAGATTAAGGTTTAAGTCCAGAAAAGATCAGAACGATAAGAAAGGAGATTGACTCGTTAGAAAGTTTGGTTCTTCAGATGACTTACAGGAGATACTTCAATTACCTAGATGTAGTAACGATCAACAATTATATGGAAACCAACCTGATTATGCCCATACCAACGTAATTAAAGATGAAGGTGTATGAAGTTATTTAGATGCTTCTAAAACTAGATAGAAACCTTTAATTTTATTCATTATTCAAAAACAGATTCTCAGATACAGGAAGTCCTGAGTTTTTTAATTTTCAAATGTTTTTAAATAACTAAGTAAACGAAAATGCTAAGTAGTTTGGGAGCAGGAAGTCTCAAAATGGTTGCTTGTGCCATGGTAGGTGGTGGATTATTTACTACCGGAGTCTTCGGAGTTGAACGAGCAGTCCGCGGAGGGGGGGGCATTCCACAACCTATAAGGAGGGGATTAAGTACTGTTCTAAAGATCCAGGCTGGGGAGCTCTCTGCTTCTTTATAGGCCCTTTACAGGACTTTAAAGGGGAGGGAGCTTACTTTATGGAGTCAGGTCACTCTAACACTCATTTATTGAGAAGTGAAGAATGATTAGATCCCCAAAATCAGGATTTAAAGTCCTCTATGGAGAGAGTTTATAAGTATCATCCAGGTCTCAAGGAATGATTAAAAGGTTGAATCAAGAAACACGATAAATGCAATTACACTCCTGCACAACACAACGAGTACAAGATGGATTGCTCTACTGTACGTAACTAGAAATTCTTCCTGCCAAGCCTTTTTTAATCCTGGGAGGATTAGGTAGCTTAGGAGGGGTTAGTTATGGTGCTTATGAAATCTATGATTCTCATTTTTTTCCTTACTGAAAATGCCAAGAAAAGGACTGTCCTCCCAGTTGAGTCAAAGTAAAGCAAGAGGTACTGAAGGACTATAAGATAGTTCTTTCTAAGCAAGATGACTGTTTAAGACTTAAATTCTTAAAGAGAGAAGGAGAGACAGATAGCCAAAAAGATTGACTGTTAGATAAATTTGGTTCAGGAACTACTACTAGATCTGATGTTCATCAATTGTCTAGGTGTAGTGATGATGAACGACACTATGGTAATGAGCCTATAAAAGACTATGCTGCTGTAAACGTAGTTACCAGCGTTACTGAAAAGGAGTAATGCTTCTTAGGATTTAATTTGAAGCCAATATCTTTTGTGGTTAGCTGGGGGGGGCATTCAAACTACTGTCTTTTAGGTAGAACTTACTTTTCAGAGAGCCCTTCAGGGCTTCTCTGATTACTTCTTAATTACCTAGATTCTTTTGATTTATGTGTTCCTAATGAGCTTGAGCATGAACATTTGTTCTTCTCTAATCTCTAGAGATGTTCAGTGCCCTAAAACCTATTGCTTGTGCGTTTATAGGTACAGGCTTTTTAATAGGAGGTACTTTCGGAACGTTTAAGGTGGTAAGTGAAGCGCAAAAACCTAAATACTCTGTAGGCAAGAAATACTGTTTATCTAAGAAACATAATGTATGTATCTATTTCGGTAGATCAGGAGAGTCTTTTAAATCTGAAGAAGGCATCTGGGTAGATCCTGGAACTGCTTCAGCTGTAACTCCTATTAAATCTGCTGGTTGGCTAAATGTGGATGGTATAAAAAAAGAGGTTAAAGAGTTATTTAAGGAACATCCGGGCTTAGAAGACTTTACTAAAGACAAGATTAATGAGTATGAGAAAAAAGGTTGTACATATCAAGATGGAGAGGAAACAGTAAGTTCTGGCAAAAAAGCTCTTTGATACAAACTGGAGTGTCCTAAATAGTCTCTTTAAGTCCTAAAATTTTTTCGGTCTTTTTCTAACCTAAGTAACTTATCTTTACAACTTTTTTCTGCTTTCTGATCCTGAAATAACGATAAAAGAATTAGGAGAGAATAGAGAAACTCCTTGTTAAGGTAAAGACAAACAAAGCCCTGAAGCGGGAGAACTTAAACAAACATCTTGACTTTGATCCTCGATATATAATGAGGACCTCTCTCCTTCTTTGCGAGAAGTTTCCGTAAGTCCCCTCAGTTAAAGAAAAAAGACCTTAGCAAAAACTACCTGTTAATTAAGGGAAAGAGAAAGTCTCCTTCAAAGCTACCTTCTTAAGAAGTTCAAAGTCATTTTGTAGCTTTTCAATCGAAGATACGAGAGCAAATCTAGACTCTATCTCCTTGACAATCTGTAACTGTTCTCTGAAGCTAGGAAAAGGGATTCTGAGGGAACGCACTTTTTCATTATCGAATGCATGACCTGAGATTCCATGCTCTAGCTTTTGAACGTTGGCATGATTAAGCATGAAAAAGTAAAAGAGAAACTTAGGATCAACCTTAGAGTCAGCGGAAAGAATACCTATTACTTGGTCATTATGAAAAGCAGGTACTTTCAAAATCCCTGCTTTTCCATTAGAAGTCAACAATACAGTCTCTGTAGGCCTAATGGTGTGGGCAGTTCTTTCAAAAACTACTTTAGACAGACTTTTGTCAGCGCGGTTAATATGGTTTCAATTAACTTCCCTCCCTGAAACAAAAAAGACATCAGGTGTGTCTCAGAATTCTTTAATCTTTGTGCTGGGAGTCGTTCCTCTTTTTACTTTGAAGACTTCTCCTATCCTAACTCTCAATCAGGACTCAGGAAGGTCTAGTTCAATCTCATGTTCGTCTAAGTTGGTGTCTTTGAATTTCTGTCTCTTAAGTCTTATAGATTCAAAGTCTTTTAGGGGCGAGTGTTCCGGATGTTCTTTTCTTCAGTTAGCAGTTAGTTTGCCTTCAAAGGCCTCTTTAAGGACTGCTTTTTTATAAAGTCAGCAGAGTTCTTGAAGGCGCTTGATGCCCCCCCCTCCACGTCTAGGAGAACAAGAGGTTCTACTATCTTTTGTTGTTCGTTGAGGGAGGGTAAAGGAATCTTTTGTTCTTTAAGAAACTTTCAATCTATCTGAGGAATCATAGCTGCTTTCCCTGAGAATCTCAATAGTTCTAATTGGCTTTGTAGGTAATAGAAAAGATAGTTGTTGTCTAGTTCAGGAGACTGAACTTTGACTAATGTAGAGCCTATAAAGCCTTTTAAGGCTTTGCCTACCAACCCAAAGCGACTACCTCTATCAACTACCAACACCTGATTAGCCTCACAAGGGACGGCATTCTTTCCGTCTGTGTATCTCTTTACTACTCCTTTCTCAAAGGCTTCTATATCTACGTAAGGTAAAAAGCCTTCCTTAGGAGAGTCAGAGAAGTTTAGGGGCATCTTTCCTCTGTGAATTTCTAGGATAGTTCCTAACTCAACTAATTTCATCTACAAGAATATGACTTTAAAAGTTAGCTTCTATCTCCTTTTATCAGGAGACAAAAAATTAAAGACTTTAGGAATTAATTTAAGCAAGATAAAAATTTTTAATTTTACTGAAACAAACAATAAAGGTCTATAAAAAGGCTAAAGAAAAATACTATCTTGATTGCTTAAAAAAATAATTAGGGAACAGAACTAAGAGAAGCTATTTAAATAATTTAAGAAAGATATGACTGGTTTTGGAGGGGGCCTTCGCTGAATAGCTTGTATGGTTACAGGAGGTACTGCCCTAGGAGGAATGACCTACGGAGGACTTAAAGTGGCTGGGGGGGGCAACAGTTTCGATGAGGAGAAAAGTATTGTCTAAAAAGTAGCCCTGGTATCTGCCTTCACTTAGGTCCTAGAAAAGCTGATGGTTTTTATACCAAGGGAATTTGACTCAGACAAGGAGGCCAGGCCTCTACTGGCGATCAAGGAATGGATAACACTAGTTGGTTTACCCACTCAGAATTAGGAGGTGATTTAGAGAAGATATTTGGGGAACATCCTGGTCTAAGAAGTTTTGTTGAATCTGTAATTACAGACTTCAAAGGTAGAGGATGTGAATACAAGCATCATTCAACAGGAAGTTGATGATATGAAGTTAAATGTACATCAGGCGAACCTAAAGGAAGACAGGATTCACCTCAATAGTCTTATGGTCGGGGGGGGCATTCAAGCTACTATCTTCTAGGTAGTATTTATCTTTCAGAGAGCCCTTCAGGGCTTCTCTGATTATTTCTTCTCTAGGCACTAGAGATGTTCAGCGCCTTAAAGCCTATTGCTTGCGCATTCATAGGTACGGGATCTTTGATAGGAGTTACTTTCGGAACTTTTAAAGTAATGGAAACAGCAAAGAGACCTAAATACCTTATAAGTAAGAGGTACTGTTACAGCAACACCAACTTATGTTTGGTGTTAGGTCCTATGGATAATTATGCAACTAAAGGTGTTTGATTTGACCAAGGTTCAGGAGGTCCTTGAGGATTGCGAAACTTAGATAATCAGAGTAAAGAAGTCTCTGATGGGTTGAAACAAATATTTAGTCAATACCCTGGCTTAGAGAATATGGTTAAAGGATTAATTGACGAATATGAAAAAAAAGGATGTACTTATAAACTTCAACAAACCCCTTCTGTCCAAGATGTAATGACTTGCACTAAGGAAAATCCCTAAAGCAACCTTTTAATTTTAAAGATAACTAGATTTGTAGAGCTATTAAAAGTAAGAAAGAAAACTAGTTAACGATGTTTGGATTAGGTGCAGGTGGTCTTAGGATAGTTGCCTGTGCTATGGTAGGTGGCGGATTATTTACTGCAGGGGGCTTCGGAGTTGAACGAGCAGTCCGCGGGGGGGGCACTCACCATACAAATTAGGTCAACGGTATTGTTCTAAGACTGTAGGTAAGACCAATGTCTGCTTAGTTTTCGGTCCCTTTACAGAAAAAGACTATAAGGGCCCTGGGGTTTGATTCGAAGAAGGTTACCCCATCCCTACAGCTCTAGATTCTGTTACTTGATTGGAAGGCAAGAATTCTTCAGTTAAGCAAGATCTAGAGGTTCTCTTTAAGGAATATCCAGGATTAAAGGGATTTGCTAAGAAAATTATCGAAGGTTATGAGAAGAGACAGTGTACTTATGATCAGAACAAAGTCGAGATGACTTGTCCTAACTAATCCTTAAGAAATTATTAATTTTAATACTGATTTGCAGAATCAAACTTTAAAGGACTTTTAAAAGTGCTTAGTGCTCTTAAACCTATTGCTTGTATGTTTGTAAATCCTGCAGCTTTTAAAGTTGGTGCTTGTGTAGTCTGTGGAAGCAGTGTTGTGGGTGCAGGAGCTTATGGCATCCACGCTGTTCGCGGGGGGGGCATCAATATCAATGAGGTAATAAATACTGTTTAACTGACAATAGAAATCCCTGTATCTATTTAGGTCCTGACGAGACTAAAGATATTAAGAGTAGAGGAATTTGATTAGCTGCAGAAGACGATAGTCAAGGATATACAAAGTTAGACAGCAAAGACTGATTAGATCCAGCAAAAGCGTCCTCCATTAAAGAATCTTTGGAGAAACTTTATGCTAAGTGACCTGGTTTGAGAGAATTCCTAGAAGCAGCTGTACAAGACTTCACGAATAGAAAATGTACCTATAAGGCAACAGAAGTTACAGCTCCTAAACGTGTGGTAAATTACGAAGTGACTTGCGAGATTACTAAGTAAATAGAAGATAGATAGTAAGTTATCGAAATATAGATATTTCTATTTAGCTTTTAAAGAGATCAGCCTTTAAGGCTGATCTAAAAGAGACTTAGTTGGTCTTTAGTTCAATAGCTGGGTCTTGTCTATTTGAAGCTCCTGGTAGGGCAGTGTACTCTGTGGATAGTACTTTAGAGTCTGCTGTGCACACAAACAAGTTTTTATATAGTTCTTTCTTGCACTTGATTCCCTCAAGATTTAACTCTTCGTTTTCTGTGTTCCTTCTATCTGTTCTGCACTTTAACAGTTTTCTTCCATCTCTACTGTCTGTAGTTAGGCCGTAACCGTAAGGACATCTAATCTTCTTGTTTTCTTCTTTCTCCTTTACAGTAACTGTTCAAATTTCTTGACCATTACAGATGGTCATATTTCTTAGATCAGAGTGATTGGCCAAAGTACCTTGTAGGATCACACCACCTCTACTGCTGGCGTCTCCTTGATAGGAAACATTTATACATTCCCCTTTCTCGCCAGACTTATGAATCCCTAAGACCATCTGTAGCTTAGACTTCTCAGGAATTTCTTTAGCTAGAGAGTCAGGTAGTCAAACTCCAACTTCCTGACCACTTGCATGGTCTTTCTTAGCCTTAACTAGCTTGCCTCCAGACGGAACAGAGTAGTCATAAGTCACCTTGGCTACAGTGCCTGTGCCGCTTAAGAAGGCTACAGCATAGGCAATATTTTTAGTTCAGTTCACCTACTAGTTAGGTTTATTAATTGTTACCTTTATAGCTGGGTCTGCATGTTGCCCGCTCTTCACATTAACGGGGGCATACCTTAGAGAAAAGTTTTTATTGGAAACACAGGAAAATGTATTGGTGTATCCCTGTCTAGTGCACTTAACTCCATCAAGCTCTACTTCCTCTTTCCTGTAAGGGTAAGGTTTAGATGTGCAAGTTAAGAACTGACCATTCTTGTCATCTCGACCCAATCCTAAGACTCGTCCATAAGGACATCTGATCTTTTTAATATCGTTATTTTTTCCAACAACCGTTCAGGTCGCTTGGCCCTTACATATAGTCATATTGCTTAAGTTAGATTTGTGCTCCAGATTGCCGAGTCAGATTAGTCCTCCCTTCTCATTCCCCTTATAGATGACATTTATGCATTTTTCCCCAACTCTCTCGCTGTCAGAAGACTCACCCAGTGTCATTTGTAACTTAGAGTCTTCAGGTATCGCGTAATTTAACTCGCTAGGTAATCAGACTTCAACCTCAGGGCCATTTGCGCTATTGAGTCTCAACTTTACGAGACTTCCTGTGTTCTCTGGAGCAGTGAAGTCGTACGTCACCTTAGCGGCAGTACCGGAAGCGCACAAGAAAGCTGCACAACCAGCAGCAGATTTAGCCCAAATGTTCATGTCTCCCAACTTTTTAAAGCTTCTTTAAAAACTTATTAATTTTAATACTTGTCTAGAATGGATCTTATAAAGGCAACAGACTAGGAGTTAGATAAAAAATGATTACTTTACCTCCTAAGATAGCTTTAGCAGCTGTAGGCTTAGGGACTGTAGGAGGATTAGGCGGTTGAGGAGTCTATGAAGTTGCTGGGGGAGGGCATCACTATGAAATGGGCAAAAAATACTGTTTAAAAGATCAGAGTCATATCTGTTTCATTCTAGGGAGTGATGGTCAAGGATATAGATCTGACGGCTTGTGGATAGATCCTGGGGATGCACAAAATGTTTTAGCTATCCAAGACGAAACTTATCTGAATTATCAAGACACTAAAACACAGACAAATCGGCTATTGACCCAATATCCTGGAATAGAAAACTTTATCAGACAAAAGATTAGAGAGTACAAAGCAAGAAACTGTAAGTATGGTCAAAAGATGATTCAAGGAAAGTCTGATTACTACCATGAAATGACTTGTGACAGATAAACCTTTCTAGATAATGATTCCCCTAGGAGGAGGTCTTCGCTGAGTAGCCTGTATGGTTGTAGGAGGAACTACCTTAGGTGGCGGAATCTATGGTGTTAAACAAGTTCGCGGGGGGGGCAGAAGTATCAGATAGGTAAGAAGTATTGTGTTAAGGATAATGCCAATCTCTGTTTAATTTTTGGTCCTTTATTAGACGGTTTTAAGACTCCCGGAGTCTGGGTCACAGAAGGAGGAACTAGCGAAACAGGAGTATCTAATTTAGAAGGATTTGGTCAATCTGATTTAAAGGAGACCTTCCAAAAAATATTTGACAGTCATCCAGGATTAGAAGATTTTGCTAAAGGAAAAGTTAAAGAGTATCAAGCTAAAGGGTGTACCTATAAGGTAGAGCAGAAATCTACAGGAGGTAGTATGACCTTATATCATGAAATGACTTGCACCACTCCTCTTAATTAACAGTTAGAAGAAAAAATACAAAGAGATTCTTTAAATTACCTAAAAACTCAGAGGACTTAAGAACAGTTGATGCACATAGCTTCTAAGATAGTGGCTGCTCTTTGTGCTATCGGAGTCTTTAGTGTAGGAGGTTTTGCTCGCTTCGGAAATGTACAAACTCCTGAAGAATTAGTTAATCGTGCCCAAGGAGCTCAAGGCGCAAAAGCTCAATAATCCACTAATTCTTAACAGAAACGCAATGGGCGGGCGGGTAGCAAGCGTTTCTGTTAAGAGTGCTTTGCTTGTTAACTCTTTAGGCTATTTAACTGTCTCACATATTCATATATCAAGATTCCTGCAGCTACAGAGACGTTTAGTGAATCTACTTCTTTAGCTAAAGGAATACTAATCTTTCAGTCTACCTTAGACTCAAGTAATCTCGAGATTCCCTGACCTTCATTGCCTAAGACCAATACTGATCTAGGGGAATACTCTACAGAAGAATAGGTCTTAGAGTCGTTAGACAAACAAGAACCGTAAGACCAAAAGCCTAGTCTCTTTAGTTTCTCTAAGGCATTCGTTAGATTAGGTACTGCTATTAAGTTCAATTTCATTGCATAGCCTTGAGAAGTTTTCAGCACAGTACTATCTAGTCTTACATTGTTAGTTGTCGAGTAAACAAGGTAGTTAAGTCCAGCACCCACACAGGTTCTTATAACTGCTCCAAAGTTGTAGGGATCCTGCACCTTATCAGCCATTACGATCAGTTCCGGTTCTTGAGACTCTGAAAGCTTTTTTAATAATTCAGGAAAGGTTAGTTGTTCCTTAGAAGCTAAGACTGCAAAAACATCACTGTATTTGGAGTTAAGTTCCTTCTTGAGACTCGATAAAAAGGACTTAGATTTGACTGAATAAGGCAGGTTATGCTCTTCACACTGAGAGATAAGAAAGCTCTGAGAAGAAGAGATGTAAACGTGTTCTATTAACTTACTTAGTTCTTTTTGATTTAGTAGTTCTAAGAAGCTTTTCTTTCCATTAAGGACTAATTTCTTATCTAACTTCAACTAAGGAAGTATTCCTTTAAGTACAAGCTTTCCCCTCAAAACATCTGCGTTCTTATAGTCTTTCTTTGATAGGAGGGAGAATCACTCTTCTGCTTCCATCCTATCTTCTGTAGATAATTTAGGGACTTTAAACCCTAGTCACTTAAGGTGGTATTCAAGGCTATCCCTTAGTTTTCTTATCTCTCTAAAGTTCTTGTCTTTTATAGAGCTGAGTAGAGATAGCTTCAACTTTTCTAGTCAGGAGACTATCTCAGGAAGATTTAGATTTGCCTCTAACTGTTCAATTACATATCTATCAGGGTTAGAGATAGGAGAAAACTCTTCCAGAGAAAGCAATCTATTTGTTAACAGTGTTACCTCTGAATAGTTAAGAGCCACTTCATAGCTTTTTCACTCAGACCACCAGAGATCTAAAGCTTGTTGAGTGACTGTTAGAGGCTTGTGATACTTAGCCTTCATAAAGATATATCTCAAGAAGTTTCAGGAGAACTTCTCTGCACACTCATCTACTGTCCAGGAATAGTTAGAGGACTTAGAGAGCTTTCCCTGTTCATTAAGTACTTGACCTATATGGACCCAAATGTTGGCTATTTCTCTGTTGAATACAGATCTGCTCATGAGGTTGACATTTTCATGATGAGGAAACTTAAGATCTACTCCCCCTCCGTGAATAGTTAGAGGGAACTCAAAGTACTTTTGCATCATCGCAAAGCACTCGATGTGCCAACCAGGTATTCCTTCAAATCAAGGAGAGCAGAAGCAAAAAGGAGTCTTATTGTTTTCTTTTCACAAGACAAAGTCAGCCTCATCAGCCTCAGAAAGGCCTTCAGGAGAGAAGTAGTTAAGTGTTTTATCTCTCTCTGGTTGAAGGAACTTAATAGATTGAGTGTTTTTGTCTCAGATAGCTTTACCTGTATTTAGGAGTGTTTCTATTACTGCAAAGATCTCACTTAGGTTCTCAGAGACGGAGGGCATAATGTCAGGAAGTATGATGTTTAACTCTCTTAGGATTGTGTAGAAATGTTCTGTATATTCAGCAGTAATCTCTTTGACCTCCCTTCTTTCCTTAAATGCTTTGTTGAGTATTTTCTCGTCTATGTCTGTCAGGTTCTGTACGTATTGATAAGGTATCTTTAACTCTCTTAGGTATCTGATTAGAAAGTCAAAGGTAACAATAGGTCTTAGGTTCCCTAGGTGTAGCTTGTTGTATAGGGTAGGGCCGCAAACATAAATAGTTATCTTCTCCTTTTCAGGCAGGTATTTGCGTTGGTCTCCTAAGCTATCGTGAAGGTAAAGCTTCATCCCCCTATAAAATAATTTGTGAAATGGCTGTGAAAGTAGCTGTTATCGGTTGTGGTGCTGTCGGTTCTTCTTTCCTTTACTCAGCAATTCACCAAAACTTAGCAGCTGAATTCGGATTAATAGACTACAATGTTGAATTTGCAAGAGGACAAGCTCTAGACCTAGAAGATAGTACACCTTACTTAACTGCAGAAGCAAGGGTAAAGGTAATTGACTACTCTAATTTAAAAGATTACGACTACATTGTCATTACTGCTGGTAGACCTCAAAAAGAAGGTGAAACGAGACTTGAGATGATTAAGGATAACGCAAACATTATGAAAGGCATTGCTGAAAACGTTAAGAGTTCAGGGTTTAAGGGAATTGTTCTTATCTGTTCAAATCCTGTAGATGTATTGACCTATGTTTTCCAAAAGGTAACAGGATTCCCTGCAAACAAGGTAGTAGGATCAGGTACTGTTCTAGACAGCGCTAGATTGAGATTGGAAGTATCTAAGGCTCTAGAGATACCTACAGCTTCACTGGAAGGAGCTTTCGTAATAGGAGAACATGGTGATAGTTCTCTAGTTACCTTCTCGATGATGAGAGTAGGAGGTCTTAGCCTAAATAGTTGCGAGGAAGTAAGTTATCCTAACTCACCTTATTGTTGCTCTGACTATGAAGAAAAGTTAGAGAAAGTTGTATACAGAAAAGCTTATGAAATTATCAACAGAAAGAGAGCGACCCACTATGGGATCGGTGCTGCCCTAGTCAAGATACTTCAAGCAATGATCTTCGATAAGAATGAAATTCTTCCTGTTAGTGCATTGCTGAATGGTGAATATGGTGTAAGTGATGTAGTAATAGGGGCTCCAGCAATGATCAACAAAGACGGAATCAAGAAGGTATTAGAATTCCCTCTTAAGGAAAAAGAACTAAAGAAGTTTAGGTCTTCAGCAGAGATTCTTTCAAAGAATATTGATCTCATTCGAGACCTGATTTAAGGACTCCTTCCTTTATTCTTTCTCCCCTAAGGGGAGAGAGGAAGGGTCTATAGACCATGAAAAGGCCCAAACATACATGAGATGACTCTTCGGATCATCTCTCTATCTTTCTCTATTTAGCTTCTTCTTCTACCTAATAGGGTTATCATCTTCTCATTTAGGTCAATTAAGTGACTCTTGATTTATAGAGAAGCTTCTATTTTTTGCTAGTCCTACTGCCTGACGTAGATATGTTCTAGTTGAAGGGGGGTTATTCAACTGTTTTAGGAACTCTACCAGTTTAGGAGAAACTATCTTCATAATTGCTCTGTTCTGCTTAATAGCTTTATCTATTGTCAATTTAGCCATAGCTTTAATGAGCATCAATAGCTCTTGCAAGGAAAACTTAAGAGAGCTAGAGTTAGTTACCTATCCTCTGTGTTTTCCAGGACTAGGATTTGTTATCGCTGGAGGGATGATTGCTCACTTTCAGATTATTAGACATAGAAAGTTCCTAACCGAGTGAATAAAAACAAAACCTTCTATTCAGCCTTTTATGCTTAGATACTTCGAACTTATAGATAAAAGAGATTACAAGAGAAGTTCCTTTAAACCTAAGACAATGGCCTTCTTAAATAAGAAGGAAGAAGCTAGATTGACTAATAAATTAGAGAAGTTAAGTCAGTATGTATCTAGAAATTTAGACTAGTCTATCTTTAGGCAGAGAAAAAGAAGATTTAGGTAACTCTAATTCAGAGACTAGATACTCAGGAAAGACTATCTGATAGGACACCAAAGCTATCTTTTTGGGATTTCAACCACCCTTCTTTTCTCTATTTAGCTCTTCCTTGAAGTTTTTCTTGATTTCTTTAGAGTAGTACTTTCTGTCTCCTAAAATAGGATGACCTGCCCATCCCAACTGCGCTCTAATTTGATTCTTTCTTCCTGTAATTAACTCAATCTCTAGATAGGAAGAATTAGAAAAAACCTTGAGTCTCTTAACCAGCAATTTAGAGTATTTAGAGTCAGGTACTGTCTTTTGATAGACAGTTACCCTCTTACCTTTATCTAGTATTCAGTGTTCTAATTCCTGGACCTTACTATCTCATTTACCTATTACTAGGGCCCTATAAACCTTCTTAAGAGAATGATTTCTCAAAGCCTCACTCAAAAGATTGTGGGCTTTAGCGCTCTTAGCGGCCAGGAGCAGTCCCCTGACAGGCCTATCTAGTCTGTGCACAAATTTAGGCAAATACTCTAAACCTTCTGAAGTTTTATAGTTAGACTGAACTATCTCTTCTAGAGAAGGAGAACTAGAAGAAGGATCTGCCTGAACTATTTGTCCTTCCTTCTTATTAACTATCAGTAGGTGTTGATTCTCGAAGATTATTTGATCCTTAACGCTTACTCCCTTAAAGTTTTGCCTTTTCTCTAGATAAGAAGTAGTAGATTTAAAAGGTCTTAGGGAATCTTTCTCAGGAAGAACAAGGATGTATATCTTGTCTCCTAATTGAAGCTTGTACTGAAAAAAGCTAGACTGACCATTGACCAGTATCTTTTTGAGCCTTAACTCCTTAATAATTAATAATTTGGTATAGTAGGGAATTGTCTGTTTGACGTACTTTCAGAGGGAGTAGCCTTCCCACTTAGGGTCGTCAATCCTAAGCTCTAATTCAGATAACACTAGTTGGGCAATTTCAATCGAACCAGAACTAGGTTTGCTCCTTCCCCAACAGGGTCACTCCACCTAGGAGGACTAAGAACAGCCTTAATTAACTATTTATTTGCCAAGCAAAACAACGGAGACTTCATCTTAAGGATAGAAGATACAGATACCTCTAGGAATCAAGAAGACCAGGTAAGAAAGATTCTTGATGATCTTGAATCACTGAGACTGATTCCTGACGAATCTTTTGCCTGCCCAGGAGAGTATGGTCCTTACTTGCAGTCTCAGAGGTTGGACAAGTACACCGCTAGAGCTAAAGAGTTAATAGAAAAAGGCAAAGCATATAGGTGTTTTTGTACCCAAGAAGAACTAGACAAAGAAAGGGAAGAAGACAATCAGTACATCTATTCAGGTAAGTGTAGGTACCTTAAGGAGAAGGAGGTAGCGGACAACCTAGCTGCTAAGAAGCTTTTTAGCGTTCGACTGAAGGTAGAGAAGAACAAAACATACAGCTGAAAAGACTATGTTAGGGGGGAGATGTCTATTCCCTCCTCAGCTTTAGGAGACATCATCCTGATTAGGAGTAACGGAATACCTATGTACAACTTTGCTGCAGCAGTCGATGATTATGAGATGAAAATCAGTGACATCTTTAGAGGAGAAGAACACCTTTCCAATACTCCCTACCAGTTGGCTCTATATAAGGCTTTTGGTTGAGAAGAGTTCATTCCTTCTTATGGTCATCTTTCTCTGATAGCTTCAGAATCAGGAAGAAAGATCTCTAAGAGGGACCCTGATTCCTATAAGTATTATGTCAACTACTTTTTGGAAAGAGGCTTCTACCCTGAAGCTTTATTGAATTATCTACTCATATTGGGCTGAACAGAAGGAGAAAGAGAGTTCTTTACAGTTAAGGAGGCAATTAGTGCTTTTAAAACAGAGACATTAAGCGGCTCTCCTTCGATCTTTGACTTCAAGAAGTTAGAGTGAATGAGTCAGTCTTACCTCAATAAGTTAGACCTTTTACAGTACCTGAACTTTGTTCTGCCCTTCTTCAAGAGCGAACATGAGGAATTTACTGCCTATCCTGAAAAGAGAAGAGACTTTGCCGTCTGCTTTAGGTCGAGAGTTAAGTATGCTTCCTTCCTGGAAGACCTTGCTGAAGAATTCTACTCTCTGGAATATCTAAAGAAAGAAGGACTAGACTCTCTTAAGTCTTTTGAGTCGTCCATTACATTAATAGATACAGCTCTTACTCGCCTAAAAGAGAGGGGTCCAGATAACTTCGTAGAGATAGAGATAAGACTCTTCCTAAAGCAGTTACTGGTTAAATTGGAGTTACCTAGACCTGATGTCTTTAAGAATTTAAGACTAGCATTAATAGGAGAAAAAGAAGGACTACCCCTTCACTCTGTTATCTATCTCTTAGGTTATTCAAGGACTCTTGAACGATTGGAAAAGGTAAAGAACCTACTTGGTCAATAATTTTCAGGAATTAGGTTTCTCTAAACCTCACTTAGATCTCCCTCGAACAGGGGGATGACCTTTTATTAAGGATCCTATTCACGGAGAGATCACCTTTGAAGGACATTCTTTTTGACTCTATTCCCTCCTAAATACTCCTGAATTCCAGAGGTTGTCAGGAATCAGTCAATTAGGTTTTCTACACGAGAACTTTCCTGGGGCTACCCACACGAGATTATCTCACTCTTTAGGTGTTTACGCTCTTACCTCTAAGTTCATAAATCACTTCTTATCTCTAGGAGACCTAACTATCGAGAGAGACCAATTAGAGATAGACCTCTGTTTAGCTAGCGCTTTGCTCCATGATTTGGGCCACGGTCCTTTCTCTCACCTTTTCGAATTTCTTGTCCCCGCCTTTAATCACGAGGATATGACTAGATCTTTAATACTCAATAAATCCTCTAAGCTCTACTCCTTGCTGGCAGAGAGATCTAAGGTACACAACCAGGAAGAGGAGTTTTTGCCCTCAGAGATCACCAAGATACTCTCTAAAAGTAGTTCTAGAAAGTGAATAGAGGAACTTATCTCTTCAGATATAGATGTAGATAGGCTTGACTATTTGCTGCGAGACAAATACTTTTGCGGGTCTTTCACTCTTTCTATAGACCCTAACTTAATAATCAAGTGAACTAGATTACTTGACTTTCAGGGCCAGAAGAAGTTAGCTTTCTTAGAGAAGACTAACTATCAGAGATATTCCCTCCTCCTTTCTAGGGAATATATGCAAAAGGAGGTCTACTCAAATGTGAGTGCTTGCTCCTATCAGATCATTCTCTGTTCAATTTTTGAGGAGTGAAAGAGAATCTTTGAGTCTAGATTTCTATCTAAGAGTTTTTATAGACCTCTATATCCTGTCTTCTTTGTAAATCCCTCTAAGTGAGAATTAAGTGACTTTTTGAGACTTAACGACTGTTCTATCCTCTCTAGACTGGAAGAGCTCTTCCTAGAGTTACAGGAAGACAAGGAGGGTTCTGAATTACTCTACTCTCTATTGCTTCTCTTTAAAGGCTATGGCCAGGAAAGCAACCATCGACTCTTAAGAATTTCCTACTCAGACTCTGACAGGTGATTTAAATTTCTGTCTAGTGCTTGCTCAGATCTAGAAAGAGAGGAAGAAATTATTCAAATGAAGGCTATCTCTGCTTTATCAGGTCAAAAGGATGTAGGGAGGAGTGCCCAATTGACCTACCTAGACTGAAGCACTAAGTCCTTTCAGCAGTTAGAGTTATCGTTACCTAAACCTCAGAAGAAGGATATTCAATTTGTATTACTCAGCAAGAAGCTAGCTACTCGCTGAGATGAATTCAGGAGTTCCTAATAAAATCTTTAGATATGAAGCTAAGCGTTAGAGAGTTGATGGATGTGGCTCACGAGGTCGCTAAAGAGTCGTTTGGTAGAACTACCTTCAACTTCTCTACACTGTGAACAAAAACTTGAGCGAATGCCAAAGACTTTAAGAAGGACAATCTGGAAAATTGAATAGGCACCTTCTATACAGAGTTATTGTGTGATGCTCGTTTCGTTTATTTAGGTCCTAATCAGTGAAAACTTCGAGAGTATATGGACTACACCGAATACCTTAGAGTCATTGGTAAGAGAGCTTCTGATGTGTCATTCCTAAAGGAAGAAGGAGATGAAGAACCGACAGATGGTGAAAAGAAGGAAGTTAAGACAGCTCCTAAGAGAAGAGGTAGAAAACCTTCAGCACCTAAAGAACCTGTAGACGAAATGGAAGGACTAGATGAAGAGGAAGAGGCATTGGTTCAAGATGAGAAGATCTCTGATGATGATGAAGACAGTTACGACTAATCCCTTTTAGGTGGGTAAATTTGGTGCTCCTACTCAGACTCGAACTGAGACGATATCTCTATCAGTAGCTTTTGAGACTACCGTGTCTACCAATTCCACCATAAGAGCTTAAACCTAATAAAGGTTCTTAATTAGTTTATTAGTTGAGTATTAAAGAGAAGCAAAATCAACTGCTCGAGAGGCCTAGTTTAGAATAAAAAACCTCTGTTAAATAAGGAATTCAGGTAGTGGAAATGGACAGACTTACTAAAAGCAGGTGATATGGCAATCACCATTACCTTACTAATCAAATATTGGAAGATATTCTTAAGCAGCTGTCAGACATAAATGTGCATCTACGTAAAATAGCTGAAGGTAGATAGGTACTCTGAAAGCAAAGAATGAAAAACAGCCACTAGTCAATGAAGAGATAGAAGGTACAAGTTTTAGGATAGTTAACGAAGACGGCTCTACCTTAGTAGTTACAAGAGAAGAACTTTTTCAAACAGCTAAAGAAAAAGGACTTGATGCACTACTCATTAACGGAAAGGCTAATCCTCCTGTAGTAAAGCTACTTAACTACGAAGAATATCGAAGGGAAAAAGAGAAGGAAGCATATCAGTCTGCTAAGAAACCTAAGCAGAAGGGATCAGCCAAGACTAAGTCAATTGCCTTGAAGTTGAAGATAGATAGTCACGACCTTGAGTGGAAGATCAAAAAAGCAAAACAGTGACTAGCTGGAGGAGAGAGAGTTCAGTTGCTGATAAAAGCTCCCTTTGATGAATCTGAAACTAAGTTAAAAGCTGCTAATGCTTTATTTGAGAAGTTCTGTGAGTCCGTTCAGGATGTTGGGAAAGCTATTGAAAGCCTAAGAAGCGTGAATCCTTCCCAATACTGCTGTACTTTTGCTCCTGACTTTAAGAAACAGGAAGAAGCTGCTAAAAAAGCCTCTTAAATTCTTTTTTCAAAACACGAGTTTTCATAAGGATCTATTTCTACATTACGAAAAACTCGTTAAAGGGAGGGCGGGCTTAACAAAACGAGATACAGCAGAGTTACCTTTGTTTTTCCCCCTCATCTCCAATAATCGTCTTTACGTCCTTAGACTGGCCGTTGCTCTGCTGACCATTACCTTGTCCATTTTCATGATAGGCTTGATGTTTCAGACCTAGGGACTTACTTAACTGCTGAGTCTGAAGTAACAATTTCTTTAGTCAGTCCTTAACAGAGGCCTTATCTTTTAGCTTTTCCTTCTTAAGGACTATCTGCAACTTTTTACTTAAGTTAGATCCCTGTGAACTAGAGGAAACCGAAGTAGTCTTAAAGGTCTTGTAGCCTTTATGCTCTAGAGAGTCAAAAAACTCCTTATTAGAGGTAAGGAAAGACTCAGGAAAGAAGATGATTGAACCTTCATAGCCTTCTCTTAAGAAGGTTTCTAAAGCAAGGAAGTTATTCTCAGAAACTTCTCTTATCTTTAGAGAAGACTCTGAAGAACTACTTGAATCTTGTCCCTGACCATTACTTAAGAGAATCTTGTTAAGGCTAGACCTATCTTTCCCTCCCTCTCTTAGAAAAGCTGATCAGAACTTACAACTAGCAAATTCCTGATTCTGTTGCTCTTGTCCCTTAAATAAGGAGAAGAGCTTTTGCTTATTCTGGTCTTCATACTTCACTTCTTGACCACAACTAGGATGTTTTTTATATAGAAAGAAAATAGGATCTTCAGCTAGAGAAGCTAGTTCAAAATCCTGAGACTGCTCTTTGCCTTGCTGCTGAGAATTGTCGAAAGAAGAGAGTGCAAAGTCAACATAGGAACCTTTAAATGATTCTTTGCCTCCTGAAGACCCTGTAGGGATGATACTTACCTCTATAGATTGACCCAGATTCTTAGACAATAACTTAATAGGTTCATAGAGAGAGCCGCTTCCCTCCAAGGTGATAACTGTTCGTTCTTTAGAAGAGTCATGAGCATTTAAGGAAAGTAAGGTAGCTCCTTGGATTCCTCCTATACCAAATAAGGAAGCAAGGAACTTTGCCTTAGTCATTCCCTAGGAAAGGTAGTTTACTAAACTTCTAAGTGGCGAGATGAACGTAGATAAGACTCTACTAGTAAGGCTCAGAAAGGAGACATTAGCTCCCTTTTCTGCCTGTTCTAAGGCTCTATTAGAGGCTAATAATGACTATGCAGAAGCAAAGAAACTTCTCTTTAAATCCAGCATCTTAAAGGCTAAATCAGACTCACTTGCTTTTGACGATCAGTTACCTGAAGGAAAGATATATACAGCAAGCTTCGAAGACAACTCCCTGGGAATACTTTGTGTTTGGAGGGCCCAGACGGATTTTGTTACTAACTCAAAAGACTTTGAGTCTACCCAAATAGAGGTAGGGAAGATACTCCTGGACTACTTTAAAGATAAAGAGGCAAAGGAACAACCAGAGATCTCAGAGTTACTAAAGATCAAGTCACCTACAGAAGAGATAACAATAGAAGACAAAATTCTTTCTTTAGCTTCAATTACCAAGGAAAAGATCCAATTAAGTGAAGTGTGGGTCTCCCCTCAAAGAGAGAACTACATAACGATCGCTTATAAGCATCACAACTCTAAATTGGGGGCAGTTATGACTTTTGAATACCAACAAAAGCCTACAGATATGGATGAACTTAAAAAACTAGTCCTGCACTACTCTGCTTCTGAGTGTAAGTTCCTAAGAGAAGAAGAAGCTACTCAAGTGTGAATAGAGGAAGAAAAGTCTAAGTTAAAGGAAGCTTTATTGGCTAAGAATCCGAATGTACCTAACGTAGACGTTATCCTGGATAAGCAAATAAAGAAGATCGTTAGTGAGGTAAGTTTCTCTTCTCAGTCATTTATTCTTGATCAGTCCCTAAAGATCTCCTCTATCTTGACTAAACATTCTCTGAGTCCTGTTTGGGCCAAAAAGCTCTCCACTTAGGTTAGAGGTTACTTAGGAGTTCGCCTCTTGGCGAACCCTCTAGTCTTATATGGTTAGTCAAAAATCCTGAATCTACCACAACTACCTCGTCTAGGTAGTCTTTAACCTGATCAAGGTCATGATGGATCATCACAATCGTAGTACCGTACTTTACCTGTAGAGACTTTAGATACTCTAGGACTAAGATCTTGTTTTTTATATCTAGGAAGTTAAGAGGTTCATCAAGAACGATTATCTTAGCTCCTTGGATGATAGATCGAGCAATTATTGCCTTTTGTTTATTTCCTCCTGAGAGGGTATAAAGGGACTTCTTTACCTCTTTTTGAAGATTCAACTCAGAGAGGACGTGCATAATCTGTCTTTCCTTTTCTGCTTGAGAGATCTTAGTTAGCAGACCTTCTCTGGGAGAGAAGCCTATAGCTATGAAGTCAAGTAGGGAAATGTCGTTGTAGATGATTGAACTCTGAGGGATGTAAGACACATTTTGGGCAAATGACTTTATAGAGATAGTCTGTAGCTCCTTCCCTGATCAAATTACCTGACCTTCATAATTCGACAACAAGTTAACGACTATCTTTGCGATAGTGCTCTTCCCTGAACCGTTCCTACCAACAACAGCAATGAACTTTCCAGAGGCAAGACTTAAGTTGATGTTTTTTAGTAGTCTCTTATCCTCTTCCTTTATCTGGTTGTCTCAGAGTTTTGCAAAGAGCTCATGAGAGGACAGACGCTTGTAAATGCGAAAGAGATGCCCAGGAACACTAGAGTAAGAAAAAGATAGGTTACTAATTAAGAGCATCTTTCTGTTAGCCAATTGAACTGCAGGAAAAGAAGTTTTTAGGTATCTCTTTTCTATAGAACCTAGTACCTCTTGGTTTTGCTTTACCTCTCACTCCTTAATAGGTAGAGAGAAGAAGGAGTACTTCATAAAGATAATTCCCAGGGGGTTGAAAAGTCCCTCTACAGTGAATCAAAATTTGAATCACCTATCAACGTTTAGGTAGGAGTTGAAGACTTTTAGGTTTAGCAGTAACTTAAAGAGAAGGAGAGAGCCTACACAGACTCAACAGAAGATCTTTAAAGCAGAAAGAAAGCTAAAAGAGGGAAAGTTTTTAAGGGAAAGAAGGTGAAAGAGTACTCATAAGACTACTCAGGTTACAGCCCCTCAGTGGGCAATTGCACTTCAACGTAATGCTGTTTTAAATGAGAGGAGATACCTTCAACCAGACCAAGCTAGAGAGAATCAGAACTTAATAGCTACAGGTGTTGCTAGAAAGGAGGGTTTCCCACCTTTCCCTAGGCAAGTTAAGGTCGTATAGGTAATTTAGGAATTCAGGATCTAAGACTTCTTCCTTGCTAGAGAGTTTTTCTAGCTTCCCATCTTTGAGGGCTATTACCTTCGTAGAGAGTTGATTTATCTCTGTGAAGTTGTGTAAGTTAGCAACAATAGTCTTTCCAGAATCATGAAGCTTTTTAAAGAAGGAAATTAAGAAATTTCTGTTATCTACGTCTAAAAAGGTAGTAGGTTCGTCCATCAAAATGAGTTCAGCATCCTTAACGAGGATGCTTGCCAGAATCACCTTTTGTCGTTGACCTCCTGAGAGCTCGCCCATTCTTGACCATCTTAGAGGCTCTATTTGAGCTTCTTTGATAGCTTTTAATACCCTTAGGTGATCTTCCTTAGTGGCCTTTTGAGTCCTGGACAAGCCTACATATCTCGAGTACAACAAGAAGTCATAGACAGGGGTATCTAGCTGAATATTCATCTCCTGAGGAACATAAGCTACCCTGTTTCAGAAGAGTTTGTTAGGTATCTTGCTTAGCTCTCTCTCAGATAGTTGAACAGATCCTGTCGTAGGGTTGAGTATCTTTCCTATATTCTTGAGTAGGGTAGTCTTCCCAGCACCGTTAGGACCAATAATTGAGTAGAACTCTTTCTCTTTAAGTCCAAAGGACATAGGATGAAGTATTCTGTTCATCCCCCTGAAGAATGTGAGACCAGAGACAGAGATGTCATTCTTTGCAGCTGTTTTAGAGAATAGATTTCCTATCTTTTCTCTAGGAGAGAATTCCTTCAGATAGGTCTGCTTTTTGAATCTCTTAAAGAGGTAGATCAGCAATCATCCAGGCAGTTGGGTGAGGAGGTGATAACCTACCCTTAGTATCTTCTCTTTCTTTTTGGTTTTCTTGTCAAAGAGAAGAAGACCTAGGAGGGTACCTAGTCCTATTAAGGCTACTGCTTTTCCTACTACATTTAGGAGTGCTATTTCTATTCAGGAGTTAAGTGCAAAGAATTTATTTCTAAATGATGGTAGCTTCAGAGCCGCATCGCTCTGACCATTTTGTGCTTGCGGAGTTGATGAAGATTCTTGCTCTAAAGGTTGAATGAGTGCTGATCAGCCTATGTTTTTTACAAATCCATTAACTAATTTTTTAAGTCGCTCAGGATAGATTTTTGAGGCATCAGTCACCAGGGAATGTTGACTCGATTCACTTGATGAAGAGCTAGAGCTACTGCTAGTTAAGGTAGCTACTTGACTAGAACCACTTAAGTCAATCTGATTCATCAAGCTCTTCAGGTGGGCAAATGCCCCCGAATGATACAGTAGCGTTCAGGCGTTCCTATTGGGATTCTGTGACTGTTCTTGAGACTCTTGTTGTTGTTCCTTTAGGAAGCCATCACTGGTTAGTTGTTTGTAGTCATTCTCTATTTTTGAGTTCAGGAAGTAAGTAGAGCAACCTAACAGCGAGGAAGCAGAGGCAAAAGCTGAGAGGAGAAGATGCCTCACTATCTCTGACCCCTCAAGATGAGAACTAGAAAAATAGGAGTGATTAAGGCTGTGGACAGTATCCCTATAGGGATGTTCTGACCTAAGTTGATCGATAAGAAGGTAGCACAGACGACTAGTAGAGCACCACATATAAAGCTGACTACTACGTTAGAGGAGGCTTTATTCCCGAAGAGGAATCTAGCTATGTGAGGAGCGATAATCCCTAAGAGGGAGATAGTTCCTACCAAAGCACTTTCTATACCGGCAAGGACAGCTATTAGCGCAAATAAAACTTTTTTTAGCTTGTCTACGTCAATACCTTGGGAGAGTGCGTAGTCTTTTCCTATCTCCATAAGCTCTAACTCTCTCCGAAAGAGTCAGACAACTCCTGCAATCGCTCCTATTAAGACGAAGGAGATAATGGTAGAGATTCTCCATTCAGGGAAGACTGAAACGGTGCCGAGATCGGGCATCTTCCCGTAGCTGTAGTTAGAGATTTCATTGGAGATTTGGGCAGTCGTATCAGGATTGCTTTTGACAAACCCCAGGATGGCAACGCTAATGGCTTCACAGAGAAATTGAAAGGAAATTCCTGAAACCACTATCGCTTGAGTTGACTTCTTGTTCTTCGACAGGTAATAGACTATCGAAGTTCCAATGATTGACGCTGTTAGGGAAATAAGGGGCAACACAACCTTCAAGGGAGGGAGAGAGGCTTGCTCTCCGTCAAAGGTTAGATAGATATATATACTTATCGCAATGATGTTTAGGGATCCTATCCCTAACAGAGAGACATCAGCTAGCGGATTTCTTGTTAACTTCTGTAGAAGGAGGCCTGCAATTCCCAGTGCTCCTCCAGAAAAGATGGCCAAGAAGTATTGTCATAACCTAGGATTGGTTACCCTGTGAGAGAAGTCATAAGAACCGTTAAAGGTACATAGGGTAAAGAATGAAGCGGAGAGACAGACAATACCTAGACAAATTCACTTAGAAGGCTCATTTTTAGCCCTTAGCTGGAGGGCTTTAGCTCCTACCAACTAATTAAGAAGGACTATTCCTTGGTAAGGAAGAATAAGGAGATAGCTCCTAGGGCCAATATGAGGTTAGAGCTAGAGATCGCAGGGATTAAGGAGTTTATCGTTATAGCAACCATCAGAAGGGCTGCAGCAACCACTGAAGAAGCAGGAATAATTGTTTCGTATCTTCTTGTCTTGAATAGCTTTCTAGCTACATGAGTACTTATCAGTCCTAAGAAAGCTATATTCCCTACAAGGTTGATTGCTATGGTACTGCAGCACAAGATGATGAAGTAACCGACTCACTGTAAGACTTTGATATTGACGCCTAGTGAGTGAGCTTGATCGAAACCTAACTCAGCTAGGTTGAAGTTTCTAGCTAGTAACCTAACAAGTATGAAAAGGAAGATAGTTACAGGAATAGCTACCTTTACAAAGAGGAACTGAGAGGGAAAGAGTTCGTAGATGTTTTCAGCGCCTCCTATAGCTAGAGAGAAGGCTGTAGATACAGATGCAGTGTTGTATTGTTTTAAGAGGTGAACAGATGCTCGGAAAAAGATGTTTAGGACTAATCCAAATAGGATAATCATCGTACAGAGGTTTTTTCGCTCTCAAGCTACCTTTCTGCTGAATAGGGTCAGTATCAGTACAAATACCAGAAAGGAGCAGAAGAATGAAGCAACGAAGTTTGACCAATAGTAGGCACCAATAGACTTTCCTAGAAAGGTTTTCAAGATCATCAGACCAAAAGCAGCACCGTCGATCATTCCCAGAGTGGAACAGTCAGCCAGAGGGTTCTGAAGCAAGGATTGAGAAACATTTCCTGATAATGACAGGAGGACTGCAGCAAGGATAGAGGCTATTCCGATTCATACGATCCTTTGATAGGGAAGGAACTTTATGAGGTCAATCTTGGCCTCAGAACTCTGACCTGTTTGACCGGTTGTTAGGGGTCTTACTCCAAATAGAGGGGCTAGTGCCTGCTCGAAGTCTCACTTAGGTAGCTGTCAGTAGAGGTTTAAGGTAAAAAAACTGAGGGTTAAGAGTAAGAGACCAGTAGTTATTGATCGTTGTCTGTTGAGTAGGTGGGCCCAACTGCTTTTGTGTATCTCATTCTCTCTGAAGGTATAGATATAAGCTGACCTGTCAAACACATAAGGAGAGACATTAGACATATCTCCTAAGTCGATTGACCAAATCAGGCATTCTAACGTCAGGAGTTACATTCTCGAAGATGATTTCAGAAGCCCCCAGAGAGGAACAAGTTGCTGAAGTGGCTAGCTGAAACTCTTTTTCTCAAGCTTTAGTGTTGCTAATTCCTACCAAGATTACTCTCCTGCTGTAGAGAAGTTTTCTTGTGTGGACGCTACATCAGTCGAGAACATTTTTGAAAAAACCAGAGAAGTTGTAGTTGTATTGAGGAAAGACAAAGATAACAACCTGACTTTCCTCAATCTTTTCTACTAGGAACTTGATATCAGGGGGGAACTCCCCCCTGTCTAGCAACTCGTTAGAGATTAAGGGAATTGTTGAAGCTGAAGAGTTTAGAAATAGAGATCACACAGATAACTCTTTAGAGAGAAGTTCTGTTACTTCTATGCTCTTAGACTTTTTGCTGTTGCTTCCGCAGACGATTAGGGAGGAGAGTGATCCCAAATCCTTTTATCTTTATTAAGAGAAGGTTCTAATTGCCCTTGCTACAGCATTACCGTCTTTATTGGAAACATGAAGACTCACCTTACTAGGGTCATACACAATATTCTTCGTGTCATTAAAGTCAACTGCAACCCCAAAACCACAGCCTTCAATCATCAGTAGGTCATTCTTCTCGTTACCTATACCTAAACATTCACTGAGATCTCACTCTTCTCTCTCTAGGATTTTTTCTATAGCGAAGAATTTGTTGATCTTTTTATCTACTATCTCCAGCAATCAATCACCGTGAATGGCTACATAGAACTCAGAGAATTTAGATTCTATTAGCGACCTTAACTCTTCCGAGTTCCTGTGAAAGGTCACAAAGATAACTTTTTGTATCTCTGTTAAGCCTTTAGAAAAGCTTTCTTGAGTGTCAAATCTCACCTTAGCGTTGTACCTTCTAGCAAACTTTCTTCCTACCATTCGAGAAACAAAGTGATCTTCAGTGAATAGTTCGTTGTTGGAGGTAATTACCAGATAGGTAACTAGGTAATTTCTCCTAAGAAACTGAATTAACTTACCTAGTTGGGTACAGTCAAACGTTTGGGTATACACAACCTCATTAGACTTGTTGTCATAGATGACACCTCCATTAAAGCAGATGAGATAAGGTATCTTGTATCCTCCTAGCCTCTCTTCCAGTCAGTTACTTATTGCCTTCGCCCTCTTGATATTTCTTCCTGTAGCCAAAATCAGATGGGTTTCCCCTCCCTCTAGGAAAGCACCTAGTGTAGATAAGGTATAGGTTCTTACCTTTCCATATAGCCAGCTTTTTTCAGTCAGAAGAGTTCCGTCTAAGTCTGAGAAGACTATCCTAAGTCTGGGAGTACACAACGATTTCAGGTTCCTTGTGGACACAAGGAATCCTAATTTAGCTGTTTAAGCCTATTTCCTTAGAGACTATTTCTACTAGCTTAGAAAGGGCGGATTCCACGATGTCATTAAGTACCTTATATTTAAAGTGAGAAATTTCCTTAAGCTCTATCTGGGCCTTCCTTATTCTGTCTTTAATGGCTTCTTCAGATTCAGTCTTTCTAGCTAAGAGTCTCTCTCTTAAATTTCCTTCAGAAGGAGGGTAGATGAATACAGAGACAAAGTCCTTTATCTTTTTCTTTATCTGCCAGAAACCTAATACCTCTATTTCTAGGATTACGTTCTTTCCTTCACTAAGTAGTTTTTCAACGCTATCTTGAAGAGTGCCGTAATACTCATTAAAGAAGTAAGCATACTCTAGGAACTTATCTTCCTTGATCAGTTTCATAAATTCTCCCTTAGAGACAAAGAAGTAGTCTTTTCCGTGTATTTCTCCCTCTCTAGGTTGTCTAGATGTATACGAAACGTTTATCGTTAGATTTAGCTCTCTTCTCTTTATTAACCTAGAAAGTAGGGTCTTTTTCCCTACACCACTAGGACCACAGATGACAAACAGCTTACCTTTATTCAGATAGTTAAGAGGCTATTTTTCTAAGGAATAACAACTTAAATTTTTATAGATTCACTTAAAGACCTTACTCAGGTGTTTAAGTTCAAAGGTACTTTATTTTTACCAGAGACTGCCTTCCCAATGAAGGCTGATCTAGTCTCTAAACAGTCGTCCTTTCTTTCTTTTTTTAGAGAAAGAGAGATATATAAAAAGAGACTCTTACTAAATAAGGATAAGCCCTTGTATAGGGTGATGGATGGACCTCCTTATGCTAATGGGGCGATCCATATGGGCCACGCTTTCAACAAGCTCCTTAAGGATTTTGCAGTTAGGTGAAAAAACATAACAGGCTATCAGTCTCCGCTTCAACCCGGTTGGGACATGCACGGCCTTCCCATTGAGATGAAACTAGAAAAAGAAGACCCTCTATTTAAGTCTTCAGAGCCTATTGAGAAAACCAAGAGAGCCTTAGAGTATGCTCACTCTCAAGTAGAGGTACAAGCTTCTCAGTTAGGACAGTTAAATCTGTGCTTTCCCTTAGGAGATCCCTATCTAACCAGTAACAAGGACTTTATAGAGAAGGAGTATCTCTTTCTCCTATATCTATGAGAGAAAAAACTACTTAAGAGAGAGAACAAACCTGTTGCCTGGTCTTATTCCTCAGAAACAGCCTTAGCTGAATCAGAACTTAATTACGAAGGGGTAGATTGTGACAGCATCTACTTCTCCTGAGAAATTATTTCTAGTCCTAATGACCCTGAACTAGTAGGGTCCTACCTAATCCTCTGGACTACTACTCCCTATAGCCTTGAAGCCAATCTAGCTGTAGCTTTTCATCCAGAACTTAAGTATCAGTTAGTTAGGTACAAAAACAAAAAATACATATGTTCTTCGAGCTTTATTTCTCATATCAGCGACATCTTTGGTTGGGCGGGCTTCAATGTCGACGAAACTAAAGAGATCAGTAAAGATGTACTTTCTCTTCTTACTTATAGAAACAATCTAACTCAAGAGACTAACTGTCTCTTAGAAGCTAACTATCTGATAGAAGGCAAGGGAAGCGGGTTCGTTCACCTAGCTCCTGGTCTTGGAGAAGAAGACTACTTAGTTTGCAAGAAATCAGGAATACCTGTTTACTGCGCAATCAACAATAAAGGTCACTTTGAAGAGAAGACTAAGTTCCCTCCGATCAATGGTCAGTTCTATCAAAAGGCCTCAAAGATCGTAACTGAGTTCTTAAGAGAGGAAGGAAATCTACTAGCTATAGAAAAGATAAAGCACAAGATAGCTAAAGATTGACGAACAGGACTACCTACTTTATATAGGTCTACACCTCAGTGATTCCTAGACTTATCCCTCTTAAAGGAAGACCTAGAAGAAGCTTTCTCTCAAGAAGTTTTCTGTAATCCTGAGTGACTATTCCCTAAACTGAAGGAGACTGTTTTCTCTAGGAGTGAATGATGCTTATCTAGACAGAGATCTTGAGGTCTTCCTATTCCTGTTATCTACTGTGAAGGTCAACCTATCGAAGATGGGAGGCAATTCCAACGAAATATCTCCATTCTCCTCTCTGAGGGACTAGAAACGTGATTTACAAAGCCTGTGTCTTACTTCTTGGGAAGAGAGCTAACTAGAGAAGAAGAGTCTAAGTACTCAAAAGGAAATGATGTTTTGGATGTTTGATTTGACTCCGGCTGCTCCTTTTTGCTCTACGATCATCTAGCTGATCTATATATAGAAGGAAGTGATCAACTAAGAGGCTGATTTAACTCTTCATCTATCCTCTCTTCTGCAAAAAGTAAGAGATTACCTTTTAAGTCTTTAGCATCTCACGGGTTCATACTAGATGAAAAGGGCCACAAGATGAGCAAGTCTAAGGGTAATGTCATAGATCCCTTAGAAATAGTCAAGAAGTATGGTTGCGACATCTTCAGACTGTGAGTAGCCAACTCTAACTATCTGAAGGACATTAGGTTTAGTGAGGTCCAATTAAAGACAGTTGAGCAGCAGTATCGAAAGATCAGAAATGTACTCTTCCGATTCTCTCTTTCTGTATTAGGTACCCCCAACTGGGACGTTATACTCCCCCTTAACTCTCGACTTTCTTTTCCAGAACATAGATACCTTTACTCCTACTTCTTAAAGGCAATCAGTGAAGCTAGGAAAGAACTTGACTCTCTGAACTTCTACAAAGCTATTAAGGGACTACTAGACTTCACTGATCTCTACTCTTCCTGATACCTAGAACTAGTAAAGCCTGTTATCTATTCCAGAGAAGGCACTGATGCCTACAAGAAGGAGTCCCTTTATGTCATCTCTGTAGTACTCAAATACTCCCTGTTAATGTTCTCTGTATTTCTCCCTCAAACTACAGAGGAGGTGTACAGTTATTTTGCTTCTTCAAGAAAAGAATCGCTATTCCTTGAGGACTTAGAGTTAGATATTTCAGAGTCTCAGCTAGAGGAAGCTAACAACCCTACCTGAGGAGAGTTCTTTGAGTTAAGGGACGAAGTTCTAGCTGAACTAGAAAAGAAGTATGCAACTAAAGAGTTGTCTCATCCTAGAGAAGCTAAGGTATTTGTCCCTAAGTCTCTGTCTAGCTGTTTTGGTCTCTCAGACCTAAAGAGGCTTCTTGGAGTCTCTGAGGTAGAGCTTACTGATGAAGAAGAGGTAAAGATAGAAAAGACACTAAATATTCAGTGTCCTAGATGTCTTTACTTTTTTGACAAGCAAGAATTACTCCCCAAGGCAATCGAAGGGACTGACTACCTACTTTGTGACCCCTGCCTGAACATCATTAAAGAGTATGGGAGAAATAACTAGAGAAGAGAGAAGATAACCAATGATGATTAGTCCACTTCAGAAGAGGGTTCAATAGTTACCCTTATTTACGAGAAATCTTCCCTCTTTGTTGGTGTAGAAACCTAACGCAAAGAATAGGTTAACTCCTAGAACTCCTGCTAATCAAAAGATCAGAGAAGACTGATTAGAACCTAGAGAACTAAACAGTCAGTCACTCTTTATCAATTGAGTAAAGAAAGGAAGCATAAGGTTGAAGAGGGCAGACCCAAAGAGGCCCGCACAAGCAGTATCGTAACACCTACTCTTAAACAAGAAGAAGAAGGAAGAGAATTCAGGAAAAGAGGTAATTAGGCTTAGGATAGTCCCTAACCCTATGTTTTTAGGTATCTTAAATACAGTTTCAAACTTAGAGACAAGATTGAAGTTTCAGAAAGCTAATCCTGTAAAGGAGACAAAAATAAGCAGAAAGATACATATAAATTGACCATTGCCAAATTTCTGAAAGATATTGGTATAGCTTTTAGCCTCTAGAGAAGCATCTTCAGGGCTGTCAGTCTTTTTAGTGAAGACCATATAGAGTACTCAGACAAGGAAGAAGAGACAAGGAAGAAGGTTGTAGTTCCCAATCTTTAGAGAACTAGAGAAGGAGGAGGTAGCCACACAACCCAACAGGAGGGCTAGTTCAGCAGTCGAGATAGATCACAACAATGCTTTGCCCTGAAATACAGACCTAAGAAAGAGGTTGTATTCCCTTTCGCTAAACTTCTTTTTTCTGATTAGGAAGTAGATGGTGAAGGCTACTCCAGAAAGAAAGACTATCTGGACGGAGTTAGCTCCTGTAAGGTTGTAGAGAGAGTTAAGGGAGTAAGAAATCTGACTACTTTGCTCCTTCCGCTCTCCATTACTTCCCAAAAGGTCATATATTCCTGCAGTAAATGCGTTGATAGCTTCAGCTAGAGAAGTTCCTGCAGCCAGAAGACTAGAACCTACAAACTTTTCTGAGAGTTGAAACCTATCCAGCACATTCTTGATAGCTTCAGAGAATAGAAAGGCTACAGCTAGTATTCCTGTGCCGGTTACTAAAAAGGAGAAGAATAAGACGAAGGGATCTTCTAAAAACGTAATTGCCTCTAGAGAAAGAAATAGCTTCTAAAGCTTTGTAGGTTTATAACCTCGGCTTTCGCCGAGGTCTTTAGAGTTATCCCTTTGGCCTGTTCAACAACTTGATGGGCACCTGAAAACTTAACTAATCATTATAAATGGCGGGGGTGGCAGGACTCGAACCCACAACACGCAGTTTTGAAGACTGCTGTTCTGCCATTGAACTACACCCCCACCAGAGGTAAATATGGCGGAATGGAGAGGATTCAAACCTCCGCATAAGGATATACCCTATCTAACAGCTCTCCAAGCTGCCCTCTTAAATCACTTGAGTACCATTCCACAGGGAAGGGACTTCCTTCCTATTTGATCTTAGCTAGAATCCCTTTTTCTGAGAGCTTGACATACCAATCATAGAGGGTGAATATTCAAGACCTACCGAACTTACCATAGTTAGAGGAGTTAGAGTAACCAAACTTAACAAGGTAGTCATCTAAAAAATGAATCAGAGATCAGAATTCTCACTTGTATTTAAAGAGCACAGAGGCAACCCTCTTGTGGCCTCCCCCCTTGAATTGATAGGCTACATTGTCTATTGGTAGCTCTTTGGATCTAATAGAACACTTTCACTTCCTTAGGGACTTGTCTTGAATGAGAATGACCCACACTTCTATTCCAGCAATACTTTCTAGGTTGGTAATAGCTGAAAGGTAATCTTCTATCAGGTACTTCTTTAGGACCCTAGAGCTAATAATCGAGAAGGCCAATCCATTCTTGGTTACCCTAATGTTCCTTACTACTGTTTGATCAAACAACTTCTTATTTAGCGTATTTTCTACTATGTAGTCAGTTATCTCCTTTCTATTTATTCCTTTATCTAGTAGCCGTCAGAGTACATAGTAGGTGGAGGGAGTCACATGGTCTTTCAGGTGATTGCTGTCTGTAATTATTCCTGAATATAGGTATTTGCAAAGGGGAGCTTCAAAGTGAAAGCCTTGAGAACGCTCTAGGTATAGGTAGATTTCGCTCAGTATCTCTGAAGTAGAAGAGTATGTGTGGTTGATGAACTCTAGGTGAGCAAACGAATCTATTTTGGGATGATGATCTACAACAATTAATTCTCTGCAGTAAATGTGCTTCTGGGTCTTTATCCTCTCCTGATTAGGAGTATCTAGGACTATTCCCAAGCTAGTCTTTAGTATCTTTTCCTCTAGTTCTGTAGGAATTGATTCTTCTCAGTCAAATAGACTTTTTTCTGTCTTTCTTAGCTCCTTAGGATTTATTCAAACTATGACCTTCTTGTCATCGAAGTTTCTGTTTATCCACCTGTATAGGGAAAAGACAGAAGCATAAGCATCAAAATCAGGTTTGATGTGTAAGAACAGAGAGATATAGTCATACTCTCGTATCTTCTCTAAGAGCTTTAGAGAAAACCCCTCAATTGCCTGTCTACTCTTGTAAAGATCTACTATCTTAAGTTGTTAAAGAGCAGGAAAACCAAACCTAATTCAGTTTAGATCTTGAGGAGTTAAAGTTGGAGAGATACCGCCCATAATGTACTTTTTGTATCAGGATCTGGCAGTTTCTACACACTTAGAAAACTTCTCGAGATTGATGTTCATTTCCTCAATGACTACCAAGTGAGGAGATTCTTTTCCTATCCTTGATTTAGGTTGAGGTACATAACTTTCAGGACTTAAATAGTGTTCTTTATTGAGGAAAGCCACACAAAAATAACCCTTCTCTATTCCCCTAAGGTATAGGTATAAAGCTAACTGATACTGATACTCTTCAGGTATCTTTAGCTTGGTGTTGGAGAACCCAAATCACTTGTTGAGATTACCTCTATATTCCTTGACAACAGGGAATCCTTGTTGGTCCTTAACAAGTCTGAGCTCGTTCTCCTCTATGGTGTAGCAATACTTGTCTAGGGGAGTTGTCTTTATTTCTAAGATAGACTGAACTGAATTCCCTACTACCTCTTCTCCATCAGGAATTCCTCCAAAGATCTCAACATCATGGAAGAGATCATAGCCTATCTTTTTGGGATCGTAACTCACAAAGTGTTTGTTGAGTTCTCTCTTAGAGTACTCAAGTAGAGACTTTTCTATCACAGTACCTGCTCTGGCAAAGTAAGGTTCAATTTCTGACTCCACAAAACCTAGGATGTCACACCACACCTGAAAGGGAGTTGTATATTTATTCCTCCCTATGACTGCTGAGAATCTAGATCCTGTTATCTTTTTTCTTAACTTAGAGGCCTTGATCCTCCCTATCTTGGTTAGACAAATCTGGTTATTGGCGAAGTAAAAGTCCTCAGGATAGCTATAGTTCTTGAACCTCAGAGCTAGCTTTTGAGAACAGCAATTAAGTTGATGACCTTTCCAGGAACTACTATGTATTTCTTTAGCTCCTTGTCCTTCATTAGACTTTGATAGTCCTCAGTTTTAGAGAGGGACTCAAATATCTCTTCACTTGTCTCCAGAGAAGAACTTAAAGGGATGCTTAGCTTATGTTTGTTATTTAACTGGATAGAGTAAATAACTTCCTTCTTTTTATTTTTAGAGATAGCTATTCAGCTAGAGAGATATACAGATTCCTGTTCCTTTAGCAGCTCTATTCATATTTCTTCAGAGATAGCAGGAGCTAAATAGCTCAGTATCTGGATAAATCCCCTATGTTCTTCTAGTTCTTTCTCCTTCTTTTCTTTTAGGTATCTAAAGAAGACCATTAACTCCGAAACTAAGACATTGAACTTAAAGGAATTAATGCTTGACTCTACCTTTGAGAGAAACTCTCCTAGCTTGTAATTTTCTTTAGTTTCTTTAGAGAGAGAGCTAGACACACTCAAGAAGTAGGAGTAGATCCTTTCTATTCAGGATTCGAAGACTGAGAGTTGTCTGGTGTCCCAATATTGGGTCAGTTCTAGGGGACCTAAGAAGGCAACACTGAGCCTAATAGAGTCTCCTCCATGGTCTTTTAATAGTTGAGAGATAGAGATACAGTTCCCCTTAGATTTGGACATTTTCTTCCCATCTTCGCCTAAGATCATTCCCTGATTGACTAGGTGCTGGAACGGTTCTTGTTGTCCTTTGATGCCTAGAAAAGAACAGATGGCTTTGTACCAAAAACGAGCATAGATGAGGTGCATAGTCGCATGTTCTTGTCCCCCCACATATAGGTCTACAGGCATTCAACGTTCAATCAACTCTCTAGCTGCCTTGCTGTCTAGAGGTAGATAGCCATCATTAGTGCGCAGTAGATATGCTAGAAAGTATCAGGAGGAAGCGGCTCAGTTGGGCATAGTATTTGTGTCTCGCCGGTATCCTTCTCGCTCATGTACTCAGTCTGTGTAGTAGCTCAAAGGTGTTGCTATCTCTTCCTCTAAAGTCGTCGAGGTATTTGGCCTTTCCTCCCGTAACTGCGACGAAGAACGATAAGAAGGTAACCTAAGAGGAAGCTCTTCTTCTTTATAGATCCTCCCTTCAGAGTCGTAATACAGAGGTATAGGTTCTCCTCAATATCGTTGACGAGAGAAGACCCAATCTTGGAGTTTGAATCTTTTAACCTTAGGAAGGACTTTTCAGTTGATGAAGGAAGGTATCCTTCTGTCTCCGACTAAGTCCTCATAGATAGGAGTTAACCCTGTTTCGTCCTCCCTTTGAGCTTCGCCTAATTCTCTATAGACTAGCTTTAGCTTGTCAATCGTTTGAGAATCACTGTATTCTAGGAGTATTTCTCCCTCTTTAGGTTGATGTTTTATGTTTAAAGCTTTGTATATCTCGGAGTCTTTGAAGATGTAGAACCCAACAATGGATCTAATAGCATCAACCTCTCTTTCATAGTGGTTAAATTCCCTTCCATTGATCTTTAAGGTGAACTTAAAAGCTTCGTATTCTCCTATTCACTCTGACTGAATGGCTTTAATTCGATCACTTCAATCTAGGTGTTTTAGGTCTCTATTTAATTCTTCAGCAAACTTAGTGATCTTTAGTACTCACTGCGTAAGCTTTCTCTTTCTTACTGGATAGTCCCCTCTTTCGGAGTAGTACCTACCATCTTCGCCCTTGTATATTTCTTCATTAGCTAGGACTGTGTGAAGTTCGTCTACCCAATTGACTGTTTTCGCTTCTAAACTGGCTAATCCTCGATCGTAAAGCTTTAGGAAGATTTGCTGGGTGATTGCATAGTAGTTAGGATCCGTACTGTCTATTTCCCTGTTGAAGTCATAGCTGAAGAAAAGTGACTTAAGCTCATCCCTAAATGAAGAGATATTCTTCTGGGTAAATACATTTGGATCCGACTTATTTTGGATCGCAAATTGTTCTGCAGGAAGGCCGAAAGCATCTCAGCCGATGGGATGAAGAACAGAAAAGCCCTTCATCTTCTTGTATCTAGCAATGATGTCTGTAGCAAGATAGCCTTTCACATGGCCTATATGCAATCCTGCTCCAGATGGATAGGGAAACATATCCAGGACATAGTACTTAGGCTTTGAAAGATCATCTACAAATGCATAGGTGTTATTGGAATCTCAAGCCTTTCGTCACTTAGACTCTAGGGACCTAAAGAAGGATCTTCGCTCTTCTTGGGTCAGGGAGTTAAAGGGAATGTCTATCGTGAAAAGTTAGGCCCAGGATTTACCAGTACTCATCGAACAAGAACCATGACTGTTTTTAGGGAATGCAATTACCTCTCTGATGCTTCTAAGGCTTAACAGTTCCTTCATCAGTCTCTCTCAACCGATAGCTATTCCTAAGTGAGGAGGTACACCATAGCTTAAGGCTTCAAGGAATCAACCAAAACTTTTGTCTATCTCTTCATCTGAGTAACCAAGTACCCTAAGTATTTTTTCCTGAAGTTGAGCATCTGTAACCCTTATTCCTCCTGATGCTATTTCAGAGCCGTTAAGTACAAGATCATAACCATGAGAGCCCCAGCTTAGGTAGTTAGCCTCTTCCAACCCTTTAGGGATAATAGGTTTCGTGAAAGGATGGTGTACTGGCTGTAGCTTACCTTCATCACTCACTTCAAAGTAAGGTCAGTCAACTATTCAGACAAAGGCATTGTGATTGTCTCAATCTCTCAGAGTATCTGTCTTAGCTAGAACAGTTCGAAGTTTTCCTAGTTCCAGTGACTTAGATTCTCTCTGTAATTCTCCTGAATACAGATAAAAGAGGTAGAAGGAAGATTGCTTCTCTAGACCTTTTACATATTCAATCATTCAAGCTTCACACTTGCCTGTGTATTCTCCATTAGGGTCTTTTCTGATGTAGCTGTACTTCTTGCCTGCATACTCAAATATCTCTGGTAGATAGAGTTCTCTTTCGGTTTCATAGAGAATGCAGAGGCAGAGATCTTCAGGTCAGAAGGACTGACGAGGTAATCCCTCAAACAGGTTGAAGATCGTACAGGGAAACCTAACGTCAGGCTTATCAGAGCCGTACTTCCATACTGCCTCTTTGTATGTCAGCTTAGGGAAGGTAGAATAGGCTAGAGGCTTTCCCAACAGCTTTTTGCAGATTAAACACATCATCTCCTCTATTATTTCGAATAGTTTCTCCCTAGTAGTCATACTCATCTCTATGTCTAGCTGGGTGAATTCAAACTGTCGATCCTCCCTGAGCCTTTCTGCTCTAAAGCTAGTGGCAAATTGAAAATAAGCTTCAAATCCCCCAATCATCAACAATTGCTTGTACAGTTGGGGAGATTGAGCCAATACAAATCCCTTAGGAGCTACATTGTTCTTTTCCGTAGAGAATGTATTAGCTCCCTCCTTCGAAGGAAAAGACAACAAGGGAGTAGAGACCTCTACAAACTTCATTGAATTGAGCAGAGAACTAACTAGATACTTAGCCTTAGAGCTAAAAACTAGATTCCTTTTTACATCCTGTCTCCTAAGGTCCAGATACTTATATCTCATTCGAAATCTCTCTTCACTTTCTTTATCAACTTCTAACTCTATGGGGACTGGCTTCGCTCAAGAGAGCACTTGAACTTCTTTTCCTGCTACCTCAAAGTCTTCACTGTCTAGTTTTCTAGTAGATATGCCTTTCACCAATACAACACTCTCTCTGGTAGGTAGCTCTTCTTCATCATCCCTAGGCAGAACCACCTGGATCGTTCCGCTACTATCCCTAATAATTAAGAAAGTCAGATTCTTAAGCTTTCTGATTCGCTCTACAAAACCCCCAATAACTACCTGTTTAGTATCGTGAAACCTAACTTCACAGATAGGGATCTTCCTAGAGATCATTAGGGTATCTCTCTTCCCAATACATCCCTAATTTCTCTAATCAAAGCCTCCTGGTTCTCCAACGAAAAAGTTATCTTGTAGTTCTTAAATTGTTGTTTAAGGATAATTTCCCTAGACTCACGTTCCTGAGGTCCATAAATTAAGAGTCAGTCTATTCCTAGCCTAGAGGAGTATTTAAAGTGAGACTTCAGATCCTGCAGATCTCAGTTGCTATCTACTACTATTTCGTACTCTCTTAGCCTCTCTATCAGCTTCATTATTTTAGGATCTACCTCATTCGTAAGATTGCACAGATAAATCTTCTTTTCAGGCAGTATGGGTCACCTAAATTTAGCTTCATTCAATGCCTCTTGAAGTCTGTCAATACCTATAGCTAGACCTAGGGAAGGAACCTTATCTACCTCCTTTTGATGCCTTTTGCAGAATCTATTAAATAACTCGTCATATCTACCTCCTCCTGCTATAGCAAGGTTGTTAAGACTTCACTCAAAAACAAGACCTGTGTAGTAGTCTAGCCCTCTCACCAGATTAGGGTCTCATAGATACCTTATCTCTAACTTATTTAGAAGCCCTCTTATTTCTTTAATTTCTTCCTCTTCTGCTTTAGAAAGAAAATCAGAGATTTTAGGAGCAGCCTTAACTATCTTTAGCTGGGAGTCTCTCCTATCATCAAGGATCCTGATAGGGTTGACCTTAATCCTCTCCTGAGAGGTCTTACTTAGTTCTTCTGCTAGAGGTAAAAAGTATTTAGTAAGTGCCTTTGATCACTTAGCCTTAGTTTCTGAGGAGGAAAGGTAGTTAATCCTTAGCTCTACCTTCTCTAACTTAAGGTCGTTCCTCAAAAAAGAGTCAATCATCTTGACAGTCTCAACTTCATAGATAAAGGAAGAAGCATTGATGATTTCTAGTCCAAATTGGGTGAATTCTCTAAATCTTCCCTTCTGAGGTCTTTCGTATCTGAAACACTGAGCAAAATAGAAAAACTTAAGTGGCGAAGGAAGAGTATGTAGTAGCTTTTCTGTGACGACAGCCCTAGCAACAGGAGCTGTCCCTTCAGGTCTTAGTGCATATTTCTTTCCCTCTAGATAGAAGAGTTCCTTATCGAGAATATTTGAAGGATCGTCCTTGTCATTGGTAAATAAGGTCTTGTATTCAAACATAGGTGTTTCAATTTCTATAAAGCAAGACTTTTTAACTAGTTCTGTAAGTAGTCTTCTAAGACAATTCTTCTTCTCTAGCTCAAGACCTAAAACAGTTCTAGTCCCCCTAGGCTGAGCAAACACTTCTTAAAAACCTGTACTAAGAAAACTTAACAAGCACAATTTACGGGAAGGTAGGTTCGTTAACTATTACTAGAGATCTAAGTTTTTAGGATTTTTTCAGAGCAGCCTTTAGTAATTCGCTAAATAGAGGTTCAGGGCTTGAAGGTCTTGAGTGAAACTCCGGATGGTATTGTACGGCCACAAAGAAAGGATGATCCTTCAGCTCTATACCTTCAAGAATGTTAGACTCTGCCCAAGCAGACAGAACTAGATTAGAGGTCTTTAGACCTCCTTGCTTTTCTGCTAGGTCCTTATTAAATATATATCTGTTTCGGTGCCTTACCTTAATCTCGGACGAAGGATAGATTCCTTCCAGCTTAGTCCCCTTGACTATTGAGACTGACTTATCTCCTAATCTCATCTCCTTGGAATCTGACCAAGGGACCAAAATAGGGAATTTAGTCGAAGGATCTAACTCAAGACTGTTAGCATCAGGCAACTTAAATACATTCCTGTAGTACTCAATTAAGGCTAGTTGCATTCCAAAGCAGATACCTAGGAAAGGCACTTTGTTCTCTCTAGCATTTTTAATGGCCAAGAACATGCCGTCCAGTGATTTCTCCCCAAAACCAGGAGTTACGACTATTACGTCAAATCCCTTTAACTTCTCTTCAGAGTCAAGTGACTCTGATCTAACTACCTCAATTCTTAGGTCTATAGACAATTCATAAGAAGCAAACTCTAGTGACTGAATAATCGAGTAGTAGGACTCAAGAGAAGAGGAATACTTACCTATTATTCCTACCTTTAGGTGATGCTGTTTAGGGTATCTAATCAGTTGAGAGAATCTCTCTCAACTTTGTAGTTCTTCACTAGAGTGAGAGTGTCTTTCATCTAACTTAAGTAGCTCTGCAAGCCTAGGGAATAGTTTTTCTTCCCTATACAGATATAGAGGTATTTCATAGATATTCAGCTGATAGGGAGCTGACAGGATATTCTTCTCATCTATGGCAGGGAAATTAAAGGAGATCTTGGCCAATTCACTCTTTGATAGTGCATTTTCTCCCTTAAGGATTAATAGATCAGGAGTTATCCCTACTTCTTTTAGTAGAGAGATTGAATGTTGAATAGGCTTTGTCTTCTTCTCTCCGTTGTATTTGAGGGTTAATACAGGAGCTATGTGAATAAATACCATATCTTCATCTTTCTTCTGGGCCTTTAATTGAGCAGCAGCCAACAGGAAGGGTTTCTGTTCAAGGTCTGAAACAGTCCCTCCTAGCTCTACCAGGAGTATCTCTGTGCCCTTATCTTCAAAGTATTCAAATCTAGAGATGATCTCCTGAATTAAGTGAGGGACTATCTGAACAGTCTCTCCTCCATAGCCTCCCTGCCTCTCCTTTTCAAGCATTCTGTGAAATATCTTTCCTGTAGTGAAACAGGAGTTGGTGTCTAGCTTTATTCCTAGAAAACGTTCATAGTGACCTAAATCTAGGTCAGTTTCTTCACCGTCTCCAGTTACAAATACCTCTCCATGTTGAAGGGGACTCAAAAACTTAGAGTTGTAGTTTAGATAAGGGTCAAACTTCAAGACATTACACCTAAATCCCTCAAATTGAAGGACTTTACCTATAGACGAGAGCATTACACCCTTACCCACAGAGGAATAAACGCCTCCTGTAAGAAAGATGATCTTCACTACCTAAAACACCTCTGATTCAAAACTATATATCTTTATTTTTTCTCCTTCTTTGCCCCCTAGCTTCTTTATTTCTCTTATTATTTCGTTTAATTTAAGTTTGGTTTTTAACCTTTCTGTATTGTGCAACGTATCTGTAGGTATCCTCTTAGTTCAGTAGAGCAACCTATTGGCTGTGATTTCCCAACCTCCTTCAGTCCTTTCTATATTCAATTCTTCTTTCTCTAGAAAGAGGTCGTCAGAGTACTCAACAAAACCTTCAGAGTCTTCCTTCAAGTGGCAAGAACAATTAAGCATTGACAGGTTAGAAGGACTAACTTCTATTTGCTTTAAGAGAGAGTCTATCTTTTTAGAGATAGTAAAGAAGGTTGAAAAACCCTTCGCCTCTAGATACTCCTTAACTCTCTCTAATCTTTCTCTTTGTTTCTTATCTTCTTCTTCTAAAACAAACAAAAAGGAAGAGCACAACTCTAGGTTAGATAGGTGAAATTTCTTTATCTCTTCCCTAGAGAAGATCTGAGGAGGAAAGTCCCAAGACTCTATTCCCTTATCTAAAAGATTCTGTTTTAGAGTATTGAGCTCCTCCCAATAAGGGTCGTTAGCTCCTAGGTTAACTATTCCTACTCTTTTAAAAGAAGAGGTAGTTAAGAGAATTTCCTTAGTTTCTCCTTTTTCTCCTAGTTCGTAGAGTCAGGGAGATTGGTTCTGAGCACTCTTGAAAGATTGATTACCTCTACCTCCTCTTCCGCCTTTACAAAGTAGTTTTTCCTCTTCTATTAGGTATCTAGTCCCTAAGGTAAGGTCGTAAACTACTGAAGCGCTAGGTACTTCTAGGTAGATGTCTGACCCTGAGAGTCCTGCCTTGCCATTCTTCTGTCCGTTACCACCTCTCGATCCTTTAATTACCTGTTCTTTAATGTGAGAAAAGTCACTGTATTTAGGGTTAATGCGTATATAGATAGAAGAGCCTCTAGCACCATCACCACCTGCAGGTCCCATTCGAGAGTTACGTCTGTTCTTAGACCAAGAGATGATTCCGTCACCTCCATCCCCCGCCTTAAGTTGTAGTCGTATATATCTCACATTGTTAGCTATTTAGCTGAGGTAGACTGAACGTTCAAGTTAACTATCCCCCAACCACCTGTAACTTGTATTCACTGAAAAAACAAGAAGTTAAAGAAGGCTAGGAGAAACAGGACCAAAGAGGCAAAGCTACACAGAAACAAGAAGTAGTGAAAGTACTTAGATTGATAGAGATAGTTGATGTTGATGAAGTAGAAGATACCTAGGGTGATGTAGGGAAACACTACAGAGATTGCAGCAATTGAGGAGAGTATGACTATTGCATCAAGTCAGCCTTGAAAGAATGCTGTGTGATTAGAAGCATTCTTCATGTCTTTTCAGTTTCTCAGGAATGTCTTCCCAAATAGCAACAATGAGAGCAAGAAGAGCATAATTCCTGCTCCTCCAATCTCGAATTTACGTAACTTAGCGAAGTTATTGGCAGCTTTTAATGAAACTTCTACAAAGCTATTGAACTCAGAGATAGCTGACTTCATCTCTTTTTTGTAGACATTTAGGTAAGAGTAGAAGTATCGATAGTCAGCTCCCAAGAAGGGAATATTCATAGTCAGCATCTGGCCAGGTTTGCGCAATTGCAAGCTAAATACCTCATTGACTTTCTTGATCATTTGTTTTCTGTCCTTGTAAGACTGCATAGCCTTTTCAAGGCTAGTAGTGATAGATGCTTTCTTTCCTGTCTCTTCAGAGAGTTTCGAGTAAAGCTCTTGGGAAGGTGCAGGATTGTTTACAAAGAACTCTTCTCTTGAGTGAACGAATATGTCATCTATAGTTGCCTCAGTAGTCTCTGTACTCTCTATGTTTTTGTAGACAAATAATCTAGCTAGTTCGCCATCTTCTATCTGTTCTAGGGTCCGCTTCACTATCTAGAAGACTCAATAAGACTCTCCACTCTTCTTGCCTTTTGAATGAATAGGTCTTCCTCAAAAATCAACTTGCAGTGAGAGGGAAGATTCAGCTTTCCTATCAACCTGTACTTTAGGAAGGGAGTCAGCTTCTTAAGCTTTTTCATAATTTCCTCCTTTGAATAGAGGGTCTTTACATACTCTAGATCTAGATAGATGACAATAGTGCTTAGGTTTCTGTTTAGCTTTAGGTGATTTATCCCTATATAGGAGTAGAACTCTTCATTTAGCTCTTCTATTCAGAGCCTCCTCAAGACTACATAGATCTTCTTGGACAGAGTTTCGTTAACGAAACTCATCCTTAAACCTTTCTCTCTATTATCTCAAAGCTTTCAATTACGTCATCCAGTTGAAGATCATTCCAGTTGTGAAGGACTAGACCTACTTCTTGGCCCTCTCTAGCAGAGGTAACCTCTTCAGTTACGATCTTGCAAGACTTAATTCCTGTTTTAGTCAGTAAGTTCCCTTCTCTGATGACCCTTACCTTGTTACGTTGAAATATCTCTCCAGAGATGACAGAACAACCAGCAATAGTACCTATACGTGAGTGGGTCCACAGTTGTATGACCTTACATCTACCAATAATCTTTTCAATTCGTTCAATAACTCGATTCTTCTCCTTGTGTTCTAGGATTCTTTCTTCTAGCTCATAAACAGAATTGATAGGTCATACAGTAATGTTTAAGAACTTAAGTTGGTCTTCTATCTTCTTAGGTATCTTTAACTCGAAGTTAACGATGATTGCCTTTTTGATGGAGGCTAATTTGATATCTGCCTCTGTAATTTCTCCCGAACCTAATGAGATGACAGAATACTTGAACTTAGAGATGAACTCTCTAATAGCTTCTGCAGAACCGCTCACCTTGCTCTTGACGATGAAGGAAAAGTGAGTAGGATCATCTTCCTTAGACAGAGTTAGGTCATCTCTAAAGTCAAATCCTTCATTTAACTCTTTCTCTAGAGACTGATAGTGAGCTCATGCTTCTTCCTTGGCAGAAAAAGAGAAGAATCTCTTGCCTGGAGGAGGCAGTTGGTCGAACCCAGATAAGGTGGCTGGTACTGAAGGAATCAACTTATCCACCCTCTCCTTCTTGGAATTAAGAATAGTTTTGAGTTTGCAACATATCTTCTCTCCTGCTATGTAGTCACCAGGTCTTAAAGTACCTCTGATAGTTATTGTTTCAGCAATAGGCCCTAATCCTTTCTCCATTCTTGATTCGAGTATCACTCCTATTGCAGGGCTTGCAAGTGTCGTGCTGTAAGACTCTACCTCAGCTACTACTGTAATGGTCTCTAGTAATTCGTCTACGCCCAATCCTGTTTTAGCAGAACCCTTAAGGAAGATGACATCTCCTCCATATTCTTCAATTACTACATCCTCATCCGTTAGCTGTTGCTTGAGGTTGTCTAGGGAGTATTCTCCTCTATCTATCTTGTTGACAAAGACAATCAACTTAAGGTTGTGCTCCTTATAGTACTTGATCACTTCCTTCGTTTGGGACTGTACCCCATCTTCTACAGAGATCACCAAGATGACAATGTCAGCAATGATTCCTCCGATAGTTCGTAGTTTCTGGAAGATCTCATGACCGGGAGTGTCTAGAAATGTAATGAATGAGTCTTTATGCTGAACCTGATAGGAAGAGATATGTTGAGTGATGTTTGCATACTCTCTACTAGCTATATTGGTCTTTCTGATGTAGTCTAGTAGGGTTGTTTTGCCGTGGTCCACGTGGCCCATTACAGCCACAACAGGAGCTTTTTTGACTCACTCTAATCGGGAACTATCCTCTCCAGGGAGTAGAGTATCTGACTGAACTCCCTTTAGCTTTGTTACCTCTTCCTTTAGGAACTTAAGACCGAATTCATCACATAGTTCCCTGCAGTATTTTTCATCTAGTCAGGAGTTAAGTTTCATCTCTATCCCCCTCAAGAAAAAGTACTTGATGATCTCTACAGGAGCTATCTCTGTCTGTTCTGCAAAAAACTTGATAGAAACAGCCTTGTTTTTGTAGGTAAATGAATCTAGCATGAGGAGGTCCCGGGGAGGCTCTCTAGGACAAGCCTAGAGGCGTTAGAACGAACTAACTGTTACTTTGGTTTTCGCTCTCTGACTCTCCAAACTTGAATTTGTGTAGCTTGTATATTCTTCCAGAAACATCAGAAGCTTTGTTGTCCCAAGTTTCGTCAATAGGTAGGTAGTTGATTCTCATTTCCTTAGCCTCTTGAATAGTCTTGATGATGATTTTTCAACCAGTCAGTAGAGAAGCTAACTTAACGTTTACGCCCCTTCTACCTATAGCTAGTAGGAGGTTTTCTAGAGTGGCAACCAGCAGGATTGAGTTTTCTTCATCCTCCATAATCTTGTAACCAAGTATTTGGGCCCCTGCAAACGAATTGACAATATTCTTAATCGGATCAGAGTTCCAGAGGATTACGTCTATTCTCTCATTTAACAATTGAGAAGAAACAATCTTTAGTCGATTACCTTTGGGACCGATACAGCAACCTACAGGGTCTATATTGTTGTTTTTGGTGGTAACTAGTACCTTGCTCTTAATACCTGAGATTCTTGCGATAGCTTTGATCTCTACAAGACCATCATGCAACTCCGAAATGTGCTTTGTCATCAAATACCTAACTATCTCAGGACTAGTTCTTGAGAGTTGGATAGGACATCCAGAAGTGTCATCCAGTACGTCTTTTATTTGAAAGTGATAGATCTTTCCTGGCATAAGGGTTTCGTAAATTCGATATCCATTGGCTGAAAGAGTCTGAACAAAGTCAATTCTGTGTACTACCCCTCTAGTGTTGTCATGTTCATCATTAGGATCTATCAATGACACTATAGCTTCTTTAGGTAGCTTTTCCTTGGTTTCAAAGACCTTTTCTACCATACCTTCACATACCTCTCCCTTTCTCTGGATTCACTTGTCATAGATTTTTTTGTTCATAGCCTCCAAGGTAAGTTTTTGGAAGTGAAAAAGTATGTTTTTAACAATCTTTGTCTCTAACTTATCTAGGTGAATTGTCTCTGAATAGATATCTCCCTCCTTGTACTTCTTTTCCTTCTTAGAGTTAGCCTTCTTTAGAGGAATTAATGATTCAGAGTCTTCCATTCCTTCTCCATAGTAGTAAGAGTCAGATACTACTTTTAGTTCCTTTCACATCTCTATCTTGCACTTCTCTGTGTCTATCTTTACCTGTACCTGACTGTCTGAATATTCTCTTGAAAATACAAATCTAAAGGACTCTTCCAGGAATTCAGAGATTCTCTCCTTCTCCAGAGAACACTCTTTAGAGAGTCTTGTAATGGAGTCAATGAAGTACTTTTGATTGATGTTGAGTCCCTTAGCCATAGTCTTTAGTCTTGAATTATCTTAAGTTTCTTGCCTGACATCCTTTCTAGGAAGTTGTGAACCAATTCCTCCTTATTTTTAGAGTAGTGAACATCAAAGGAGACACAGAATTCGTAGAGGCTAAAGTAGACAATAGAGACGAGTCCCAAGACCATGATTAGGGGAAGGTTTATATATTGGACTCAGTCAGTTTTTGTCTTTCAAGTTATCAGTCACAGGATAAAGTAGAGCCCAAATAGGAAGAAGGTAGAGGCAGTGCCAGTATAGAAGTACTTAAGTCTTGATGGTTTAATGAGGTCTTTGCAAGGTCCATTCTCTTGAAAGGACTTGTATATATATGTAAAGAATAGGGTGAGATAAACAGGAGCACTAGCAGCTAGAGTTGCTCAATTTGCTGTTTCATTTGAGTTGCTTTGGATGGTACATATAGCTATAGCTACTGTTATCGAAGGTGCAAAGATGCTTATGAGAAGGTAATACCAGTATCCGTGCTTTCACCTTAGGACTAATTTGTCACTTCCGACCCCCTTAATTGTCTTAGGTATGCATCTATTACTGCGTGTACAAGTTTATGCTCATCTTCGCCATACTCCCTTGCTATTAGAATAGCTTGGTGGATTAGGACAGAAGGATCTGTCTTAAAAGTTTCGTATTCCGAAAAAGCTTCTAGAAGAACAGCTAAGATACTGAGATTTAAGCGACTGACGTCCCAGTCGGAAGCAAGTAGCTCATTGATACTAGAGAGATACTGTTCTTTCTTTTTAATGTACTTTTTAAAGATACGTTTTTCAAATCCACCCCATTCAGACTTGTCACAATTAGGCTTTTGTATCTCTTCATTGATAGTCCCTAAAACAAGGTTAGAGTATATAGCTTCAAAAACAGTTAAACGCTTCTTAAGCCTCGGAGAGGGATTGTCCACAACAGTTTCAACTTATTGAGAGGTCTTTGGAGGAGTAGAGGTAAGTATCTCTAGGTGTTTAGGAAGATTTATCATGCTGTCATCTTTGTAGGCTATTAGAGTTTCCTGACCTACTGCCTCTGCAATAGCATCACACAGTAAGTTAGCTAAAAGGTAAACAGATTTAGGAGAGAAGTTATTTGCTGGGATAGCAAAGTTAATAATTTCAGGGTTGTTATTGCTGTTGACGATTCCTACAACAGGGATGTCCATCTTCCTTGCTTCTTGAATAGGAATTAAGTCATTTATAGGATTGAAAACTACAAGAACGTTAGGTAACTTTGAAAGACCTTTAATTCCGTCATAGTCTCTCTCTATCTTGCTCTTTTTCTTTCGTAGTTGAGAGATTTCTTTCTTAGTTAGCTGTTGGTGAATATTTTCCTGTTGTAGAAGCTCATCTAGTTCTGTAAGCATCTTTAGAGTCTTGTTAACTTGTTTGAAATTGGTTAGCAACCCTCCTAGTCACCTTTGCGTGATATAGAAGGCATTGACCCTCTTGGCTGACTCCTTAACTATCTCAGAGATGATCTTGTTCTTGGAGGAGACAAACATAATTTCAAGTCCTGATCTTGAAAGGTCGAAGAGATAGGAGTAAACATCTTCTAGGTGTTTAGCTGTCTTTTCTAGGTCAATTACATGTCTCTTTCTGTATTCACTAACTAAGAATGGAGACATACGAGGATCTCACAATCTAGCTCTAGCACCCATATGTAAGTCGAATTCAACCATCTTTTCTAGGGAAACTAACTGTCTTTTGTTAAGGCTGTCCATACTCGTTTACTTGCTTTAAATTAAATCAGAACAGTCAGAAAGCCTGTATGTACCCCTATAGGCCCCTGAAGATAGGGCTATTTGGGGGTTCTTTCAATCCTCCTCATGAGGCTCACAGGTTGTTGGCCAGAGAAGCCATTAAGTCTCTCTCCTTAGATCTACTTATATTCATTCCTGCACATAAGTCTGTAGAGAAGCAAGAGTTAGACTACCTAGAAGGAAACGAAAGAAAGAATATGTTGAGTCTCATCAAACCTTCTAAGTCTGTTATCTCTTCTTTTGAACTAGATAAGAGGGAAGCTTTAGAGTCAATCGTTACTGTTAGGTACTTTAGGGAAAAGTTTCCTGATTCTCAGCTTTACTTTTTGTTCGGAGAAGATCATGTGCTCACCCTCCCCACTTGACAAGATATCAACGAGATCTTTGAATTAGCTATTCCTGTTGTGTTTAAAAGAGATAGAACGAGTACAGAAGTTTACGAGAAGCTAGATAGGTCTCTAGTAGAAAAACTTAGATACCTAGATAACAAGATGTATAATCACTCTTCTTCTTCCTTTAGGTCTAGTCTTAACTACAAGTTACTGTCTAAGTCAGTGCAGAGATATATAAGAGAAAGGAAACTATACAACAGCTAGTTGAGCTTTATTCCCTGGTAGTCAATTCTCTTTAGCATAGGTTCATATATCAGCATATTCAGGTTTAGATTCTCTCAGTTTGGTAGAGAAGTAGTAGTAAAGGAAGAGCATAATAGTTAAGAAGCCTAAAGCCACAGAAGGACTCAACAGTTGGGACAATACAGAAGCCAATATGTAGTAACCAGTGAAGATGATGTATCCAATTCCTCATAGGCAGCTAAAGAAGATAGAGGTCTTTTGAGGACTGTAATCCTTGTATTCTAGAGGGATGTAGAGGAACACAGACTGAATACCTAGACCGAAGAAAGCTAGTCAGAATGTACATACCAAGATCAGGATGTTAGCTACTCACAATAGAGAGGTATAGGTTTGATCTTGACCTATTCTAGCCATTATTGCTGCTCAGGCCATAACGGCTCAAGCGACTAATACACATTGAGTAGAAGCTGTTACTACAGAGGTTCTCTTTACCTCTCTTACATTTAGCTTTCCCAGGAAGTAAAGACCGGCACAGGTCCCTAGGAAGAAGACTACTGTATATAGGGAACTTCAGTCGATAGCAGACATGATGCTAGAGAACTGAAAGACCTTAGTTAAGGTATTAGGTACTCAGCCAGAGTAGAGAACAGAGACAACAAGCATGCAGGTATAGCAGATGATTCAGTTTCAAGATTCTCTAGCTTTTAGGAGGCTAGGATAGCTATCAGGCACTTTTACCTCTAGCTTTTCAGTCATAGAGACTATCTCAAAGTTTTTTCCGTACATATAGAAGATGATCAGAGGTACAAAGGAGAAACCAGCAGTAACCCCAGCAGTTCACTTTCATTGAGAAACTAGAGCGCTCTTTACAGGAGAGATTAGGAATAAAGCATTTACAAGGAGACCAGCTAGGGCGAATGTAAACCCATTCATAGCTGCTAATTTTTTCTTCTTTTCAGGAAGAGTTACCTTAGACAACAAGGGAGAAACATAGATGATTGTTAAGGTTCCTCCTGCAGCCATTGCTAGCCTACCTAGTAGCAAAACTGTTCAGTGAGGAGAAAAGATCAGAGGTAAGGCCACTGTGGCAAGACCACAGGCCAAAAGGCAGGCTCTTCTAAAACCTAGTTTCATGAGAATCATAGAAGCAGGAATGGTGAATATCCCTCTAGCTAAAGTGATGGTGTAGTTGACTGCTTCTGCAGCAACACCTTCTTTAATTGCAGAAAATTGTTGAGATCAACCAGATGAATCAGATCCTTTCATCTTTGAAAAGATCAGTCAGTTGGTACAGAACATGCAGTACCCCAGAAAGAGGCAGAGCCACATGGTAAAAGCTCTCGGATAGAGAGCTTCTAACCCTAAACTAAGATCTAATTGATGTTTATTATTTCTATTACCTCCTCCAGAGGGAAATAGTCTATTACCTAGATTAGAGAAATTGAAAGCTATAGTACGAGATATTTACTAGCCCAAATAAATAAGGACTCCAATACCAATAACTTTAAGGAGGTTGTATCTAGCAAAGAAAAGAAAGGTTACAACCTTTTAGAACTACAACTTTTTTTCTTATTACCCTATGCTTTTGAGTTCTTTCTCCTAGTCTGTTCTAGCTGTTATTTCTTCTTAGAGAAAGGAGTACAAGCTACTTCTCAAGCTTCTACATCTACACAAGCGAGTCTGTGAAGCAATCTATTCACCTTTCAATCTGAAGAGAAAAAGACACAGGACATTGCAGCCAACAGATGGTATATGGGCAAATACACCGAAGGCATTCATCTCTCTTGAAGGGTCTTTACTGGCGGAACTTTCCTACTATATTTTAAGTTTTTTAAGAGCGCTCCTAAGGGAGATCCTCAACGCTTTAGAAAGCCTTTAACTCCAGAGCATAAGCTCTGATTTGCCAGTTCTATATGTCTTCCTATTCTCTATTCAGCAGCAGGTTGAACCAAAAAACTAAGTGAGATTGCCAATGGACTGATATTGTTGACGACCCAAATTATGTACTTTGCAACTATGTACTTCTACATAAAGAGCACATTAGGGACACTAATACAACATTTTCGACTCCTATCTAGAGACAGGACAAATACCTACAGTAGGGAGAGAGTAAGGTTCTTTGCCTCAAAGACCTTACTCATATTCTTTGTAGACCTAGCTATCTCTATTGCCTGGACCCAATTAGTTCAGTGAATCTGAAAGGATCTAGGTAACTCTTCTTCTAGAAATCAAGACACTATAGAAGAGAGGATTAAAGGCCAGTGGCTCTATGTAACTATCTCTGTATTGTTATTTGCTCCCTTATTCGAGGAACTCATCTACAGGAGGGCCATGCTCAAAACTGCTTCGTTCCATCCTAGCGTAATACTGACTTCTGCATTTATATTTGGAATGATCCACATGGATCCTGCAAGAGAAACAGTCTTTCACCTCATTCCCTATATGCTTGGAGGCTTCGTCTTCGCTATGAGCTACAAGTGATTCAAAAACATCTGGATAAGCATTTTTGTGCACTTTCTTCACAACCTTTTGGCCCTGATTATCTTCTTCACAAAGTCAGAGACAGCAGTTACAAAGGCTGCACAAGCAGCCTTATTAGGTTTTAGATAGTTAGTCCTCTTAGTTTAGGATTCTCCCTATAGCATCTACCTGCTTTAGCTAGGTTTTCGTCACCTATCCTTACTAGATCTCCCGTAAAGAAAACACTTACCTTAGATAGATAGGCACCTACACCGAATCCGTCTACCTTAACTCCTTCGTTCACAAATTCTCTGATCTTGGTTGGAGTAAAGCCTGAAGAAAGGTAGATCTTTACATTAGAGGCTCCTATAGCGTCTAACTTTTCTCTTAGTTTTCTAATGAGGGTTGCGTTAACTCCTAAATACTCCTCTTCATCAGGATAGTCAGAAAGGGACTTATCTTTTAGATCATTGTGAGTATCTACTCTTACTCCTTTTAGATGTTCGCCGAATTCTTTGTAAAGGGCCAGGGACTCTCCTATTACGTCGTTATTAAAGTCGACAAGAGCGACCATGTCTATGTTGGGAAATGTCTCTCTGTAGGCCTTCATAGTCTCTAGGGTATTACCCCTAAACACCTGAATAGAGCCGTGAGGTAACGAATGATAGACCTTTATCTCCTCTCTGTTAGGTAGTTGCCTATAAAGCTCTGAATCTAGGAGGATAGGAGAAGAGAAAGACCTAATTCCTCCTATGTAGTAAGAGAAGCAATCTCCCTCAATGTTTCTATAGTGGTCAGACCTATCACTCATGCAGATGATTTCTGTCCCCTTAGAAGCCTCTATACACCTCCTAGCATTGGTTGCTAACGAACTAGATCTAGAGAGTATTCCGTCTATGATGCCCTCATAGATGGAGAGGTATTCATATTTTCCCCTTAGCTCTAGTACTACCTCTAAAGGGGGGACTATAGATCCCTCTTCTAGGTACTTAAGAGTTATCTGTTTGGCTTTTAGTTCTTTGTCGAGAAGTTGAATGATTTCATTGATTCCTGATAAGACTACATCTTTCTCTCTTTGAAAGAACTGCATAGTGACTTCTTCATCAGAATATCTTCTAGCTAGGAGTTGAGCATCTCAGAAATAGGAAGAGATAGCCCTCTGCATCCCCTAAGTATTTAAATCTTTATCCTTATTAGTGGGAGTATTTCTATAGTTGACGAAGGAGTCCGACTTACTCCGCAGCAGGTTTTACGGAACCTAAAAAACCGTAAAAAAGCAAATCCAAACGTGATTAACTTATTAGCCGGTGGAGGGATCAATGGTCAGTTCGCGCAACTGGCTGTTTAGTTTTTAACTAAGCAACTTTAGTAGGCAGAGGTTAGCTGCACTTAAGGAGTAAGACCAATAGGGACTTCTGTCGGAGATGGGAGAGTAACCCATTACTTCCACCAATTTATATATAGGTAGATAATTATGGGCTCAATCAAGCGTATAGGAATCCTAGTTACTAACAATATGGAGGATATGGAATTTATCATTCCATTTGACATCTGAAAGAGGGCTAAATACATCGTAGACACCATCTCTTGTGAGACTAAGAATGCTGCTTCTATGAATTACTCAAATATCAAGATAGCTGCTGACTTAAACCTAAGCCTTACCAACTTAGATCAATACGATATGTTGTTCTTTCCTGGAGGCCCTGGGTTCAGGTCCTATTTAAATCCTCCAGCTACAGCTAGGGAGATTGGTGAAGCTAAATTACATTCAACTATTAAGAAGTTCTATAAGAATGAAAACAAGTGACTGGTAGCCATTTGTGCCGCTCCCATTGCCTTAACTACCGTACTAGAAAAAGAACTAGAAGAAGACTTTAGATTTACCTGCTATAACGACCCTAAGTTGATTGGAGACCTATCTCCTAAGTGATTAGATCAACCTATTCACTTTAACGAAAAGAGAAAGGTGGTGACTGCCCAAGCAGCTAGTTGTGCTACCCAATTAGCTTTTACTATAGTAGAACTATTTTCAGGAATGGAAGAGGCTCAAAGAATAGCTAAATCAGTCCTCTACGATTATCAGTCCTCTATTAGTTAGTTTTCTCTTTAGTTTTTTCTAACTTTTTAATAACTTTTTAGGCAAGCATTCTTATCAATTCAAGTTCGTATACTCACTTCTTAACCTCCTTATTAGAAGCTAGCAAGGCAATCATATTGTGAAGTGTCTCCGGAGAAATTTGGTTTTTTAATTGAGTGACTTTTTCGGGAGTAAAGTCTCACTGATTTACCTGATAGAGAAAGACTAGGTAAGACTTTTTAGATTCATCCTTTCCTACCTCCAACACATAAGGAGATTGTTTGTCTTTACCTAGGTATAGGTAACCAGAGAAACGATTTCACATTTTGTAGATGTCCTTCACATTAGTACTACTAGACTCACCAGTAGAGCTCGCTTGAACTCCTGCTCTTTCCTTCAGCGCTTCTTCTAGGAGGTTCTGTAGCTTTTCGATAGTTAAATTGTCTATCTCAAGGTTTTGCTCTTTATCTTTGTTCTTTGCAGCCAATGCTTTAAAGAGTTCGGAGTAAGGCCTAAAAGAGCCTGAGATATCTAGATACTTAGATAGAGCTCCTTTTCTACGCTGTTTCTTTAAAAATTCAATAAGTTTGTCGTTCTTGTCAAAAGAAAGCTCAAAGTTGTCTTCAAAAAACAGACCTTCCTGTACTTTTGGAGTTTGAGACTTAGATTCTGTAGTTGATCCTGCTGAGGTCGATGCATAGTTTTTGTTGTCTACAGAGTTAGTGGTGAAGAACTTGTCGAAGATGGCATCCTTGACTTCTTGAGGTATCTCTAGGGTAGAAAAGCCCTTGGTAACGAAACCTACAAATCCCCCTAATTTAGTTGCCTGATTTTCCTGGTCTCCCTTATTCTCTTGATCACCTTGATTTTTCTGATCTGATTTGTGCCCATAAGCTGTTGTTTCAAAGATATTGCTAGAGGAGTGAAAGTTAATTACGATGTCTTTTGTGTGACAAGACTTCTCGCCTGAGAGCTCTAATTCTGTCTTTCCTAGTAACAGAGGGTTATAGATATCCTTAGGAGTCTTTAGACCGAATAAAGGCTGAATCAATTTGTGTTCGGTCTCACTTTGTCTAGTAGATTCTCTCTGTTCAGTGTGATTTAAGGCCTTTTTCTCTTCTTCTGCATTTAGTTCTTTTAGTCAGACTAGATAACCATTCTTGTTTTTGTGTTTCTTGAATAAGAATTGAAATAACTGACCTAAATTTTTGTAGTTGTTTTTAGTTAGTCACTGGATGGTGTATAGGTAGGACAAATACTCTCTGTATCCTTCATTGGAGCTTTCATAAGCGCCGTCACTTAAATACCAATTCTGTAACAGGAAGGCATTCTTAGCTTTCAAGTTCAGAGCTTTCAAGTGACTTGTTTCCTCCGTCACTTGACCATCTGGATACTGGAAATCTTCTAGGGTCTGTTTCGACGAACCGAAGATTGATCTTTGATTTGCAGGAAGTCTTAAGAAGGGAGAGAGGAATAGTGACCTCTCTATGAATTGCTCTCAACCTTCTGCACTGGAATCTGAAGAATCAGATGAGTCACTAGAACTTGGTTTGATCTTTTTAGCTCATTCTCTTAACTCCTCAGCAAAGCTTTTTGTTGATGAATTTGTAGTGATTTGGGTGAGCCCAAAGAGGGTTTCTTCAGCTTTAGAGGTAAAGATTGTGTTTAAAGCTATTGAACTGTCGGAGGCTATGTGTTCTAGTTGAGCTCTCAATCACTTCTTGTCTTTGAAGATGTTGGTGATGTCGTTTTCATTTATCTTTTCCTTCTTCTTTAGTTCTTCCTTTAGTTTGTGAGCTTTCTCTTCCAGTCCGAATAGTTCGTCTTTTTTGATAAAGCCTCCAAAGAGCTTTTCATAGAAGCCTGAATTGTCCTTACCGTCTGACGTCTGAGGTTGAGGTTGAGGTTGAGGTTGAGGTTGAGGTTGAGGTTGAGGTTGAGGTTGAGGTTGAGGTTGCCTTAGTTTCGAAAAGTCAAGGTCCGAGGCAGCTTTTGAATAGTCTATCTGTCTAGTGTATGGCAAGGGACTGAATAACCCTTCCTTTGCATCCAGAACTATTCTGTACTTGTTGTTCGAAGCGCCTGAAGTTTGAGAACCGTTTTGCTTTTTAAGAGTTAGAGTTCCGGGAGCATCATTTAGAGCCTTAGCTAGAATACGTTGATATTCTCCTACTAGTGAGGCTTTGTGTAGTGCATCTAGGTAGTCTGAAGAGGCTTTAAAGAGATCTTTGTATTCATTGAAGTATTTTGAATAGTTTCACTTACCAAGACCATTAGATGAAGCATCCCCTTTTAGGGTTAGCTTGAACTCTGTATTCTGTTCTGAAGAGGCTTTAGCCGCAGTACCTGTAGGATTCATTTTGTTGTGAATGTATTTGAAGAAGATAGCCTCGAAATTGTTCTTCACATACTCAGATAGCTTATTTGCCTCTTCAGTACTTAGTTGCCCTACAGTCTTTTGGCTTGTCTCCTTTGTCATGTAGTAGAATGTCACTCCCTCCTTCTCTCTAGAGGCAATTAACTTGGCGTTTTGGCTATCTCCTGAAGTAGGTTTTAGCTCTCTGATTGAGTAGACACAGATGTCGTCGCCATTAGAGGAGGATGTCTGGCTATTGCTGCCAGGGATCTTGTTTTGAAAACTTGACTCAAAAATGTCCTTGGGTATATAAACACCACCAGGACTAGAGTTCGTCTGACTGCTTGAACTACTAGAAGACGTTTGACTCTTCTCTAGAAAGATAAGTAGAGGATTATTGCTTACATTAGTCGAAGACTCTAGCTTCAGAGAGCTAATGGTGTCTGCTTGGCCGGAGCTAGTATCGACATTTTTCCTTCAGGCTAGCAGGTGTAGTAAGGCCCCTAGACGACGACCATCTTCAATACTCTTTAACTCTGTAAGTGTTCTTAAATGCTTAGTAAATGAGCTGGTATCTACCTCTCCAGTAGTTTTGTACCTAGAGATAAAACTCGAGTAAGCAGTAGGTGTAGAGAACTCTGGCCACAGAAAGGAATTTTTGACTCTTCTACTTTCTCACTTACTTTTGTCAAACACCTTAGCTGCATTAACAGATTCACTAGTACTCTCTGAGTATTTAATAGTTCATTCATATAGCAAGAAGGGTCTTTCTCTTTCCTGTCATTGTGTGAGTGCAAAGGACCTAAAGTCACCGTATTGCGAGAGAAAGAATCAGCCTTTTTCCTGAAAGAAGAAGTCGATAAAAAAGTTCTTAACTAGGTCTCAAGACAGGTCATCAAGGTCGTTCTTAGCTTTTCAATACTGTACCTGGTAATCAGAGAAAAACTTCTTTAGCTTGTAGGAAAGAGGAAAGTAAGCTTCAGGATTCTTATAGATCTCAATAATCCAATTGACAAGTAGTTGCTTTACTACATTTTTTTGAGCTGTCCTTGAGAATGTAGTTAGATTCTTTTGAAAGATCAGAGAAGCTTTGTCAGCTACTGTCTGTCCTGGTATTTTGTCTAGGAGTCTGTTTCAACGAGTTTTAGTTGCGTCTAATTCTGCTAAGGCTATATCCAATTCCTCACCAGCACTGGTAGAGAGATAGGTAGGTATACCTATCCCTCCCCCGAGGACGTTTAGTAGTAGGAGTTTTTTAGCAAAAAGCAATTATTAGGAGACAAACTTACTGTCTATGTGATTCTTGAACTTAAGGTCGCGTGTCTTTATCTTTCCTATCTCTGAGTAGAACTTCTCTTGGGAGTTGGTCTTAGCGTCTATTTCTTCAGTGGCTTGAACAATGAATTCTCCTAGAAGGTCATCAGGTATCTGTTCGAAGAATTTGCACATGGCTGCATCATCTTTGAAATCACCTGCAGATACCTGAATGTAGAAGTACTTTGCTTCATTCTCCTTAGTCTTTTTTGGTTGTACCCCTTCTCCCCTAGATCTTTTGAAATATTTATCTTCTAGATTCTCTAGAGTATTTGATGACGAACTACTTGAACTAGATGAAGAAGAAGGAACAGCAGTTGTCGTAGTTGTTGATTTATAGGTTTCGTCAAAGATCTTCTTTACTTCTTCCTTAGAGAAAACTTTAGAGGTAGTTAGAGATTCCTTCAGGTGTTGGATCTGATAGATCAGAGCATTCTTTCTTTCCTTGAGATAGAGCTTTTTTTCCGTAGAGGAAGCAGACCTTCTAGTTCTCCCGCCTGATCCGCTAGTACCACTTTGAAAGACGCTGTGAGCCTTAAACAAACCAGGTTTGATCTTCTTTTCGACAGAAGCAAGAAGGTCAACTAATTCTTCGAAGGAAGCTACATTACCTATGCTGTCTATGTGACTGATTAATCCATTGAGGTCGGTGAAGTTAAAGAGATTTTTGCTAGAGTCATCAAATAGCTTTTCCTTATTTGTCCGTAGAGAGTTAAGCATTACTTTTACCTTTTTTTTCTCTTGATCCCTTTGGTTTTCTTGGTCTCCCTTGTTTTCCTGATCACCTTGATTCTTTTGATCTGCCGGCTCCTGCTCTAGGACTTCACCTCCTGCCTTCCACTCTTCTCTAATTCAAGTCCTTAGGTCTGACTTATTTGAAATGCTTTGAGGGGATGTAGAACCCGAAGCCTTAGGAAAGAAGGGGCTATAAATCCCTGACTGACCTTGGTTTTGAGCCCCTTCTGCTTTCTTTCCCTGATCTGATGAACTTTGTTTTTGTTCAAAGTAGAGATAGTGAAACTTAGTCTTGCTAGTCATTTTCTCCCTCATAAGCTCTTGCATTCCTTTGAACTTGTCCTTGGTTAGATAATCAAGTGTAATTAGGAAATTCAGAAAGGCCTCTTTTTCCTTTGAATTAGTCAGAGAAGAACGCTGTCACAACAGGAACAATTGGAATTTCTGCAAGTCTAGTTCTGGTTGAGGTTTAGGTGTCTTGGGTTCTGAAGAAACAGTCACCTGAGTTGATTTGTTTTTGTAGTCGAAGAAGTCGACCCAAAAGTTGAAGTAATCATTGCCTAGACTCTTTAGGTATCTCTTAAAGAAGTAGATTCGGAGTACTCGTTGAAAGAGGGTTTGTAGCTTCTGATCATTGTCTTGAGTCCCTGTTGTGTAGGCACAAGTTTGCTCTTGTTGAACTTGTTGTTGTGACACTTGAGTAAGAGTTGAACAGCCGCTAGGACTAGAATAGGCTAGAGACATAGATGCTGCTTGTGCAGCAGGCTTACTAGGGCCTCTGATAGTTATTGCTCAGTCTCAGTCCGTTTGGGTAGTCACTCCATGTTGGGAACTCTGTTGTTTTTTTAATAACTTGTTCTTGTTGAAGTAGTTACTTGTTAAAAGTTGCTGTTCCTTGACTAGGTAGTTAAGAAATTCTTTTTTAGCAAAGAGTCTGTCTAGAAAGTAGTCAAAGATTGGGTCTTGAATAAAGACCCTTTGACTATCTTGAATGCTGAATCCATTTTGTCTAGCCGTTAACTTGATCTTGTCACTGTTGTTAGTGATCTTCTTGACAGATTCATAGTATTTAGAGAGTTTTTCTAGAAATTTATTGAATGATTCATCCTGGGTAACCTTTTCAGTCGAAGTTTTAGCGGCTGTTTCATTAGGTTCTAAATATTTCTTAAATACAGCCTCTTGATCAGGAAATCTCTCCTTCTTATCTTCCGCTTGGACCTGATAGGGAAAGGCAGATACTAACCCTTCTTTTTTATTAGCCTTATGGTTATTTTGAGTGCTCTCTCTTGTTTGATTTTTTTCTCAGTCTCTTTTGCTGTATCTTTCAATGATTCGTTGTCTTAACTTAGCTACTTTGGCCCTATAGCTTTGTTCTTTATTTAGTTGGAAGAGATTCTTGAAGAGGTCATCAAATTGCTTGAAGTAATCAGAGTCTTTTAAGTTAGAGAAGAAGCCATTGTTATTTGAGCCTTTTTCAGAGTAGTACTCAGAGAAGAGACTGTCGAAGTTGTTATTTAGGAAGGAAGTGAAGGTATAGTATCAGTCATTCTTTGACTTAATTAAGTTCTTTTCCTCTATTCTGGATTTGATAGCCCAGGAGGACTGAAGATTTCTGAAGTTGAATCACTTGAAAAGAGTGTCATTATTACTGCTTGAAAGCCCATTTTGTTTGATGTAGTTAAGACCATCTAACTTGACAGCATGAACTCCTTGATCATCTCTAATGAAGACCCAGCCTTTGTCAGTCTCTCTGATGTCGTAGATGCCTTTTTCATTAGAAGAAGCCATCAGAATGTTTTGGGCATCAATGCTTATGTAAGTTGTGTTTTGGGACCCACTCCCCCCATTCTTTTCTCAAAAGACATCTAATGGTGAAGATCAGGTGTTTTGGGACCCACTCCCCCCATTACACCCTTGCTGACTGGATTGTTGTTGTGTACTCAGACAATTGACTCTGTTGTTCTGATTGCTGGGGCTTGCGTCTACATCCTTAACCAGATAGCTGAGGGCTGAAGCTAATTCAGGAGTCTCCTTGTCGAAGGAGTTAAGGACTTCAATTAATTCGCCATTTCAGGTGTTGTCGCTGTATCAGGTAGGTACGTGATATTCACTTAGATTAAGTTGTTGTTGATCAGAAGCAGAAGAAGAGCTTGCAGAAGATGAACATCCATTACTTGGTGAACCTGCCGAGCTTCCTGTGCCGTTGAAGTACTTGCACATAAACTTCTTGAACTTGTCATTGGTAGACTCGGAGAATAAAGGCCAAGCATAACTGGCTGCTTTAGGAGCATCTTTTCCTATCTTGTCGAATGCGTATTTCTCCTTTAGTTTTGTTTCTGTAGCTTTGGTGTCGTAATTCCAGCTGATCTTTCAGAAGTAAACAGGCAAGTTATCTTTGAATCATTTTTGGTAGGCCCAATTGATGAAGTCATACTTACCTCAGTTGATACGCTCTCAGTCCCGATCGACTGTTCCCGATTTACTTGGATAAAAACCTATCTTGTCAAAGCTTTCTTTTTTCTCTATGTCCTGACCCGAAAGATAGGCGTACTTACTTGTTAGATACTTACTGTGTTCTCTGCCATTGCTAGTACCATTGGTCCATCAACTATTCCCTGAAGAATTCATCCTGAAGTCATCTCTGGTGAAAGAGGTAAGGAATTTTTTGACGAATTCGTGACTCTTGAATCTGAGACCATAGGAGTTCATCCCCTCTCTAGATCCTCAGTAGTTGTCCCAGAAATCACGTTGAGGATTCTGCGGTTTAACCTTCTCTCAGGCTTCTTGGAATTGCTTTTCCTGCTGTCTTTCTCACTCCTTGAGTTGGTATTCAATCAGATGCTTAGGCTGAGACAAATACCATTTCTTTGCTAATTCTTGAGAAAAGGATTCGATAATCCCATCCTGGCCTTCGTAGTGCACCAATGCCCTTTGCAGGAACTGAGAGACACTTACCTGATCGTAGATATTGATATTCACTAGGTCCGTAAGCCCTTCCTTTAGGGGAGAAACAGGAGTACTTCACTTAAATTCCCTAATTAAGGGGGAGGTAGCTGCGATAGGACCAACAACGCCCGATCCTACTACGGTGGTAAATAAAATCTTCTTGAAGGTAAAGAGAGAAAGCATCTAGACGACAGTAAATTCCCTACTTCTAAATAAATATATTTAGATTGAATTTGTGAGGGATAGAAAGTTAAATGATCAAGAAGAAGTTAGGAGAAGAAAGTTAGAGAGACTAAAGGAGAGCAATTGCTCTCCTTATATAGTTGAGAGAGTTTTAGTTACCCACTCTCTAGAAGAAATACTAAGTCTAGATGAGTCTTACCAAGAAGAAATAGGATGTGCAGGACGTATCCTCTTTATTCGTCAAACCTTCTTAGTTATCTCTGAATCTGCCTCGAGACTACAGCTGTACATAGACTTAAAAGACTCTAACAAGGAAGCAGTACACACTTACTTCAAAGAATTCATAGATATAGGTGACTACATATTCTGTAAAGGTCACCTATTCAAAACCAAGACTGGTGCTCTGACCTTATCTCTTAATCACATTGAAATCATCTCTAAATGTTTAAAGCCACTACCGGAGAAGCACACAGGCATTACAGATCCTGAACTCCTAGTCAGAAACAGAACCGGCTCTCTAATAGTTAATTCAGAGCTATTTAACGATCTAAGAGAGAGGTCTTTAATACTCTTTGAGCTAAGGTCCTACCTAAACAAACTAGGTTATATGGAAGTAGAGACACCTATCCTGCACAAGATAGCTGGGGGAGCTACAGCCAGACCCTTTAAGACCTATCACAATACCTTAAAAGAAGATCTTTATTTAAGGGTGGCTCCTGAACTTTACCTAAAGAGACTGATTGTTTCAGGTTTCACCAAAGTCTTCGAGATAGGCAGATCTTTTAGAAATGAAGGGATAGATAGTACGCACAACCCTGAATTTAGTTCGATAGAGATATATACAGCCTATCAGGATATGGACGATACCATCTCCCTTACAGAAAGACTTATCTCCAATTTACTCACTAAGTTCCTGAAGGAAGATGAATCTAATGCCTACCTAAAAAAACCCTTCAGAAGAGCTCCCATCTGAGAACTACTTAGAAAGAAGACTGGACTTGACTTTTGAGCAAACCCGCCTACCCTTGAAGAAGCCATAGTAATGGCTGAAGCTAAAGGCATTGAACTTGAACAGGGAGACACAAACCTATCAAGAATCTATGAAAAGTTCTTTGAAGAACTAATAGAACCTGAACTAATAGAACCTACTTTCGTCTATGGGTTCAGCTCTCTCCTGTCCCCTCTAGCTAAAAAAGACCTTAAGAATGACTTTTTCTCCAGAAGATTCGAACTATATATAGGAGGAAAAGAGATAGCTAATGGTTTCTCTGAGCAGAACGACCCCCTAGAGCAAGAGAGACAATTTGAAGCTCAACTACAGGAAGATCCTGACAGTAAAGAGGTAGACTATGACTATCTTTCAAGCCTAGAATACGGTTTACCTCCTACAGGCGGAGTGGGCATCGGACTCGACAGGCTTGTAATGCTCTTACTGAATAGAAAGAGCATCAAAGACGTTTTAGCTTTTCCCTATTTAAAAGGCTAGAAGCAGATAGGCGACAAGGGGAATAAAAGGGCTCCTTTAGCCCTTCCTCAGCTCTTTGTCAAGTCTAGTCACTCTATCTTTGAGTCAACAATCCCCCTTGAGGAAATAGTTAAGTTCTCTCTAGAGAACAAGCACAGATATTCGATATTAACGGAGTCTCAACAGATCTCTTCCTTTCCTGCTTTTTACAAGTTAGCTACAGAAAGAGGGCTAATTCCCGTTCTTTCCCTACACTACGTTCTCAACAGTTCTTCAGAGTGATTGCTGATCCCTAAAGACCAAGAGGGTTACTTTTCTCTAATCGAACTCTTAAGCAAAAAAGAGATATCCTCGGAGAAATGATCTCGAATTATCAAGATATTTCTTTCAGGAGACCTTGACAAGATGCCTTGACAAGGCCAACACTTTTATCTAGCCAACAATGACTCTGAAGAAGGAGTGGCTGTCAGAGAGAATCTTTTTCTCAAGCAAGGAGACTATGAATTGTTCTGTTTAGTTCAGTCGATCAAAAATAAATCCTCTTTAGTCACTGAAAGAGAGTTGAATGCCCACCTAAGGAATTGCTTCCTGATACAGGGAGATAGTTACTCTAAGGAGACTAAACCTTTTTGGGTTTCCAATCTCATAAAGATCCTAAGGGATTGCCAGAGTTACTCACTAGTTAGAGATGCACAGCCTATTTCTTTAGGCACAGAGAAGGAAAAGGTACTAACTATCTGTAAGCAAGAGTTAAGGAATTACCTGGAGGTTAATCCTCAATTAGATAGAAAGAGTTACCTAGAGAGATTTAAGGAGGAAATAGAGCTCTTTGACTCTAAAGCATATTGAGACTATCTCTCTATCTTTTGTGAACTTATTAGATATATAAGGCAAGAGAAGATACTGACAAGCGCAGGTAGAGGTTCTGCCTGCAGCTCTCTAATAGTCTTCTTACTGGGAATAACCCTAGTAGATCCCCTTAAATATGGTCTTCTACTTCAGAGATTTCTCAATGAATCTTCAGAGAGAGTTCCCGATCTTGACATAGATGTAGAAAGCTCTAGGAAGCGAGAAGTACTGACTCATCTGGCACAGACCTTAGGTCCTTCTAGCTTTGTTATTCCCTCAATACTTAAGCGAATTAAAGATCCTAAGTTAATTGCCTCTATACTAGACAAAGTACTGACTGAGGAGGAGAAAGATAACTTCGAACTCTTAGGAAAACTTCGAGATATACCTTATCTACTTCAGCCTCACGTTTCTTCCTTAGTTCCCTTAAAAAAACAGGCTAACTCGCAAACAGGAGAGTCTTATGGACAAGGGAATCTATCATTCTCTCTCTTTAACGATCCTTCTCAGATATTTCCGGTAGCTCACACAGAATACAACCTAACCAGCTATTTAGGTCTTCAAAAGTTTGATGTCCTATCTTCTCCCTATCTAGATTTCATTTCAGAGGTACTTAAGGAGATAAGAAGCTCCAAAGGTCAGGATATTGAACTTTCAGAGATAAACCTTAATAACGAGAAGACCTTTCAACTGATAGGAAATAAGCTAACCTACTACCTATTTCATCTAGACAACGAGCTAATCAAAAAGGTCTTAAAGGATTTCAAGCCTACCAATATGGAAGAATTAGCTCAGTTGATCTCAATTATTCGCCCAGGAATTAACAAACACACCTTTAGCTTTATTAGGTCTAAACCTACAGAGTTTGAAGTCATCAATCAACTAACTAAGGAAACTAGGTACATAGTCCTCTATCAGGAACAGATTATGAAGCTTATTTCCTTGGTGACTCAGTTGCCTGTTTCCAAGACAGATAGGTACAGAATAGCCCTACAAAAGAAGCAGACAGAGAAGTTAGAGGTACTTAAGAGAGAGTTTTTTGAGTTAGCTCTAAAGACAAAAGCCTACACATACAGAGATCTAACTGAGATCTGATCTTTTATTCTCTCTTTTGGTGAATATAGCTTTAACAAGTCTCATGCCATAGCTTACGCTATTTCTGCCTATCAAGCAGCTTTTCTGAAATCTAGCTATCCTGAAGAGTTTTTTGAAGTATTAATGCGTAGAGAAGGAGTTTCAGAAAAGGCATTCCAAGAGCTAAGCCTTTTAGGCTTTGACTTCTACCTACCTAGTTTTCCTGAGACCATCAGTCCTAGGGGATTCTTCTCGAGAGAGTCAAGGAGATATGTAGGAGGACTAAACCTCCTCAAAAAAGTATCTCCTAATTTAAGCGAGAAACTCTCTGCTTTAGAGATAGATACAGAGAAAGACTGAAATTTAAAAGAGACAATCTTTCTCCTGCTGAATAAAGGTTTCTCTAGAGAAGAGTTATTCTCCCTTAACTATCTCAATTGATTTAGAAAGACTAGGGAAGAGGCCCAACTGTACCTGTTCCTAAATTGAGAAGCACTTAAAGAAGAGTTTGTTTTTAGGTCTTGTGCTTCTCAATCAGAGAGAGAGGAGATAACAGATGAAGATAGGTCTAGATTCAGAGAAGAGCAAAAGAAAGCGCTAAGTCTAGACCTCAGAAGGTTTAACTGAATAGACTAACTCTTTGCTAAGAAAGATTCTCTTGGTGGATGGTAGCTCTCTAATTTACAAGTGTTTTTATGGTCTCGTTAAGACAGATGAAGACTTAGAAGATCCTAGATTAAAAGCTACTTTTTTCAGGATGCTTAAAGACAAACTGACTAAGTGAAGGGAAAGGGAAAACTATTCCTATGCAATGGTTGCCTTTGATGTAGATAGGAAGAGCTTTAGGAATGACATCATCTCTGACTATAAGATGCAGAGAAAAGATATGCCTGAACAGTTAGCTTCTTGGCTTCCAGAGATAGATAATCAATTAGAAACTATAGGCCTTAGGACTATATATGCTCCTAAAAACTTTGAAGCAGATGACCTTATAGGTACTGTATCTAAACGACTAGGCGGTTGTGACTTTAAGGTAGATATCTTCACTACAGATGGTGATCTTTTGCAGTTAGTGGACCACCTAGTTTCTGTCTATAAAGTCAAGAATGGCTTTGAGTTAGAGAAGCATGATCATCATTCCTTTCAGTCTCTAAATGAAGGATTACTACCTTGTCAGATACCGTTGTATAAAGCGCTATCGGGTGATAGTGCTGATAACTATCCAGGAGTACCGGGAATAGGAAAGATAAATGCAGTTAAGTTAATTCAGACCTATAAGACTGTAGATAGACTAATAGAGTCTCTTGAAGAGCTAAAGTCAGGAAAGATTAGAGAGAGTCTCTTGGCAAATAAAGACTTACTCTTCAAGTGCCTCAAAATAGCTGAAATTAGGACTAACATCAAGATAAATTACTCACTATCTGACTTCGCTCTCAAGAATTAAGGTAATAGTAGCTTTAGGTAATCCAGGGAAGGAATACGAGAAGAATAGACACAATCTAGGATTTCAATTACTAGACAAATTTCATAATTTACGAGCCCACCCGCCTTTTAAGCCATTTTTGGGTTCTCTTATTTCTGTCAATGAGAACTACGTACTGTGCAAGCCTTGTGAATATATGAACAACTCTGGACAGACTCTCTCTAGAGTGCTTAGGGAGTTAAAGATAGATATCTCTAGAGTCTTATTGGTCTATGACGAACTAGATATAGGTGTAGGTAGGTACAAACTAACCAAGAGGAAGGAGAGACAGGTAGCTCACAGGGGAGTTAGAGATATAGACACTAGGTATCCGTTAGACAGTATCTTGAAGCTAAAGGTAGGGATAGCTCCCCTAGAGAATCAGAGACTAGTCATTAAAGAATTTGTCATGCAAGACTTTCTTGAAGAAGAACTAGAAAAAATTTCAAAGATAGAAGGAGAGATCTTCAAGATATTTGAGAGGTTTATCTCTTTAAGTGACGAAGAACTAGAGGACCCTATTAACTACATCAAGAGGTAGTTTCTTCTTTTTAATCCCCTTTTTGGGGATTAAATATTTGCCCTTTGAGCCACTGTACTTGTTGTGAGCTGAAAGAATTTTTACAGTGCTAATGTGGCCCTATTGGCTTCTGTTGGTTTTGTCAGTGAAGTCAATCAGATAGACATAGGTAAGGTCTTACATACCAACAAAACTAAGAACAAGGAGCTACTAACCAGAAAAGAAGAGCTAAAGAGCTTTAAGTCTCGATCATTTAGTAGGTCAGAGTTACTTAAATTGCCTGTACACTTGGTGATCTTTGATGACTATTACAAGAAGCTATCTGAGTGAAACTACAAGGACAGCTACTACTTTGATGAGGAGACACTAGTCTTCGACAAACGAGACTTTAAAGCTATAAGGGAGAGTAAGAGTTATCAAAAATACTGAATGAAGAGGATTGACAGAGCAGGCACTCAGAGATACGGGAAGAATGATGACTTCTTTCCCTTTCCTGTAGAGAGTCTTCACATTGATTGACGGAGTGGTATTGCTTCTTCACTTAGGTTACAAAACATACTTGAGCTAGAGTTGCCTGAAGAGGTAGAGGAGAATTTTAAGGCACTCCCAAAGAATATCTTTCTGAGGAATACCTTCGAGATACCTAATCCTCTACCGTTCTTTGCAGGTTACTGGAATAAGGGAGTAAGGACTCAAGAGAACAACTTTATAGATCGAATAGAGTACGGTGTTTTAAAGAAAAGTCACTCCCCTTGAAGTAAGTTGTTGGTGAATCAAAGCTCCAAGCAAGAAAAGGATGTTAGGTGTGATGATCTTATTAAGGCTTCTCTAGCCAATAGTGGGCTTGAAACAGATGAGGGTTTTGATGCTCAATGTGATCAGGTGAATCTGAAGGCTTTTTATACAACCCACTATAGCAACAATGAGAAGATCATCTACTCCAGTAAGTATGCTTCCCTCAAGAGGATGATGTCCGAGTACAGTACTCTTCAGTATTTCTTCTATTCTCTGGGCGTCTGAAAGCCCGAGTATCTCTTTAAGTTGCCTATCAATCAAGATGGACTAGAGAAGGAGGTCTGAACAGTTGACTTCGATGAGTTATTTATTCCTGAGATAAAGGAGATCAAAGAGAGTGATCCCTCCAGTAAGGATAAGAGATTTGAGTTAGTCTTCTACCTAAACCATCAAAAGGTAGGTGATCCTAAGGAGTTTTTGAAGATTGCCTCTGTATTTGACTACAAGATGAGATTCCAACTAAATGGGAGGAGCTATGAAACTCCCTTCAACTTGTGAGATGTTTTAGAACAACGTAAATTTACCTTCACAACTCCTGATGAAGGATTTAGCGCTTTTTCTTCTTTTGTAATCAAGGTCTCTTCAGGGAATTCAGCCTTTAAGTTCATAGACAGTAAGGGAAACAGAGAATTTTCCTTTAAACCTCAGATGTACTTAGTCGCTCAAAGGTTCAACCTCTTTAAGTCCTTGGTATTTGATCACCTGCAGACCAGAGACCTTTACTTTGCTGAGCTGAAAGAAAGAGAAAGGCTGGAAAAGATGTTTTTTGCCTCCTATGAAGATAGTGAAGGTAGGTCTCAGTTGGCTAAACTAGGCAAGGAGCTGGAGAAGATGTTGAAGTTCAAATTGACTGAATGTGATGAATCCAATAGATGTGTTTTGTCCTTTTTTGACTTCTTTCAGAAAAAATGAAAGAGACAGAAGTTATTTTCTGCTAGGTCCTTGCCTACCTTGAAGTTTGCGTATGTTAGGAAGGATAGATTTACTGATTTAAAGGGCTTGATCTCGGAGCAAACTGCAGGAGGTATAGGAAGCTATTTTTGAGATTGTCTCTCCCTAAAGCTACTTGAGAAGGATATTTTGCAAGGCAGAGAGATATACGAGTTAGTACCTTTAAGAGATGCTGATTGAGTAAGTCAGTATGCAGGAAAGAGGATAGAAGTAAAGGATGAATCTTCTAGGTATGTAATCCCTAAAGGTAAAGAGGTGAAGGAAAGAAGTGACTATGCTTCTCTTTTTTCTGTGGATTCAAGCGCAGGACTAAAGCATTCTGACTTTACCTTTAAGAAGATAGAGGAAAGTCCAGGGTCACTAGAGGTGCAGGTAGAGTACAAGCCTAAGTCGTTAAGTTCCCTATATCAGGTAGAAGGGAGTAGAGCAGACTCTCCAAAGATTATAGGCAAGACTAGCTTTAAACTTGAAAAGAAGGGAGAGAAGCTGTTACCTAGGGAAGGATTAAACTCTTCTTTTAAAGCTTTGTATTCACTATCTTTAAATTCATTAGGTAAGAAGGATTCAGAGGATATGTTCGATAGATCGCTTTTGTCAGTCTTCATCTCCAGTATTCTGTTAGGGACAGGACTGACTGCAGCATTAGGTACATATCTACTTAAGAGGTCTAAGTTAATGTCCTAGAGATGGCTGTATCTCCTCGACGAGTCTCTAAGTCTAGAAAGGGTATGAGAAGCGCCCACGCAGGAGTTAAGTCCTTTCATCCCTTGAAGAAGTGTCCTAAGTGCGCCAAGAGCGTTAGACTTCATTCAGTTTGTTCTTGTGGTTACTATAAAAACAAAAAACTCTACTAGAGATAGAAGACAAACTTAAGGACTTTTTTCCCTTAATAGAGAAGTATCGGATTAACTCCAATTTACACAGGAAGTTAATAGATAGGGAAGGAGATAGAAATCTTAGGTTAATCTGAGGTACTTTCTTAGGAACTTCGGCAGTAGCTTTACTCTTGGTCTTTGCTTTTCTTCACTAACCGCCTAGGATAGGGTCTTAAGGAACTACTCCTAAGGGGAGTAGATACCTACTTCCTAAACAGAATAATCCTCCAACTACAACTTCAGGGGAGAGTAGAGACTCCCGAGGCTCAAGATAGGAGACCTTACCAAATTGTTGTCTTTACAGGAACTATATTTCTCATCAACTTCTGTATTGCTATGTCTTTTGAGCTCACCATCAAAAACCTTCTCGTCTGGATCAGACAGATCACCTTTCAGTCAAACTTGTTGGCCTTTGTACTTGCTTCCCTTTATCTCTGAAATCCTAAGTTGAGGCTGTTGCAAACAAACTTCTTATTTGTGATGTGTGCTGCCCTTCTGACTACAGCTGGATTAGTTTTCTTCTTTTTACTCCTGCCAATATATCTGAATCTAGACCTCTTTTACTACAACACGCCTAAATTTCCTGTATGGTTACAGTCTTTTTGGATGTGCTGACATCATTTTGTAACTCCCTTAACCTTCATTAACTTATTGGCTCACAGGTGCAGGGAAGGTAAGTATTCTGTAGGTCTCTCTAGAAGAGAAGGGCTTAGGTGATTTGGCTCTTTTTGACTAGTTAACTGTATCTTGAATTTTTACTTTTGCTTTTTTACCAAGCAGAAGTTGCCTTACGGCGCTGTGGCTAATTGGAACTGAAACAATTCAAGTCACCTATTAGAAGGTGACCAAGGAAAGCCGGTTATGCCTGCTATTCAACAGATTGTCTACAATTTCCAGCTTTCTTTCTTTTCCTTCTTTTTGGTAGGTGCAGCTACGTTTACTTCTTTAGTTGTTTACTGGATGTTCTTTGATCTACAGGACAAGAGACTTAAGAGATGGTCTGTTCTCCCTCTAGGCTTTCTAGCTACTCTTTAGAAAATAAAGTCTTCGTCTTGTACATTCTCTACATTAGTTGACTTGATGTAACCATTTCCCTTAGTAGAAAAGAAGTCGTGATTCTTAGTAGAGGTATTTAGTCCGTTAAAGATCATAGGATTGATGTCCTTCTCAGTTACCTTGTACCTATCATCTAGGTCTAAGTTCTGTAGGGCTTTGTTGGCGTTGTATTCCAAAAACTTAAGTACCTGATCAGTCAGCTTTAGAGAACTATAGATCTTTTCTGTATATTGGACTTCATTTGCCATCAGAAGCTCTAGTAGGTCATAGACTTTTTTCTTTAGCTCTTCTTGCTTTGCAGAACTGAAGGTCTGAAACAATTGAGAAGCTAATGTACCTATATACAGTCCGTGAATGGCTTCATCTCTGATGATTAGGTTAATGATCTCTCCGCTGTTAACCATTAATCCTTGAGAGGAAAGATAAAGCATATAGAAGAAACCTGAGTAGAAGAGAAAAGACTCCAGGAAGACGGAAGCAGCCATAGCCATATAGAGGCTTTCTTGGTCTTCAATGTTTTCGTAGTAAGAGACAACTATCTCTATTTTTTTCTGTAGGGTAGGCTCTTTCTTAACTCACTCAAACAACTCTGTTATCTCTTCTGAGGTGAGTAAGGTGCAGAAGATAGATGAATAACTTTTGGCGTGCATTTGTTCCATCATGGCCATAAATTGAAGAACTGCTTTCGTAGGAAGATCAGGAACAGATAGGCAGATTCTGTTCATACCTATAGCCCCTTGGTGGGTATCCAGCAAAGTTAGAGAGCCTAAAACCTTTACGTAGACTTCTTTTTCGAATTGATTGAGTCTTGTCTGTCAGACTAGCTTATCTCCGCTTAAGGGAATTTCCTCATCTACTCAAAATTGACGAACGTTTTGATCTCAAAAAGACTTGGTAAATTTGGTGTTAATTTCGTTTCAATTTACACCTTCTCAAACTACCTCAGATTTGGATTTCACAGACATAAAGTTTAAGGACATATAAACGAATTTTAGAGATAAATTTTGGGTCTTTAATTTATAAAATCTGCTGTATATTTGCCCTTTTAAAAAGACCTTTAGAAGCCCGTAAAATCAGGACTTTAGTAGCCTTTAAGACCTTGAATGGAATTGTGATATGCAAGCAGAACAGGGAAGGTAGAAAGGATAGTTTCGAAACTAGGTTTTAGAGATGTTCACAAGATACTTTCTGGGGAGGAAAAAGCCAGTGACGAATATGTTCTTTTTACATACACAGATGGGTATGGAGAAATCCCTTTAATTGTCGATAGTTTTTTAAGCAGGAATTTTCACCTTCTTAGAGGGGTAGCCGGAAGCGGAAATAGGAACTTTGGGAGAAACTTTTGTAGGTCGGTAGAGCTTATTCATGAAAGATATAAAGTACCTATACTTATGAAATTCGACCTTGGAGGAAATGAAGAGTCTATAGAAGAACTAAGAAATATCCTTATAAATCTCTCCCTTAGATAGTGATTAGCAAGCAGAGAAAGATACTGAGTGCTGCTTACTACAACTCACTAATCTATAACAACCAGGTTACCTTAAGAGACGATGATGGGTTTTACAGTCTCGAAAAGGACCAATTAGCCATTGATGAGTATGAGAGGTATATCTCAGAGAATGAGAAGTATTCCCAATATAAGAGAGGGTATGAACGAATTAGATGACTGATAGACACAGAGTATTACCTAAACCAGGTAGCTGATAGGTACTCTAGAGAACAGATAGATAACCTTGCTGAGGTTGTTTACTCCCATAAGTTTCAGTGAAAGAGTTATATCTCTATCTCTAAGTTCTTTGATAGCTTTGCATTGAGAAGTAACTGCGGCAAGTACATACTTGAGAGTTATGAAGATAGGGTTATTGTTACCTCGTTGTTTTTGGGTGCAGGTGACTACGAACTAGCCTTACAACTAGCTGACTTAATAGTTAGGGGAGTATACCAACCAGCCACTCCTACCTTTTCTAATGCTGGTAAGAAGAGATCTGGTGAACTTGTTTCCTGCTTTTTACTGGAGACGGAAGACTCCATTAACTCCATTAATTACATCATCTCTACATCGATGCAATTGTCGAAGATAGGGGGAGGTGTAGCTGTAAATCTCTCTAAGTTGAGAGGTAGAGGAGCTTCTATTAAGAAAATAGACAGTACTGCTTCGGGAGTTATTCCTGTTCTAAAGATCCTTGAAAATGTATTTGACTATGCTGACCAGCTGGGCATGAGAAGAGGGTCTGGTGCTGCCTACCTAAACATCTTTCACTATGACCTTATCGACTTTATAGACTGCAAAAAAATTAATGCTGATGAGAAGTCAAGGATTCAAACACTCTCTATAGGTTTAATAGTTCCTGATAAGTTTTTGCAATTAGCTACAGAGAACAAAAACTTTTTCATATTTGAGCCTAATACTGTCTTTATGAAATATGGAATAAACCTATCCGACATGAATATCGACGCTTGGTACGATACACTAGCTTCCGATCCCGAGATACTGAAGAAGGAATTGTCTGCTAGAAGCATCCTGACGAAGATAGCACAGACACAATTTGAGTCAGGCTATCCCTATGTGATATTTATTGACAATGCAAATAGACAGAATCCTCTAAAGAATGTAGGAAAGATCAAGATGAGCAATCTCTGTACAGAGATCTTTCAGGTACAAGAAAGCTCTACTATAGGTGACTATGGGACTGAAGACACCATTCGAAACGATGTCTCCTGCAATCTAGCTTCCTTAAATTTCGTGAATGCTGTAGAACACGGAGACCTTGAACACATTATTGAGATCTCTATGAGGGGATTGAGTGCTGTTTCTGACTTAACTTCTATAGCTAATGCTCCTAGTATTCGAAAGGCCAATGAGGAGTACAAATCAGTAGGTCTTGGAATACTTAACTTCACTGGATTTCTATTAAAGAATGGACTAGAATATGACTCTCCTGAAACCCTAGAGATAGCTGATGTTTTCTTTGCCGCAGTTAACTACTATTCCCTATTGGCTAGCTCTAAGATAGCCAAAGAGAAGGGAGTTAGCTTTAAAGGATTTAAGGACTCTGACTATTACTCTGGAGAATACTTCGATAAGTATCTAGAGAATGACTATCTACCTAAGAGTGCAAAGGTCAAAGAATTGTTAGGTCACCTAAAACTACCAACTAAAGAAGACTGAAAGTCCTTAAGGGAGAAAGTCAAGCAAGATGGGATCTACAATGCTTATAGACTTGCTATAGCTCCTACTCAGAGCATTAGCTATCTACAGGGAGCTACTGCTTCTATTCAGCCTATTATCTCTCCTATAGAAACGAGAATGTACGGGAACTCTATGACCTACTTTCCCATGCCTTATCTAAAAAAAGAGAATGCTCACCTATACAAGTCTGCCTACGATATTGATCAAAAAAAGCTGATAGACCTATCTGCTGTTATTCAGAATCACATAGATCAGGGAATTTCGACTATTTTGTATGTAACTAACAACTCTACTACTAGAGACTTAGTTCGTCTGTATTTGTATGCTCACCATAAGGGCTTGAAGTCTCTTTACTATGTACGTACGAAGAACTTACAACCTAATGAGTGCGTGTCTTGTTCAGCTTAGCTTCTCTTAGTTAGTTTTTCTAAAATATCTTTTGGTTTCTAACAGAACAAAAGATGGGAATTTACATAGACTACTATGAAATTTGTCCTAGATGTGGTTGTGAATCTGATCTTTGCTCAGGTTGCGGTTATCAGGTTAATGAAGAGTCATCTACAGGCTTTATCTGTCCTTGCGAGGGAGATCACCCTATGACCTGTCCTGACTGCGGGGTTGACTGCTATCCTGAAGATGAAGTAGAGGCCTATAGAGACTTTCAAGAAGCTCTAGAAGAATTCTTTAATAAGAAGAGAAGTTTGCCTCAAACAGACTTAAAGAAATTAGGATTAGAAGTTCTTGCTCATCTATCTAATTTCAACGAAAAAATTCTCACTAAAGAAGAGGTACAGAAGATAGAGTCAATTAGGTCTCTTACTTCAGCCTTACCTAGTTAGTTTTTCTGCTTTTTTCGATTCAATTGTTTATTAGACAAATAGTAGAGGGTAAGTCTTGATTGATTCCTTGATTAAGCCTGATTAAAATGACTGTTTAGTGGCCTCCTTGATTTCTATTTTCGGGACCCTTAGTGCCGCATTAGGCGCTACCGTCGGAGGAGGATTTGTAGTTTCCAACTTTATAGATTTATTTGGTACTGGCTATTCGTCTGCAGAAAGAGATAAAAGACATGAGATTGCTGCAAGGGATGTGCAGACCAAAAAGGAGTTTAGGGTTAAGTTGCCTGCTTGGTGAAAAGGGAAGAGACTTAGTGAGTTGAGTGCAGTTAATCCTACCTTAACCAAAAAAGCATCTGGAGATGTAGTACATGTTCATCCCTATATGAACAACTTAGAGGGAGCTAATCCTTGGAATGAAGCTATGGATAACCTGTTAGCTAGCCCTCTGAAAGATTCTGATGTAGTTGCCATTCACGAGAGAAGGGAATGCATAAATGTTCAATATAAAGCAAAAACAACTGAAAAGCCAATGATCTTTTTGGATGGAGTAACACAACAGGACTTGGATGCCTTGCCTGTTTGTGGTCCTGAATGGTACACTGCTTGGGATGCTAGCTACTTACAAGAAGACACCCCCAAGTGAAATCAGATGAATATAGGTGCTCATCCAGAAGTTAATCCCTTAGATCTTAGGGTCTATGACCGTAAATGATATTGAGATCAAGAAGAGAGCAGGCATACTTGCCCAAACAACCAATTGTGCGCATATACCCTCAAAGATGCTAAGACCTTAGCGCCACAACCGGCAGAACACAAGCCCAGATATCAACCAGTTCCCGTTCAGAACTGACAAGTAGAGGCTCAAAGGAAAGCAGTGAAAGAATGAAAAGAACTTCTCTCAAGTCTTAAGTCAAAGGATCCAAAAATTGAAGTGCCTTCCAACTTAGATTGAATTCAACCTTTTGAAGCTAGAGAGGAGTTACAGTTTACCATTGAACGTCCTGACATTGGAATCTCACTTACGGACGCCCCATTCAAGGGATGATCATTTATTGAGATTCTTAAGAAAAACCCTTAAAGCCCAGTTAGCAATTTCTCCTTAAATACCCTTTAGGTAAGGATCTCTATAATAGGGGGAAGTTCTTCTTAGCCTTCAGTGTCTAATCTAATTTCAGTAGTCTCTGCTTTAAGTGTTGCTGTAGGAACTACTGTAGGTGGAGGAATATTTGCTTCGCAAAGCACTATCCCGCCCACCCACAATAAGGATTCTCGAGACTCAAAGTCACTAGGAGCTAAAAAAGAGTTAGCGGGAAACCAAGTCTATGCCAAAGATTCTCGGGGGCAAAATAGTAGAGCTGTAGATTTACCTTCTTGATTTAAAGGTCAACACTTAAGTAGATTAGGGACTCAAACAGCTACTTTAAGGAAGGTAACTGATGGAGGATGAAGCGCTTCGGTCCACTATCTTTTCAATCAATTAGAGGGGATTTTTGACTATCACGTCAATCCCGAGAATGTCGAAAACAATGATATTGTAGGAGTAGTCAATTGAGGATCCTGTATCTCAGTAAGTTTCAAGGGCAGAGAAGGCTCTAGTTCCCCTCACTTAATCCTTGAAGGCGTCTCTGATCAAGACCTAAAAGAGCTTCCTTTTTGTGGTTATCAGTGATACTTAAAGACAGTGAATCCTGAACACAATGACTCTGAAATAGCTAAATGAAATAAATTAAGTGAAGGGATTCATCCTTCACATTGAAAAGATTCTGATCAACTAAAGAATCAAAAATTCAGTGATTGAGATTCCTTTAATACAGAAGACAATAAGATGCTGGATAAGTGCAAACAGGGGAAACCTAGCAGGTGTGTTGTCTATAGATCTGATGTATTGATCCCTCTAAGAAATGAAAATAAGCAGACCTTTAGTGAGCAACAGTGACAAAAACAAGCTCAGGCGACAGCTAAGGGAGAATGATTTAAGTTAACTAAAGACCTACCTAAGAAGACCCAACCTAGTTAGAGACTTCGAGAGTCGAGTAAATTACAATCCAAAGAAGCTTTAAATAGTTGAAAATGTCTAAGCTAGCAGCAGTTACCTCTGCACTAAGTGTTGCAGTAGGAGGCACTATTGGTGGAGGAATATTTGCTTCGAAAAGCATGATCCCGCCCACCTACAATGAAGATTCTCAAGGTATAAAGCACAGAGGAATTGAATCTGTTGCTCCTGCGCTCAACGACAGAGAACAATCAGTCTCAAAGGATTTAGAGGTGAAGGAATACACCTTACCTTCTTGATTTAAGGGACAACATTTAAGTAGGTTGGGAGCCCAAGTAGCGACCTTAAGAAAGGTAGAGTCAGGTTGAAGTGCCCAAATCCACTACTTACTAAACCACTTGGAAGGTGTTTATGACTATAGAGCAGGAGAGAACGATATAGGCAATGAAGAAGTTGCAGCTGTCATTTCCACAGGCCCTTGTATAGCTGTTAAGTTTGAAGCTAGAGGAGACAAAGAAGCTCTTCTGTATCTAGAAAATCTAAGTGGTCAGGACTTAGCTACTCTGCCTGCTTGTGGCTATCAATGATTCATTAGGACTGACAATCCTGAAAACGTTCAGTCAGAGATAGATAAGTGAAATAGACAAAGTGAAGGAATCTTGCCTTTTGATTGGAAGGATTCTGACAGACTAAACAATCAAGTTTTTGGCGAGTGAGATTCTTTCGATCCTGAAGGTGCGCAACCTTTAGACAAGAAGTGTAAGGGCCAAGACAAGTGTATTGTTCTAAGAAAAGAGATAAAAATTCCCTTTCACCTAGATAAGAGACAACCTTTTGCAAAGCAACCTTGACAGTTAAAGGCTCAACAGGAAGCAAAAGCTAAGTGAGAAGAATTGGTTAAGAACTTAAAGGCTACATCTAATTAACGAAGACTAGCAAGTTTCTTAAAAAATCTCTCCTTTTAACTTATCTTTTAGGGTCGAAATAAAACCTAGTTAGGTAATAATACAGTTATCAACTAAGAAGCAGTCAGGAGAGAAACAAAAACCCTAAATATGTTTATTTGAGGTTAGAAACTTTCTAACTAAAGCTTCACTTAAAATCTTCTTCAATTATGGGCTGACTCAAAGTGGGTATTGCAGCCTTAACCTTTGGAGGAGCAGCTTTAGGGGCTTTTTCTCCTTTATACATCCCTTTATTTTCAGGTCCTGAGTTAATAAATGTCTGTACTATCGCTGACTCTACCCAGTCAGGAAATCCTAAGTCTCTTACCGAATACGGTAACGGCATTGACTCCAGTAAAAGAGTGTGTAAAGTTTCACAGGTCTTAAGTCCTTCAACGACTGTCTTTTCTTATGAATAGCTTTAAGATTCAGTAACTGTAGGTAACTGTTAAAGAGCTAAAGAACAAGGGTATCTCACAAACACTTCGTAGATATGACTAACTTAGCAGAAATGATTGTGTTCTCTAGAAATATAGAGGTGTTCCTATCAATCAATCACGCCTTTGGCGGGGGGGGCACTAGCTTGTGCTCTCCCTTCTCGACCTTTACAAAAAAGCAGTCCTTAAGGAGGCTTTTGAGGGCAAACTAACTGCTAACTGAAGAAAAGCTCATCCTGAACATTCACCCCTAAAAGACTTTGAGTCCATAAGACTTAAGAGACAGAAATTCAAAGACACCAACTTAGACGAACATGAGATTGAACTAGACCTTCCTGAGTCCTGACTGAGAGTTAGGATAGGGGAAGTTTTTGTAGTAGAAATAGGAGCTACTCCGTCGAGAAAGGTAAAAGAATACTGAAACGGAACAATTAATTGAGTTAAATCGGGAGAAATTCTTTTTAAGAATATTTACGAAACCGAAGAAAAAATTACTAAATTAGGATGTGAAAGTTCTTCTTTAAGACTATTTCCCGAAAATACTGTTGTTCTTTCGCTATATAAGGGAGGAGAGTCGGCAATTCTTAAATGTCCATCAACTATTAATCAGGCGGTTGCGGCTATCTCTGTCTCTGAAACTCCTTGTGTTCCTGAGTATCTTTTCTATTACTTTCAACTAATCTGTGGAATTTGAGAATTTAAGGAGTCAGGCACTTCTGTTTTATTTTTCAACAAGGAAAAAGTTAGATCTTTACACATTCCCTTCACTTCTTTTGAAGAGCAAAGAGAGGTTGTAAGAGAGATAGAAAAGAGATTCAGTCTTGTTGAGGAATTAGAAGGGTTAGTTGAGAAAGTATCTCTCCTTAAAAAATCCTGCCTCAAAGAAGGGTTAGGAGGACAGTTAACAGCTAATTGAAGAGACAGAAATGAAGGAAGATTGAACCCCTTAGAAGACTATAGGACTTTAAGTAATAAGGATCCTATAGGTAGAGAGCTAGAGATCAAAGACAAACAGTTTGATTGGTTTTTTCCTGCTTCTTGATTGAGGGTAAGGATAGGAGACGTATTGACCGTCGATTTGGGCACTACACCCAACAGGCAAAAGAAAGAGTACTGAGGCGGGAATATTAACTGAATCAGAAGTGGCGAAGTTAATTACAACTACATCGAAGATAGTGTAGAGAAGATAACTGAACGGTGTTTAAGAGAAGTTTCCTTATCTGTTCATCCAAGGGGAACTTTGATTATTGGAAAGACAGACACCACTATAGGTAGAGCAGCTATTCTGAAAGTTCCTTGTGCCCACAGCACCGACGCAGCGGCACTTATGACCGCTGAAACACCTATTCCTCCTGAGTTTCTGTTTTATTTCTGCATGTTGCACCGACACAGCCTCTTCGAAATGGGTTATGGCTCTACAGGACGTAGACACCTCACTAAAAAGCTAATACAAGATATTGAGTTTCCTTTTCCTTCGTTTGAGGAACAAAGAGAGATAGTAAAAGAACTAAACGCTATCTTCTCTATTTGTGAAGCACTTGAATCCTTGATCGGTAAATCTTCTTAAAATGATCAGCAAATGATTTTTTGGGCAAAAGTAGTCGTAGGTGTTTTAGCTTCAGGAGGCATCTGCGCTGCCAGCTGCACTCCTCTTTATCTAAATAACACAAAAGAGAGCTTTAAGAGAGAAGAAGATTCTGCCACATCAAAAGAAGCTCATTCAGATCCTTATGCAGGAGTTAACCCTTACTGAAATGGAGGAACTGCAGTAGGGTCTGTTACCTTTGATGATTATGAAGTAGAAGGCACTGAATCAGTAGGTAGTTACTACCTAGGTTAGTTATAAGAGGCTCTTAAGGAGCCTCTTGTATATTTTGGCTACTAAGTTAGTCCTTATATATTCAGCAGCAGGGACTACTCTATTAGGTGGCGTTAGTGCTGCAGGAGTTTCCTCCTGATACTTCCTTAGACCTAGTACCTCTTTAGTTGAAACTTGTGATTCTTCTACAGTAAATAAGTACTCTGATCTCTCTAGGTATACGTTAGGTCTAAATATCAATCATCCTGCTTGTTTTCACGTAATTCAGGAGGAAGTGCCTACTCAATTTCACTATTACTAAAAACACAATTCCCTTTTTTTCAGGAAATCAGGTAATATTATATGACCTTACTAATTACCTAAAGGTTGCTTCCCTATAAAGTAGTACTTCCTGTAGTAGGAGGTACTTTAGGTTTGGGTAGTGCAGGAACCTATGGGGTCTATGAGTACTACCAATCTAATGACACTCACTTAAAGAGTCAAGAACAGCAAGCAGGAACAAGTCAAGTTACAGATAGTAAAATTTTTCAGCTATCTAAGAATACAGGTACAGATAAGGTAAACCTTACCTGTATTATTACCCCTAAAGACAATAAATCTCTTCAGCTAGAGTTTGAAAGAGTCTCGGAAAAGACAGCAGAGCTTAAGTGTGTAGAGGTAGATAGTGATAAAGCTAGTGGAAGTTTGAAATATTATGACGAAACTCTAGAGGAATCTGACGAACAAAAGAAACAAGACTATGAAAAGAGAAAAGATGACGAGACCTCCTCTCTAAAGTGTTCTTCTTTTGATGTTCAGTCTAGGATCTGACAGTGTGAGTGTGACAAACCATTTACGATGAAGTTGAAAGAATCGTCTGAGTCTGATCCTAGAGTGGTAATTGAGGTAACTTCTTAACTTGATTTCCTACAAGGTAGTTGCTTCTTTAGTTGGAGTTTTAGGTCTAGGTGCTGGCGGGACTTATGGAGCTTACAGATTAGTTCCTGAGCTTACAAACAGAGAGCAAAAAGGTCGAGAAAATGTAGCTGTTGAATCCTCTAGAGCAGGGGGTAGCACTGCAGGCAATAGTGAGGAGGTTGCAGCTCCAGGTCAGAAGGCCGAGAAACCAGAAAGTATCTCCTTTCTTTTCTCCAAGAGAAATGACTCAACAGTAAAAGCGTCTTTAATTTGCTCTAATCAGCTAGGTGAAGGTAAGTTACCCTTTTTAGGTTTCATCGAGAAAACTGAGAACTCAATCACACTGGGCTGCACAGAAATACCCAATGAAGATTCAGTGACTAGTCAATTGAGGGCTTATGACGAATTAAAGGGAGAAGAGCAAACTATAGATGACAAGCATCCTATAGCAGATTTAGTATGCAATACCTATGGCAACTATCCTAATATGGAGTGAATCTGTGAACTAGACTCCAAAGATTGAACTCTCGAACAGTCAGGAACTGATAAGGTCGTTTTTAAGGTAACTCCAGAACAGAAGAGATAGCTTGGCTCCCTATAAAGCTGTAGCTCTTGTAACAGGAGCTTTAGGGCTAGGTGCAGGAGGAACTTATGGAGCTACTTACCTAGTTCCTCTAGGTCAAGCATCAGAAAATAAACCTAATACTCAGTCAGGGAATCTCCTTGATGGAGTCGATTTTGAATTCAAACTGAAAGAAAAGACACTCTCTTTGAAGTGTCTTGATTCCTCTTTAGAACAAGGGAAAAAACATAACTTGAAACTAAGGAGGATAGATGAAAAATCAGCAGAGCTTATATGTGTATCTGGACCAGATCAACAATCAGCAACTATAAAGATGGTTAAGGAAGGAACAGAAGAGTCTCTAGAGACTAGAGATGAAGAAGCTTCTGACTCTGTTGGACCTATCTATAAATTAGAGTGCAGTTCCTATGAAGACTATCCCTTCAGACCCTTTATGTGTAACTTCAATGTTCCTGACAAGGAATTAGAGATGACTAAAGAAGCATCCAGAATTCTATTTACCATTAAGAACTAGTTTCTTCCGTAGGCTTATTGGTGCACTTAAAGTCTCAGTAGTGAGACTGTTGTATTTGTCCATTTCTTTGTGTGTAGGTACAACCTCAATCCTTGTATTTAGTTACTAATTCCTCTGTATATTCCTTTAGTCCTGGATAGTCTTCGTAAAGTACCTTTAGGTCTTTGTATTGATAGTTTGTTTCGCTTAACTCTTTAACAGGGTCTTCTACGCTAGAGGTAACTAATAGATAGATACCACCTTGAGGTAGATCTTTAGAAGGTCCGAAAACTATGCAGTCTCCTCTATATTGTGGATCCTTCTTACAGTATCTGTCTCCTAGATTGAATGAATGCCCCCCCCAGCCAAGTGAACTACCTCTTTAACTCCGTAGACTCCTCCTAGAGAAGCGCCACCTAGTAAGGAGAAGCCAACTACAGCTTTGGCATGAAGGGATAGCATTTCCTTAAACTTTTTTTCGAGACTTCTATTTTAAAATTTAAAGTTACTGTCTTCTAGAGCAAATGAATCCAGTACTTCCCCCAAAAATAGTAGGAGGTTCGTTAGCTTCTGCTACCTTAATAGGAGGATCCTCTTATGGTGTTTACGCTCTAACTACTAATTTGAATTCAACAGGAAAGGAAGCTGCAGAAGATCACAAAGAGAGTCATGAACTTTTAAGCTCTTCCGGTTGCACTAGCCTTGCTTGTGATCACGTCGTCTCTTGCGGCGCTAATTCCTCTACTACATTAAGCTGCGGCCATAAATGTTTAAAGGAGAGCGATTATGCGCCCTACATGACTCCTGAAGAGGTTAAACAACATCTCGGAGGTTTTTCGGAACTAGTTTCTAAGTATGGACCTAAGTCCTAGTTAAGTTGATCGATCTAATTTTCCTAGCTAAGGTTGCCTCGGAGGTATTGTTTCCCTGTTGGCTACAGGCGGTACTGCCTTTGGAATTTACTACTTAGTTAAGAACCTCAGGGGGACTACCAGAGAAGAGAAGGAACACATAGACCACAAAAAACTGAGCGATATTCCTGGTTGTTCAGAAGATCAGTGTTCTGAGTATTGTGAACATGTATTGCAATGCGCTAATCAATATAAAGAGCAACGAGGCCTTCCCCTTGAATGCGGGTTTATGTGTAACGATAAAATCAAAAAACGTTAGTTTGCAATACTAATAGACTGTATACTCCTCAAGCTATTCAGGCTTAAGGAGAAACCTTTAATTTTACTTAAGAATTGATAACTATCTTTTAAAAAGTTATGGGAGGTTTCTTCAAGTTTGTCTTATGTGCTGCCTCAGTTACAGGTATCTCTGGTGGGGGAGTACTGACCTATAAAGCAGTAGCTGGGGGGGGCAAATAGTCAAAGCTGTCTATAGCGACGATACTTCAGGACCTGAGGTAGAGATAGTCTTACCTAACTGACTCTCTCAAAGATACAAGGATCATTTAGTAGGGAATAAAGTAACGATTAATTACGCTTTAGAAAAAGATAGTCAGAAAGCTTGTATAAGTGACCCTACTTACGAAGCAAACAGTAGACCTGGTCAGCCTAATCAATGAATAGTAGACAGCAAATTTAAAGGAACAGATCTTTCTAAGGTAAATCTTTGTAGACAATCGGGTAATGCAAATGTTTAATTAAGGCCCTACTTTCGCCTCTTTAAGCGACAGCTGGATAAAGCTTTAAAAGCTTTCAGGGTAAATTTATTTAAAATAGACTTCGTAGTTAGGTTTTCAAGAAAGTAATGTATATTCCTGGAAAGCTGATGACTTGGGCCGGAACAGGCCTTTTGGGGAGGAGGAGTTGTTTATGGTGCAACTTATGCTCCTTTTATCTATGAGCCTGTTTGAGAAACAGTAGAGGGAACTCGAGTTACTGTAGGTTCAGTTGATGACCCTAAGAGTGTCTTTTGGGTTTGTCCTAGATCAGATTTAGGTGAAGGACTTTCTAAGTACCACAATTTGAAATTCATTTACAAGGACGACAATACAGATGAAATTAGATGTGTTGTCTCAGATACTCCTCAGACCGCAAAGACCCTGGAGCTAGTCAAATTAGGTAAGTCTTCAGATGGTCAGATTTGAGAAAAACCAGTAGAAAAGACAGACGGAGCTATCACTAAATTAAGTTGTGAAATGCCCCATCCTCAAGCAGCCTTCATAGTTGACTGTAAGGGCATAGGTATTGAATTGAAGACCCTAATGGAGTTAGAAGAGCCTTAGTAAGAGTAGCTAATACAAATCACCTATACAACAAGGAAACTGATGAGTTCCAAAAGATTGAAAAGCCAAAGTGAAGAAAGGTGTATGTAAAGGAAATCTACGATAGTTTCTTTGAAAATGTTGAGATAGTGAATCCTTCACACTAAGTTAGGAATTTAGAGACAAACTACTAAATTTACCTTAAATCTCAAAAGTTAGTAAATTCAGTTACTAGTTAGAAGGTCTTTAATCTCTTAGGAAGTTGATTCTTAAAGTTCTTTCTGCAAAGGTAGTCATACCCTCTCTGTTAGCTGGGGGGGGCATCACCAGCTACGGTATCATTCAAGCCTTACCTATAGGGGTTACTGAAGAACAAGGAATACCCTTTTACTTCCAAAACACCAACGATAAGACAACACTTCTAGACTGTCCTCTATACGATCTTTCTGATAGTTATTTCCCTAATCTACTTCTCTTAAGGTTTGACGAGAAGACAGCAGAGCTCAAGTGCATTAAAGGGAGTTCAGATCAAGGGAAGAATATTAAGGTAAAGAAACAAATGCAAGGAAGCACTTATCAAGAGACCAAATCCCCTGAAGATGGTGAAATAGCTCTTTTGCAGTGTGATTCCCAAGATAGAGACGAACCTAAACTGTTCAAGTGCACCCTTAAAGATAAAGATTTCGAGATCATCAACGGAACAGAAAGAGTAGGAGAGGAAACCCAGAATAAGCTAATTTTCAAAATTAGGTAACGAAGTCTTTGATAACTAAAGTTCTCGCCCTAAAGGTAGGTTTACCTGCTCTTTTAGTTGGAGGAGGTACCTATGGTGCTGTTGAGTTAATGAGTCAAGAATATGAAACGTCAGGAGTTGCCTTTTACGTTTCTAATCAAGATAAGGAATGGTCCCGACTGATATGTCCTGCTGAAGGCCTCTCAGAATCTCAATACTCTAATCTTCAACTCTTAAAAGTCTCTAGTGATAGAGCAGAGATCTTATGTGTAGCTGGAAGTGAAGATCAAAAAGAGAAGTTACTTCAGATGAAAGTTAAGAGTCAAGGAGATGACGAGTTAAAAAATGTTGTTGCATCTGAGTCAGGAGAGATCAACAAACTGAGATGCGAATCCAAAGACATTTCTGAATTAAGGGTTTTTGAATGTTTGTTAGAGGGAAAGAAATTAAAGATTAAGGAAGAAAGCTATCGTGATCAAGATAAGGAATCTAGGAAGCTAGTGATACAAATCAAGAAAGACTAGTTATTTAGGTCTTGGCTAAAGAATTAAACCACTAAGGTTTTGATAGGCAAAGCTATTGCTCTAAAGGTAGGCTTTCCTCTTTTAACTGCAGGAAGTCTTACAGGAGGCGGTTATTACGTCTTTGATAGCTATGTTTCAAAACCTTTAGAAGACAAGAGACAAAGCCAACTAGGACAGAAGGGACTCAATTTTAGCTTTACACTTAAGAATCAGCAAGCTCAATCGGCTTCTCTTTTTTGCTTAGAAGAGAATCTGAGAGAAGGAAATGACAAATACAATCTTCAACTCCTTTGGGTGGACCAGTCTTCTGCAGAGATTATCTGTACGTCAGGCAAAGAACAACAATCTGGCAAGTTAACTCTTCAAAAGAAACAAGAGGTGAAGGGCTCAGAATTAGGTAAGACTGAATTAGTTGAGGTGAGCGAATCTGACGGACCTATCCGCGGACTTGAATGCGATGATTATTCTGGTTATCAGAACTTTGAGTGTAGATTGAGTTCTCAAATTTTGGAAATGACTTTAGAGCCCTTGAAGGGTCAGGAACAAAAGAAGGTAGTATTCAAGGCTAAAGGACAAGAAATCTAATTTTTTTTATGGTTCTTAAAGCAATAGCCCTTAAGTTAGGTCTTCCTGCACTCCTAGTCGGAGGAGGTACCTACGGAGTTGTTCAGGCAATTCCCTTAGAGAGTTTTGATACATCAGGTTCACTCTTTTCTATTTCAACCAAGGAGAATCAACATGTTACCTTAATGTGTCCTTACTACGACTATTCAAACAATGAGCATGCAAATCTCAAGTTAGTTAAGGTAAGTGAGGATACTGCAGAACTGAAGTGCGTTAAAGCTAATCAGGAACAAAAAGAAAAGACCCTAAAAGTTACAGGCACAGAAAAACCTGAAGTAGGGCTATCTAAGTTAGTTTGTGAATCTCAAGACCTTCACGAGATTAGGGCCTACGCATGCTCTCTGGATCAAAAGAAACTCCAACTAACCCTAGGCAAAGAAACTATAGGGGATAAGCTCCAACAAAAGGTAACTATCAAAGTCACCTAGTTTGTGATAGCCAAAGTAGTTGCCTTAAAAGTAGGATTACCTTTGCTAGCTACTGGAGGATTAACAGGAGGAAGCTACTATGTTGTGGGCAATTACGTCCTTGAGAAGACAAAAGATATTGGAGAATCGTCTTCAGAAGCTAAAGGCTTTGAATATAAATTCTCCTTAAAAAACCAAACAGGGACTACCCTGTCTCTTATTTGCTTAGACGAACATAAAGAAAGCGAAGAAAAGCACAATCTTCAGTTCTTGTTGACTGATCCTAATACTGCTGAGATCTCCTGTACGTCTAGTCAAAACGATCAATCAGCGAAGTTGACCCTAATGAAAAAACAAGCAGTATCTGATAAAGAGACTAAGGAAGAGAGGTTAGTAGAAGTAGGAGAAGATTCCGAACCTATCTCTAGGTTAGAGTGCAGCTCTTTTGATGATGCTAAGAACTTTGAGTGTCACTTAGGCACTCAAGCACTAGAAGTAACAAAGGAATCTATTGGAGAAAAAGGACAGGAGAAGTTAGTGATAAAAATTCAACAACCTTCTTAATAGATGGCCCTTAAAGCTGTTTTAGGCAAGGTAGTCCTGCCTGGTTTAGCTCTTGGCGGAGGGACTTATGGAGTCACTCAGGCAATTCCCTCATCAGAAGAGCATTTAGGACTAGTAATTGCCTTTCAAAATAATGGAGGCGACTGGACCTCTATTACTTGTCCCTATTACGAAGTCAATACAGGAGATCATGCAAATTTGCAATTCCTTTGAGTTGATTCCAATAAAGCAGAACTGACATGCATAAAGGGCTCTTCATCTTGAATGGAGAAGGAACTAAAGATGAAGAAGAAAAATAATGGAACTGATTTAACAGAGGTTGATTCCTCTAAAGATGGAGATATCTCTAAATTGAGCTGTAAATCTTCGGATTCAGATGAACCTAAGTTTTATGGCTGTACATTAACAGACAAGAAGTTACAAATCACAAAAGATAAAGAGCTAGTAGGAGATAAAAGACAAGATAAATTAGTTTTTACTGTTCAACACTAGAAAGAGGTAATCTCGGGCCTGTATTAGAGTGTTTCAGAGAGCTAGACAGTGATAGGAAAGACCATTGCTTTAAAAGTTGGCTTACCTTGCTTAGCTGTAGGTAGCGTTGGCGGATGTAGTTACTATGTAGCAGATAGTTATGTACTAAGAAAGACTGAAGGAGTTGGGGCTCAGAGTTCTGTATCTACTGACAACTCTGAATTCAAGATCACCTTAAAGGGAGAGGGAGGTCAGTCTTTCTCCCTAGATTGTTCTCATTCAACCATTCAGGGAGAAAATAATCACCATAACCTTCAACTTCTATTGACTGGATGAGACTCGGCAGAGATTACGTGTGTAGCTGGCAAGGATGAACAAGAACACAAGTTGACTATGAAAAAGAAAGGATCAGAAGAGAAATCAGAATTGGTTGATGTTGAAGCTAACGATGGCGAGATTACCAAGTTGGAGTGCAGCTCTTTTGATCAAAAGCCCTTTAAACACTTCGACTGTACTTTTAGTTCAGGTAGCTTAGAAGCTAAAAAAGCCGAACAGAAGATCACTTTTAAGATCCGAAGAAGTTAAGAGTTAGTGTCTGTTCTAAAGATTGTTGGACCTATTTTAGGGTCAACAGGAGCCCTAACTGGAGGAGGTTTAATCGCTACTAGTTTTGTCTATCCTGAACTTCTAAAACCTCTAAAAGAGAAGATGTCTTCTTCTGAGTTGGGCAATAATGGCTTTGAGTTTTCTCTAGCAGAGGGCTCTAGTCAAGTTCACAAACTAGAATGTAGCTTTCCTAATTCTGAAGGGAAGCACTACACTGTCACTCTTTGGAGAGAAGGACCTAATAAAGCAGAAGTTCACTGCGAGTTGAGTGATAGTCCTCAGTCTGGTTACTATTTACGACCCCTAGTGAGGGCCGACGAGACTAAAGAAAGTCAACCAGATCGTAAAATTACTGATCCTATAGATGGATTAAGTTGCCAACCTTACAGGAATAAAAGAGACCAGAGAATCAATGTCTTTGTGTGTTCTGGTCCCAAGAATAGGAGATCGGAAGCCAGATCTGAGCTTTACGGATTGAGAGCTCCTAAATTAGTTTTCGAGATTAAGGATTAGTCCAAAGACTAGATGCTCTTAAGGAACATATTTGTTAAGTTAGTAGCTCCTGCTACTTTAGCAGGAAGCGCAGTAGGCGGAGGAGGATATTTCGTTGCACAATATCTATTTCCTGTTTCCGAGATTCAAGAAGGACAAGAACCAAAAACAAATTCACAAATTAGCAATCAAATAGGCGTTACTGAAGAGTCAACTCTAGTTGCTAAGCAATCGCCTCAACCTGAAGCTTTAGCTAAGGGTAGTTTTGAGGTCTTTCTGTCTTCTGAAGGGGGAAGGAAAGAGGTATTAAAGTGTAAGTCTCCTCAGTTAAGTGACAATCAGCATTACAACATCAGTTTGTGAAAAAAGTCTGATGATAGTGCAGAACTTACTTGTGGTCTCTCAGATTCTCCTCAGCCAGGAATTACGTTAAGAATTAAAGATCCTGAGCGCAAAGATGAAGAGGACCTTGAAGCGTCAGGAAGCATCTCTGGTCTGGAGTGTACAACCTTTGAAGGTGAAGGAGCTAAGGTTTTCACCTGCACCTTTAGAGGCTCTGAAGGGATAAATATGAAGTTAGAAGAGACTCAAGCAGAGAGCAAGATTGTTTTTGTAGTTAATAAAGAGTCAAACACCTAGATGCTTTTGCGAACTGCTCTTATCAAGATAGTTGCTCCAGCTACCTTAGCAACTGGGTCTATTGGTGGAGGAGGATACTATGTTTCTCAATACTTATTACCTAGAGAATCAGGCAATCCTGATCAAGACCAAAATCCTAAAACAAAAGAATCTCAGAACGAAGATAGGGGACAAGGGGTTCAAGGTATTCAGAGCGCAACCTCAGATGGAAGAGATGAACCGGCGCCGCTTAAGCCTTTAGGGGACCATAGCTTTGAGATCTCCCTATCTTCTGCTGAAGGCAGGAGAAAGACTTTAGTTTGCAGAGATCCTGAGCTGACACAAGGTCAGCACTACCAAATAGGTTTGTGAAAGATTACAGATACTAAAGCTGAAATCACCTGCTCTAGCGAGAACGAATCTCAATCATCTTCCCAACTAAGGATCAAGGACAAGAGTAGTGAAGATGAAGATCAAGAGGTTACAGGGCCTATAGCTGACCTATCTTGCGATTCTTTTCAAGATGGAAACAAAGAGAAGTTAAATGTCTTTGTTTGTACTATCTCAGGAAATAAAAGCGTCTCAATGACCTTAGAGGAAGGATCTTCAAAGATCGTTTTTGAGATTCAAAACAGGTCTTCTTAGGTGCTTTTAAGGGCAATAGCCCTTAAGGTAGGAGTACCTTTTCTAGCTGTAGGTAGTGTTGGAGGAGGCAGTTACTATGTCGTGGACGCTTATGTTCTTAAATCTCAAGATCTAAAAGCTGAAGAGTCAACAGCCAAGGGATTTGAGTATCAAGTCACACTTAAAGGTCAAGGAAAAAACCAGACTCTTTCTTTGATCTGTCTAGACGAGAACCTTCAAGAGTCCGATAAGAAGCAACATAATCTTCAACTACTTATGACCGGAGATGATGTTGCAGAAATCACCTGTGTATCTGGCAAAGACCCACAAGTAGCTAAATTAACTCTTCAAGCGAAGAAGGAAGGGCAAAAGTCTGAGAATACAGAGTTAGAAGTTGTTGAGCAAGATCCCAACAAGCCTATTACTAAGTTAGAGTGCAATGCCTACGACGACGCTCCTCACAAGAGTTTTGACTGTCACTTAAACTCTCAAAAACTCACATTCGAAAAGGGAGAATCAAAGCTGATTTTTAGAATTTCACAGCTTTCTTAGATGCTTTTAAAAACATTAATGGTGAAGGTTGTAGTTCCTGCTACTCTAGCCACAGGGACTGTAGGCGGAGGAAGTTATGTTGCCTATTCCATTTGAGATTCCTTAACTTCAAAAACAACTATTACCAGATCAGAAGGTAATCCTGGGGTGAGTGATGATCACCCGACAACTCCTTCTCGAGTAGTAGGAAAAGATAGCTTTCAGGTGTCTCTGTCTTCTGAAGGAGGCAACAAGGAGATTCTTAAATGTGCAATCCCCACACCTCAAGAGGGAAAACACTACAACATCAACCTGTGAAAGGTAGAGGCTAATAAGGCAGAGCTTACCTGTTCTGAAGGAGAGGAAGCTCAGACGCCTAATCGGCTGAAGCCTGTAGAAAGAGACAAAGCGTCGGAAGAAGATAATGTAGACAATGATCCTATAGCTGATCTGCAATGTGACTCTTTTCAAGGAGGTAATGGGGAAGATGTGAGGGTCTTCGAATGCACTATCAACGGAGGCAGAAAGGTTGAGATGAGACTAGATGATCAATCTTAGGGAGGACCTAGAATAGTTTTCGAAATTAAAAAAGCCACTACTTAGAAGTTGCTTCTAAGAACTGCAATGGTAAAGATAGTTGCTCCAGTAACTTTAGCTACAAGTACTGTAGGAGGTGGAGGTTACTACTATGTCTATCATGTAATGCCTGAAGAGTCTCATCAAGGACTGAAGACTTCAGAAGAAACTAATGCGTCTCAAAGTCGAACATCAAAAAAGCTGACTGAAGGTCAATTCACCATTCAGTTATCGGGTAAAAGCTTCACTCTAGATTGTTCAGGCGAGAACTTAGGAGAAAAGGCCCACCACAACATTCAATTTAAGAAGGAAAGCGATACTTCCGCTTACATCACCTGTGTAGGAGGGGATTCTCAACAATCAGGAAATCTAAAGGTATATAAAGAGTCAGGACCTGAAAGAACGAATGAAGATCCTGAAATAGATGATTCTCTGATAGGTAAGTTAGAGTGCACTAGCTTTGACGGACCTCCTTCTAAGGTCTACACTTGCACATTTAGTCCTCCAGACAGGATAGAGATGACCCAGCAAGATAAGAAGATACTCTTTACTGCTACTCGAGCTAACGAATAGGTAGATGCTTCTGAGAACCTTATTCGTAAAGGTAGTATCTCCCGCCCTCTTGGCTACAGGGACCGCAGGAGGCAGCTACTATGCGTACCAATCAATGACTGAGTTACATAAAAGTCAAAGTGACTCTCCTAGTACAGCTTCTAAGTCCTCTCAGCAATTAGACAGTGACAGTTTTCAAGTTTCTTTGTCTACTGGAGAGGGCAAAACAGAAATCTTGAGATGTAGCGGACCTAAAGAGCAAGATAAGCAACATTACAACATAGCTCTCTTTAAAGAAGACTCCAAAAAAGCCGAGATTAGGTGTTTTTCTTCAGCTCAACCTCAGACCAGTCAGACTTTAAAACCTAAAAAAGACTCTCAAGAGCCAAATGTTGAGGAGGAACAAGAAGACACAGATCCTATATCTAATCTTTCTTGCAGTACATTCCAAACAGACAAGGTAAGTGTCTTTCAATGTACTGTTTCTGCAGGAAAAAAGGCAACTATGACACTAGAAGAAACAGGAGATCAAGCTCCTAAGATAGTGTTCGAAATCAAAGAAAGTTAATCTAGCCTTTGATAGGTAAGGCCCTTGCGGCCAAAATAGGGGTTCCCTTCCTATCCTTGGGAGGGCTCTGCGGAGGAGGTTACCTGGTAATTTCGCCCTACTTGATTAGTACCTCAGATCCCGTGAACAAAGAGAACAAGGTTGAAGGCTGAGAAGCAGCTTTTAAAGTATCAGGAAGTGAAACTCAATCTAAATTAGTTTGCCTTGATTCTTCCCTAGAAAAGGGAAAGAATCAAAAACACGGACTAAGACTGCTACAGATAAGCGAGAAATCTGCAGAAGTCAGCTGTGTTGTTTCAGAATCTGATCAATCTAGCCAGTTAAAGGTAGTTAAGGTAAAGGAAGAGAAAGCTTACGAAGAGATAGAAGAAAAGGATGGAAAGATATCAGGGCTAAGCTGTAACTCTTATGATTCCTTTCCTTATAAACTTTTTCAGTGTTCTTGTAGCTCTGAAACCTTAAAGATGAGCTCAGAAAATAACCAAAAGATCATCTTTACAATAGAGGAATCTACTAACTAGCAAGACAATGATCCTAAAGACAATTGCATGGAAGGTTGTAGTTCCAACAGTTTTGGCTGGTGGTACTGTAGGCGGAGGAGGTTACGTAGCCTACACCAATCTAATAGCAGGCACAGCCCATTCTGAAGGTAATAGGGATCTAGACTCTAGCTCTCGTCAACAAGTTCAGGAGATAGAAAAAGGAAGCTTTAAATTAAGTCTTGCAGGGACTGAACCTAAGGTGGCAGTCTTGAAGTGTAAGTCTCCTGATTTAACTGACTCCAGTAAGCATTACACCATCCAATTGGTGAAGGAAAGCTCCAATAAGGCTGAAGTTAAGTGCTTTGTATCAGAAAAGCCTCAAGAAGAATCATCTCTGAAGCCTAAACCTTCTGAACAGAAAGGTGAAGAAGATGTAGGTGATTCCGATCCTATTTCCAATCTACAATGTGACTCTTATCAAGACTCCACTAAGGGAGCTGTCAATATCTTTCAGTGTCGTGTTAGTGGCTCTCACAGTCTAGAAATGACCTTAAATGAGGGTGAGTCTAAAGTTCTCTTCGAGATTAAAACTCAAGGTCAGTAGACCTACAAACTTAATTAATTAAAAGACAAATATAGGTTAGTAGTTGTTTCTCTAGAGATTTATATGACCTTCACAGCTAAGGTAGTGACCGCAGTAGTGTCATCCCTGGGAGTAGGGGGTACGGGAGTTACCTCTTACATCTATCTAAGTCCCTTAATTGACAATTTAGGAGTAGCTAGTGCAGGGGGTCGATCTTCTAGTCACGCTTCAGATATAGAGTTCTCCTTTCAGCTCTCTTCATCCTCTGAACCCAAACAAACACTAGGTTGCAAAGGCTCTAGTGAAGGAGATAAAAAATATCCTAATCTGAAACTCTTAAAGAAAGACGATTCTACAGCCGAAATCAGTTGTGTCTTAGGAAATCAACCTCAACAAGAGGCTTCTCTAAGGATGGTTTATGTAAAAACTAATGGAGATTCACAAGAAGCTAAGGAAGAGGAAGTAAGTCAAGAAGATAATTCAGAAGTAGCTAAGTTAAAGTGTTCATCCTTTGAATCAGCACCCAACATTAAGAACTTCAACTGCGATAAGTTAGACAATCTAACACTTTCTAAGGAGACTAATCCTGAAAAATTGACTTTCAAGATCAACAGACCCTCTTAAAAAGGCTAGTAGCCTAGGTACTTATAATCTCTTCTTGCTAAGAGAACAAGTTATCAGATAAGTTGACCTTAGTCCCTAAGGTTATGCTTTCCCTAATCTGCTCCGGAGGTGTCGTGGGGGGGGCATCCTACATCACCGACAAGTTAGGCTGATACCCTCTTTTCTATGAAAGAGTTCCAGAAGGTCAAGAAAGATGATTACTGTGGAGGTATTATAAGTCTTCTGGTGACAAGTTGGTTGCTCAGGAAACCTACCTTGACTGCGCCAAAGGAGGTTCACCAATCCTAGCTAACATCAACGAAAAGACAGTCGAACTTACATGTAACCAAAATGGTTATGTTGACTCAACTAAAAAAGACCAAAAGTTAGATAAGTCTGACGACTTAAAGAGTAAGTTAAACATAGAGTGTTGATATAGAGGTAGGGTAGATGAAAGATATTCTCGTTACGGAAGCCACTACTTCTTAGCTTGCGACAGTTCTCTGCACGACCTAGGTCAAGATGACTTCTCCTGGACCAAAGAAGGCAACAAGATAACACTCTCTAAAAAGGAACGACAGGTAAAGTAACGAAAGTCAAAAGAGAAAAGATATACAGCTAGGCTAACCTTTAGAAACTTATTTAAGTAAGGGACTGAAAACTCTTATTTTGGTCTTGTTTAAAAAAGTCTAGGAGTTAAAGCGCTTTAAAGCTGTAGGTTGCCATAAGACCTAGGAAAGACAGCTAAGTCTTTGATGTTTTTTAATCCAGTTACAAACATCAGAAGTCGTTCAAAACCAGCGCCAAAACCTGCAGAAGAGTGATAACCATACTCTCTGAGCTTTAGATATCAGTCCACTTCAGAAGGCTTAATCCCTGCTTCTTTAATAGAACAACTCAGTTTTTCGAAGTCACTTTCTCTCTGAGAACCTCCGGCCAATTCCCCTATGCCCTCTACCAGCATGTCAAAAGAAAAGGTAGTCTTCTGGTCTTCAGATCTAGTCATATAAAAAGGCTTAAAACTGGAGGGAAAGTGAGTCACAAAAACAACCTTCTCTCCTAATTCTTTACAGAGTATCTGTTCGTCTTCCTTGCCAAAGTTTTCTCCTCATTCAAATCCCTTAACTTTGGCTAGTATCTCTACTCCCTGATCATAGGTAATCACCTTATATGTGGAGGAAACAACTCCTTCAAGTTTAGAGATAAGTTCACTGTTTTCTGTTAGTTTAGAGATCTCTAAGAGACTGTCTCTACAGTTTTCTAGGACTCTCTTTAACAGGTAGATAAAGAAGTCATATACAAAAGAGATAAGTTTTTCAAGATCACAGAAGGCTAATTCAGCTTCAATCATTCAAAACTCTGCGAGGTGAGAGACGCTATTTGACTTTTCCGCTCTGAAGGTAGGACCGAAAGAAAAGCTATTTTTAAGTCCTAAGGCTATAGCTTCACAGTAGAACTGACCACTAACACTTAAGAGTATGTTTTCGTGTTTGAAAAACTCGGAGTCTGCTTGCGTAAGGCTAAATAGTTCTGATCCTCCTTCACAAGAGTTGCCTGTAAGAATAGGAGCAAATGAAGGATAGAAGTGATGATCATAGAAGTAGGTATACACCCCTTGAGTTAACTCTCTTCTTATCTCATACACAGAATGAAATAAAGAGGTTCGGTGTCTAACTAACTGCTGAGATCTTAGGTAATCTAGACCTAGCTTGGAAGGGGCCAATGGAAAATCACTTGAGACCTCCTTTAGTAGGTTTAGACTAGTGGTTTTGAACTCAAAAGACTGCTTAGATCCCTTTGAGGGAACTAATTTACCTGTAACTTCTATGGCAGAGCCTAAAGACAGGTTTAGATTGTCTATTGATTCAGGAGTAGTTACTACCTGCAGACCTTGTATAGAGCTACCGTCATTTAGGGAGATAAAGCAAACAGAATTGAATCTTTGTAGAGATTTGACTCAACCTTGTAACGTATACTCTTTTTCTTGGTTTCCTATCTTTAGAAGTTCCTTGATTGAAAACATTAGCTTTTAAGTAACTTTTCTACCTTTTCTAAGGAGATTATTGAGATATTCTTTTCTCTTGCCTGCTCTACCTTAGAACCTGGATTATCCCCTACTAAAAGGTAGTCGATTTTAGAAGACAGAGAAGATTTGAATTCCATTCCATATCTTTCTGTCAGCTCTTTAATAATTTTGTCTCTTGAAATAGAAAAAGAACCAGTTATCGCGACTGTTTTTCCTCAATACTCGTTCGCTAACGGGCGTGCGGGTGAAGAAGTGAACGAGCTAGAAAATGCATTAGAGAAATTAAGCTCCCTTAGTTGTTCTATGAAGACTCTGTTTTTCTCCTCAGAGATTCAATCTTGAAGTGCCTGAGAGCTTTTAGGACCTACTCCCAATATAGATTGTTTCTCCTCTAGAGAGGAGAGAAAGAGAGAGTCTAGGGATCCAAATCGCTTGAGAAGTAACTTGGCTACTTCTTTGCCTATATAGTCAATTCCTAGGGACGCAAGAAGTTGTTGAGGAGAACAAGACTTGCTTCTCTCTATAGAGGCTATTAAGTTGTTGAATGTCTTTTCCTTGATGTTTAAGTTAGGTGACCTATAAATCTCTTCTCTGTATTTATATAGGGAAAAGAGGTCTATTGTCCCCCTTAAAAATCCTTCTCTGTAAAGTTTTGTGAGTATTCCCTCTGAAAGGCCCTCTATATCTAGGCACTCTTTAGAGCAGAAGTAGATCATCTGACAGATAATTTGTCTTTCACAAGAAAGATTGGTGCAGTACTGTAACTTGTTGGACTCCCTAAATACTAGAAGAGAAGAACAACAAGGACACTTAGTTGCTAGCTGATATTCAGGCAGGTGAAGGTTAGATTGATGTTTAGAAAGTCCCAGTATCTGGGGGATTATTTCTCCTGATTTGTATACCTGAACTAGACTACCCTCTCTCAGATTTAGCTTTTGAATATTGTCAAAGTTATGAAGAGATACCTGGTTGATGAGGCTTCCATCTATGTGCACAGGCTTTAGCTTTCCTAGGTAGGTAATTCGACCACTTCTACCTACAGTTGTTTCTATTTTCTCTAGTATTGTCTCCTTGATGGAAGCAGGGTATTTGAAGGCAATGGCCCACTTAGGGAACTTAGATGTAGAACCTATTTGGTCATACAGAGAGTAGTCATTTAGCTTAACGACCAATCCGTCTGTAGGGATGTCCCAAGAGTCTCTCTTATCTCTAAAAGACTCAATGAATGAGAGAATCTCCTCTTGACTAGAACTTCTTAAGGTGAATTCCTCCTGATGTGTAGGTATTCCCTGAGACCTCAAGAACGCCAACAATCGGGATTGAGAGTTAAATGACCTTTCTCGATCATCTAGTTCTATAGATCTATAGGCAATAAAAGAAAGGCGCTTTGACTTGATTTCATTAGATGCTTTTAGCCTTAGTGTCCCTGCTACGTAATTTCTAGAGTTCATAAATTTCTTTCCTTGAGCATTTGCCTCTTTCTGGATCACCTGAAAGTCTGACTTAGAGGTATATATCTCTCCCCTCACCAATAGTTCTCTCTTATACGGAATCTCTGAAGGAATAGAGTTCATTTCCCTAATGTGTTTCAGTAAGCTTTCACCTTGGAGTCCATTTCCTCGACTTAAGGCTTCTATAAGCTGGCCTTCCCTGTAGTGAAGGCTGATACTTACTCCGTCTATCTTAGGCTCTAAAAAATACTCTAGGGCAGCAGAAGAATCTAGTCCTAAGAGCTTCTTGTGAGACTCAAAGAAATCAGTTAATTCTGCTGTATTAAAAGCATTATCGAGAGAGAGCATAGGAATGACGTGATCATGCTTCAGCTTTGAAGATTCTGAAGAGACAAAACCTATTTGTGTGTCTAGCCCTAATGTTTCAGCTTCTCGTAGCTTAATGTCATACTCTTCATCAGAGATGACTGGCTGACCCTTATAGTAGCTATCTTCGGCTTTAAGAAGCTCCTCCTTTAGTTTCTTTAGCTTCGAATCACTCATTTAGATGACTAGAGTAGTGATTGCTCTATCTGGAGGCGTTGATTCAGCTGTTGCCGGTCTGCTCCTCAAGAGACGAAAGGATGTTCAACTTATAGGTGCTGTATTTATGACTAATTGAGATCGACAGATTAACGAGTCTCACATGATTGATGATCCTAAATGTGAGTCTTTGGATGAAGACCTCAAGTTGGCTAAGGAGGTAGCTCATCATCTAGAGATACCTTTATATACCTATAACTTCACCAGTGAATACTGGTTTCAGGTATTTAAGCCTTTTATCTCAGATGTTGAATCGAATTTAATAGGCAATCCTGATTTAGGTTGCAATTCCAAGATAAAGTTTGGAATCTTACTAAAGAAAGTTAAAGAAGACCTAGGAGAAGACCTTAAATTAGCAACAGGTCACTATGCTCGAATCATCAAGGAAGAAGGTAAGTATCTTCTAGGTACGTGCTCTAATCCCCTCAAGGACCAGACTTACTTCCTTTCAAGGCTTACCCAAGAACAGCTAAAGGACATCATCTTTCCTCTAAGCGGTTTTAAAAGCAAGGACGAGATAAGACAGATAGCCAAGAAAGAGGGATTTCCTAATTGAGGAAAGAGAAGCAGTAGGGGCATTTGCTTTATTGGCAAAAGATCCTTTAATTCTTTTATCTCTGGGTACGTCTCTCCTATAAAAGGCAAGGTGGTAGATATAGAAACCAACAAAGAATTAGGGACTCACAAAGGGCTGTGTTTCTACTCTCTTCACCAGAGAAAGGGGACGAATGTTTCTGGACAAGAAGAAGCCTACTGTGTCTGTGATAAGGATCCTGCTTCTTCTACCTTATATGTATGTAGAACTAGCTCTAAACACAAATACCTAATGACAAATGGTAGTTTTGTAGTTGACTTACATTGAATAGGAGGACCTCCCTTAGAAAATCAAGAAGTTAAATTAAAGTTCAAGCATACTGAGAAGTTCGCCAAAGGGAAGATTGTCTCGCTAGACTTAGAAGGGGTCTGATTAGAGCACGAAGAGATAGTTAAGACTACTCCTGGACAGGCAGTCGTTTTCTATAGTTTTGATGAGAGAGTATGCTTAGGATCAGGTTTTCTAAGATCCTCGGTAAATAATGGGTAGATCTATCACTCCTGCAGAGCTGAAGACAATCTGATTAGACTACTTCAAGTCCAAAGGCCATACAGTCATAGACTCTCATTCTCTGATACCTCCTGAGAATGATAAGTCAACACTATTTATCAACTCAGGTATGTGTGCTATCAAGCAATACTTCATCAGCGGGGCTAAGAACCAAATGTTTACCAGTGTTCAGAAGGTAGTCAGGACAGTAGACATAACTAGCATTGAGGAGGATGCTTGGCACTCTACCTACTTTGAGATGATGGGCAATTTCTCCATAGGGGGCTACTTTAAGAGAGAAGCCGTAGAGTATGCTGTTGAGTTTTTGCTTAAACACTTAAAGTTAGATCCTAAAAACTTCGTAATCACTGTTCACGAAGAAGACTCTGAAACTGAAGATATCTGAAGAAGCTTGTTAGGCAGTGACATCTCCATTCTTAGACTAGGTAGTTCTAACTTTTGAGAAATAGGAGAAGGGCCTTGCGGACCTTGCACAGAAATCTACTATGACAGGGGAGAGAAGTACGATCCTAAGGGTCTATCCACCAAGTTAATTTCAGAGAACATACCTAATGATCGATATATAGAAATCTGGAACATTGTTTTCTCCCAATACTGAGCTAAAGAGGGTAAGTACGAAGAGCTAGAGACTAAGAATATAGATACAGGAGCAGGATTAGAAAGATTGATCACCATCCTAGAGGAAGCAGAAGATGTGTTTCATAGTTCTCAGTTCTCTCCTTTGATCAAGGAGATAGAGGCTAACTCTAGGTTCACATACTATGGAGTGAACCCTGAAGGAGGATATAGGGTGAAGGCTCAATTCCAGGTGATTGCTGACCACTTACGAACCTTAACCCTCTTGCTGGGAGAGGGTCTTACCCCCTCCAACAAGGGAAGAGGATATGTACTCAGAAAGCTACTTAGGAGGTCTATAGTGGGTCTTTATATTCTTGAGGTTTCTGATATTTCTTCTTCTTTAAGGTCGCTATCTGAAAAGATATTTGACATCCTGGTAGGGTTACATCCATTTTTGGAAGGCAAATTACCTGAGATTCAAGAGAAAATCCTTTCTGAATATGAAGGTTTTAAGAAAATCCTAGAAAGCTTTGACTCAAAGATACAAAGAGAAATATCTAACAGGGAGGGAGGCCTAGAGCAACGACTCTTCACTCTTGTAGAGAGAGAAGGAGTGCCTTACGCCCTCATAGAAAAAATGGTTACTGAATCTAATACCCCTTTTTCTAGGGAAGCCTATGAAGAGTGTTCTTTAAAGCACCAATCTAAATCTAAGAATGAGAAGTTCTTGGGAGGATTCGACTTATCTTCCTAGTTGGAATTGAGTTCACTGCTCTCAGACTCACTTAGCTGAGTGGATATTAGACAAAAAGTCACTCCTCTGCCTGTTCTTATTTAAAGACTCTATAAAGCTACTGTAGACAGGAATACAAGAATCTTCTTCAGAACAAAAAAAGTGGGTAGACACTATCTCCTTCAGTCCTTCCTTCTGGTCTCAATCTTGAAAGCAAGATAGTATTCTGTTCATAAACCTGTTCTTTTCATAGTCAGCTATTTCCTTCTTTAATAGACTAAAGAACTTCTTTCTTCCTCCTTTACCAAATAAGTCTTCTAGTGAAGAAGACCATTCTTCCCCTGAAAAAGTATTAATGAGTTTTATCCCTTTAGCTTCAACTCCGTAGTAGAAATCTAGGAGGTATACATACAGGAGACACTGTCAGACTCAATTGAGATCTCAGGATTTCTTCTGAAACTTTAGGTCAACTACCTCCTTAGTCTTTAGGTCGAAGAAGTCGAATTCTCACATGGTAATCTCGCATTCGTTTTGGTAGTCTGAAGTTTTTTTCAAAGAGTGTCGTTTGGCGAAGTTATTCCAGCTGATAAAGTCGCTGCAGCAGGGCAAAAAAGACTTAAAGTGATTCATGATCTCCATAAAGATTGATTCGTTTTCATGGTTCTTAAATTCTTCTTTTTCTAAGAAGAAAGAGTACTTATATTCTTGTTGGTCTCCCAATTCTAGAAATCACAATCATGTAGTTGACCTACTCTTTTTTGAGCTAAAGTATTTCTTGCTCTCCTCTGTAGCTTCAGAGATGATATGTCAGTTTCTCTTTAGATCTAAGTCTGATCAGTCACCCAGGCAGTTTTGTTGACAGAAGTTAACTGCTTTCTCCAGAAAGAACTCACTTCACTTTCCCAGGTAGCTGCAGTGACTGTTTATCTTTGAGAGAGTTTCTTGATCTAACTTCTTGCTTAGCGGACCTGTAATTTTCCTGCTGTTCTGAAAAAGAGTTAGGGGAGAAGAAGAGTTTAGAAGACCTTTTTCAAAGAGTGCACACAGCTGGGGCTTTATGAATTGTTTAAATTTTTCTGTTTGTAGGTAACTGACAGTTGTGTATTGCTTTATGTTTTTTTCATTTAAGTAGAACAAGATACTTTAAGAGGTTCAAAACTTAAATTTACCTTAGGTCTAAGAGGACTTAAGGGTAGCTATTTTTAGGGATTGTGACACTTTCTAGGCAAGTACCAAATCAACAACAGTTAGATGTAATTAGATTCGATGAAGCCAAGAATGTAGGAATAATTGCCGGTCCGGGATCAGGCAAGACTTTCGTAATTATTGAAAAGATAGGCTTTTATCTCTCAAAGAAGATAGAACCTAGAAAGATACTTCTAGTTACCTATACCAACAGAGGAATTATTGAGATCAGGAAGAGAATCAATAAGTTTGTTAGGGCCAAAAAAGAGTTTGAGTATGCAGGAACGATTCACTCTATATGCAAGAAGTTTCTAGAAGAAGAATTAAAGGAAGAGTTTTGCAAGTTACTGAAGTTCCAGATAAATCGAATACCTATCTGAGAAGGTAAGGAACGCTTTTACTTTCTTCAAGAAGAGATAAGGGTCCAGATAGATTTGCAATTTGGAGAGGCTAGCGACGAACTTAAGTTACATATTCACGAAATAGTCTTAGAGGAGACAGAAAACGCTATCTCTAGAAACAAAATAGAGAACTATCTAAACAATGACTTTCAGCTGAAGGTTATGAAATATGAGTGATTCTCCTCAAGGCTAAGTAAGAAGACAGAGAGAATCTCCTTTGCTAAAGCAGGCATTATTAGGGTACTTAAGAATGTTTTTGAAAAGTATCAGTCTTATCTCGACAAGAGGGAGATGTTTGACTTTGACGACCTAATCATTTACTTTCACTACATAGTCTTCAATAATCCTGAAAAGAAGAAGGAGATTCAATCTAAGTTCGAAAAGATCCTAGTTGATGAGTTTCAAGATATGAACTTTCTGCAATTGTTGATCATCTCAGAGATTTCAGGAGGCAAGAAGAACATATTTTTTGTAGGAGATCCTAATCAAGCAATATATGGGTTCCAAGGAGCTTACCCAGAGATCTTTAGCTACTTCAAGACCAATATAGATATCTCTACTATCTTCTTCAACCTTTCTCAGAACTATCGATCTACAAAGAACATTCTGGATCTATCTCACAAGTTAATAGTCAAGAATGACCAGAAAGACATTCTCAACAGGATGTTTACTGTAAATCAGTCAGGCGAGAAGATAAAGTGATTAGTCACAGATAAACAGGGAGGAGCCACTAAACAGATCTACTCAATTATCAGGAACTTGGAGGCACAGGGAGTCAATTTGAATCAGATCGCTGTGATCTCGAGAACTCACATGGAGACAAAAAATCTTAGAAAGCAATTCTGATCAAAGGGACTTAAGTACCTAGACTACAACTATTCAAAGCACATTGCTTGAAACTACGAAAGCTACTTTCTAGTATGTGTCTTTTCCCTGAGATTCAAAACAGACCCTTTTGCAATCAAATACATACTTGAATTCTTCTTTAAAAGAGAAGAGATACCTGATTATTTTGCAGACCAGATAGAGGAGTATTCAGATGATTTAGTCTTGAGTCTTAACAGGCTAACTGCTTCTAATTTTGAAGGTAGGTGAACCTCTAAGGAAGATAAAAAATATATACAAAAAATTAAGCAACTGTGATACCTACTTAAGCAAGAGATCAAGCAGCAAAAGTTAAGGGAGGATCGAAAGAGTCACTTTCACGTAATTGTCGTCAATCAGGAGAGTCTAGAAGAATACATCAAGCAAAACGGAACTCCTGAACTGGTCAAAGTAGTTGCGAATCAAAAGTACACAGCCATCAAAAATATTGTTCACTTCTACAAGATTATGACCTTCTATAGCGGCCAAACAGCTTTTAACTTGAAGGAGATTTTCGACCTACTGTTGGCCTACACCAAGCACTTTGTAAGTCACGTTACTGAAGACAATTACCTAAATTTCTCGACAGTTCACTCTGCTAAAGGTTGTGAGTTCGACTATGTATTCATACTCAACCTAATTGAGGGGAGATTCCCTAAGCACTACGCCCAGACACTTCAAGATATAGAGGAAGAGAGGAGGATTCTCTTTGTAGGTATGACTAGAGCTAAGAAGGAACTTTACCTAGTGAGTGATCTTTACTCTCATAGGGCCAGGATGAAGAAGGTAAATCCCTTGACCTCTCGAATGCCTGCAGTAACTAGTTTTCTAAAGGAACTTGACTTTCTTGAACCTAATAATCAGGAGATAAGTATCTTGAATAACCTAACGAATGCTTCTCTCAGTTCTTACTCTCCTAACTAACCTCTCTATATAAATAAGGAAATATAGGTCCTTAGAGTGTTAAGAAGACTCTTCTTCTCAGGGTTATTCCTGAGAAAAAGAAAAAAGAGTTCCTGTGATTGGACTCCTAGCCCTGAACAGAAGGAGATCATTTCCTATAGGGGGAATACCCATGTGGGGGTCCTCGCAGGTCCAGGATCAGGTAAAACCTTTGTCATTATGAAGCGAATAGAACATTATCTCAAGGAAGAAGGGATTCTTCCTAAACAGCTACTTATCTCTACCTTTACTAATAGAGCGATAGCAGAAATAGATCACAGAATCAAAAAGATGGTCGGAGATTCCTCTATTGAATTTGAGTATTCCGGTACCCTTCACTCTATATGCAAGAAGCTCCTGGAGGAAGAATTGACCAAAGAGCTGAAGGAAGTTTCGGCAAGGGAGGTCCAAAAAGTCCCTCTTTACATGCTGAGCACTAAGCAGAAGAAGGACCTCATTAAGTCAGAAGTTTCCTATTGACTGAGACAAGCTGTTAAAGGCAAAAAGGTTAAGGAGGAAGTTACCAATCAGATTATTGAACTGATTGAAAGGGAGCTAGAAGATGGACTAGTTAGACGAAAGGTAGACAACTATCTTGCAGGAGAAGGCGAAAAGAGGTTTAATCTCTCGGAGGATTCTTATGACTGTTGATATCAGGAAAGCTTGTGAGAGGACATGCAAAACCTTTTAAGGAAACACGAACTTCTTTTGTGTTCTAACGAAATCAAAGACATTCCTCGGCTGGTTCTTGAAACCTACCAGACTCATTTAAAGGATCAGGATTATTTTGACTTTGCTGATCTGTTGATCTTTACACACAAGATCTTGGATACCTTTCCCTTTAAGAAGGCAGAGTTAAGTGCTCGATTCAAGAAGATACTAGTTGATGAGTTCCAAGACGTCAATGAGCTTCAACTTCTTATTCTCTTGCAATTGTCCCACAATAACAAGAATTTGTTCTGTGTAGGCGACCCTAATCAATCGATTTATGGGTTCCAAGGAGCCTGTCCCAATATCTTTAAGAAGTTCAAAGACGAAATCGATGAGACTATCAAGTTTTTTCAGTTAAGCAGAAACTATAGGTCGACAGGGAAGATAGTTAGGGCCTCTAAGTCTCTAATAGATCAAAACTCCAGGGAATTAGAGTATCTACGGCTAGAAGAGATAAATACAAAGAATCCAGAGGGAGAAGCCTTAGAGGTACTAACGGGCTCAGCAACTGGAGCTACTGCGGTTCCGGTAGCTCTGCTACGAAAGATAGATGATTATTGTGCATCTAAATCAATCGCTAGGTTTGAAGTGGCTGTGCTAGCCAGGACTAAATACGAACTTGCCAACTTAATTGCTGAATCTTGAAATAGAGGTAAGAAGTTTATATTTTTTCAATTGGCAGAAGATATGGGCAAAAGTGACGCCCATTGCTTCTTTATCTGTATCCTCTCTACTCTTTTTAAGAGAAGTTCTTTTTCTTACTCTTTTATTGCCTTTTACTTTTGCAGTCAGAGAAAGTTGCCTGAATATCTAACTAAGTCTGTAGTGGACTGTTTTGCTGAAGAGCCTTCCAAGAATCTCAGAGAGTTGATTAGAGAGTCTGAAGAAAAAGATGAAGATCCTGCTTATCTCAAGAGCCTCAGAGAGTTAGACGAGATGCTTGAACAGCTAGAAGGCTACAAGCTTAGTCCTGACTTTGATCAAGCATTCTTCGAGACTATGACATTCAGTGACCCAAAGGCAGTGGAGGGATTCCTAAGGAACATCCTCAAGCTAAAGATCTGTCGCTTGCTCTTCAGCAGTCGAACAGAGATGATTGAGTCAATTATCTATGTTTATCAGAGATTTAGGGGAATTGCAGGTATCAACACATCTATCAGATTTAAGGACTTCTTAGAGCTATTGTGGGCCCACTCCCATCTGCTAAAGGTAGGTAAGTCGCCTGACGAGTACGTTAATTTCTCTACCATTCACGGAGTTAAAGGTTGTGAATTCAACTGTGTCTTTGTCCTAAACCTCTTTGAAGGGAGATTACCTTTTTTTAAGGCAAAACAACCTAAGGATATAGAGGAGGAACGAAGGATCTTCTATGTAGCTATCACTAGGGCCAAGGAGAAAGTGGGTCTGGTACTAGATATGAGTTACTTTGCAGACTCCAAGAAGAAAAAGCAACCCTGAACGGTTAATGGAGCAGCCGATAGTCGGTTCTTGGCTGAATTAGTTTCTAAGGGATATGAAGGAGATTTGTCTCTAGGAAACCTTAATTAGGTCTATTTTTCTTTCGATGTTGTAGTCACATAGTCCAGACGAGGGTGTCATCGTAGACTAATTTAGCTCGTTCCTTTAACTTGACCATTCTTGAGAAGAAGTCAATGCACCTTTCTATCTCTTTAGGTTTGTCTGATCACAACGCAAAGTGTTGTCTAACTATCTCTTCTAACGAGTAGTCAGGGGAGGCTTCCCTAGTTAGAATATCCTTCATAGCTTTGTGAGCCTTCGAGCAAAAAGACTCCTTCTCCTTGCTGTTGAGCTCTATGTCTAGAAGTTCAAAGAAGCCTTCTAGACCACCTTTTACAAATAATTCCTTGAGGTTTCAAGACCATTGTTTGGCCTGATAGGTATTTAAGATCTTGATTCTCTGAACATCTAGTCCGTAGGTTCTCTTGACCAGGTATACATACAAGAGAGTCTGGCAAACTCACTCGATGTTGAACTCTCTATCAGAGAATTTGAGTTCAATTAGTTCATTTTTTTCACTGTCGAAGAAGTCGAACTCTCATCCAGAGATCTCGCAACTTCACCTTCGCTTTCTGTGATTGGCTCCAAATTCTAAATAGCTTTGCAGGGAGTGAAAGGAAGAGACTAGCCCCTTAAGGTGTTCAATTAGCTTCTTTCAGATGAGTTGATCGGGATTGGCATTCCAAAATTCTCAACTCTCTAGACATTCAAGATCTTCTTCTATATATGCATCTAACTGGGCATTTTTGCAATAGTAGTACTGTTTACACTCTCTAAAAGATTGGGCAATAACTCTCTCTCACATGTCTTGATCAGAGATCGAGAAGGAGACTCAGTTGGAGTTTGTTTTTTCTTCTTTCTTTAATGCCTTGACAAGAAACTCAGTGTATTTGCCTAAAAAGCTCTTTAGCTCTCTTACCCTGTATCTTTCTTCTCTAGTTAGAGAATGACTAAGAGGTAGGGAGATTTCCTCAGATACATCTCTTAGGTTTTCAGAATATTCATCAACCCTTCACTTGGCCTCAATGAGTTCCAATATCTTAGGTTGAATGTGCATCTTAAACCGTTTGTGATACTTAACAAAATCAACAAGATCATATTTCTGTCAGTCTTTGGGGAAGCCCATATAGTCTAGATAGTTTTTATGGTTCTGGAGAGAAAACTACCAAATCCTCGCTCCAATCCTACGGAGGAGCAGAGAGCAGTGATTACCTATGAAGGAAACAGAAATGTGGGGGTGATCGCAGGGCCCGGTTCTGGCAAAACGTTTGTGATTATGAACAGGATTCAATTCTTGCTGAGTAAGGGGGTGTCACCTTCTCAGATTCTCATCTCTACCTTTACCAGGAGGGCTATCTCTGAAATTAAGTCAAGAATTAATGCAAACAGAGAGCAAGACCTTGTCGACTTTGAGTATTCAGGAACTATTCACTCTATATGTAAAAAGCTACTAGAAGAAGACCTAGAAGGTGAACTAAAGGAGTTAGGAAGATCTTTACAGGGTAGACAGGTAAAGGTTTTCGCAGAGAAGGAGAGAAAGCGTTGGGTCAAAGAAGAGGCAGAAAAGCAACTAAATTCCTTGCTTAGGGAATTAAGGCTCTCCTTTCTAGAGCGAAAAGAGGCATTGAAAGAGGGGGTTAAGCACTTAACTGATGAGTTCTTAGATGGCATTGATGTAAAAAAGGTATCTGCTTACTGCAAGTACGGAGACGTCAAGGTATTTAGCAAAAATACAGAACCTTATGGGGAATGACGTAGAAAGGATGGACTAGCTACCTTACTAACCAAATTACAAGGTTTGTTTCGAACTAATGTCTCTTATGAGCAACTAAAGGAGAGATTTACTCAGACGCTCAATGAAATGTGCATCGCCTATCAAGAAAAGCTAGAAAAATTCTTTATGTTTGACTTTGTGGATCTTCTTATTTTTACCCACAAGATTTTTGAAGACTATCCTGAAACCAAAGAGGAGATCAGCTCTAGGTTTAGGTACATCCTTGTCGACGAGTTTCAGGACATCAATGAGCTTCAATTGAAGATTCTCTTGCAACTTTCAAATAACAGAAAGAATATGTTGTTCGTAGGTGACTTTAATCAAGCTATTTATGGATTCCAAGGAGCTTATCCTGACATTTTTAAGAAATTCAAGAATGAAATAGATAGAGAGACTCAGATATTTAAGTTATCTAAGAACTTTAGGTGCACTAAGACGATCTTGTCTTCCTCTCAGACGCTAATTAAGAAAAATCCTCAAGAAGACCTTGTAAACGAAATGAGCACTGATAATCCTGAAGGAGTGTCTATTTACCTTCTGATCAGAGATAAGTTGAAGTATTCCTTCTCAGATAAGGTGTCTCAGGTAATTAGGGATGCTCTTCATGAGTCGCAAGGAGTTCCCCTAAATCAGATAGCTGTGATCTCTAGGTCTAGTCACGAAACAAAGGAATTGACTAAGCAGCTTCGATTAGACGGAATAAAAGCCCTTAACTTTAACTTTCCTGAAGATCTTGACTGAGATTCCTCCTCTAAGTACTGAGTATGTGTTCTCTCCCTACTGGTAGAAAAGACTGAATTCGCGTTGGAATATATCTTTTCCTTCTACAGCAAGAGGAAGTCTCTTACAGACGAATTTATTCAGGATTACGGCACTACCATCATTAAGGCTTTACTAGAGAATAAAGACATCATTAGAGAGTCCTTTCCAGAAGGAGAAATCTCCTCCCTAAACAGGGGAATATTTCAGACACTGAAGGAGCTCCAGTCTTCAATACAAGAGTTAACTCAAGACCGTTACCTTGAGATCTGAGACTCAGCTTCTAGGTTAGATATCACTTTGTTTTCTGACGAAGCATCTCAGGAGGATCGCAAACTTCAAAAATATCTACTTAGTGCTTTTGGTGACTGTCAGTTACTCAGCATCCTCCACAGAGGTAAGTGAGAGGGAGTGGACGTATTAGCTAAAAGTTGCATTCAAATGAAGGAGACTCTTTATTCCTTTGACGAAAGAGACCTTTATTCCTCTAACAAAAGACGCTTTGACCTAAAAGACGCTATCAGAGACCTTATTAACTATGTGAAACTCTGAGAGACAGGAAAGACAGATCCTGACTACATCAATGTCTCTTCTGTTCACAGGGTTAAAGGTTGTGAGTTTGAACATGTTTTTGTCTTAAACCTTATAGAGGGAAGATTTCCCATCCACTATGCAATTGAAGAAGGAGAGAAGTCCATAGAGGAAGAGCGTAGGGTGCTTTATGTAGCTATGACTAGAGCTAAAAAGAATCTCTATCTAGTGTGTGATCTTCAAGCTTTCAAGAGTCTTGAGAGAAAGATTAGAAGGAAGGTGATGATCAATAAGGGTATCAGTAGATTCTTAAAGGAAGATCTAAAGGTTGATCAGAATTCTTCCTTTAAGTCGATCAACCTTGATGAGCTGGGACCTTACGATCCAATAGTTCTTTAGCTGGTGAAGTCTATGAGAGAACCTGATTTAGCTCAAAAGGAGATTATTGAGTTTTCAGAGAAGAGAAATGTAGGAGTAATTGCAGGGCCCGGTTCGGGCAAAACATTTACCACTATCCAGAGGATCTGTCACCTTCTGAAAAAGGGAGTAGACCCTAAAAAGATAATGATTGTGACCTACACCAATAGGGCTATTCTGGAGATTCAACAACGAATCAACAAGCAATTTAAGGAGAAAAAAGACTTTGGGTATTCAGGTACTCTTCACTCCATCTGCAAGGACTTTTTAGAACGAGAGCTAAAGAAGCAGCTAGAAGAGCTATTGGGGTTCTCTGTAGAGGGAAAGTTACAGATTATTGACGAATCAGAAATATATAGGTTTTGTACAGAAGAACTAAAAAAGGAGATAAATCCCGACAATCCTTCATTTAGGGCTTGTTCGTCTGAAGAAATAAGAAAGAAGCAAGACATACTAGCTTCGGAGTTAAGGGAAGGTATCTCTAGAAATAAGTTAGAGAGTTATGTTGCAAATAAGTACAGTCTCGAGATAAAGGGATATGAAAAGATCTACTCAGAATCCAAGGGAATTAGGGAGTATCAGTCCACATTAGATCACGTCTATCAGAGCTATCAAGACTTCTTAAGGGACGAAAAGAAGTTTGATCACAGTGATCTGATTATCTACTTTCACTATTTGGTACACAGATTAGACCCTAAGGAAAAAGAGAGGTTAGTGTGCTCAAAGATAGATCAGATTCTCGTAGATGAGTTTCAAGATATGAACTTTCTTCAGCTACAGATCATTAGGGAGTTTTCAGGAAACAATAAAAACATCTTTTTTGTAGGAGATCCTAATCAGGCGATCTACTCCTTTCAAGGGGCTTTTCCTGCAATCTTCAACTACTTTCACCAGTCAGATCCTGAAGCTAAATTTTTTAAGCTCACTCAGAATTACAGGTCTACTAAACAGATAGTCAAACTAGCCCTTAAGTTAATGGATTCACAGCCTCAAGAGGGTATTTTGAAGGAACTTTCTAGTCAGAAGATGTTCACGGACAATGAGGAGGGAGAAAAAGTTAGCTGAATAGTTACAGACAGATCAGGAGGAGCTACTGATGAGATCTATCTAACTATCAAGGAGCTCAGGTCGAAGGGAGTCAACCTTAATCAGATAGCTGTGATCTCTAGGGCGGCTTCAGACACTAGAAGACTTAGAAATATCTTCTGGCAGCGAGGAATAAAGAACATAGACTTTCTCTTTTCCAAGAATGTAGACTGACCTTCTGAATACTTCTTTCTAACTTGTTTTCTCTACTGAAAGATGAAGAGAGATCCTTTCTCGCTAAGGTACATGCTTCAGTATCTCCTTAATAGAGAAGAGGCAAACTACTACCTATTGGAAGATATAGAGTCTCTAGAGGGAGATATTCCTCAGCAGGTAGAGGAGTTACTCTCGACTAACTTTGGGAATAGATATACGAGTGCTCAAGATGAATTAATCATTCAAAAACTACAGGATCTTTGAGTGGAACTTAAAAAAGAGGCTGATTCCTTTGAGGTCCCTCTGAGGGAGTTAGAGAGAACAACGCCAACAAAGAAGCAATTCGAGGAGTTTTTGGAGGAACATACTACCTCTAAGGTGCTTGAGTTCCTAGGAGATAGGAGCAAAGCCATTAAGGCTATTGTGGAGTTCCAAGGAAAGCTTAATTGGTCCTCTGAAAACTCTGTTTACTACAGTACCTCTGAGATATTTGAAACTTTATTGGCCTACATTAAGTATTTAGTTACTCACATTACAGATAGAGACTTTCTTAATTTTTCTACGATTCACAGTTGTAAAGGTTGTGAATTTGACTATGTTTTCGTACTTAACTTAAGGGAGGAGAGGTTTCCAATTAGACACGCGAAAACAGATGAAGAGATAGCTGAAGAGCGAAGGGCTTTATATGTAGGTATGACTAGAGCTAAGAAGGAACTCTACCTAGTAAGCGACCTGTATGTATATAAGCCTGTTTGGGAGTCCACCTCTGCTCAAAAATTCAAAACAGGAGGGACTAAATACAGTAGATTTCTTAAGGAACTAGGCTTTAATGAGGGCAATCCTGAGATAAATTACCTATCTAACTTATATAAAGGATCTATAGCTACCTATAGACCGAGGAGCTAAAGGTAATTCACTTCTTTCAGACTCAAGAAGAAGAATGCAAGTTACTCCTAAAGTCTTTATCTTTTTTGTTCGTTAGTAAATAGGAGATAAAGTCACAGTAGGCATTTAGAGCAGGATCTTCTCTTTTCAAGAAGAATCTCTCTGAGACTATCTTTCTTAAATCTTCAGAGGCTTCTAAGTTTTCTATACAGTCTTTGATCTTTTCCTTTAAGGAGTCTTTTTCAGAATCAGCTATCTCTAGCTTTAGAAATTCAAAGAACTCTTGGGTCTGTTCATTAAATAGCTCTCTAAGAGAGATCGTTCAGTAAGTTGCCGAGAAGGTGTTGACTATCTTGATGGAATTGGCTTCTATTCCCCAGTAAGACTTAAGAAGATATACATACAGAAGAGACTGTCACAGTCACTCTTTGGACCAGGTAGTCTGCTGAAACTTTAGCTCTATTAATTCTTTAGTTGTTGGATTAAAGGCATCAAATTCTCCTGTTATCTCTAATCGAATGTCCTTATCTCTAGGAGTCACTGAAGAAAAGCTCTCTCAACTTTGAACGTCTTTGAGGTAAGGAGCTATCTTCTCTATGTGAGCGAATACCCTTTTAAACACATCTTTGTATCGAGAAGAATTGAATCTTTCTTCCTCTATAAATAGATCGAAGTCATAGCCATTTAGGAATCTTCTGACTGTGGGCTCGAACCTCTTAGAGAGGTAGTACTCCTGAGTCCTTAGCGAGATAGACTTGATGGTTTTTCAGTCAAGAGTATCTAGGTTTTCCTTATTTAGTGTTTCTAATGCATATTCAGTTCACTTGCCTAGAAAAGAAGCAAAATAGGTACTCGAAAGTAGCCTTATCTCTTGATCAGTTAACTGTTCTCTTAGAGAGGAGATGCCCTCTGAGAAAGGAATAAATACAACCTTTTTAGAGCCTATTAGCTTTTTTAATTTAGGTTCAATCTTTTCCTTAAATCTAGGTAGGGAAATGAAGTCTGTAACTGAATAGGTTTTCAATGCTTTCTTTGTCAGAACTTAAGAGGAGGGTGTTAGAGCAGGTGGCGAATGAGACTCAGAGGGAGATTATTGAGTACTCAGAGAAACGAAATGTAGGGATCCTTGCGGGGCCCGGATCAGGCAAAACATTTGTCATCATAGAACGGATAAAGCATTATCTGTCTAAGAGGAGAGTAGCGCCTGAGCGCATAATGATTGTGACTTACACTAATAGGGCCATCATAGAGATAAAGAAGAGGATCAACCTATTTGAGCACAAGTATGAGTTCAAGTATTCTGGAACACTCCACTCTATCTGTAAAAAGTTTCTCGAAGGGTCTAGGTTGCGAGGAGAGCTACAGAGACTTATTGCGAGACTTACTGACTCTGAAATTGAGCTAAAGGCTACACTCCCTATCTTTGGAGAAAATGAGCATCAACAGTTCTGCAGAGCCGAAGTAGAAGATTATGTGGCAGAGAAGTTTCCTGATTGAGCCCTTGACAAGAGGAGGGAGAAGGTTATAGGTCTCCTTTTAAAGGAACTTAGGGAGGGAATATCTAGAAATAAGGTCAATAACTATCTAAGAGACAGCAAGTTTGAGCTTCACAAAACAGACTATGTGCCCCGCATAGAGTTCGACAGAGAAGTTAGAAAGCTTAAGTTTGTCAAGAGAAGAGAGTTAATTGCGATTCTCAAAAAGGTATTTGAGAAATATCAAGCAAAGCTAAAGGCAGACCTAAAGTTTGATCATGATGATCTTCTTATCTACTTTCACTATCTTGTCTGGAATCTAACTCCTTTAAGAAAGAAAGAGTTAATACAGTCAGAGTTTGATGAGATCCTAGTAGATGAATTTCAAGATATGAACCTATTGCAGCTACTGATAGTTAGGGAGTTCTCAGGAGATAAGAAGAATATCTTTTTTGTAGGGGATCCTAATCAGTCTATATACGCTTTTCAAGGGGCTTACCCAGAGATCTTTAACTACTTTCGGGAACAAGATCCTGAGACTAAGTTTTTTAAGTTAACTCAAAACTACAGGTCAACAAAGTCGATCCTTGAACTCTCTGAACAATTAATCAAGAAGAACAAAAAGAAAGGGGTTCTGGAGGAGTTGTCGACCCACAAGATGTTTACGAATAGCGAAGAAGGAGAAAGGATTTTTTGACTGGTAACTGACAGGTGAGGAGGACCTTGTTCGTCTATCTACAACATTGTCTTGAGATTGGAAGAATTAGGAGCTAAGAGGAATCAAATAGCTATTCTCTCTAGGACCTATTCAGATGCAAAGGATATAAGGAGCTTCTTTAGGAATAAGGGGATTAACTACATTGACTTCAACTTTTGAAAGAACAATACCGACTGACTAGCAGAGAGTTACTATCTTGCCTGTTTTTTGTCTTTAAGGTTTATGCAAAGTGATTTTGCCATCCATTACCTATTTGAAAAGTACCTAGAATGGCGTGACCAAGAAGAGGTTATGCCTGACTATTTTATGAAAGAAATAGAGTCTTACTCAGCTTCACTAGTAGATCATCTAGACTGACTGTGTAGTGAAGGTTTGTCTCTTAAGTATTCTTCAGATTCAGATCTAAAGAATATAGAAAAGATAAGAGGTTTCTGAAGAGAAGTAAAGGCAGAGTTGTCTCATCCTGACTCAGAAGAGGCAGGGAAGAAGTTCATAGTAGACAGCAGGGAACTGAAAAAGTACATCAAAGGTCTGGGAGCAAACAAAATACTAGAGGTCGTTAAAGACAGACATAAAGAGTCTATTAGTGATATATGCAACTTCTTTGCCGTGATGACCAGAGAGTCTTCTGGAATGAGACTAGATGAATCTATTAAATTGCTTCATGCTTACGTTAGACACTTTGTGGAGCACACTCTTGAAGAGGACTATTTAACTTTTTCCACTATTCACTCGGCTAAAGGTTGCGAGTGAGACTATGTTTTCGTACTTAATCTAAGGGAGGGAAAGTTACCTATATTTCACGCTCAAACTAAAGAGGAAATAGAAGAGGAGAGAAGGGTCTTATTTGTAGGAATGACTAGGGCCAAAAAGGAACTCTACTTGGTAAGTGATTTAGGTTTCTTTAATTCTTCTAAGTCAAATAAGAATGCGTTAACTTCCTATAGCTCTTTTCTAAAGGAACTTAAATTTGGTAGGTCAAATCCTAAGATAGTCCTCCTGTCGGACTTGCACAAGCACGAAATAGAGGAGTATGAGCCTCAAACATAATGGTCTTTAAAATTACTGTTTTGTATTCCTATGAAGAGGTCGGATAGGATACGACTCTACTTTGATAAAGATGCATTAGCAGAGTTTAGATACAAGAAAAGGGCTGCAGAAGAGCACAAGATAAGTCCCGAAGCCGCCTTAGAAGTTTGTCACCTAAATTGCGTATTTAAAGACAAGAGGGTTCTTTCTTCTCTTTCCTGTTCCTTTAAAAAGGGAGTAGTCTACGGAATAGTAGGTCCTTCAGGTTCAGGCAAGTCTACCTTCTGTGAGCATCTAAATGGTCTTCAGAGGTCTGAGACAGCCAATATCTACTACTCTAGTGGAGAGAAAATTTTGTTTTTTCAGTCAAAGCTAAAGAACTATAAGTCTATAAGGAAGGAAGTTGGAATGGTCTTCCAATTTCCTGAGTATCAGCTATTTAAGGAAACTGTTTTGCAGGACATAGTTGTAGGTCCTAAGATCCTCTTTAATATAAGCCAGTCTAAGATAGGTCCTTGGGAAGAAAAAGCCAAGAGAATACTCTCTGAGCTTTCCTTTCCTCTAGAGTTAATAGATTCTTCTCCTTTTAAACTTTCAGGGGGTCAAAAGAGAAAGGTTACGCTGGCAGGAATACTCATTCTTGAACCTAAGGTAATTGTGTTTGATGAACCTACATTGGGTTTAGATCCTCAATCGGTGGCTCAGGTAGTTGAGGTAGTTAAACAGCTAAACGAGAAGGGCATAACGATCATCATAGCATCCTCCAGCATGGACTTCATACTCGAGTGTTCTCAACAAATCCTATACCTTGAATCTGGTCACTTAAAGAGATGTGAAGAGGCTTATTCCTTTTTCAGAGGGTGTCCTGATACTCTTGTGAAGCCTAAAGTGATCTCCTTTGTTGAGAAGTTAGTTGAGGAAAATCCTTCCTTTGACTGTTTGTGGCAGTTACAACCTAGGAATGTGAATCAACTAGCAGAATCAATAGTTAATGCCGTTAAATACCCTTAGGGAGGGTCCAGGGGCTAGGGCCTCTGGAGACCTCCTCTCTTCGGCAGCTGAAAGGGCCCATCCTCTACTAAAGATACTATGCTTTATCCTCTTAACTTTTCTTATCTTTTCGAAGCTCTCTCTTTTTCTACAGTTCTGTCTTATCCTCTTTACAGTTTCTATACTCTATTCTTCTGGCTGTCTTAGGTTACTCTATAAGCAACTAATAGCGCTATATTTAGGCATCTACTCTTTTCTTTTCTTTATTAACTGAACCTTCAACAAGAATCCTGGTTTTTGAGATAAAGACTACCTAAACGGATCTTACTACGACTTTGTTGGGAGATTCTCAGGAATCTTTTCGAGAGGTCTTTTTGACTTTCAGCAGGCTTCTCATCACAGTCACTCTGGTAACTCTAGTGGAGCTACTACCTCTGATTCTGTATTAACAGGATGATTTTGAGGAGGAAATATTCTCAAAGGATGTGGTAATTGCAAAAACTGCAAGTGTGTTGGAGGAAGCGGTACTGGTGTAGTTATTGCCCAAAATCTTGAAGAATTAAAGAAGACTTGTGGATGTGCAGCCAACGGAGGAAAATGTTGCCAACAAAATGGACAAAACTGCTGTAATGGGAGTGGCGGTAACTGTCAACCTCCTTATCCGGATATTGACAAGGTAAAAACCTCTGTACTAATAAGTAAGGAGGGAGCTAAGAAGGTAGTTGGTTACTTTTCTAAGTGATACACAGTTACAGCCCTACAGTTCCTCCTTGCTTTTAATGTTGCCAACAAGTTGGTGATGATTATTGCCTTATCTAGAGCATTAAGTTTCACTACCAACTTAACTGCCTTCACATTTGCTGTAGGTCAATTAATTAAACCCTTAACCTGATTAAGAGTTCCTGTTAAGGAAATTACACTGATTATCTCCCTGGCTATTAGATTTATTCCCTCTTTACTAATAGAGACAATGAGAATAGTTAAGGCTCAATCAAGTAGGGGGATTGACTTTAAGAATGGTAGATATAGAGATAAGGCGTCTGCATTTCTTTCGTTGTTTATTCCCCTGTTTATTATCTCGATGATTAAGTCGAGAGAGTTGTCTAATGCAATGATCTCTAGGGCCTATTTGCCTAAAGCTGACAGAACTGCCTATCGTTCCTATAACCTTGATAAGTCTAGCTTGATTGTTTTTTCAGGAGTCATATTCTTCATAATCTCCTGTTACTACTTTGTATTTAGTTCCTACTACTTCTCTCCGCTAGGTAATGCTGACCCTTTACTGCTAGTAGCTACATTCAACTAGTATTTCACCAGATTTAGAGGCTGCTTCTTTCTCTGCGGGGGGGGCGTACTCAGGCGAGAGGAAGAGAAGAAAGGGGATCTTATGATTCATAGGTCGATTCTTTTTAGGTGTTTTTCGACTCATCAAGAGGATTCTGATCATTTGTTTCTGACTGATATTCATTGCAATCTTTATATGCATTTGGGTCAAAGGCGGTTTTCAGTATGCAGTCCCAATGCCCGTTCTTGTTCTTTTGATCTATCTAATTCGTTACCTTAGAAGAAGGCTAAAAGCAGATAAGATGGCTAAACATTCCCAAACAGCCACTTTAGGGGAGGCTAAGGCGACTGGTACGTTACCTACGCCTACAGAAGTAGAAGTTGTTACTCCTAAGAAGGAATCTCTAGAGACAAAGAAGGAAACTCCAAAGATAGGTAATGAACCTATCTCTCCAGACTCTATTTGGAGAAAAATTGAAGAGTAATGCTTTTGCAGCCTAAAAAGGCTGTAGAGGTCAACAGGATCTCCTTTTCATATGCAAAGAATCAACCTTTTATAGAACGACTATCTCTTCAGTTAGACGAATCAAAGTATTTTTGCGTAGTGGGCCATAACGGTTCTGGCAAAAGCACCTTTTCTAAGCTCTTAACAGGTTTACTGAAGCCTGATGCTGGTGTCATCAAGGTATTCGGCCAACCTATCTCTAGGATTAGCTATCAACAGATCTTTTCCTACTTGGGAGTTGTCTTCCAAAATCCTGACAGTCAGTTTATTACCTCTTCTATAGAGGAAGAATTGGCTTTTGGTCTTGAGAACAAGAAGGTGCCTCCTAATCAGATGAAACAGATAGTTGAAAGACTAATAGATGCATTAGAGCTCAAAGAGTTAAGGGATAAGTCTCCTTCTACCCTTTCAGGAGGTCAGAAGCAAAAGGTAGCTATAGCTTCTGTATTAGCCTTTAATCCTTCGTTGTTCTTGTTTGACGAATCTAGCTCTATGTTGTCTCCTATAGAAAAGATAGAGATAGTCCAGTTGATGAAGAAGTTAGTGGTTGATCATAAAAAAACAGTGATTTCGATTACCCACGATATGGAAGAACTCCTTTTGGCTGATGAGATCATCATATTCTCTCGAGGGAAGATCGTAGGTCACCTAAAGAGTCCTGCTGAGCTATTTGAGCTTCCTTTTTCCTTCTTTTATGACTTGTCTTTAAATCCTCCTTTTGCCTCCCAACTGTCTAAGTTGTTGAGGGATAAGTACTCTATAAACCTGCCTTTTTCTGGCTCTGAAGATGAACTTATCTCTAATTTGGGAAGACTACTCCCTAAGAAGGAAAGCCCTAAATAGGCTAATTTTTAAGGTATCTAGATAGTGGGCTTTCAAGAACTTAGAGACAGGTTTCTTGATTGCATTAGCTTTTACTGAAAAAGATGGGGCTTTTGAAAAAAATTTCTCTGCATCTTCATACTGCTGTTTGTCCTGTTCGGCTCTTCTTGGGTAGCCTTAATCTCTCTCCCCTTAATCTCTGGGACCTATTTCTGTACGTGCATCGTCAAGAACATTATGGAAATCTCAGCTAATTGACGCTGAGGACCTCTACTCCCCAAGAGAAGGAATAGACCTTCATCTAACGTAGCTTCTCAAAGAGAATTAGGGTACTTGCAAGTAGGTCTAAATGGTTGAGGAAGTCTCGGTAAAGTGGCTAAGCAAATAGAGACCTATCCTGTTAGCGCATCTACAAATATAGACGACTTTGGAGTAGAACTTTCAGATATAGAGTCACTAAAATCTTTTCTGGAATCAAATCAACTAGAGAAGGGACTGTCTTCTCTTTCAACTAATAGTTAATGCAGATAAATAGCAAGGACTTTCACAGAGAGTTATTCGACTGTCTTCAAACCTTCTTAAACGGAGATAGAAAGAAGAGAGTCTACTTAGTCTCTGAAGCTACTGTTTACTACCTTATCTCTTTTGGGTACTTCAAGAAGGCAGAGAAGTTTCCTAAGTTACAAGATACATGGTTGCTAGAGTGAAAGACTAAGTCTTCTGAGGCCAGGAGAGGTTATGCGAAGAGACTAGACGAGTATCTCTATGTTCTTGCTAAGGAAAAAGACTTCAAGGAGCCTTTAATCAACCTCGACGCTCTAGAACTAGGAAAGCAGTATAAGACAACACAACTAGAGAAGGAGTTAGAGGTACTTAAGGGCATAGATGTAGATGATCTTGTTCCCTCAGAGGATGTTGAGTTCCCTGAAATCAAGAAAAGGGCTAAGACCAAGAAGGAGGTAAAGATAGTTGAGGAAGAAGATGAAGGAGAGTTAGAGGAAGTTGTAGTAACCCTAAAGAAGTCTAAGAAGGAACTTAAGTTAAAGGTTGCCGATTTAGAAGCTGAAGCTGCTCAACAAAAGTTTAAAGAAGAAAAAGAATCAGAAAAAAGTACAGACAGCTTAGAGGGGAAAGAGAAAGACAGTAAGTCAGAATCAGAAGATTCAAGTTCCAAGGAAGATCAGCAAACAACTAGCGAATCCAAAGAGACAACAGATTCTGCAGCAGTTGATGAAAAGCTTAGAGAGATCTCTAGCAAGCTAGATAAGTTAGTTAAGGAGTTTCCTGCAGCTGAACGAAAGAAGGCAGAGGTAGTTGAAGAGTCTATTGCTCCTGCAGAAAGACAGGCTCAAGAAGTTTTTCAAGATGATGTCTCTGAATCTTCGCTAAGGCTCCAAAAAGAGTTCAAGGAGATCGAGTCAAAGACAGATGACAAGAGGCAGTTGTCGGCTCACTTTGAGTCACCAGAACAGTTATTTAGCAGAGAGTTTTTAGGAGGTCGACCAGAGAGAGGAAGAGAATTCTCTAGCGTTCTACTAGATAAGACGAGAGAGAGTGATAAGTCTGTCTTTGACTTCATTCCTTCACCTGAAAAGGACTACACCAGTTGACTGAAGAATATGCCTAAAGACAAAGCTAGGGCTAAGTTTTTTAATCCTCACTATCCCCTGTCGTCAGTTGTAGAACTAAATAATTCTCATCACTTTTGGGCCTTAATCTCCCCCCAATACAACACTGTAGATGCTTTTGCGCTTCAACTTAAGGAGTTTTATAGGTCATTAAGTCCATTCAAACTAGATCAACTAATAGAGAAGCAAGAGACTACAGGAAGAGTCACTCTCTGAGAAGAATTAGGCAAACAATCTGGTTTAAGTAGCTATGACGGCTCTGAGAATAACTTCAAGAAACTGCTTGATGAAAAGATAAAAGAGCTTAAGTCTAAGAACGATGATCTGACAAGATACCTGACTACTCTGAAAGAACAGCTACAGGCGGAAGGAAAGCAGCCAGAGTCGAATGTGATGTACCTACATTCAATGAAGGAAAAGAGACAGATTCTTACAGAGATAGAACATACATTCAAGGTATTGAGGGAATACTCAACCAAAATAGGAGAGTTTTCGGCAACCCATCAGGGATTTAAGGCTAATTTCTATATTTCTATCTTTGGGTCTGAAGCTATTCTCTCCCAATATGACTCCTTGATCTGTAGTTCCCTACTAGACCTAAATGATCAACTGAATGAGATTGTCTACTACCAAAAAGAGATCGAAAGAGTCCTCTTTGAAAGATTGAGTGCGTTACATAAAGCCAGAAAGGCAGAGATTAAGTTAGAGTTTCTCTCTTCAGATCAACAGTTTTCTAAGTTAGTACTTCGTAAGTTAACAGAGTCTCAACGAGAAGAGAGAAATAGGGAACTTAAGAGACTGGAGATTCAAGGTTCGTTAGAGCTATCTAAGGCCAATATACAAAAGCAAATAAATCAGGAGAAGGCAAAGCTCTCTAGGTACCTAGAAAAGCTAAATAAGACTCCCTATATTGCTGACTATGAGGAACAATCTAGAAGCCTTAGAGAGAAAAAAGCAGCCTTCAATCAAAAGGTTGAAGACTACAGGGAAGAAATTTATGCTCTGAAGCTACAAGTTGAGAGCGCTGAGAGACAGTATTCGTCCTTTATCTCTGACCTAAGAGAGAAGATCTTGGAGTTCCAAAAAGAAGTTAGCGTTGCTTACTCTGATCATCTTTCTCTGATGAACTCTTCTGTTAATCAAATCTGGACCGATTGAGCCAATCAAGGTATTGACTACATAGAGCGAATACTCTCTCGAAAGAAGAAGTTAGTGAAGGAGTTTTCAGAGATTGTTGTTCTGAAGTTGAAGACGATGTATGCGGCTCAAGATAAGTTGTTAGAGGAGTCTAGAAGGAGAAAGCAAGAATGAGAGAGAGTCTACAGAGAGATGGTTGATGAATTTAAGACACTAGGCTATTACCTCGTTAATCCTAAGCCTTCTGAGTACTACTACAAGCACTTTCCTAAGCTGGATAAGTCCCACTTTGAGTTAAGTCCTGAGATAAAGAAGCTTCTGTACTATAGACCTTCTCTGAAGTACACAACTCCTAAGGTCAATGAATTAATAGGGTTATCGCCCAAGATAGTCAATGACGAAGACTTTCTTGTATTGGACCAAGTTTGAACTACTTTAACACCTATTCAGGAGCACAAGTTAAGGGAGAAGATAGCCAGAGACAACAAGCTACAAGATCAAAAGAGAATCGATCAATTACTTCAGAAGGCTAAGGACGAGTTGCAGGTTCGACTAAGTGACAAGCACTATACCTTCAAGACCCTCATTATGGAGAAGAATTTTCCTCAAGAAGCTGATGAAGAGGAAAGATACAGGAGATTGAAGCAATTTGAGAAGGCACAGTTTCACAATTGGAAGGAGACTCACTTTACCTCCTCGGAGATGAGATACAAGTTCAACAATATGCTCACCAGCCTTGCAAAGAAAACATTTACCTTAAAGGGAGTTGAGACTTGAGGAAATCAAATCAACATCAGCGATAAGGGGAAGATGCCAGACCCTGATCTTGTCGAGAAACTCTCCGAATGGGACTACTTCATGAAGACCAAGGAGATACTTACGTTGATAGAGCCTTACTCTGTTTCTGCATTTAAGGTAGATGAAACAGAACTTTATGAGATTGAAGATGAAGGTTATCTATCTATTCTTGAGGCCCTAGAGGAGAGGGCTGATGCTAGGAGAAAAGATGAAAAACCTCTTAAGAAACCAACTATGCCTGCTCTTGAAGATTGGGCAAAGCTAAACCTAAAGAGATATAGGGAGGAAAAGAAGAGGATTGACATCATTGAGGTAAAAGAAGGACTGCTAGCTCTAGAGAAGGAAATTGCTACCCTACAGAAGGCTTCTGGTAACTACAAAGAAGCTTGTGATATCGAAATGGCTAGAAGAGAAACTCTATTTGCAGATATGCAGAAGGAACTCAGTGAGTTGCAGAATTACCTAGAATCTGAAGAAAGGGAATTAAATGAAATCTTTACGAAGTCATCAGACATGATCGAGATGAGTTTTGAAGAATTGGATAAAAAATTAGAAGAGAGAAGAAAGAGAGCAGAAGAATATAAGAGAAAATAGATAGTATGGGTAGTCGTTTAGATAGAGTTACAGGAAGAGCATCTATTACAGGTAATAATCGTTCGAAAGCAATGAACGCTACCAAGAGAGCCTGAAATTTGAATATTCAAAACTTTCAACTAGTGTGTGCTCAAACAGGCCTTCCTTTTAGGGTTAGGACCTCTGTAAAGACAGTTCGAACCTGAAAGAAACAGGGAAAGATTAAGTAGTTCTATGTCTAGATATCTAGGACCTATGTACAAGAAGGCTAGACAGTATGGATTCTCCTTTTATGAAGACGGAAGGGAATTTGCTAAGGGAAAGCAGCGAGACTATCCTCCAGGACAACACGGACCTACTAAGTTCAAAAAAACAAGCTTACACGGCGAACAACTTAGAGAAAAGCAAAAGATGGCCCTACTCTATGGTCTTAGAGAAAAGCAGATGAGAAGACTATTTTCGATTGCCCAAAAGATGGAAGGTTCTCTAGCCTTTAACTTCCTTCTCTTGTTGGAAAGTAAGTTAGATAACTTAGTCTATAGGGCTGGAATGGCTAACACTAGACGTGCAGCAAGACAGCTGGTGTCTCACGGTCACATTCTCCTCAATGGAAGAAAAGTAGATATACCTTCCTACATAGTCTCTCCTAATTCTGTGATTGAAGTAGCCAGAAAGAGTATTAACTTACCTGTCGTTAACTACTACGAAAACTTTATCCCTCTACCCTTTATGGAACTAGAAACCAGATATAAAGCTAAGTATGTAAGACATCCTCTCAGATCTGAGTTAAACCTAGACCTCAATGAGGTATCAGTAACTGAGTGGTATAAGAGATACACATAGTTTTCAGTAGTCTTAAGTAGTTAACTAACCTCTTTCCCTTTCACTAGTTGGGCAATTTCCTCAGAGCGTTAAAGGTAGTATCCAATCTAGAGAAGATAGATCCTAATTCACCTATAGTTTTTTGCTTTTTACGAATAGAAACTACAGGAACTGACTTAAGTAATGATGAGCTCTTAGAAATAGCTTTAGTTAAGTATTCAGCAGGTAAAGAAATAGATAGGTATCACAGTTACGTAAGGTCTATAAAAGACTTAAGTGATGAAGTTGTCGCCAGTATAGGTCTAGATCCTAAGAAGTGATCGAAGTACGCAAGAGACAAGCACTCAGTCTTAGAAGAAGTTAAGAATTTTTTCGGCAACAGTGTCTTGGTGGGTCATAATTCCCATCAGTTTGAGCTTCCCTTTCTGAATTCTGAGTATCTAAAACTAGAGAAGCCAGGACTGGAACTAGCTGTATTAGATACTCTTCTACTATCTAAAGCTTTAGAGGGAGGGAGAGAACTAGAAAACTTTGAACTCTCTTCTCTAGTCAAGAAGCTAGAGATAAGCGTTTGAAAGCTTAATAATGCTCCTGCAGAGCTCTACCTAAAGAACCTAATCAAACTCTGAAAGGTCTGAGAGTCTCAGTTAAGGTATTTAGAACTTGATCCTTATTCGTTAGAGTCTCTGAAGATCTTTAATACTTTTTCACTAAAAGGAGAGTTACTTAGGCAATTTAGGAGGACCTTTAAGAAGATACCTATCTTGTTTCTCTACTTTGAATCAGAAGACTTAATCAGAGGGTTACTTTCCTATAGATTCTGTCCCTTACTTACCTTAAAATGAAGGAAATCTATCCTGAGTAAGAGGGTCTTAAAACTCAGTAAATCTAAAGGAGACTATGATTTGAGGAAAATTCAACCTAAGTTAAGCTTTAAAGACAATTTTGCTATCCTAGATATACCTTTTAAGGACCTAAACAACCAATAAATATGGCTGCAGAGGTAATTACTTCGCTAGAAAACCTTAATCTAAGTCAACCTGTTGTTTTTTGTATTGTTGACCTAGAAACTACAGGATTAGATCCCTATAAAGATGAGATAATAGAAATCTACATTCTTAAGTATCGGCAGTGAGGTCAGTTGGAGTGTTTTCACAGTTTTGTTAAGTGTCAAGGAGGGGTTAGTGAGCGCATTACCAAGATAAATGGGATTACCCAAGAGAAGTTAGATAAGGAAGGTAGAGAGCCTGCTGAGGTATATGCAGAAGTTAGAGAGTTTTTGGTTGACACGGTTTTGATTGCCCACAACGGCAAGAGGTTTGACTTTCCCTTCCTGGAGGAGTCATTTAAGAAGGCAGGCATAGAACCTCCTACAAGTCCTCAGTTGGATTCAATGTTGTTGGCTAAGTATCTCATGCCTGGACTTAAATCCTATGCATTAGAAGCTCTATTGGAAGAGAACAACATTACCTACGAACGAAGAGAGCTTCACTCAGCTAGATATGATGCTTCTTGTCTAGCTAAGCTGTGAAAAGACTGAGAACAGAGGCTTATCAATACAGGCTTAGATCCTTTTCTTGCAGAAGACCTTAAAAATTTGAACGAACACCTAGAAGAAAACTTTTAGCTTACCTAGATAAGGGTCCAAGAGATTAGGGAACTCCTCTCCGTAGAGCTGCAAGGCTCTGAAGAAGTTGTCCTAATCGACATAGGTTCTGATAGAGGTCATCTAGGAATCGACCTACTTCAAAGAAAGTTAATTAAGTCAGTCTGAAACGTTGAGATTAGCGAAAAAGCAATAGAGTTTTCAAAGGAACTTTACATAGACAAGAAGCTAGACGAACCTGCTACCTTCATTCACTCAGACGGCTTTAAGTCATTGCCTAAGTGCATCTACTCTTTGATCACTCCAGATGCTCTAGTAGTTGTTGTCTTAGCTGGCTTAGGTTCTGCCAAAATTCTCTCTATTTTGAAGGAGATGCCACAAGATTGATATTCTAGCCAATTGAGGATCGTCTGTCTCCCTCATACGTGCCCCTTAAAGCTCATGGATTGGATGAAGTCCCAGAGGGTGCCTCTAGTTAGAGAGAGATATTTCGAGGATAGGGGAAGAATCTATCCTGTCCTCTTGTTTTCTGCAGGTTTTACCTATTATCCTGATGAAGAGAATGAAGAGCTCTCTGAGCTTTCTAAAAAATATTGAGATAACTACGCTCGGTGATTAAAGAAGACTCCTCAGAGGGCATTAGATCCCTTAACTAGTAGGTGATTGAGTGAATACACTCTGAACAAGGATACAGTTACCTAGACAATCTAAAGCTAGCTCTTTGGAGCTAGTGGTCTTTAGTACCTAATTAAGATAAGTTAGGGATTCTGAATATCTCAGATAGCTTGGAGAAGCAGATCTTAGAGGAGAGATTTCGTCTACTTCTAGTTGAGGAGTTAAAGCTTTTTGACCAGAATGAATATACCAACTTAAGAAAGAAGGCAGAGGTTAGTGGTAGATTTTCTAAGTGTTGAGATAGGTTTGACGTCTTTATTAGATTCTTTGACGAGCCTCTTTTTAGAGAGCTAAATAGGTGCTTTAACTACTACTCCAAGGTTTGCTATATCCACGTAAGGCTTGACTATCTCTATAACACTTCTTCCCTTTACAAGCTACTCCTTAGTTGATTTGATCAATTCCTAACTGAAGAGAGGGAAGATTTCAGAATACCTCGACTTAAGGAGGGAAATATCATCTTTGACTTTCCTCAGCTGATCATTAGGGTAGATAGTGATGTTCAGGAGAGGTTTATCTCTCCTCATCTAGAAAATCTTAGGTCTTTTTTAGAGTACATCTTTAGTTATCACAGGATTAGTCTCTCAGTCAAAAAAGTTGAAAGTATACCTATTAGCGTTAGTCAGAGTGCAGGAGTTGCACAGGCTCTTTTCGACTCTTCAGAGTCAACTGTCTCCTCTATGAGGGAGGAGCTTAAGTCGATTATTGCTACTCAGACGAATGAACACAAGGGGGTGTTTCGTCTCTACTGTATAGAAGAGGAAGAAGGTTACGGAGCTAAAAGGTCTAAAAGTTATCGAATAGGTTTCACTAACTTCTCCGATCACTACTACCTCTTATTGGGCTCCAAGGTTAAAGAGGACAAAAAGAAGGAGATTTTAGATGTTCTGAGGTTAGAAGAGTGATATGAGATTGAATACACCCTCGACTCTGCTGAGGGAAGAAGGAGCAGCCGAGTGACTATGAAGTGTGACGGTTGGCTTATGTCTTGCACACCTACAGAACCTCCTGAAGAGTATCGATTAGTTGATGATTCTCCTAAAAAGGCTTTTCCCCTGAATGTCTACACCAAATACTCTAGTTTTGACGGTCTCTTCAGCTCCGATGAGTGAGCTATCCTGGCATCCAAATTAGGTCACAGTGTCCTTGCTTTAACGGATTTCAATAACGTTCACGTCTTTCCTGAAGCCGAGAAGAGCACCAAAAAAAATGGGTTAAAGCCTCTGTACGGTGCTGAGGTGGAGGTAATTTCTGAAGAGCTACAGATATGTACTAACCTAGACTCCCTAGAGGAGAGATTTAGAGATCCTGTTATCTATTCGATATTTGACCTAGAGACTACAGGACTTCACCCTCTATTTGATGAGATTATTGAGATTTATGTAATTAAGTATTCAGGAGGAAGGGAGATAGATAGCTATCACAGCTATCTGAAATGTGACAAGGAGTTAACTACTCAGATAGTTGACCTAACCAACATAACTGCCGAGAAGCTAGACATAATGGGCAGGCCCAAAAGAGAAGTTCTCTCAGAAGTTAGAGAATTCATGACCGGCACTGTCTTGATGGCCCACAATGGCTTGGATTTCGACCTTCCTTTCCTGAATGTTCAAATGAAGCTAGCGGGTCTAGAACCTTTAGATCAACCCTTACTGGATACCATTTTGCTAGCTAAGGCCCTTGATGGAGAAAAGAAGTCTAAGTCGTTTACCTTACATTCAGTTGCCAAAAAACTGTCAATCCCTGTAGCTGAGCGAGAGTTACACTCTGCTGAGTACGACACTGGCTGTTTACTCAAGATCTGAAAGGTCTGAGAGACTCTTCTTATAGAGAAGGGACTAGATCCCTATGTCTATGAGAATCTAGAGGGAATAAATAACTACTTTAGTCAAAAAAGCCTAATTAGGAATTATTTCGGAAGTAACGTAATCCTATTTGCAAAGAATCAGCAGGGCATCTACGATCTATTCGAGCTCATTTCGGCGGCCCACACAGAGTGTTTTGTTGAGCGACCTAGGCTGACCTGACAGCTAATTGACTCTAAGAGAAAGAACCTAATAGTCCTATCATCACCGACTAACAGTGAGTTAATTAAAGCTGCTTTTAGAGATGATTTCAGCGCATTTGAACGCGAAGGAAGGAAGCTGGACTATGTTTCTATCCCCCCTCCCTCTATGTTCCTTCATGAGATGAATAGATTTGACCTCTCTTTGGAGCAAATACAGGGAATCATCAGACAGTTGTACGAATGAGGGAATGATTGCAAGTTTAAGTTAGTTGCCAACTATTGTCTAAAGTTTCAGTACTACAGAGAGGTAGAGCAGTACAAGGTATTAGTTCACGCGAAGATCATTGGAGGCAAGAGACACCCTCTTCACTCAACTAAGTTCAGCAATGATGTTCTTCCTGATTACTCCCTAAGACTTACCAAAAACTTCATAGAAGAATTCAGTTTCTTAGGCCTAAATAAGAAAGAAATAGATTCACTCTTCTTTAGATACAGGGAGGAGATAGTGAAGTCTATTTCCTCAGATATCCAGATCAATAAACCTAATCTTTCTCTGCCTGTAATTGGGGATGCATTGGCCCAAATAAATCAGCATGTTGACAGAAAGTTAACAGAGAAATACGGACCTAGACCTCACTCCTATCTGAGAAGTACCCTAGATAGAGAGTTAAAGGGAATTAAAGAAAATGGTTTTGAATCCGTCTTTTGATGTGCCCATCTCCTCGTTGAGAGGTCCAAGAAGGAAGGCTATTTGGTCGGTTCTAGGGGCTCTGTAGGCTCCTCTTTTTTAGCTCACATGCTAGATATTAGTGAGGTAAACCCTCTACCCCCTCACTATTATTGCAGCTGTTGCTCCCACTTTGTGCTGGTAGAGAGCTTCAAGGAGTCAGGTTTTGACCTCGAGCCTAAACGTTGTCCTAACTGTTCTATCCCTCTATTAACAGATGGTCAGACAATCCCCTTTGAGACTTTTATGGGACTCGAAGGTAACAAAGTGCCGGATATCGACCTTAACTTCTCTGGTCAGTATCAACAGGAGGCCCAACAGTTTTTGAGAGAACTCTTTGGAACAGAACACACCTTTCGAGCAGGAACTGTCTCTGCTATTGCTGAAAAGACAGCATATGCATTGGCCCAAAATTATGTGACTGACAATAAGGTCCAATATAACAAGGGAAAGCTTCACTGACTCTCCTGGAGACTAGCTGATGTAAAACGTACTACAGGACAGCATCCAGGAGGGATTATCGTAATCCCAAAGGGTCAGTCAATTTATACCTACACCCCTGTTAACTATCCTGCAAATGACACTGAAAGTGAGTGATTGACTACTCACTTTGACAAGGATGCTCTCAAAGACTCCCTCTTTAAATTCGACATATTGGGTCAAGATGATCCAACTATCTTAGCCTTACTTTCTCGATTTACAGGAGTAAGTCTTGACAAGATCAGCCACAATGACAAGAAAATCCTAAGAATGTTTAGTGATATCTCAGTCCTAGAGATATCTCCCAAAGATCAGGAGCTCATAGGGGAGTCAATAGGCACAATAGGTCTACCTGAGTTCGGCACTGAAAAGACACGAGAGATTCTTAGGGCCTGCAGAGAGAAGATAAGGCACTTCTCTGATTTGATACGCATTTCAGGGATAAGCCACGGAAAGAATGTCTGAAAAAACAACATAGAGAAGCTCATCTCTGATCACAAACACGACCTTCATGAGGTAATTACCTGCAGAGATGACATTATGAATTACCTATTAGACAAAAAAATCAGCATTCAACAGTCTTTCAAAATTACTGAGAGTGTTCGAAGGGGAGGAGGAATACCCCAAGAAGATATAAGAATGCTCAAAGAGGCAAAGGTACCGGCTTGGTATATAGAGTGTGCAAACAAAATTACGTATATCTTTCCTAAAGCTCATGCAACTGCTTATGTCTTGATGTGTTGAAAAATTGCCTTCTTTAAGCTCTACTATCCTGTTGAGTTTTATGCAGCCTACCTGACGATTACCAATAAGCACTTTGATATAGAGACACTGTTAACTAATGACTTGGTTACCATCAGAGACAAGTACTCTGAGTGCAAGCGAATCATTAAGAGCAGAATCAACAAGGAGAACATAGAAAAGACAAAGTATCTCGTGATTATCTATGAAGTTGCCCTAGAGATGATCTCCAGGGGAATTAAGTTCAAGATGGTTGACATCAACTCATCCCTAGCTTCTACCTTTAAGCCTGATCGAATGGCTAGAACTATCCAACTACCTTTTTCTTGTATCCCCGGATTAGGGATCATCACAGCAGCACAACTGGAAGAAGAGCGAGAAGAAAAGGGAGATTATGTCTCCAGAGAAGACTTAGAGTCTAGGGTGAAGCTGAATGTAACTCTGCTGAAATCCTTTGAAAAATTAGGGATAATCAGCCCTAGATCTTCTAAGAGTTAGCTCTTTAGGTGAGAAATTAACTGATCAAGTACAGGAACTAAGTCAAAAACATAGGGATAGGTAATCGATAGTTCAAAGGCCTTTACCTTTTTAAACTCCTCTAGGCTAAAGATTTTTCTCTTCTTTTCCGACCTCAACTTAAGTAATTGGGAGTAACTTATCAATCAAAAGGAACTTTCCTTGTGAAGAAAGTGAATTAGGAGAAGAGAGATTCCTCCACAAGAGCTAATCTCTTCCAGTTGGGTCCACTGATGCTCCTTTAACAGAGATAAGCAAAATTCCTGTCTCTTAGTTTCTTTGAGTTCGATCCCAAAATACTTTCCTTTGTAGACACCATAGTAGTCTAGGTCTCCTTTAGAAATAAGTCGAATCCTAAAGCTATCTTCATCTAGCATAGAAAGAGACGACCTACCCCTCTTGGAAACGTGACTATATTCTGGATTCGACTTTCTAAAGTAGGCAATACCGTTACTCCTGTAATACTCTGAGGTATTCAACATCAATTGCTCTACTATAGAACCTCGATTATTGTGAGTGATGTATCTCCCCATACATACTGTTAATTAGGGTCGAGGACATAAGGAGAAGAATTACTCCTCTCTTTCTTTAGTGAAGGCCCACAGTTTAGCGCTTCTAGAGGCTCAATTAAGCTCTATTTCTTGTCTAGTAGGCAAAATCACTCCCCCAACCCTTAAGGAAAATAAGGGAGATAAGACCAAACCTAAATCTGGGATCTTCAGAGTTTGGCCTACCTTCTTCTTTCAGTCAAGGAGTAGCTCATCTTCGAGGGATTGAAAGGTTATGACTAAGAGTCGACCTCCAGAAACAAGCAATTTAGAGGCTTTTTCTAGCGCTCTTGAGAAATTGTTAAGCTCGTTGTTACATTCAATCCTTAGTGCTTGAAATATGAGCTTTAAGGGATTTTTGTTCCTTCTAGGGCTAAAGATCTTTGAGCCTTCTACCAGTTCTTTGAGCTGCTGAACATTGACTATTGGTTCTTTCTTTCTAGAGAGGACTAATAGAGAAGCTAATTGTCTGTGCTCCCTTATCTGACCGTAATTTCTAAAGATAGAACTTAGTTTGCCTTCAGAGTACTCATTAAGTATTTCGTAGACACTAGTTCCCTCGAGACCGTATTTCAGTTCCAAAGTAGATGAAGCATTGTTGTAGCTGAAACTCCTTTTAGGATCTCCTAGTTGGGCTGTTGAAAAACCTAAGTCGAAGAGGATCCCATCTGCTTTAGGTAATCCATTAGAGCTGATGTAGGAAGAAAGATTCGTGTAATTAGTGTTGAGGTATGTAAACCTAGAATCTTGCTTTTCTAACTCCCGTCCTGTTTCAACAGTCATAGGATCGATGTCAATTCCTAAGACCTTAGAGTCCGAGTCTAGGTGTCGTAAAAGCTCTTTAGTGTGACCACCTTCGCCAAAAGTACAGTCTACATAGAAGCCAGAAGGATTAGTGATTCAGTTTTCTATGACTTCTTTTAGTAGAACAGGAATATGTTTAATCACTCTTAGGGTTTAGTCTCTCCAACAGGAGAGACCTTTTAGCTCCCTCTCTAGATAGAGGTGTCTTCTGCAGGTATGTCTTTTGGCATCTTACTTTCCTTTCAACTTTCAAAGAGTTCTTTGGTTCAGATTTCGATATAGTCTCCTACTCCTACAAAGTACATAAGATTGTCGTGTTGAAACAAAGTCACCAGGTCTTCAGGTATCAACATTCTGTGCTTAGAGTCTATGTCGATGGTTCTAGCTCCCCCTATAAACAGTCTCTTAGTTATCTGTCTATCTTCTTCAGTTTCACATTGTTCTATTTTTACCTTAGAAAAATACTGAAAGAAGTCTGTCGTTCAGAGCGCGTGAGACCCGTCTTGGTTCTTAGTTATTATTGCCTTGTCCTTTAGTATGTGTTGTCACTGAACAGGTATAGATACCCTTTTCTTTTTGTCTATTTTTTCAAAGTAGGTTCCTGAGAAGAAGTACCTATATACTATATTTTTTGTTTCCCCTTTGAGTGCCAAAGAGGTAGTTAGATTAGGAGAGTTTCTTTACCTCTGATACTTCTAGTAAGGTATGTTTAGCTCTGAAACCCATTCGCTTTCTGTGTCTCTTCTGAGAAATTATGTGTATTATATGTAGTTTCTTGTTCTTTATGTGCTTAACAACTTTACATTTTACCTCTAGTTTAGGTATGTAAGGATTGCCTACTTTGTCTTCTCAGAGAAGTACATTTTGGAAGGCTAATTCATCTCCTTCTTTAGAGTCTGAAAAGAAATCAGAGATGAGTTGATCTCCTACCTTACATAGATACTGTTTGTTCTTAATTTCAAAGCAAAGATTAGGGGTAGAGGCTTCTTTTTTAGACATTAGATAAGACCATCTCTTGGGTATTCAAATTGAATAGATTCAAAGTCTTGACTGTCATATTCATTCATGCTTGTTAACTTTTCAAGGTCATCATGCTCCAACTTAACATCTCTTGCCTTGATGATTTCTGAGATCTCAGCTTCAGAACCAGGAACTGCAATAGGAGTGATTTCGTGGTGCAGTAGGTAGGAAACTAACAGTGCCTTGAGTGATACATTGTATTTTTTAGCCATATTGACAAGAACAGGATTTTTCTCATTTTGGGCCAAATTACCGTAAGGAGTGTGACCTTGTATCTCTATGTTGTGCTTTCTACAAAAAGCTATTCTGTCTCATCTCATGTTGTTCACAGAACACTCATATTGAACAATGTCAGGCATCACCCCTGTTAGTTGAAAGAATCAGTTAATTGTGTCCTTGTCAAAGTTGCATAGACCTATCTTCTTGGTCAAAGAGTTATTTTTGCAGTAGATAAGTTGCTTATAAGCAGAGAGGTTTAATTCCATATTGCTTGAAGGTCTGTGCAAGAAATATGTATTCATAATCGAATCAGCACCAATCTTGTTAAGAGAGAACTTCAATGACTTAACAATTCCTCCTGAGAACTGAGAAGGTCATACCTTTGACTGAAAGTAAGGAGTGAATTCAAACTTAGATTCAGCCCTTCTTAGGCCCTTTAGTGCAAGACCAATAATAGCTTCATTACCGTATTTTCAAGCACAGTCTACAAAGTCGTACTTGTTGTCGTTAGCTGCTTTTAGATAGGGAGAAAGAATTTCAATGATTCTTAGAGAGTCAGTTCCAAAACCTATTCTAGGTACGAAAGGTGTCTTTGCTGAAGACATTCTACCTCTTGGTAAATTGAGGACTTCTTCTAGCTTTGTACTTACCTATCTTTTTTCTTTCCTTTATCCTGCTGTCTTGCGTAAGTAAATTAGCCCTTCTGAGAGAGTTTCTCATTTCAGGATAGTAGGTAAGTAATGCCCTAGCAATAGCCAGAGTTAATGCTTTAGCCTGAGAACTTAAACCTCCTCCCCTAGGATATACCTTTATCGAATATTTTTGCGACAGTACTCTAGAAGGTAGATAGGAAAAGGGACTCGTAATAATCGGATACAAGAACTCATCCTTAAAGTACTCATTAACAGTACTTTCTCTGTATGTTCCGTCTTTCTTTATATAGATATATAGTTCGTGTTGCTTCGTTCCTTCTATAGGAGTAAGAATGATGTTTACCCTACATTTCTTCCTTCTTGAACAGGCTCTGATCTCTGAACTCATTACTCTTATTTAAATTTCTCTATTTAATTTTCTTCTTAAATCCTGAAAATGAATGCTTTAAATTTTATTTCTTGGATTTTTAAAAAACCCAAAAATTTTAATACCTGGATATCTTTAGCAATCGAACAAGACATTTGCTAAAATAATCAGTGAATCGATATTTAGGCACTTTCTAAGGCTATGTCTGATCTGGTAGCAACAGAACTTTTTTCTAATTCTTTACCTCTATTAATCTCCAGAAACTTAGTTGTTTTTCCCAACTCAAAGAACATCATCGAGATAGGTAGAGAATGCTCACTAGCTTCTATCAAGTGTTCTATTTCTGACTACAAGGGAGAAATAGTGGTAGTTGCTCAAAAGGATTATGATGTTGACTTTCCTCTACCTTCTGATCTATATAAGGTAGGTACTCTTTGCAAGGTAACTGTCCTTAAGCAAAACAAAGATGAATCTTTAACAGTAGAGGTAGAAGGATTTCAAAGGGTCAAGGTATCTAGCGTCAAATTAGTTAAGTTAGCAGGTCAAGAAGAGTTAGGTCAAATGTGAATTTCTGAATACGAACTACTTAAGGAAAAAAACACTTCACTTGTAAAGAACAGGGCAGATATAGACCAACTGTTTAAGTACTTTGAAGAACTATTTGAGGTAGAGGGAGAGGACTATACAGAACTAAAGAAACTCTTTTCTACAGATGAAGCAGGAAAAGGTTCGGACCTCGACTCTTGTTCTGTTCTAATTGACAAACTGTGCAGCATTTGACCTCAAAACGAAAAAGATGGTGTAGATGTCAAGCAAAAGTGATTAGAGGAGTTGAACTTAACAAAGAGAATCTCCCTAATGCTTGACTATGAATATCTATCTGAAGCTGAAAAAGATGAGATTAACAGCTCTATTACCAAGAAGGTCAACAAAAACATATCTAAACAACAAAGAGAGTTCTACCTAAGAGAAAGGATTAAGGTAATCAAGGAAGAGTTAGGAGAGAGTGTTACTCGAGATGGAGAACTTCAGAAATTTAAGGAATGACTAAAGAAGGAAAAAGCTCCTGAGCACATAAGAAATAGGGTTCAAGAAGAGGTAAAGAAGCTGGAGTATTCTGGTTCTATTTCTACCAATGAATCTCTGATCATTCACAACTACCTAAATTGGATCATCTCTCTTCCCTGATCTAAGAGCTCAAAAGACCAAAAGAATGTCTGAAAGGTCAAGGAAGAACTAAATAAGAATCACTTTGGACTTGAGAAGGTTAAGGAGAGAATCTTAGAACATGTCTCTGTACAGAAGAGAACTAAGAATCCTCAGGGAACAATCATCTGTCTAGTAGGTCCCCCTGGAGTAGGTAAAACCTCTTTGGCTCAATCAATTGCTAAAGGTCTGAATAAGGTATGCATAAAGATCTCCCTAGGAGGTATGAGCGATGAAGCTGAGATTAGAGGACACAGACGTACCTATGTAGGGTCTTTGCCAGGAAAGATCATTCAGTCTCTAAAGAAAGCTAAGGTCAATAATCCTGTAATTCTCCTGGACGAGATAGATAAGGTAGCTAGTCACAGACACGGAGATCCCTTCTCAGCTTTACTGGAGGTTCTCGATCCTAAGCAAAATAAGCAATTCTCTGACAACTATATAGAGGAAGAAGTAGACCTGTCCAAGATCATGTTTATAGCTACAGCTAACTATGAGGAAGAGATACCTGATGCTCTGTCAGACAGACTAGAGATGATTCGTCTAAGCTCCTACACAGAAAAGGAAAAGTTAGAGATAGCTAGAAATAGCTTGGTAGCTGAAGTTCTTGCAGAGAATGGACTTAAGCCAGAGGAGTTAGTTTTTGATGAAGATTCACTTAGATACATCATTCAGAGATACACTAGAGAACCTGGAGTAAGAGCATTAAAACAGGTTATAGCTAGGATAGCTAGAAAGTTTGTGATGAAGCAAGAGGAAAATAAGGATTTAACTGCAGAAGTCTTAAATGAGGAAAAGATACGAGGCTATCTAGGTAAGGAAGACTTTGATGTAACCATTAAAGACACAACACCTGTACCTGGAAGAGTGAATGGTATGGCCTACACAGCTTCAGGAGGTGACCTTCTTCCTGTGGAGGTCAATATCTTCCCTGCAGGAAAAGGAGAACTTTCTAGAACAGGGAACCTAAAAGAGACAATAGTTGAGTCTGTAGAGGTAGCTAAGAACTATATAAGAAAGAATTCAGAGGCTTTCAACCTAAAAGACATTAAGTGAACAGACTTAGATATTCACCTTCACGTACCTCAAGGGGGAGTGCCCAAAGATGGACCCTCTGCAGGAGTAACAATAGCTACAGCTTTACTCTCTGAGTTACTTCAAATCTCTATTCCTTCCGAAGTAGCTATGACAGGAGAAATTACCACTAAAGGGATAGTAGAGCCTATAGGAGGACTGAAAGAAAAGATCCTTTCGGCTGTTCGAGGAGGAGTAAATACTGTTTTCTTCCCTAAGAAGAATGAAAAGGACCTAGAGGATATTCCTAAAGATGTGTTGGAAAAGATAACTCTGAAGCCTGTAGAGTACTACACAGAGATCTTTGATGAACTCTTTGCTTCCAAGTTGATCATCTCTTCTGCAGGGACTAACCCTAAAGTGGCTAACAATCAGTATTCCTAAAAAACTTTCTAGGTAATGAGAGAAAAGAGAGAGGACTAATTAGCGCTTTAAGCTCTTAAAAAACCTTTAATTACCATTAAGTCGTAGTGTTAGGTTTCAAAGAAGTTGCAATAGCTGTTGCAGCTACTGGAGCAGCAGGTAGTACTGTTGCGACTGCAGTTGCTTTGAATTCCAATCAGGATGTAGGTGTTTCAACTAAATCTGTTACCAACCCCAAATCGGAAGAATCTTTACTTTGAAAAAAGGAAGAAAAGCCAAGTTCACCTAAAGAATCTGATAAACGCATAACTACTTTCAAGGTTTCTAAGGAAATGGGCTATGGCACTTGAACCAGAGAACTTACCTGTAAAGCAGATAAAGATAGATATCCAACCTTACTTCTTTGAAATCATGATAGGCAAGAAGTAATTCTTTTCTGTAATAGTTCCTTTCGAGAAACCAAGGACTTTCAACTAAACGAATCAGGTGTTAATGTGACTTGCAAAAAATCTGAAGGCTCAGGAGATTATTCATCAGAGTTCAATTGCGAAGTAGTTAGTCCCAAGATTTGGACTGTAAGATCAGATTATAGAAATGGTTTAGCTTTGATCTTTAAGTTAAAAAAGAGCAGATATCTTACTCATATCGGAGAGGACATAATCCATGATGATTGGCTATAAACGACTGTTAATTTAGATCCCTTACACTACAAAAACCTTTAATTTCAGCCAAGAAGAAGACCTAACAGTAAAGCAGGATACTCGCTCTCTTAGAGTCTCCTTAGTAAGAGGAGATTGAGGGAGAATGTAAGCCATATTCTGTTTCTACCTAATAGCAGTAGAAGTGAGTAATTAATCTAACCTAGTTACCTAGATTTTTAAGTTCTGTTGGAATTCCAAAACTTAAAGTCCCTTACCATTATTTAGGTTTCTTGCTTGAGGGGTTTACCGCGTTTCACTCTCTTTATTTCTAAAGAGCTCGTCTCTGTGGCACCTTAAAGAAAATAGCATCATATAAGGAGGTTAGTCCTTACTTAGAAGTATTTTCTGCCATCAACTAGTTTCCTAGCCGTTGAGTTTTATTTTTTATGTACTCACACAAACACTATAGTCATCTCAGACTATGCAAGTATGGACTTTCCTCTACCTTAGAAAGACCTTTTTCTAGAAGAATCTATTCCTTCTAAAGCAGCTACTCACTCTCTCCCTCAAACATCACTAAGGGATGTAAAGAGTATCCCAATTTAATTTAAGTAACTGCTAAGAAAAGAAGCCTAAAAGGACTCCTTGTTTGTATGTGTAAAAATTAGATTTTAAATCTCTGCAGAAATACTGGCAAATAATCTCGATTTAAGTCGTTCAATCCTCTAACTTAGCATCATGTTTAGCTTCTTTAAGTCCCTTTCTTGTGTAGTTGCTGGAGGAACTACACTCGGAGGAGGTGCTTACGGCACCTACAGAGCTCTTAATGTTGGGGGGGGCACTCTACAGAAAGAATAAAAGTGACTAATTATTCTGCTTCTGGTTTAACTGACCATAAACCTCATAGCACTGGATTAGCGGGTTGCACTCGTTGCAATGATGAAGAAGACCATGAAATGCAGTGTGAGCTCAATAGAGATGGAGCTAGACTTGAGTGTGGCTACGTTTGTCCCTTCACCAATGCTGAGAACAATATCAATGCTGTGTATGCGAGACAAAGAGGTTCTTCATAATGTCTCTTTCTGTAGGTTTTTTAAAGGTACTTGTCCCTACTGCTCTAGTGGGCTCTGCAGTAGGCTTCGGGATCTACACAATTAACGGTTCTGGGGGGGGCAAATAGTTAAAGCGAAACGGTATCAGCGTCAACAAGGTAGTACAGACTCTTTTCAAGTAGACGGCGAAGTTACGATAGTTGTTCCTAGATATTATGTTCAGTATGAAAGTGAATATCTAGGAAAGAAAACAATCACTTTCGAAGAGAGTACTGGCAAGACCTGTTGAAATTCTCGAATTAATGAAGAAACTGGAAAGGATTATGTCTTCAATTTGTCTGTAGGTACGAATTGGACGGACTTTACTAAACTTCCTCGCTGTCAATAAGGATACAATCTAGCCTCAAAGAGAGGCTGCATCGAAAAAAAAGAGAGGGCGAGTTAGAGAAACCTAACACATTCACTTAGCTTGTCAGTTCTAGGTAATCGGTTGTTGCCCCCCCCAGCCACTTCTCTAGAAAGCGTGAACCGGCTCCACATGACTCTCATTAAGCTTGCTTCACCTAAAGACCAAATTAGCCCTTGTTGTTTTAGGTCTAGGAGGGGCCAATGGAGTTTCGATGCTGGTCTTCAAAGACGATCTTTTCCAGAACCTAAGAGGTACTGAATTAAAAGAACTATTTAGCAGTCTAGGTCCTTTTTCAGGCAATAATTCGTTAGATCTCAGGCAAACTACCAGAGAAAACTTAGGAACCTTAGGTGTCTCTAATCTCTCTTCTCCTGTTTTATCTCTTTATGCAGATGGTCAGTTAAATATAGGAAGTTTAGGCAATGCTTGAGGTTTTAAAGAACAAATAACTAAATTTCAGGAGAGTAATTCCTCTCTAGAGGCTTCAAAACTTAAAGATGAAAAAGCGAGAAAGATTATTGGCCAGTTGTCAAAGTCAGATATCCAACACTTCTTAAAGGCTCTAGAGAAGATAGAGAGGTTTGCCAGAGGAGAAAACAACGTAGAAGCTTTAGATCAACAGGAGAGAAGGGTAGTTCTCAAGTACTACAAGGTCTGATGTGAACTTAAGCAGATAGGTTTAGATATCACTGCTATCTTTTCTAAAGAGGGAGAAGTAGCTAAGCTGCAACAGAGAGATTCCTTTGAAGATTATGAGAGTCTCAAGAAAAAATTAAGTAAACTGGGCTGGGAGTGACCTAGTCTTAAGGTACTTGGTCTTCACAATAGATTTGTAGATGCTTCTAGAGATTGAGGGTCTGTCAGGGACTGAGACTCCAATCAGTGAAGGGAATATTATGTTCGCGACTCCCATAATTGGGGATATGACCTCGAGTGAAGCAAGAATCCCTGGAAGGATTTTTTTGTAGATGAAGCTGAATGGAAGGTCTTTTGGAGGGAGAGATCTAAACTCAAAGAGAGGCTCTGAAGGGATTGGCACAACTCCAAATCGGTGGTGTGATGAGACTATGGTTGCTTCAAGCCTGTTAATGGGGTTGAATTTTTTGAAGGTTGCTACGAGACTACCCAAAAGGAGTTAGCAGAGGTAATTGATGGGGCCAATGCAAATATTGGTCTTCAAGTAGGGATGAAGACATTACTGTGAATGGGTTATCCCCTTCAAGGTAAGAGGGCAATAATTGCCTTAAATGGAAGAAATGCTGCAACCTGAATAGAGTCTGGACTAGTTAACTTGAAGTCTTAGAGTCTGGTCTTTACTGCGAAGGCCCAGATAGGTGCTGCCCTAGTCGGTCTGGGGGGGGTAAACGCAGTTGCAGTCACTGCCTTTAAATCGCCCTTAAAGGACCTATTTTTTTCTGAGCCTCCTTCAGATCTAACTACCAGTTCTTACCTAGAAGGAAAAAGACACACCTTAAGTCTCTCGACTTCATCTAGAGAAGGTTTAAAAGAAACGAAGATTGTTAGTGCTCTAGATAGCCCTAAATTAGCTCTAAAACAGGAAGTGCCTCCTGTTCAGTTAGGTGACTTAGCTGCTCCACTAGAAAACAGGGAGACTTTAAAGGCGCAAGTAGGTTCTTTTAAAGGAGCATTAGACAGATCAGAAGCTATCTCTTCTATAGAGGAAGAAAGAGACGAAAAAGTGAAGAAGGCACAAGAGGTGCTTGAACAGTACAAGTCGCATTTTGACGAAGCTGTTAAGAAGGTTAAGGTCTATCTCTCTAAAGAACCTAACTCCAAATTAACCTCACTATCCCTAGAGGAGAGGCAGGCAGTAATGAAGGTTTATGAAGCTTGAGCATCTATCAAGACAGCAATTGCAACAGCTAACTCTAAATTGAAGAAATTAGGCGCTGATGTTCAAGAGGAGCAATCTTCTTGAAAAACAGACTCTGAAGTTAGAAGTATGCTCAACAATATTCTGTGGACAACACAGGGAATTAAGTTTTTAGGGAATGTTCAGAAGTCAGGAGCTAATCGATCAAACAATTGGCACTACAGCATGAATTGAGAATCTAATCCTTGGGGTAAGTTCTTTGAGAGTGAAAATCTGTGAAAAAGTTACTGAGAAGAAAGAGATTTCCTTAAAAATGAACTCTATTCTTTGTTTTCATTAAAAGAACAATGAAAGGATGGTAAGTGCAGCAAGGTGACGGGGGTTTCTTCAGAACAGAGAGAATTGTGTTTCGCCAGGGCAAGAGATACAAGTATCGGCATTTATTCTGAGGCAAATATCAAGATAGAATTGCATGTAGCTAAACAGGTTTTGTCTTGAATGGGCAAATTAGACGAGACTAAAGCTAAATAAAAATAGAGTCAGTAGGCCCTAAAGGGGTCTACTCTTTGAAATGACTAATGCAAGTGTGGGTCTCTGAATCCTTAAGTTAATGGCTGGAGGTGCTGCCTTTGGAGGAGGGTCTGCAGCTTTAGGATATTTCTCTGCCCTATTAGTAGATTTGAAGGAAGCTCCTCAAACTGATAAGGGATATCCTGATCCTGATTGAGGTAGAGAGGTTAACTACAAGATAAGAGTTTCTACTAAGGAAAAGAAAAATAAGGAAGCCTCTTTGGTTTGTGCAGGTCGATCTTGATACTTTGCGAATCTTAAGGCAGAAGTAGATAAAGAAGGAGAGAGATTGAGACTACTCTGTGACTACTCCAAGAAGAAGACCAACAAATTAATTGAAGAAATGAACCCCAAAAAACAAATTTTAACCTGCTCTATCAGGGATAGAGAACAAGGATTCAAAGAAGTCTTCTGCTTTTTACCTGAAAAAGAACTTACCATGGATTCTTCCACTTTAAGGGAGAAGAGGCACCTTTTGATCTCCTGATCCTAGATGATTTTTAAGGAACTAGCAATAGGGGTCTTGGGCCTGGGAGCTGTTGGAGGCACCGTTACTACTGTAACCTTATCTAACTCAAGTACAGATGGTTCTGTGAGCACTCAGAAGAGGGTAGTTCAGGATCCTGAGTACTTCGGAAAGCCTATTAACTATAAGATGACAGTCAATAAGGGCATAGGAGGAGAACAAAACCAGTATTTGAAATGCTCTGGCCTAGCTAATCACTTCGCCTTCTTTAGGGTTCAAGAAGAAGCTAACTCCAAGAAATTTAGCTTAATCTGTCAAACACAAGAGGCAAAGGATGAAGAGATGAAATTAACTACAGAGTTTGACGATCATACAAAACTGTCTGTAACTTGTGTTAAGGCCCCAGATACCGAGAACACCAAAACTTTTGAGTGCGTTGTAGAAGGTAATGGCTTGAGTCTCAGACTCACAGAGATTGCCCAAGGAAGAATCTTTTTAAATAGAAAGTAGATTTTTTTGGATAAGTATCTGTGGACTCTCCAAGTCTGAGCGCATTGATTGGTGTTGCTGTAGTTTATGTTTAAGGAATCTGTAATAGCTCTTTTAGGTCTGGGCGCTATAGGAGGCACCGTCACTACAGTAGCTGTTCAGAATTCTGGACCCTCGACAGAAATACCTCCTTCTTATGTAGGTAAGTTGATCAATTACAAGATCACAGTCAATGAAGGAAGCGAGAAAAAGACTAGTGAGAACTTGACTTGCTCAAGTCAAGACAATTCTGTTGCCTCATTGCAGTTAGATACTTCTTCTTCAGAAAAGAAAGTCACAATAGGCTGCTCTAAACTTTCTCCAGAAGTATTTCGTTGAAACTTCGACTACTCTTTAGGTTCTCAGAAAGTGTGATTTCAATGTAAAGGCAATTCAGAAGATAGTAGTGACAAAACCATTACCTGTGAAATTGAAGGCAAAGAATTGAAACTAGGCCAGAAAGAGGACAATAAGATAGTCCTAACTTGAAATTAAAAAACTCTAAATTTTAATAAATTTAGTCAACTGAATTATTTAGAAAGGCAAGACATAAAAGACCTGCCTGAAAGAAGAATTACATCTTTAATTAACAACTAGTAAGAAATGTTCAAGGAAGCCTTGTTTGGGGCAGCAGGGTTAGGTATTGTAGGAGGTACTGGAGCTGCAGTAATTGTCCCTGTTGTGAACTCTTCAACTGAGGAAGCTAGATCTTTACCTACTCATACTCAGCTGGCCACTCAGACAGAGGATAAGGACATGAAGTACTTGGGAAAAGGAGTCTATTTTAGGACTTCTGTAGTTAAAGGAGGAGTTACAACTACCAGATATTTGCAATGTGCTCCCAAAGAAGGCCACTATGCCTACTTTAGATTCCAGGATAAAGATAGGGAAAAGAAAGCTGAGTTAGTTTGTGAGTACACAACTACCAAGAAAGATATCTCTAAGACAACAGAAGAATTTGAACAAAACAAGATTTCATTGGGCTGTAGAGAGATAGAGGATTATGGAACAAATAAGCAGTTCCAATGTGACGTCACTGCAGTTAAGGACATTCAGTTAGGAGGCGCTATAAATGGGAGCAACATAGTCTTCACTTGAAACTAGGGTGTTTAAGGAGATAGTTTTTGGTGTAGCTGGATTAGGAACAACAGCAGGCGTAGGTGCTGCTGTTGCTTTACCCATTGTTAATGCTGCAGGAAGCTTTGATCGCGGGGGGGGGCACTAGACAGTTACCTAAAGAGGAAGTTAAAGACTTAGAGTATTGAGGCAAAGAGGTTCACTATCAAATGAAGTTAAAGAAGGGATCAGTACTGATGGGCAGCCCTCTTTACTGTAAGCCAGAGTCAGAAGGTTATGCGTACTTCTTCTTTAGGGAACAACAAGGAAGTAAGAAGATAGAAATTGTCTGCAACTACTGGAGCGAAAAGAAGGATATTTCTCTAATTCAGGATACCTTTGACGGAAACACAATAACCGTTAAATGTAACAAGGAAGGAGATGCAGGAGAGGTAAGGAACTATACATGTCATATAACTGCTCAGAAGGATATGAGTATAGGAGGCACTGGTAAGGGAGACAAAGTAACTCTTTCTTAGATGGCTTTCATCAAAGAGGTAGCTATTGCTGTTGCAGGTTTAGGTACAGCTGCAGGAGTAGGCTCTGCTGTTGTTTTACCTATTATTGATGCAACTCCCGCAAACACAAGGAATGATTTAACTGTCAGAAAAGAAGAACCTAAAGATCCTGTTTATTGAGAGAAAGAAATCCGTTATCAAATGAAGTTGACTAAGGATAGAGTCTCTGTTAGCAGTCCGCTGTGATGCTCTAAGAAGGACAAAAGCTATGCATTCTTTTCCCTACGAGAGCAAGATGGTAAGAAGGAAGTTGACCTAGTGTGTGACTATGTAGAAGAGAAAAAGGATCTAGGAAAGACTGAAGTTGATCTTGGAGGTTACAAGGTAAAGGTTGAATGTAGTCATACAGGAGACACTAATGAGATCAAAAATTATGAATGTACTGTCACAACAACTAAACCTGATATGCAATTAAGAGTTAAGCCTAGTGATACTTCTAAGGTAACTCTTTATTGACAATAAACGATTTTTGGGAGTAGCAGGGTAAGCTTTGCTTCCTGTTTGCGTTAGATTTCGCCTTTAGTTAAGGGATTTTGTTTAAAGAGGTTATCTTAGGTATTTTCGGATTAGGAGCAACAGCAGGAGTAGGTTCTGCTATTGTCTTGCCTATAGTTAACTCTGCATCAGGCAATTACCTTCCTGCTGCAGTTCAAATGATTGAAGAGCAAAAGGACCCTGAATATTTAGGAAAAGCTACTCACTATCAGATGAAGTTGAAGATAGGTCAAGTATCTACAAGCAGTCCCTTGAGATGCGAGGGACAAGAAGGTAGACATGCTTACTTTAGATTCTTGGAAGAAGGAAACAAAAAGAAATTTGATTTAGTTTGTGAGCACAGGTCTGATAAGAGAGACATAACTAATAATTTAGAGAGGATACAGGATAACGAAGTTACTGTGAAGTGCACTCCTCAAGCAGATTCTGAAGGAGGGATAAAAAATTACGAATGTACTATTACAGGAACGAAGCACATGAGCATGAGCACTAAAAGAGGGGATACTAGCAGAGTCACCTTATCTTGAAGTTAGTGTGATTAAACAGGTAGCCTTAGGCTTTTTAGGTTTAGGTACAGTAGGTACTGTTGTAGGAGTTCCTCTAGTCAACTCTAGTTCAGAGAGTGACGGGAGATCAGGCCTAACTCTTCCTGAAAGTCTTAAGAATGATCCTGAGCTAGGTAAGTCTATTGACTACAAGATGAAGGTTTTTCAAGAACGCGGATACTCTGACAGTTCTTTAAGTTGTCCTGGCAGAAAAGATCGATTTACCAGACTTACCCTGGAGGAGCTATCAGATAAGGAAAAAAGAGCCTATATAGTTTGTTCTTATCTAGAAGATGAGAAGCCTAATCCTAACTTTGAAAGTGAGTTAGGAGGATCTCAAATAACTGTTACCTGTACAGAAGCTAAAGGGAATTTTCACAACAAGACCTTAAATTGTGAGATTAAGGGAAAGACTATGAGATTTGACTTTAGTCATATTCAACCTAACAAACTGGGCTTAGCTTGAGGTTAGGTGATGATTAAACAAATTTTCTATGGCGTTGCCGGGCTAGGGACTGTAGGCGGTATTGGGTCTGCCATTGTAGTTCCTATAGTTAATTCATCATTCAGTTCTTCTACCTCTAATACGTTACCTGTCGTTCAAGAAGAAAAACACGACCCTAATTACTTGGGGAAGGCAGTGAACTATAAGATGTCCTACACATTCAACAGGTCAACAGTTAGTTACTATCTACAGTGTTCTGCTCAAAGCAACAAATATGCATTCTTCAGATTCTTTGAAGAGGCTGGAAAAAACAAGAGGTCTGAAATAGTTTGTGAGTACTGAGACACCATGAAAGACATCAAGGAAAGTAAGGCAGAGCTTGAAGATAACAAAGTTACTGTAACTTGTAATTCTGCTGAAGACTATCTAGAAGGCAAGCACTATCATTGCAATATTACCTCTGACAAATACATTAACTTAGGCGCAAATGTCAATGAGAAGAAAGTTACCCTTACTTGACACTAGTAAATGATTAAAGAAGCGGCAATTGCTACAGCAGGATTAGGAGCAGTTGGAGGAATAACTACTACAGTTGTTGTTGCTAACTCAGGAGATACCAATACAGATTCTCCTGGTGTTTCGTCAACAACTAAGGAACCTATAGACTACAACTATTGAGAAAAGGAGATACGATACAAAATCAAGTTAAAAAAGGATTACTCTATTACTAGTCACGAACTACATTGTCAGAGAGAAGTTGGCAAGTATTCCTTCTTTAGGTTTAGGGATACGGTGGGCTCAAATTCCTTCGATCTGATCTGTGACCATATAGAAGAAAGGAAAGATATTCAAGAAATCAAGGAACAATATGGTAATGACACAGTCTCTGTGACTTGTACACACACTGGAGACTCTGAAAATATCAAGAATTTTGACTGTTTGGTAACAGGGAAGGACATGCAGATGAAGGTTAAGTTGGGCGATTTCAGTAAGGTAACTTTTTATTGGTAACTAATTGTTTAACAAGGTAGTTTTAGGCATAGCTGGTCTGGGGACGACAGCAGGAATAGGTACTGCTGTTGCTCTTCCTATCTTCAACTCAGTAAGCGATTCTTTGAATACTTTCCCTGCAAAGCCTTCTGAAGAGAAAGATTTAGATCTCTGAGAAAAAGGAGCTAACTTTGAGATGAAGTTGACTAAAGGATCTGTGTCTAGTGGAGCTTATTTGAAATGTGACAAAAAGCAAGGGTACTACACCTACTTTAGGTTTCAAGACCAGGAAGGGCAGAGAGTTCTGAATCTCATTTGTGATTACGTAGAAGAAAAGAAAGACATTAAGGTAACTGAAGATAATTTCGGGACTTATAGCGTTAAAGTGGCGTGCAATCAGCCTAGTGATGTGGGAGATTTAAAGAAATATGAGTGCACTGTTACAACAACAAAGCAGGAGATGCAACTAAAGATCTATGGCGATCAAGCTAAATTGGCCCTTTATTGGTAGTTTTCGACTTAAGGGGGCATGAAGTGTTATGGGCGCAGAATCTTCTTATCTTCGAGGATAGACAACAACAAGATAGATTTTCTGTAGGCTTCAAGACACTTTAGGTGGCCATTCCTATAGCTAAGGTAGGTATCATTCTGGGAAGTCTCGGAGCTGCTGGAGGGACGGTTGCAGGAACTACCTACGGCATGGGCTTAATAGGATCCAGCGCCACTTCATTGAATAGTCAAAATACCAAGATAAATGGACCTAGAACTTTTTCTTTTTCCATATCAGGAATCGTTAAGAAACTAGAGTGTCCTGTCAATTCTGCTCCTGATCTTGACTTGCTTTTTGGTTATATGACTTTATATTGCAGAAAGGAAAGCGAGATCACCAACAAAACTAAGTTAGGCCACTCACTAGAAAACAACCCTAGAGGGATTAAGTGTGATTCTGAGGATGGAGGTAAGTCATTCACATGTACAAGTAGTCAAGCGGTCAGTGCCCAAAATGTAAATTTACGAGGAATGGAAAAGTATGTTTCTTCCGATGTAATCACTATCAGCCCTGTTTAGTTGACTGCTAGAAGTCAAGAAACCTTTATAAAGCAAATTTTTAATTTTATCAGAATAGACATCAAAGGTTTAAGTTAAAGTGGTAAGATGAATACCACTCGAAAGATTGCTGGGGCTGTTGTTTCTCTGGTAATTGCAGGTAGTACGATAGGGGGTACTACAGCTTCACTAATTGACTTTCCTACAGTTGAACAAAAAGCTCACCAAGAAACACAACCTCCTGTAGAACCAAAGAAGGAAACCTATAACTTCAACTTTGGAGGGAACAAAATCTCTTTAGATTGTCCAGAAGAAGGTTCTTATGCCGACTTCACCTTAGACCTTAAGACCAAGAAACCTGCGATTGTCTGCAGGTATAGGGTCAACAGGAATAGATACAGTTTTTATGAACGAACAGACAAGTTTGACTGAAAAGATTTAGGTTACAGACACTTAACCTGTCAAGCAGATAAGCACAGAGGTACAGATTTTGCCTGTTCTAGCATCAACAACCTAAAACATGCTCAAGAAACAGCTCATTGGTGATTGAAAGACTCCCCTACAAGAACAATAGTTGTTATAGGTTAGATGAATATTTACAAGGCTGCATCTGCACTCACCGGAGTCCTAGTCTTGGGAGGTGGTGGAAGCACATTAGCAGTTCAAGCTACTAACGGCACTTTAGTTTCTTCAGAGATCAAAAGGGAGGGGGGAGGAGTAACTCAAAGAGTGAGCGAACCACCAGCTAAGAGGGAAGAAGTAACTTACACATTTAACTTTGAAACACCGATCTTCCTGAATTGCCCTGTAGGCTCTTTTCCTGATGACGATATTGAGTGAAATACCAAGAAATTAGCGATAGTTTGCAGACCTAAAGCTAGCTACTATAGACCAGATAGTTTGTTAGAGTGAGATGGTTTTGAAGGGTATAATCGACCGAAAACAAAGTGCAGGAAGCAAACTAACAACACTTATAAGTGTGAGTGACAGGGAGCTGTTGCCCCTAAAGCTACAGTAGATAACTCTGATTGATTTAAGCGACAGAGAGGATATTCCTTGACTGAAAAAGTATTAAAGATAAATTAAATAGGAAAATACTTGATTTTATCAAAGATTTTTAAATTCACTTAAATTAGGTTCAGAAGATGGCCTATAAAAAGTTAATTGCAGTTGTTACAGGCGTTCTAGCTACTGGAAGTGCAGGTAGCGCTATTGTGCCAACTTTAACAGATAATCCTGCTGTACAGCAAGACAGTAAGGCAGTCACAACAGCTACTGAAGTTAAACCTGCTCAACCTCAGGAAAAAGCTTATACATTTCACTTTGGAAACAAGGAGTTAAAGATTTCCTGTCCTCTTAATTCTTTCCCTGACGACTCTACTGACTACAAATCTAAGACTATGTACGTTATCTGTCAATTAAAGAAAAACGGTTATTTCTACTACGAACAAGACAAAACATTTGGTTGAGAGTCCTTTCACGGAATCTGAAAACCTAAACCTAAATGTGTTTTTCAGGCTGACGGAGGCACCTACAAATGTACAGATGCAAATGTAGAGATCAAGGAGCTACCTAGACGATTAGATGGAATGGCCAATAGAACAGTTATTCAAGTCAACTAGATGAGTCCTCAAAAGATAGTTGCAGGCGTGATTGGCGCTATCGCTGTTAGCGGTGCAGGAGGTATTACCTATGAGGTAGTGAAAGGTGAACCTACAGTACAAGCCCCAGCAGTCAAAAAGGAGACTGAATATACCTTCAAATTCCCCAATAAGGAATTACGTATCTCTTGTCCTGAAGGTTCCTTTGCAGGAGAGACTCTAGATATAAAAGACAGAAACAATCACAAGAAGGTGGTCATCTGTCAAAAAAAGGTTTCTGGTTGGGCCAGATACTATCAACAAAACACTCTAAAGTGAGAAGACTTTCATTCTGTTCACAAGTCCAAGCCTCATTGTGTCCTTAAGGGAGATAAGGTAACCTACGAATGTAGCTATGACGGTACAGAGCCTGTAGAGCTAAAGCAAGTTCCCTATTGGATAGATGGTGCAGCTAACAAGTGAGTCATTCAGATAGGTTAGATGACTACTCGAAGTCTTATTGGAACAGTTGTAGGCTGTTTAGCGGCAGGAGGAGGAATCAGCACTGTAGCAGTTACTCAACTTCCAGCTGCTGAAGCTCCCAAAAAAGTAGAAGAGGATATGATTTACAGATTTGACCTAGCAGGACAGACCCTGGAACTAGCTTGTCCTAAAGGCTCCTTTCCTGATGACACTATAGGCCTTAGAGGGCCAAATCACAATAGAATGTTCATCATCTGTCAGCTAGAAAGACATGGGTACTCTAGATATGTTCGAGATGATGTCTTAAATTGGGCAGACTACGGTAGCGTTAGAGGAGCTAAGCCTAAATGTGTCTTACAAAACAACAGAGTGACCTATCAATGCACATTTAACGGAACAATGAAGGTTCAAGAATTAGATCAAGGACTCTATGGAGCCGCTAACAAAAAGGTAATTCAGATTAACTAGAGAAAACCTATAAATTTTATCAGAGGCTTTCTTAAATAGTTAATCTCAAGCGATGAAAACTAAAGGAATAATAGGTACTATTGTAGGCTTCTTAGCTGTAGGTGGCGGCGCAAGCACTGCAACAGTTATAGGAGTTAATCAAGGGCAAGCTGTTCAGGAAACTGGGCAAAAACAATCACCTAAACCAGAACCTAAGTTAACTACCTATAAATTCGACTTCAATGGCAATTTAGTCAATCTAGAGTGTCCTGAAGGCTATTTGCCTCATGAGGATGCAGATTGAATAGCCAGAAACAATATGCCTCTAACCATCGTATGTAGAAAGAAAGGGGGTTCTTACCACATAGCTAGAGAATTTACTTGGTCTGATTTTTCTAACAATCTTCAAAAACTTCGCTGCTCAACCCCTAAGTTAGGAGATACCGACTATAAGTGTGACTGAAGGTGAGATTCTAGGAGAGTAGTGGCTGAAAATGTTAGAGCGAATAGACCTATTACTGATAGCTCCTCTAGACAGGTAATCCGAATAGTCTGAAGATAGTTAGGGGAGCTAAAGGCCTTAATAGTTTAAAGCTAATTAGACTTAAGAAACATCTTCAGAGTTTCAATGATCCTAACTTCTCATAAGGTAGCAGGAGTAGCCTTTAGTCTTGTAGCTGCAGGAGGTTTAGGCGGTGTTGCCTACTCAGCAGCAACTAATGAGGGACACATAAAGCTCTTTGGAGAGACTACCAAAGATTTAGAAGTACCTGTAGTTACCTTAACTTCAGAAGGGATGCAATCTGATCAAGCTTTACCTAGAGCTGAGCACGAAGATCCTTTAGGTTTGTCTCCTGAAGAGACAAGAGAAGAAGATGAAAGAGTTAGACAAGCTGAAGCTAATAGAACAACCTATACCTTTTTCTTTAAAGGCAATTCAGGGGCTAAGGAGAGTATTTCCTGTCCTGAAGGCTTAAAACCTGATTTTGACACTGGAGGTTCTGGTAAGGTCTTCATCACTTGTAGACAGGAAGGAAGTGATCAGACCTTCCATTCAGGAGGAGATTTAGGATCAGGAAACAAACTTACCTGTACCTACCAAAAGAACTCGAAAGGTTTTGAGTGCTCTAATGAAAAAACTAAGAGATATAAGTTTGGAGAAAAAGATTCAGAGCAGAATCTGATCTACATAGTAGAAGCTTAGTTGGCTCTAGCTGCTCGTCAGGTTGTAGGGGGCGTTTTTAGCCTTTTAGGCCTGGGTAGTTTAGGCAGTGTAGCTTATTCAGCAGCAACCAAACCATATGTAACACTTCCCGATCCCTCAAGTCTTCCTATAAGTTCCGTAGATTCGGTCGACCAGAAGGAAACGTCTCTACCAGATGTTCTTCCGGCAGACTCTCCTGCACCTCATCTCGAGGATGACTCGAAGTCTAGTGGGCCTTCAGAGACAGATGAACAAGATGACTATAAGGGGCCTTGAACGACATATTCATTTTTCTTAAGAGGAAAAGAGACTGAGAAAGACAGTATTAATTGTCCTGTTGTCTTAAAACCTGACTTTGACTATTGAGGCGAGAGAGTCTATATAGGATGTGGCCAACACGGTAATGAAAGGCAGATAGATTCAGGTTCATTACTCAAGGGCAATGGCGTCATCTCCTGTACTGCTTCAGGAAATACAGGTACTTTTGAGTGTGTTAGCAACAGGAACAACAGTTACAGGCTAAAGAAGGATGGTGAGAGAAAGGACATGATATTCATAGAGCCTGCTTAGGATGATGCTTGAATCTCACAAAATTGCTGGAAGCTTTTTAGCTTCTCTGGGAGTCGGAGGTCTAGGAAGTGTTGCTTACTTTTCAGTCACTGATAGGGGCAAAGGAAATATTGAAGCTCAAACTGAAACCAGGATAGATAGTCAAGACTCTAGGGAAAGTGTTGAGGAAGGAGTTCCTTTGGACTCTGAGTCCCAAGAGCTACCGGAAGATGTAGCTGATGATTCTAATCCGTCTTCAGGGCCGGATGCGGGTAAGCTTCAAGATCCTGTTCAGTCATATCAATTCTTCTTTAGCGGAGAGCCGAAAACGAGATTAAGAGTTGAATGTTCAGGAGATCAAAAGCCTGACTTTGACTATTGAGAGGATAGCGGAGTAAATAAGGTCTATGTAGGCTGCGGTCAACACGGAGGTTCTAAGACCATTCACTCAGGATCTCTGTTAGGGCCAAAAAACAAAGTTACCTGCACAGTCACCAGTAACTCCAATATATTTCAGTGCTCTAGTAGCCAGTCTACGAAGTACAAGTTTGTAGATAGACAAGACCGAGAGAGAATCTACCTAGAAGCTGCTTAATGTGGCGATAGCTTCTCATAAGGCAGTAGGTATTGTCTTTACACTCTTAGGCGCAGGTAGTGTTGGTGCTGTCGCTGTATCTGCAGTCGGAGAGCAAAAATCTATTTCTAAAGGTGTTGAAAATTTAGATTCTCAATCACCACAGTTAGGAGGCATTCTGGACTCCCCTCTTGAAAAGGATGACGGGAATGATCCTAGTGCGGCTACTGAGGAATTGCCTTCAACGCTCAATGACGATCAACTAGAAGATTCTGAAGGAGAAGATGATGGGAAAAGTACACCATATACCTTCTTCTTTAGCCAGGAAAGAGAGAAAAAAGCAACTGTATCTTGCTCTGAGACCTTAAGGCCTGAATTTGAATATTGAGATGATCAAGGTGTAAGAAAAATCTACATAGGTTGCAGCAGAGAGGGTCAGGATACAGTAGTTCAGTCAGGAGTTTTATTTGGTCCTAGTAAGGTAACTTGTACTCCTTCAGGAAAAGCAAATACCTTTGAATGCACAAGCAATGACAACAAAAACTACAGGTTTGACGGCAAGTGAGGAAGTGATAAAGTATTTGTTAAAGAAACTTAGATACAGAAATAAGACAGATAACTTGAAAGCAAAATAAAAATTTTATCATAAGAGCCTCTGTGAAGGTAACTTAAAGCCAAGATGGCATTGATCCAAAGAGTAGCAGGAATTGCTGCTGGAGTAATAGTTACAGGTAGCTTAGGAGGTACTGCTGTCTACACTCAGTTGCCCCCCCCAGCTAAGCATGTAGACGTTAAACAAGAAGCTAATCTAGGACCAAAAGCACCAGATTTAAAACAAGCTTCTTCTAATCTCTCTCAAAAAAATACTCAACATACAGAGAAGACTTATACCTTTAACTTCAAGGGCAAAACAGTTAAGTTAGATTGTCGAGAAGGGTATTTGCCTCATGACGATGCTACCTACATAGACAGAAAGATCAAGTTAACTATTGCTTGCATTAATACCAAAGGTAGATATGGATGAGACATCAGCAATCTTCTTGATTGAGACTCTTTTAACGAAAATAGACAACAGATTAAGTGCAAGGCCCCTGTAAAGGGAAACCTACACTATGAATGTACTTACTGAGGTGATTTGAAGGTAGCTGAAACAGAAGTTGCTCGCGTACCTGATGAGTCCAACACAAAGAAGGTTATTGTCATTAATTAGTAATGTCCTTTCAAAAAGTAGCTGCAGGGATAACTACTCTTCTAGTTACTGGTAGTGCTGGAGGGGCAACTATATATACTCAACTGCCAGAACAGGTCCAAGTAGGCGAAAAGAAGGAGAATACCGTTAAGGCTCAGACTCCTGAGGAACATACCTATACCTTTGATTTTCGAGGCCAAAAGTCTCAACTAGTATGCAGAGAAGGCTATCTACCTCATGCGGATGCAAATTACGTTAACAACAAGATAACTGTCTCTATAGTGTGCAGCAGAGCTAATGGAGCATATGGTCATGACATTGGCAAGACCCTACAGTGAACTTCTTTTGGAGAAAATTGAGTGAAGTGTCAAGCCAGTCACAGAGGGGACCTTAACTATCAATGTTCCTCCAATAGAGGAAATCAACCTAATGTAAGGCTTCATGAGGCTAGATACAGACCAACTGATTCTTATACCAATAAGTTCTTGATAATCACTTAACCTTCTTGGGCTATCAAAAACTAGCTGCAACAGTAGCTTCTTTTCTAGTTGCAGGTAGTGTCGGGGGAACGACTTTATATACCCAGTTACCTGTTGAGCAGGTAGAGCAAAAGATAGCTCCTGAACCTCCTAGGGAAAACACATATACCTTTAAGTTCAATGACCAAACATATACCCTAAAGTGCCGAGACGGCTATTTGCCTATTGACGACGCAGAGGTAATACATAGGGGGAATATAAAACTCTCAATAGCTTGCACAAAGATAGGAGGTAGATATGTCACAAGTAATGTACTGAATTGAAAAGACTATCAACAAAACCGACAAGGGATTAAATGTCAATCTAACAACAAGGGAGAACTAGATTACACCTGTACTTTCAAGGGCAACCAACCTACAGTTAGAGCAGCTACAGCTAGATACATTCCTGCAGATTCCTACAAAAAAGAAATTCTCTTGATTAACTAGGTAAATATGAACGGTGTTCAAAAAATAGTAGGAATAGTTACAGGAGTCCTAGCTACTAGCGGCATTGGAGGCACTGTCTTTTATTCTCATCCAACCACAAAAACAGTTAAGCAGGAAAGCAAGAAGCCTAATGTAACTAAAAAGGTAGATCAGGGCATTCCAGAAAAGACCTACACCTTTAAATTTGGTGACAAAGCAGTGAACTTAAATTGCAGAAATGGCTACCTACCTCACGAGGATGCAGAGTTTTTGTCTAAGGGAAATATGAAGATTTCCATAGTTTGTCGTCGAGAAAATGGCAGTTACAGATATGACATTGGCAACTTAATAGACTGAGATTCCCTTGAGAGTCTAAATCGACAGGGTTTAAAGTGTCAGTCTGCCAATAAAGGTGCTCTAAATTATCAATGTACCTGAAGTAAAGGGGGTCAACCCCAGGTGAAGGTCTATCAAGCAAAGAATTGACCTACAGATTCCTATAAGAGGGAAGTAATCCTAATTAATTAGTTTTTTCTGTGAGGGGCTAATCAAGCCCCTTTTTGACAGCCAGTTAACAAATTGATTTTTATTTACTAAAAAGAGATGTCTGTAGCTTTAACTTCTCATAGGGTAATGGGGACAATCTTTACCCTTCTAGGAGCTGGTGGTGTCGGAGGTTTTGTCTACTCAACAATCAAGAATAGTTCCAAAGGATCAGGAATTACTGATAAACAAGCTCTTTCGGAAGCTGGTGGCAGTTTAACTGGAGTCTCAGAGGGCGTTCAAGGAGATGACCCTCTCTCTTATGAAGCTTTAGATCCAGAGCATAGGGGCTCTAGTCCGGATGGTGTAATTCCTGAGAGTGATGAAGTTAAAAATGCTGTAAAGAAGGGTTATGAATTTTTCTTTGAAGGTGATGAAAAGGTTAAGGTAAACATTGACTGTAAGGGTCAGAAACCTGATTTTGATCGTATGGGAGATGGTCGCCTCTACATAGGTTGTACTCAAACAGGTGATGAGCTGTCTTTCCATTCAGGAAACTATTTAGGAAATAAGGGAAGAATAACTTGTACTTACAAACCAGATAAGAAGGCTTTTGGGTGCTCCAATAGTAAAGGCCCAAAATACACCTTTGGAGAAAGATACAGCGAGGAAATTGTCTATATTAGGGAGACTAATTAAAAAAGTCTAAAGGTATTTCCGTTGCGATAATCAACTTTATGTCAGAAGAACTACAGAACTAGAGCTTCCCAATCGATTAGAGATTGTCTTATAAGAGAGCCTCTACAATTGCTGGTGCATTTCTAGCTACAGGAGGAGTTGGGAGTGCAGGAAGTATCTTCTATTTAGCGTCAATTGACAAGAACAAAGGAGCTAGAGAAGAGGTTCCTATAAGCGTTTCTGAAAGAGTATCTGAAGCAGGCATTGGTAATGTGTCTGAGAGCAGAGACGATGTAGAGGATGCCGATTTAGATGAATCTGAAGGAGAGACCCAAACTTATGAGTTTTTCTTTAAAGGAGAGGAAGAAGTTAAGAAGCAGATTACATGTTCTGTCGGTTTAAAGCCTGAATTCAGCGAGTGAAACGGCTCTGTCTATCTAGGATGCGAACTAGAAGGCAATGAACAAAGTATTCACTCAGGAATACTTTTAGGTAAGGAGAACATAGTTACTTGTACCTATCAAGTAACTCAAGGAGCCTTTGAATGTTCATGTAAGTCGAATAGAGAGTATTTCTTTGAAAAAGGTAAACGCAGAGATATGCTCTTCGTGAAAAATGTTTAAGGGGAGACTAATTCATTCCTCCTGAAGCTAGAAGGGCAAAAGCTCACAATCACATAGATCCTTCAGGACCAGAAATTATCAGATTAAGTAGACTTCCTAAGACTTAGATGTTTTAACTACTAACTTCCTTGGGCTTTCATCAGGTAGTAGGAGGAGCCTTTAGTCTCCTTGCAATTGGAAGTGTAGGACGCGTTGCTTACTCTGCATTCACAAAAAGTGATATTAAGTCGGAACAGCTTATAAGAGAGGAAGATTCAGGAAACTCCGACAGATTAGAAGACAATCTACCCGAGGGAAACTTGCAAGGGGAAGAGCCTGTTGATAGGCAAGCAGATGCAGAGTCGTTAGTCCAATTAGGAGATTCTGACAAGAATGAACTGTCTGATGAAGATCCTCATGCAGGAAAGAAGCAGACAACCTACACATTTTTCTTTAGGGGCAAGAAGGATGTGACAGTCAACATAGCTTGCTTTGAGGGCCAGGCTCCTAACTTTGATAAGTTAGAGAGCAACAACAAGATCTATATAGGTTGTGCCCAAGAAGGTAATGAAACAAAGATAGACTCAGGAGTTCTATTGGGAAGCAAGGGAACAATTACCTGTGTCGCTCCAGCAAGCTCTAATACCTTTGAGTGTTCAGGTGATAAATCACCTGTATACACATTCGGAGAGAAGAGTGGAGAGGAGATTGTTTACATAAAAGAGATCTAGTGAGGGATTTACAATTTCTCTACTAAAGCAAAATTTATAAATTTTAGCAGAGTAACTCTAGCTAAAATAGCTAATTCTCAAGATGTTGTTATCTCCTCATAAAGTTTTTGGAGCTGTAGTAAGCGCCTTAGCAGTTGGTAGTGTAGGTAGTGTTGCCTTCTCGGCAGCTTCAGAGAATAAGGGATTGGGAGATTCTCAACAGACAATTACGCACGGAAGTTTGGAAGGGCACTCTGTTGAAGGAGGGAGTAACCTAGCAAGAGCTGCTGAGACAAATTCTACACTTCCAACAGTGGGATCTGACTTAAGTGAAGAAGAATTTCCTGAAGTGGATCAAGGAGAGAGAAAGACCTATAGCTTCTTCTTTAAAGGAAACAAAGGAGTTAAGCAAAATATTGCTTGTCCAGGACCGCTGAAACCTGATTTCGGCAAAACTGGCGATGGTTTAAAGGCCTACATAGGTTGCACTCAAGAAGGAAATGATGTCAAGATAGACTCAACAGACGTATTGGGCGCATCAGACCGCATTATCTGTTCAGTTTTGCAGGGCACTCAAGAATTTGAGTGCTCAATGATTTCAGGAAAGACCTACACTTTTGGCGAGAAGGAGGGAATGGAGTTCATTTATCTGAGGTATCTCTAGAGAGGAGTAAGCTCCTCTTCAACAGTTAAAGAGTCTTATGGCATTAGCTTTTCATAAGGTTTTTGGAACGGCTGTCAGTATGTTGACTGTCGGAAGTATGGGCAGTGTAGCCTATACCTCAGTTAGGGGAGGGGGTGCTGATGTACCTAGAGCTGATCAAGCAAATGCAGTTTCAACTTCAGTAGAACTCGGAGGAGCTTCTCCTGATTTACCTAATGGTGATCAGCCAGGAAGTACGGAAAGTCCTGATAATGTCTCGTCAGGTCCTCAAGAGGTGCAGTCTGATGGTGTAGGTGCACATGAGGAACAGGACACTACTTCCAGTGCAGGAGTTACCTACACCTTTCTACTTAAAGGGGCATCTAGCAGTAGTGCAACGATAGTGTGTACTGGAGGCCAGAAGCCTGATTTCGGGACTATAGAGAGCACTAACAAAGTTTTTGTGGGATGTACTCAAGAAGGTCAGGGAGGCAAATTTGATTCAGGACCGTTACTCGGTTCTAAAGCGAAAATAACCTGTACTCCAAAAGGTAATTCACAGTCTTTTGAATGTGAAGATAATGATCCACAAAAAGGTTATAGATTCGGCTCTAAGGACGGAACTGAATATGTCTATATAGAAAGTGCTTAGTTAGAAGGATGGCTCTTCCTCTACACAGGGTCTTTGGAGGGGTAGTTAGCCTCTTGACTGCTGGTAGCGTAGGTAGTGTTGCCTTCTCAGCAGCCACTAATGGAGCAGGAAGTCCAGCGGTACCTCAACACGAAGGAGCAGCGCCTTCTGAAGACTCTCCTCAAACTCCTGCGCCAGAGGGAAATTCAGGAGAATCTCTAACTGGAGGAGCGATAGCAACAACAGGAAGCAGCAGTGCTGATCAAGAACACGCTTCTGAAGATGAACAACGATCAACAGATAATGGAAGTAAAAAACTCTATACCTTCCAGCTAAAAGGGCCTAATCCTTCTTCAGTTACCGTTCTTTGTGAGGAAGGACAAAAGTTTGACTTCGGAACAGATGGAAGTCAAAAGATCTATTTAGGCTGTCAACAAGACGGTAATACCGACAAGTTCGACTCTGGCAGATTACTAGGTTCTGGCAACAAAGTCACCTGCACCCTTCAATCAAATACAACAACTTTTGAATGTGTTGTTGAAAGTACCACTAAAACGTACAAATTTGGTCAAAAATACGGAGATGAATATGTTTACCTGGATACTCTTTAGTAGTTAAAGATGCCTTTTTCCCCTCACAGGGTAGTTGGAGGAGCTTTGAGTGTCTTGACAGTTGGTGGTGTGGGAGGATTTGCCTATTCAGCCTTTAACGAAAACCAAGGATTAGACGCTTCACAGCATTTACCCTTAGACCCTGTAAACTCGGCTTTTCAAGGAGACTCTGATCAGGAACCTAAACTAGAGCTTCCAGGTACCTCTATTGGGACTGAAAGCTCAGAATATCATCCAGATGCAGCCCCTTTAGAAGAGGACCTAGGGGAAAGCGTTTCTCCTCCAAAGGGAGAGGAAAAGACCTATACCTTTTTCTTTAAGGGAAATAAAAATAATAAGGAAAGTGTTACCTGCTCTCAAAATAGAAAGCCTGAGATGGACTCTCTAGGTAATGGTCATCTCTATATCTCTTGTAGACAAGAAGGAGATGATAAGGTAGTACATTCGGGAAGCATTTTGGGCGGTAGTGCCCGAATAACCTGTACATTGACAGGTTCTAGTTTGTTTGAGTGTTCTCATAATCAAGGGAATAAATACAAACTAGAAAAAAAGGGAGATGACGGAGCCCTTTACCTGGTTTCTGAGTAAGGAATAAATTCCTCAAAGTCACTTGTCTAGTTAATGATTGCTCCCAAAACGATTGTTCTGGCTGTAGCTGGTTTAAGCGCTATTGGAGGAGTAACTACTGCAGCAGTTAAGTCTGCAGACTTTTCTTCTGATGTAAAGACGTCTACAGAAAGAAGGTCTGAACAGTCTGCACCTCCACAAAATGTAACCTATGAGTTTGTCTTTCCTGGTGCAGTTAAGAAGGCGTTAACTTGTCCTCACGCTTCTTATCCACAAGACTCGCTGGATTACTCAAATACAAGTAGACCAATCATTATTGCCTGTAGTAAGGGAAAAGAATTTGTTTGGACCCTTAAGTGAAACGGTTCTGATGCCCAGTACAACAAGAAGAAATTAACCTGTTCAGCTACACAGTCAGCAGGGAAAACTTTCAATTGCACATCTGAGCTTTCAGGATCTGCTCAGGTGAATGTTGAGGAACTTCAACTGTCTAGCAACTGAAATAATTTCTATTCCTCTCAGACAGCACTGAAGATCACCTAACTCTCTAGATAAGTAAAAAGAAAGGGAAGAACTTCTTCTTAAGGTAGATTGACTCCTAAGGTTTTTGTTCTGCCTGCAGTAGGTCTAAGTGTAACGGGCGGGATTACTACTGCTGTCGTTAAGTCTGCCGACGTTAATTTGAGAGAGTCAGATCAAGAGGGGTCTAAGACAACTGATCAAACTCCTAGTAATACAACCTATGAATTTGTCTTTTCCAGTGCACTTAAGAAGGAATTAACGTGTCCTAGAGGTTCCTATCCAGAAGACTCTCTGGATTATTCAAACTCTGATAAGCATATGATCATAGCTTGCAAGAAGCTCGAGAAACCACAACCTAATCTGGTTTGGGGAGGGACTATGGCAAATAAGAATCCCAAAAAGTTGCATTGCCGAGCCAAGGAGACGGGCAAGAATCTTTTTCAATGTACTTTGAATGCCGGCCAGACAATTAATGTTGAAGAAATTAAGCTTTCCAATTGAAGGACTTATTATGCCTCTGAAGAGGCTTTGAGGATTACCTAATTAGATCTTGACCTTTTACAAGATCGTTATGGGCATAACAGGACTTTTAGTTGCCGGAGGCATTGGGAGCGTTATTTTTGAATCAAACAGAAAGGGAGCAGATCTTAATGATCAGTCGAATCCAAAAGGTAGCTTAGGGAATGCTTCTTTAGGTGTCAGCGGGCTTCAAACAGATCCTATAGAAGGAGAAAATAGTAAGGAGACAGGGACTCATAGATTGACCTTTGTGAAGCAGGGAGGGAAGGAGGAATTTGCCTGATTGAAATGTACAGATGATCAGGTGCCAGTTCTAGAGGAATCTAAGGGAAAACTAACTATTAAATGCGGGAATAAAACAGCATATAACAGTAACTCTCTTCAGTTGAATTCTGAGGATAAAAATCCCAAAAGGATAGGTTGTGAAGATGAAAGTTCTGAAGGAAAGCAATTTACCTGCAACTCTGAGTCAAATAGCCTTTATTCAGTTAAAAAAGAAGGTTCAGAGATAGTCGTTGAATGAGGTTAGGGATTAATGACTCCCAAGATTATCGTTCTAGCTTTAGCAGGATTAGGGGCAACTGGAGGAATAACAGCTACAGTTGTTCAACAATCAGTAGATCACAAAACTAAGGAGGAGGAAAGGCCTAAGATAGTTCCGCAACCTCCTCAAGAAGTTAAATATGAGTTTGAGTTCCCTAAAGAAGGAAGCCTCACTCTTGTTTGCCCTGAGAACTCTTATCCAGACAACTCTCTGGACTATCAGGGCAAGAAGGATTTAATAATCGTCTGTTCTAGGGGAAATTCCTATCAAGGGAACTTGGTATGGTCAGGCTCTTTCAACCAGAACAACACTAAGCAGGTGAAGTGTTGAGCTACTGGCGCTATTGTAGGTTCCTTTAAGTGTGAGTCCCAGAGGAATAGTGAATTTGAGGCTAAGGAGATTCAGTTAGAGAGATGGCAATCCCACTATGTTTCGGGCAATGCTATCAGGATAACTTAGAATTTGACTCCGAAAATAGCCCTACTCACCCTAATAGGACTAGGAGCTACAGGAGGTGTAACAACTGCAGCGGTTAGGTCTGTAGATAGAGAAAGAGAGGATGTGTCAACTACAACCCTCAGTCAGACTGAAAGCGCTTCTCCTTCAGCTCAGCAGGATTCAGACTATGAATTTGAGTTCCCTGAAGGAAAGACATTGAAGCTAACCTGTCCCGCCAGTTTTTATCCAGATAACTCCTTAGACTATTCAGATCCAAACAAACCAATCATTATTGTTTGCAAAAAGACATGGCCTCAACCACATATTCGTTGATGAGGTTCTGATGCTCGGAGCAATACTAAGAAGTTAAATTGCTTATCTGAGAAAGTAGGGATTAATCCCTTTATATGTACTACTGAGAATAACGTAGAAGTTGAAGTGTCGAACGTCACCTTAAGTAAGTGAAGCAGTTATGCTTCAAGTTCAGCTATCAAAATAATTTAGCTAGGCTTGTCCTTCTATAAGGCAATTGCAGGACTTACGAGTCTTTTAGTTGCTGGAGGAGTGGGAGGTGTTATTTTCGATCCTGCTGTCGAAAAATTAGGTCTTAGGTCGAGAGAAGAGGATACTAATCAGGAATCGGGAGATTCTTGGGTAAGGGACTTACAATCTGGAACTCATAAATTCACCTTCGCAAAACAAGGAGGTTCAGAAGAAGTCTTGTGGCTTGACTGTCGAGAGGAACAAATACCTACTTACTCATTGGCAGGAGGGAAGGTAACGATTAAATGTGGGCTTAATTCAGACGGCAGTAAAGATCTATCTAAGTTAGTGTCTGAGTCTAGTAACTCTAAAAAGATCAACTGCGAATTAGAAGGGGCTCCTCAAGCCAAGGCTTTTTCCTGCAACACTGAATCAAATGGCAAATATTTTTTCAAAAAAGAAGGAGGAGCTATAATTATTGAGTAGTTCTATTAAGTTTTTGACTCTGAAAGTTATCTGTCCAGCCTTATCTATTTTAAAGGTTATGAATGTAATTTCGTTAATTGAAGTAACTCCCAATGAAATTTCTTTAATGCCGAGTTTTAGATAAAATATGATTTTGATCAATCACTTCTTATTTATGTGTTAGAGAGTAGGTAAGGAGGTTTGAAGAGCTTTTACTACAAAATTGTTGGGATTTTATTGGGCGCAGGCGCTGTAGGTGGATCGAGTTCAGCTGCTTTTACTTATGGTGTAGGTGTCGTTTCTGGTCCGATATCAGACAAAACCTCCTCAACAGACAATGCTGCTAGACATGATGACAAGCATTCTGACCCTAATAAGAGAACATTCAAGTTCAAGTTTGGAGAGCAAACATTGAGGCTTTCTTGTCTAACTAAGGACTTTCCTCAATACAGGCATCCTTATCCTAGCCTACAACCTTATGACTATGAAATGTGGATCATTTGCAGAAGCAGCAATTTTAACAAAACACTAAGCTACCCACAAGTTGACGAAAAGATAAACCCCAAAGGAGCTAAGTGTCAATTAGAAGAAGGCAGTCAAGATACTTTTGTATGTACTGGTAATGACGTTAAAGCTGTTGAGACTTATCACAAGATGAATGGACACCCTACAGATGAGTGAGCTATTCACGTTTACTAGATAAAAAGTCACTGAAATATAGTAGGTGATTGTTAAACAAGTAGCTGTAGGTTCCGGCAGTCTTCCATTAGGTGGTTGTGTAGTTGGGGGAGGAGGTTATGGGATATATCGAGCAGTATCTTCGGAGGGAGGAGCCTCAAAATCGGCTACAGATTACAAAGACCATAATGGGCCTTCGAATTCTGAATTACAAAATATATCTACTTTTTGTGAACACGTAATTAGGCGTGAGAATCCTGGTTCAGGCTACTCTATCTTAGATTGCGGATTCGACTGCACTGAACTTAAGGGGAACTCGGACTTTCTGAAATGTAATTCTCAATCAAAATATGAACCTTCTAAGTAGCTAGGCAACTAGGATTAGGCTTAAGATATCGTTCCCGCAAACAAACAAAAGAAAGAAGTTAGGAGTTTGACCCTAAATCAGATAGTTATCCTCACATAAAGCTAGAGAAGGAGGGAAGGGGCCTTCCTCCTTTTGCACAACATAAGGTCAAGATAAGTTGTGATAGTCTCCCTAATAGACAACGTTTAACAGACAAATCACTGAACTCGCCTTCTAGCTCAAAGAATTTCAATTGCAAACTTACAGAGAATAAGGGTCAAGAGCAAGTGTTTGTCTGTTCCTATAAAGAGCGAAAAGTTACTAACATCAGAACCTAAGGAGAAGCCAACCCACATAATAGCTACTTGGGATTAGTCAAATGTTTGTAAAAGCGCTCCTGATCCTCGCAGGTTTAGGAGCTGCAGGAGGAACGGGAATCTATTTTTATCCTGAAACTCTTAGCTATGCAGGCATCAAAGTTACCGATAGAGGCCAGAAGGTTACATACACTATCAAGACTGAAGCTGATCAAACTAACAAACAACTAACGTGTGATGGTAGGTTTGGCAAATACACTGCCATCAAGTTAACTGCAGATAGAGAGGATTATCAGCTTAAGGCTATACTCAGTTGCGACTACGCGCCCTCTAAACAAGATTTGAAAGAAAATCCCTTAAAAGCTACCTTTGCTACTAAGGATTTAGTGTGTAAAGCGGAAGAAGAATCCGACTCTAAGACAATTAAGTGCGTTTACGACAACAAGAAGGTGAGTCTGTCTGAATCTAAGGGTCACTCTAACTCAATCGTCATTACATTTTCAGAGGCTTCTAAGTAGATGTTCAAGTACTTAGCTACAGCTTTTACAGGGCTAGGAGTTGCTGGAGGGACAGGAGTTTACCTGTATCCTGAGACCTTAAATTACATGGGAATTCAAGCAACAGATAGAGGTCAAGATCTGACCTATACAGTTAAATCGGAGGGAGACAATGAGACAAAACAGTTAACTTGCAAGGGTAAATTTGGTCAGTATGCTTCTCTTCTTCTGAAGGCAGACAGACAAGATTGAGGGCTTAAAGCTGTTTTAAGTTGCATCTATACAGATTTGAGACAGGATCTAACTAAATATCCATTGAAAGAAACTTTTGAGAACGAATCATTGACTTGTACAAAAGAAGGAGAGATGTTAGTTCTCAAATGCACCTATAAGGATAAAAAGATAGTTCTGAAAACTGAAAGTTCTAAGTCTAATGAGATAGTTATTAACTTAGAGAAAAAATAATTGTGTTTAAGCAAGTAGCCTTAAGCTTCACTGGGCTAGGAGCTATTGGAGGAATAGGTACTGTTTCAGGCTTTTATAGTCAGTCAGCTCTTGAGTGAGTAAGTGACCTTCTAGAAAAGGGAAGTGGAGTAACCTACACTATTAATGCCAATGAACCTATTGAGACCAAGAATCTTACCTGTGAGGGTAAAACAGGCCAGTATCCTTCTTTGAAATTAGAGACAGATAATAGTGGTTATGACCTCAAGGCTAGATTGAGCTGTCAATACACTAGCGTAAGACAGAACACTTCTAGCTCTCCATTAACGACCACCTTAGATGGGAAAAATCTAAACTGCACCAAAGATAATGTTTCAGGAACAACCTTTAAGTGTGTCTATGAAGGAACTACAACTCAAGAGAACAGAAAGATAGATCTAAATCTAGAGGACAAAGAGCCTAAGTCAATCACTATCACCTTAAAGAAATAAGGTGTTTAAGGAGATAACAATAGGTCTTGCCGGTTTAGGTACTATAAGTGGTGTTGGAGCTGTTTCTGGCTTTGTAGGCAAACCAGCGTTAGTTCTTGCAGGACTATTAGCTCCTGACGATGCTGTTTATAAAGTCACAGGCAACGAAAATGGTCAAACAGACACAAAGATATTGACTTGTAAGGGTGAAGCAGGTAAGTATGTAGGCCTTAAGTTAGAGAACGTTAGTCAAGATTATTCATTAAAAGTCAAACTTAGTTGTTCGAATTTTCAGAACAAGCAAGACCTCAAGGAATCTCCCTTAAAGACTTCAGAAGTTGTTTGCAAGCAAGAAAATAATTCATCAACTACAGTTAAGTGTTCATATATAGAAAAGGATCCTAAGCCTAAAAAACCTTTAGAGCTGAAGTTAGAAACTCAAGAGCCTCAATCAGTCACCCTAACAGTTAAACAAAATTAGCTTGATTAAGGAGGTTTCTATAGGCCTTACTGGTCTGATCCTGACAGGAGGTATAGGTACTGCTTCAGGCTTTTATGGTCAGTCAGCTCTTGAGTGAGTAAGTGACCTTCTAGAAAAGGGAAGTGGAGTAACCTACACGATCAAGACGGATAGTTCTTCCGATACCAAAGAGCTAGTTTGTGAGGGTCAATCAGGTAAATATGCCTCTTTAAAGCTAGGAACAATCAAGGATTGAGCTTTGAAAGCTAGATTAAGTTGTGAGTATTTAGAAGTTAAAAAGGACTATCAGAAAGAACCTTTGAAGACGACCTTAGATGCTAAGCCTTTGACTTGTAATCAAGAGGGAATAACTAATTCATTTTTATGTACCTATACGGATGGGGAGTCCCAACCAACTAAGACTGTTGAACTAGTATTAGAGAGCAATCCTCCTCAGTCGATAACAATCACCTTGAAGAAGAAGTAGATTGTTTAAAGAAGTTGCTTTTGGTGCAGTTGGTCTGGGTACTTTAGGAGGGGCAGGAGCTGCTAGCGGATTCTTTGGCAGGACAATACTGGAGACAACAGGATTAATAGTTCCTGCTCAAGTTACCTACACAGTAATTACAGGAGACGGTAATTCAGACACCCAAACAATTACGTGCAGGAGCGAAGAAGGAAAGTATCCCTCTCTAAGTCTTACTTCTAAAGGAGGTGACTATCTGTTGAGGGCACGATTAAGTTGCACTTCATCGGATACAAAGCCCTTAAATACCATAAAGCTAACTCTGGAATCAAGTAATGAAGTTATATGTCAAAAATCAGGAGGATTTGGAACTTATCAGACAATTAAATGCTCTTGTTCAGGGAAAACTCTTTCTGCAACAAAGGAACAAGGAAATCCTCCTAAGGAGTCGGTGGTCATTACTTTAAAGGGGTAGAGTGATTTTTGCTCAGGCAGCTAAGGGAGCTTTAGGTTTAAGCGTTGTAGGTGGCGTTGGAACTGTTTCAGGATTTTTTGGTCAACCTGCATTAAAGTCGGTAGGCTTGCTTCCTTCTTACAAGACTTTCACTGTGAAAGTTAACGAGAATGGAGATCAAGTCACTAAACAGCTGTTTTGCAGAGAAAAGGAAGGTCTCAAGTTAGAGGCAGTTAAAGATGTATTGGAGTTAAAAGTCAAACTAAGTTGTTCAGAAGAGACTGCTCAGAATCTAAAAACTTCGGAGGTTACCTGTACTAAGGAAGGTAATTTAGAAACAACATTGAAGTGTTCTTATTCTGGTAGTACTTCAGGCAAACAGTTAGATCTTGCTTTAGAGGAGGGCACATTTAATTTACTGTCGATTACCTTGAAGAAGTAAGATGCTGAAGGAAGTTGCCTTAGGCTTTGGAGGTTTAGGGGCTGTAGGAGGAGTTGGAATTTTAAGTGGTTATTTTGGAAGACCAGTATTGGAGATAGTGGGTCTTGTTTCGCTTAAAGGGAGGGATGTAGCTTACACAATTAAGGCGGGAGGTGACTCTAAAAGGTTAGTATGTAAGGGTCAGGCAGGCAAGTTTGCTTCTCTTAAGTTAGAGAAAGAGGCAGTGGACTATTCGCTTAAGGCTAAGCTTATTTGCGCAGATAAGGATGAGGATCCAGATTTAGGTAAGAATCCTTTGACTCATGCATTTAGCTCAGAAAGTGTAACTGTGACATGTAAGTTAGATAGCTTTATGGGTACTGCTCAGACCGTTGGGTGTTCTTCAACCGGAAAGAAGCTATCTTTAACTGAAGGCAAGCAAAGTCCTAACGCCTCAATAATCGTTACTCTAAGTTAGATTTCATTTTTTTTTGAAAGATTTACCTAATAAACGCTCAGCTTTCTAGTTTCTTCCTTTTCAATATTTGGGATCTATTTAAAAAATAGAGACACAAGTTCTCTAGATAGATGTTTAAAGAAATTGCTCTTGGTGTAGCTGGATTGGGAACTGCAGGAGGAGTCGGAACTTTAAGTGTTTGTTTTGGGAGACCTATTCTTGAATCAGCAGGACTAATCGCTCCCTTAGATTTGAAAGGTTGAGATATTACTTACAAAATTTCAGGCGGTAATGACGAGAGTAGTCAGGAGATAACGTGTAAGGGTCAGCCAAATAAATACTCATCTCTTAAGTTAGAGGTTGTTTCTGGGTTGGAACTAAAAACCAAGATCACTTGCGAGAATAAAGAACAAAGTCAAGACCTAAAGGCCCAGCCATTAATCACTTCAGAGATAAGTTGTAAACAAGAATCAGAGACAAGAAATTTAGTTAAATGTTCCCTATCTGAAAGTTTTTCTAGTCAAGGGAAACAACTCAAAATTAGCAAAGATTCCGGAAATCCTGAGTCCATAATTCTGTCTCTCTAGAAGTTGATTAAGGAAGTAGCTTTAGGGATCGCTGGTCTGGGGACTGTAGGCGGGGTGGGCGCTGTAAGTGGCTTTTTCGGTAGACCTGCTTTGAAGTGAACAGGCCTGTTCTTTGAGACAGGTAGAGATACTATCTATAGGTTTCAGGGGAGTGACTCTAACGACTCTACTTCTTTGAGGTGTCCAGGCAAATCTAAGGAATATACTACCCTAGAGTTAAAAGCTGAAAGTACCAGTGACTGGACCTTTAAGGCTAAGGTGATTTGCAAGAATTCAGAAACTAAACAGAATTTGACACAAAAACCTTTAGAGATTTCAGAAATTAGTTGCAAAACAGAAGGAAGCAATGACTTTTTGGTTAAGTGCTCTGTCAAGGATACTCATTCCAAAAAGAAACCTAAATTCACCTTAAAAGGCGAAAATTCTCATGAGTTAGAGATCACCCTACAGTAGATTGTTGAAAGAGCAACTAGAGATTTCTCGAAGAACTTATTTATATGTAGTTAGTAGTCTTTAAATCAACCGTTAGGCTAGAAAAAGAGGGTCTTCAAGAGTCAGTAGTTACTACTAAATCTAGTTAACTTGATCAAAGAGATCGTTATTGGAATAACCAGTTTAGGAGTTATAGGAGGCGCAACTGCAATCGGGACTCTTTACGGACTTAATGTTTTTGCGGAAAGTCTAAATGAAGCTAATTCCTTTGGAGAGCAGGCAAACAAAATATCTCAAGCTCCTCCGAAAGGAATTTCAAGAACAACTTTCCTAGTTCAAATTGATACAGGATCTTCTCAGACTTTGGTTTGTCAGGGCAGTAAGGGAGAGGAACTATCACTTAACCTAGTAAAGTCAGATGCAGGGGATTCTAAAGCAAAGTTAATTTGTTCAAGAGAAGGAGTTTCTGAATTACCCCTTTCACTACATATAGAGGGAAATGATTTGACCTGCACATCTCTCAAAGAGGTTAGTCAAAATAGGACTGTTATGTGTACCTATCCTTCAAAACAACTGAAGTTCAAAACTGTTAAAGGTGCTGCAGGTGAGGCTGACGAGATAATCATTAACTGAAACTAAATTGATACTAGGTTCTATAGCTAAAGGTATCTTTGGTTTAGGGGCTCTAGGAGGAATAGGTACAGCAGGAGTAATGTGAGGTCCTGAGGTTTTTGAAAAGCTTAGTAACTATATTTCTATCTTTAAAGAATCAGATAAAGGGGAAGCAGTTAAATATACAGTTAAGATCTCTCAAGATAAATCGGAGATACTGGATTGTGACAAAAAAGACAATGAATACACAATTCTTAAATTAGAGAAAGATAATGGTTCTTCTCAAGGTAGTCCGAAGGCCAAGTTGGTTTGTGGACATCAGTCTACCAAACCTACCTTAGCCGAAAGCTGAGTTAAATCTAGCAAGGAGACAGACATTAAGAGCCTTACTTGCGTCAGAGAAAAAAGTACAGGTAAAGAACAAACCTATTGATGTGCTATCAAGGATAAGGAACTTAAATTAGGTAAAGATCCAGCTGAAAAACCTACTTCTATAACAATTAGCTGAACATCTTAAGTTGATAGCCTCAAAAGTTATCTCTAGCTTTTTAGGCTTTGGCGCTTTTGGAGGAGTTGGCGCTACGGGAGTTCTTTATGGTCCTACTGTTTTACAGTGATCGGGGCTTGTTGATGCTGACGGAATTACCTATCTAGTTAAGACAGGAAACGAGGGATCTACAGCTAAGTTGTTTTGTGCTAGCCAACACGACAAAGATATTGGAGTTAAGTTAGAAAAGGCTACAGGAGTTAGCTATAACGCCAAGTTAAGCTGTGACACAGAAGCTTCTAAGCAATCTTCAGAAACTATCTCTCTGGAGCTTTACAACACCAATAAAGGACAACTCGCTTGCAAAAAGACAGATGTGTCTGATAGACATAAAACTCTAGTTTGTTCTGTATCCAAGGACTCTAGTAAGTTGACTGTTAAGTCACTAGGTTCAGGAAAAGATCCCTTTGTAGCCTTCGACTGGAGATAAGGTGATTGGGTCCAAAACCATCTTAGGTATTATCGGACTTGGTACTGTTGGTGGTGTAGGGACTACGGGAGTAGTCTATGGACCTACAGCTATCGAGATGATTGGTATTGATGACTCTGAACTCCCTGAAGTTGAAAAAGGTAAGTCGGTGACCTTTAAAGTGTCAGCGAGCGGATCTTCAGCTTCTTTAGATTGTGCAGGCCAAGCAGGAAGTTTTGTTACTCTAGACATCGAAAAGCCTAAACCAGATAGTCAAGATTACAAGGAGAAGTTAGTCTGCAAAAGACATAATTATGAAAGATCTCCTCAAAAAAATGAAATCAAAGGAAGTGACGGCAACTCTAACTTCAGTTGCAAACGGACTTTTAGTAAAGGGATAGAACAAAGTTTTGAATGCTCTTATCCCGGAAAACCCTTAACAATTTCTGTTAAGGAAGAATCAAACGATAAATTTTTAGCCATTCAGTGAAGTTAAGTTAATACTCAACTAACAATACTGTTGTAGTTTGTTTCTAGGCTCAGTCTTCAAGGGTCTTGTAGGTCTAGGAGCCTTAGGAGGTATTGGGGCAACAGGAGTTGTATATGGTCCTAATTTGTATGAGAAAGTTTCTAACTATATCTCTATGTTCAAAGAAGCAGAAAAAGGAGAGGGAGTCAAGTACACTGTAAAGGTACTAGGTAAGAGCTCAGAGCAAGTCTTAAATTGTGAGAAACAAGACAACAAGTATACAAATCTCAAATTAGAAAAGGAAGGTGGTAATCAGTCAGGAGATCTTAAGGTCAAATTAAGCTGCGATTATTCAGAATCTCCTGTAGATTACGCAACAACTCTAGTTAAGTCTGGTACTGATTCAGTTACTAAAGACCTAACTTGCTTTAGAGAGAAAAGTACAGGACGCGAGCAAACTTACCAATGTGCCCTGAAAAACAGCAAAGAAATCATCTTGGGAAAGAATGATTCTGACCCTAAGTCAATAACTATTAGCTGAACTTCTTAAAGGCCAAAAAGACTGCTGTCTGTCTGCATCTACAGGCAAGCAAGAGCATAAATTAGAAAGCTCAGCCCTCCAACTCGGAGTTAGATTGCATGTTTTTAAAATAGATATTTATCTGTCTGGTTAAAGTCCAATAGAAGACTTTAACTATTACGTTAGTTACAAAGTCCCGAGGTAAAGAGACTCACATAACCCTTAACTTAAGTTAGTTTGATTAAGCAAGCTTTTTCTGGCATTGCCTGACTGGGCGCCGCAGGAGGAGTAGGTACTGCTGGTGTCTTTGCAGGTCCTGGTATTGTCGATAAAGCTAAAGGCTTTCTAAATATTTTGCAAGAATCAGAAAGAGGAAAACCAATTACATACACATTTACGGCAGGAGAGAATCAATCCCAAACGCTTACCTGTGCAGCTTCAGGAACACACTATGCTTCTCTAAAGTTAAAAGAGCCTTCATACAAACCTGAAGCTAAGGCTAGGATAATCTGCCAGGACTTCACTGAATCTCCTAGTCTCGAGAAAACAAATGTCTTAAAAGCAGACTCTAGCTATTCAGGTTTAGAGTGCAAGCGTACAGAAAATAAGGGAGATAAGCAGTCTTATAAGTGTGAATTGTCAGGAAAGACTTTAACCCTACGTTCAGAGCCTGAAGGTCCCTCAGTTAAGACAACAACCATAGTCATTAACTGATAGTCTCTTGGATAACCTCCAGAAATTTAAGCAGTATTGTTTCTTTAGAAACCTATAGTTAGACAACTATAAAAAGTTACTTTAGGGCCTAAAAAAACAGACAATCATTTATACGACTAAAGAGTAAGAGTCAAACTTTCAGGGGAGAGTCTAGTGAAGCAAGCGAAAGAACCTTTATATATCGTCTATCTGAAGTAGAGAAATAACAGAACAGTCTTAGAGTGTTTAAGGAAATAGCTATAGGTTTAGCTAATCTAGGGGTGATTGGAGGAATCGGTACTGCCGGAGTAATTTGAGGTCCGGACTTAATGAAGCAAGCAAATGCCTATATGGCTATGTTTAAAGATGTTCAGAAGGGAGAGTCTGTCAAATACACCATTAAAGTGGACAAGCAAGAGCCTCAAATCTTGGATTGTGAAGGTAAGCAAGATCAATATACTATCTTGAAATTAGAAAAGGTCAGTGATGCCCAGAATAAGGCTAAATTTATCTGTCAGACTACCCAAGAGCACCTAGACAAATCTAGTAGCTTTATGAAGACAATTTCAGGAATAAAGGAGTTGAGCTGTATCAGAGAGGAGAGTACTGGTACAAAACAGACCTTTAGGTGTGTTTATCCAGGCAAGTCTCTAACTTTGGAGGCAAATAAAGAGGATCAGAAGGTTACAGGAATAACGATTAGTTGGTCCTAAAACGTGATTGTTGGATCTATCGTTAAGGGTGTCTTTGGGCTAAGCGCTATTGGAGGTGTAGGAGCAGCAGGGGTTATGTGAGGTCCTGAATTGGCTACACATGCTAAGACCTATCTGACTATGTTTAAAGAAGCTGGCAAGGGTCAGGGCATCAAATTTACCATTAAAGCTCCTCTAGGTAACTCTGCAGTGTTAGACTGTGCAGGCCAAACTAATCAGCATACTTCTCTAAAGTTAGAGAAGACTTCAGACTCTAGCAGTAAGGCTAAGTTCAGCTGTCAAAATACCTCAGAACCTCTAGGTAAGGCAGAAAGTTTGTTCAAGTACGCAGGAGAGCTTACCTGTTTTAGAACTAACAGTATGGGGACAGAACAAACATTTACCTGTCTAGTTAAAAATAAAACTCTTACCTTAACGGAAGGTCAAAAGACACAGGAGAAAGTTACTGAGGTAACAGCTAACTGAACCTAGATTGATTAGAGAGATCTTTACAGGTCTAGGTACTTTAGGGGCAATGGGAGGAATCGGTACTGCAGGGGTTCTTTATGGTCCTACTGCTTGACAATATGCACAAGGTTACCTATCTATGTTTAAGGAGGCAGAAGTAGGTAAGGGAATTAAGTACACAGTTAGGTTCGATGGAACAAAAAAGAGTCAGCAAGATATTAGTTGTCAAGGCAAAGACAGTCAGCATACCTCTCTTAAGTTAGAAAAGGTCGAAGGTCAGAGTGAAGGAAATCCTAGGGCAAAGTTGGTGTGTCAAAATACCTCTCAACAACTTGAATTTATGGAAAGATTTATTAAGTCCTCTAAAGACGTTCCTGATCTGACTTGTGTAAGAGAAAGTAGTGAGGGAGAGACTCAAACCTTCAGGTGTGCTATCAAAGGAGGGAAAGAGCTTACCTTAGGTACTGAAACAGAACCTAAAGAGCAAAAACAATATAGTAAGGTAGTTGCAATAACCCTTAGCTGATAATTAAGCCTGTTTTTCTAGTTTTTTAAGGAGATATAAAAGAACTAACTGGTACAGTCAACAGTATTTTGCGAAGTTAATGAAAAAAGACAGTTAAAGCCGTCGAGATTGACGTAAAGCGTTAGATATGTAAAAATAAGTCACCAGCTATCTCGTTAAATTTTTCTAAATCAAGCTTTTAGTACTTAATTTTGGTTACATCCAAAGTTAAGTTAGGTGCTGCCCTAGTAGGTCTGGGGGGGGCAAACGGAGCAGGGCTGCTTGCCTTTAAAGAAGACTTCTTTGCCTCTTTAGCTAATTGAGAACTTAAAGATTTCTTTGGTAATAATAGTCCTGTAACAGATAAAAACTCCCTAGAACTAGATTCTTTAGGTAGACAGGGAGTAGACCTTTCTAGCGTTGCATCAATTCATTCACCTGCCTTGAACCTTCATTCAGAGTCTCTTATACATCTAGACAGCTTAGATCATTCCATTAAGTTTTCAAATTATCTCTTTCAATTCAGAGAAGAACAGGAAAAAGAACGTGACTTTCTCTTAAAGCTTCAGTTTCATAGGTCGGGGGCTCAAACGATTATTGGAAAGCTAACAAGTGAAGACCAAAAATATTTCTTTGATGCACTGGTCAAGATAGAAAACTACGCTAAAGGTTCTGCAGCAGAACAGGCACTGACCCAAAGGGAGAGACAGGCAGTCGAGAAATACTATGAGGTAGTTTCTCAACTAAAGGAGAACGGGGTTGATCTTACCAGATATTTATTTGTCAAAACAGGAGGGGACACAGTTTCTAGATTCTCTGATGAAGGAAAACTCAAGAGGCATTCAAAACTTAAAGACTTATTGCAGAAGATTAAGTGAAATGGTCCTAGCATTCAGGTATTAGGAAGAAATGACAAGATCGTTGATGGTTCTGAGAGCTGAGGTTCGCTGTCAGAGGAGCATTGGAGAAATAGTCCTTGAAAAAGTAGGTGAGTGGGAGATTCTCGTAACTGAGGCTTTGATGAAGGTTGAGATAGAAATCCTTGAAAAGAGTTTTTTATGGATGAAACAGAATGAAGAGCCTTCTGGGAGGAAAGATTTTTCCTAAAGAAGAGATATTACGAAGAGTGAAGACCAAGACGTTATTGATGGTGAGATAATGGTTCGATTTGCCCAGTTAATGGAGTTGAAATGCTTGAAGGTTGTTACTCTCAGACGCAACAAGAGTTGGCTGAGGTAATAGATAAGGCTAATGCCAATATCTCTCTTCAAACAGGAATGAAGATACTGATGTGAATGGGCTACCCCTTGTCAGGCGATCGTCCTAAGGCGATTATTGAGGGAAGGGGAGTCATTAAGACCTTCTAACTGTAAGGCTTTAAGGCATTACAGGCACTTAGTAGAAATCTAGCGCTCTAGATGATTAACAAGATGAGTTGAAACTTGCCTTCTCAGAGTCTCAGTGAGTATTCTCTGCTCTCTTACTCTTTTATTCGGCCTCGCTTATTCCTTTATTGCCGCACAGTGTTGTATTTTTGATTCCCTTCTTTATCTATATCTATGTTTTTAGATTCTCCTGGTGAAAGAGTCTTGTTGTATTTGGGGTAATCTATTCTCTCTATCAAGGTTGGTCTTTTTTGTCTTCTTTAGCCTCAGATAGATTAGGTTTAGAGAGTCCTTTAAAGCAAAGCAGAGAGTTTCTACAAGGACTTGTAGAAGGAGTTATCTCGAGTAACTATCAGGGAGAGGCTTCTCAATTTATCTCTTTTCTCTTACTTAACAAAAGGAGTTGGGAGCTTAAGGATCTTTTTAAAGGCTTTAATGAGCTGTCGATTACCCACTTGATGGTTATTAGTGGGATGCACATGAATCTGTTGAAGTCTCTCTTTCAGAAGATCTGTAACTTCATACCTTGAAAGCGAGCTAGAAACCTAATACCCTTTCTTGCTTTAGGTATATATAGTTGGTCTACTGCCTTTTCTCTTCCTGCCTCCAGAGTATTCTTTGAAGAACTGTCAGGACTAAAGGGAAAGAATGCTTCTTCTTTAGTTAGATGATCTAAGTCGGTCTGATTAACCTTTATCGTTTTTCCTCAATCTATTCTTTCTTATTCTTTTGGTCTCTCCTATCTTTTCTCTTTTATCTTTAGGGCCATAGACAAACTAAAGCTTACTAATTTCAAATCTAAACTGGTTAAGACTAGTGTAGCTTCTTTACTTGTTTGATTCTTGTTTTCTTATAAGACAAAAAAGTTATTCTCCCTAATACTTCTAAATCAATTTTTATTAACTCCTTTGGTAATGGGTATCTTTCTCTTTTACTTCTTTACCTGACCTTTTAGTTTTCTGAGTACATTAGGAAACAAGATATACAGTCTCTTTAAGGAGGTAATTGCCTCTTTATCTATAAATAAGGCTTATATAGGTAGAGATGTAACTTCTCCATTGGAGCCTATCTACTTTTTACTTGCATTATCTCTCTTAGGACTAGCATTAACCAAGTTAGTTAAATCCTCTCCCAGGTAGATGCTTTGGGTCTTTCTCTCTAAGGATGATGAAGCCTTAGAGATAAAGCTAACAGAGTTTAGGGTTAGGTGAAAGTCAGGAAACATCCTCTGGAAGAGAGGGGTAGATAGAGAACAGATACAGAATGATGTAACTCAACAGAATTTTTTTGAGGAATATACACACTTTGTTTTTGAAAACTATTCAGGTAAGTGGGACGAAATAACCAAGCTTTTTGAGGTGTTAGCTCTAAATAAGTGGAATAAACCAGTTTTGATCACTAAGCACGTAGATAAAAGAAGCACTATCCCTTTTGCGCTAATGAAGAAGCTAAAAGATGAACATTACTGGCTGTATAGTCCTACTACGTGATCTCGGATTGTCTATTTAGAAAATCTGTTAAAGGTAGAAGAGTTATCTCTACCTAGGTGAATGATCGAAATACTAAAGAAGGAAGGAATAAGAAGCTGTACTCAAACTAAGGGAGTTGTGCAACAGTTAAAGCTCTTAAAAAGTGATTCTGATCCTAATTGGGAAAATATCTCTGAAGATAAATTAAGGGAGCTTATTAAGTCAAATAACGTAGTTGATGAATTAGATGATCGTTACTCTTTTCTAGGCTGACTCCTTGAGGGGGATATAAAGTCTTGTTATCTATTACTTAAGAGAGCTTCTTGTTCTAGCGCTAAACTACAGAAGTTTATGAGGGCCTTTGTCTTCCAGTTAAATAGGTCTTTTTGAGAGAAGAAAAATACAGAAATTGTGCAGAGTTTAGCTTTTGAGTTTTTACTTTTGGTGGGCTTGCACGGCCTTAAAATGAAGGAAGAACTTTCGAGAAATTTGATCCATTTCTTGTGGGCAAATAGCCCTAAATGTAAACTTTCTTTAGGTTAGTTGATTTTAATATTTAAGTCTCCTTAATGGAGATCCCAAGCAAGGAAACGAGCACTGTGAACCTAGAAAGGGAGGCTTGTTCTAAGCTATTTGACCTAGTTCAGGACTACCTAAACAAGTTAGTACTGTGTACAGGTTTAATTTCTGACTTAACAGCTAAGTCTGAGGAAACTTTCGATTTTGTAGGCACCTCTTTTGCTCTTCTAAGAGAACTAGGAAGGATAGGTCAGCGAACGGCAGGAATCTCTACCTTAGTCAATAAATACAAGGAAATACTGATCAAAGCTAAGCATTCAGATACAGAAAGCCTCTTTAAGAAGGACTATTCAGGAGATCAAGAGTGAGTCGATGAAGTCAACTACATCTACATTTGAGTACTAAATACCTACAGTCTTGACCTTAAGACCAGCACTCTAAGTGATGTTCAGTCTAGATACAGTAAGCAAGAACAAGCAGTTGAGCTAGAACTTGAACCTGAAGTTGAGTACACCAGTGAACGAAATGCCAGATCTAAGAGAGATAAAAAGCAGAAGCAGTGAAGCGGGTATTCAGTCTACAGAAATCTATTCAGAACAGGTCAGTGAAGCTTTGGGAGTACCAAGATTGAAGATGACGACAATAGCTTTGAGAGCATTGTCTCTAAGACTCAGGCTCTAGAGAGGCTGGAGAGAGATATTCGGAGTGGAAGAGTCTATGTTTATTTGGATAAACCTGCTAAGAACCCTAAGCTTAAGAAGATTCTTACCTATTTATTAACAGCAGGACTATTCGCTTCTTCTGCTGCATTTATTAAGTCAGTAGTAAGTGCTTTCAGTAATGGTTCTAGCGGAAGCAATGGGTTCAGTGATGGAGGAGCAGGGCTCTTTTCCATTATGGCCTTTATTTACTTTTTGCTGGCTAGGCGAGAGAACCAAAGCGGACTAGATAACGACAATTTCAAGTATCTGTTTAGCAGGAAGATCTTTTATTATTGATTCTTTCTATGTACCTTCTGATTTTTCAAGGGAACTCCTGACTATAAGACTTTATTCCCTACAAGCTCCGGATCAGAACCTGCTCACTTGACTATCTTTTCCATCTTGTTGGCTTGTGTTGTCAGCTCTATTACCTTATTTATGGCGTGTTTTTTCTTTTGTAACCCTAAGAAGAATAGACACTTAATTGAGAGCTTGCTGCATAAGTACTCAAATCCTCCTTATGTAAATCTTTAGACTTTTAGGTAACTACCCTCGAGATGCTAATTAGGGTAGGAGCAGGGTTACAACAACAGAGGAGGGGTTATAAGCCCCTTCTTTTCTTCAACTTAATACCTAAGATCACCTTTTCTTGCTTCATTGGGTTTTTCATTCACCTGATGATTATTGGAGGAGTACTTATAGCCTTATTCGTCACGAGGGGCGCTTATCAACTCTTCTTTTATTCAGGTATTGGCGTGATTGTCTTTTCTATCTCCTATTCGATGTACCGGAATAAGTATTTTGAGACTCTTAAAACTCCCTCCTATAAGAGCTTTTTGATCTCTAGAAATAAGTTAATTGTCTGAATTTGATGGACTATTAATGCTTGAATGCTTACCTGTTGAGCCGCAATGATCTCTGTAGGTTCTCTAAATGGCTTTGGATGAAAGAATCAAAGCAATACAGGATCTCTAGCTTTATGTGAAACTCCTGAATTAACCAAGTTGACAGGAATTATCTTGTGGGTAGTACACTGGTTCTTGATAGGTGTATTGAGCGTTAGCTACAAAAAAATGTATGAATTCTTTAGATATGGACAGCTACAACTTAGAAATAGAAGGGCTCAATTGAAGCAATTTAAGTTAAAGGCTGAGGAGGAAGTTAATGTACAGAACTTGGCTATCTAGGTGATTTGGAAGGTGAAAGGTGATATAGGTTAAGTTTTTTAAATTGCATCTTTGCGCTAAGTATCTACCTTAGTGCTGCGATTATCTATGACCTTATCATTGACCATCAAAATGTCACCTCAGGTAAATTTCCCTGCATCGTGACTGCACTATTAACTTGTGGAGTCCAATTTGGGATACTTCAAATTAACCACAGACACTTTGTTAAACTTTTTAAGCTACACCTACTAAAGGAGAATTATTCTTACTGATTAGTCAATTACATTAGGTCTTCCGATAAGACTAAAAGCCTTTTCGGATTTAAGTTTCGACTCTTTTTAATACATTGACTGAATTTTTTAGGTTTTGTCTTTATCTTTGCGCTAGGCAAGTGTCTTAAGGAAACTGTTAAATCAGAAGCGTATTACTTTAATGAGTGATTTGGACTTGCAGGAGCCTTAATCTTTCCTGTAGTTAGGTTGTTTACTTCGTTGATTTATATCCCTAATTGGACTTACAAAATTTTCTTTAGGATATAGGTGCTTTATTCTTCGACTCTTCCTCTTAGCTCTTTATTAGCCTCTACTTTAGTTTTTCAACAACAAGACCAGCGTTCTCAGTGGGACTTTGTAGGTGGTGCTGTTGTTATCTCCTTTTTGATCCTTTTTTTAGGACTTTGGTATTCCTACACCCTCAAGAAAGCTAGTTCTTACGACAAGTTACCTAGGGTTATATTCCTTATTTTTCTACTAATTAGATGGGTAAAAAAGAGTGCTATCCAGCTACTTGGAAAGAGATATGCTATGACCATTCCCTTCTTCATATACATAGTCTTTTACTTTTGAGGAAGCAGCTTTGTGAGCATGTTTGGCGTAAAGGGTATGGCTACCTACATAGCTGTGCCTATCGTTGTATCTGGAGTTGTTTTCATAGGTACTGTTGTCTCAGGAATTCTCTTTAAAGGTTGAGGGTTCTGTACTGACTACTGTGTCTGATTGAAGTGCAAGGGGAGGAGAGTGTGTCCTATCCCTGATGTGCTGAAGATGCTTGGTGAACTAGGAAAAGTAGTCTCTTTAGCTATGAGACTCTGAGGGAATTATTTTGCAGGCGCTTTGATTTTGTTTATTGTGCACGCTTCTGTTAGGAATTTAACAAGTTCTTTGAGCATTGGTGATGTGTTGACTACTTCTATCCTGGTGTGACCTCTTCACCTTTACTTTGATGTGATTGATGGTGCTCTTCACTCCGTTATTTTTCTTCTCTTGACTATCTCTTACTGAAAGATGTCTAGAGAAGCTGGCCACTAGATGAAATGAGGGATATTCTTTCCTTGTTGATCTTTCAGAATAATGAGAAATATATAGGTGCAGGAATAGCTATCTTGGCCGGTATTGGGGCTGCATTGGCTCAAGGTTACATAGGAGGTAAGGCTGTGGAGTCTCTAGCCAGGAATCCTGAAGTTGAGGCCTTGATCTTTCGACAATACATCGTAGGTGCTGCTGTTTGCGAATCCGTAGCCATCTACGGATTAATAATTGCAATAGTTGTGATGTTTGCGAAAGGAGATCAATAGAACCGTGCTTGCATTTCAAAAAAATAATGGTTCTAACTTCACTCAAGCATTGAGTGAATTGGTGAAGTTATTTACAGCACCTCAACCGGCAGTTATTGTGGCCCACATTCTTTCCTCTATCTTTGTATTGATATTCATTGTTTATTTCTTTTGAAAGCCTACAAATCAATTCATAAATGACCAAAAAAAGAAGTTAGATCAGGTACACGACAAGCTAGCTGTAGCTACCAAACAGACTAAGACAGCACTCAATAACTTACAGGTAGAACAGGTGAAGTTGGTAAAGACCAGAGAAAGACTGTTGGCTGAGCGACAGGAACAAGAAGATTCAATTCGAGAAAAGGTGATGGCTGAGGCTGAGGCTGAGAAAGGAAGGATCATTGCTGAGGCTGAGCGTAAAGCTAGGATAATAGAGGAAGAAACGAAAAAGACAGTTAACGAGAAGATAGTTAGCTTGTCTGTAGGTCTTGCTGAAAAACTTATTAAGGGGGCTATTAATGAAAAGACCCAGAGTCGAATTATTGATGGTTATCTAGACGAGATAGACAATGTATTTCACAAACCTAAGGAAGAGTTAGCTGCAATGAGCAAGTAGGTGAGCCTTAAGACAGGTAATAGTAGGGAAAAGATAACGAGATTTGCTACAGCCTTAGTTGACTGTTATTCAGAGAGAGAGGACTTTCTTAGGCTCTTTGAGGAAAGTGAGTCTTTAGCTTTGTTTTTGCAGAAGTTCCCTGAGTTTGAGTCCTTCCTAAATGCTCCTTTAGAGTCTTACTCTAAGAAGGAAAAGTTCCTAAAAGAGTTATTGAGGATGTTTGCATTTCACCAGAGATACTTACCTTCTACTATCCTTCTGTTACTTAAGTACGAGTTAATAGGTTCGTTGTCTTTGTTTTTAAAGCAGCTGATGTCTAGACTTGAGTGAGTACTTAGTTATAAATACATAAAAGTTTGGAGTGCTGAAGAACTTAGTGAAGAAAACAAAAAGAGATTGATAGAGAGTCTGGAGGTTAAATTTGGATCAAGAATTAAGGTAGAGTACAAACTGTCAAAGGAGATGATAGTAGGATTGAAGCTCGAATACGATGACTATCAGATAGAATGTTCCTTAGCTAAGAAGTTACAAGATATAAGGCTGAAGTTGTTGGGTCAACAGGTGCATGGCTAGTCAGAGATTAGATGAGTTTGCAGATACTCTCAAGAGGTTAATCCAAGATAATGAAGTCTCGTTAAGGGAAGAAGAGACAGGAAGGGTCCTGTCCAACCAGGATGGGATCCTTCTTCTGTCAGGTCTCTCTGGCTGTGCCCTTAATGAAGTAGTCCTAATAGGTCCTGAGGAGGTACAGGCCCTTGTCTTAGTTCTTAGAGAGAGTAGCATAGGTGCTGTAGCTTTAGGCGCCTATGACAGGATTTCTGAGGGAATGAGCGTTACCAGGACTAAAAAGACTTTCTCTGCACCAGGAGGCGATGCTCTTATGGGCCGTATTATCAATGTCTTTGGAGATCCTATAGATGGTAAAGGGCCTATTGAGATAGATCATTGGTCTCAGGTAGAGGCAGCTGCTCCTGAGGTTATGGAGAGAAGTTCTGTAGATGAACCTCTCTACACAGGAATTCTGGCCATAGATGCAATGATCCCCATAGGGAAGGGTCAAAGAGAGTTGATTATTGGAGACAGACAGACAGGAAAGACAACTATTGCACTAGAAGCTATTGTGAACCAAAAGGGCAGAAATGTCAACTGTGTCTTCGTTTCTGTAGGTCAGAAAAACTCAACACTATTTCAACTATTTAGGGAGATAGAGAGAGTAGGGGCTCTAGACTACACCACCTTTGTTGTAGCTAGCGCTTCTGACTTCCCTGCACTTCAATTTCTTGCCCCCTTTGTAGGCGTGACTATTGCTGAGTACTGAATGAAGAAGGGAAGAGATGTTCTGATCATCTATGATGACCTTACCCAACATGCTATTGCCTACAGAACCTTATCTCTGCTACTTAACTTCCCTCCTGGGAGAGAGGCCTTTCCAGGGGATATCTTCTACCTTCACAGTCGATTGTTGGAGAGAGCGGGAAAGCTATCTGAAGAAAAAGGTAAGGGCTCTATTACAGCTTTGCCTATTATTCAGACTCAAGCAGACGACATTTCAGCATATATTCCTAGCAATGTGATCTCGATTACAGATGGTCAGTTGTTTTTGAAGACCAACCTCTTTAACTCTGGACAGAGACCTGCAGTAGATCTTTCTAACTCTGTTTCTCGGGTAGGAGGGACTGCCCAACAAGCAGCAATAAAGAGCATGACTAGTGCCCTTAAATTATTTGTTTCTCAGTACTTTGAACTTATAGAGTTCTCTAAGTTTTCTTCTGATCTAAACGAAGAATCTAAAAAAACACTAGCGTTAGGTGCTCGTATTCTTCCTATTTTGAGACAATCACCCCTGAAGCCTTATAGCCCTCAAGATGAAGTTTTGCTCCTTCACCTAATTTCCTCTAAGTTAATTCTTGAGATTGAACAAGTTGAGTGAGTATCTGAAGTATGTAAACGTGTTTTAGATGCTTGAAGGACCCACAAGTTGTATGAGACCCTTTCTCTAAATGAAAAGGTAAGTATGAATGTGAAAGATGTGATGACCCAGCTGTTTAGGTCTGAATATAGGTCTTTTATAGTTTCTTCAGCTTCTTAGCTTAAGTTACCTAGGTAGTCAATTAAGTTAGGCTATGTCTAACTTAATAGCTATCTCAAGGAAGATAAAGGATATGCAGTCTATCCTGAAGATTTCTGAGGCTTTACAGCTGATTTCCTCTACTAAGCTAAAGAGCTATAAGCAGATAATGGTGCAGGGCTCTGACTATCAGTCAGGAGTGAACTTCCTATTTGAGAAGTTCTACACCAGCTATGAACACGACTACAGGATCACCAATTCTAAGTTTGTGTTCTCTCCTAAAAAGCAAAAGTATCCCTTCTGAATCGTCATAGGTTCTGATCTCTCTCTTTGTGGTCGTTTTAACAGACAGATAGTGGACTTTATGGTATCTAAATTCCCCTCAAATGGATTCATACTTGTCTTTGGAAAAAAACTCTTTAACCTCCTTTCTTCAACTAGACTAAAGAACTTTATTATTGCTAACTATCCTTCAGAGATGAATCAAGCAGATATCTCTAAGAAGATCTCTGAGATAACTAAGTGAGTACTAAAAGAATATGTAACTAGAAACTGCTATACCTTACAGCTGATCTTTAAGGGAAGTGACAGACCCTTCAATAACTTGAGACTCTTACCTTTTACCTCTGACTACTTTGGAAAGAAAAACATAAAGTATGAGACTCACGAATATAGAGTTAGATCTACTGAGAGCGTTATAGAGTTATTTCCTATTTACCTAGAAGCTACTCTACTTAATTCGTTGTTGGACTCTAAAATAGCTGAACACAATCTTAGGAGGGAGATTATGAATAATGCAGTTAAAGCTGCTGAAGAAAAGTTAAATGAGTATAAGATCCTCTATCAAAAGATTAGACAAGCTACTATTACCCAGGAAATTTCTCAAATTACAGCCGCTCTTAAGTGTAAGACTAATTAGTCGAATTCAACCAGTTCTGTATTACCTAACTCTTCTTCGGATAGTTTTTTAGACAGAAATTCCTCCTTAGACTTACCAGTTACCTCTGTAACTTTCTTTCATAGCTCTTCTAGTTTTTCATCTGAAGTAAGTCTCTTAAAGAAGTCACCTTTTAATAGGGTAAATACCTCTCTGATAGTCTTTGAAACCTCCTTTTTAAGGTTGTCTGAGTATCTCATCTTGGTGCAATTGAATACATATTCATCACTATTTAGCAGTTCTAGGTTTCCGGAGCTGTTATCTACTCTTAGATCAAGGTCAAAATCTAGATACTTAAATGCCTTTTCTTCTAATAAAGGAGGAGTGGAGATACTCAAATAAAGCTGCTTAGAGGAAGGCTTAAGGGTTAGAAGGATGTTAAATCAATGGTCTTTCCAGAAGAATCAAAAGACAGGATGTTCGTTAGTGCACTGGGAGTAACTTCTCATCCTTGAAGAGCGATCACCTGTACCTTGCGAAGGAGCTGAAGTAACCTCCTTAACTAACTCGGTTTGATAGGGAGGAAGAAAGAAGATTCAACACTTAGTGCTTTCGTAGATGCAAATGTGCTTCTCTATAGATTTGTAGAGATTCCCGTCATGCTTGTAGGCGTGGATGGCACAGATTTCTGAAGCCACCTTACCTAAAGGGATTTTAAGTCCATATATTTATTGATTGTTATTGAGAGCTAATTACTAGATTTTATGGGGCGATCAATGGGATTCGAACCCATGCGTGCCTGGACCACAATCAGGTGTGTTAACCGCTTCACCATGACCGCCAGATATTGGGGGAAATAAAATTTATGGTAATTGTAGCCTAAAAAACTAAGTTTTGACGACTCTTTTCCCCCTTAAACCTCTTAAAGTAGGTCTACTCTAGAAGTTTAGATTTTTTAATTTTTCTAGAGAGTCTTTTGTCTTAGTTTTCTCTAGGTAGTGTCTGCAGCAGGAGGCATGAAGGGGTATATCTCCCAGATTGCAGGACCTATTGTTGACATGGTCTTCCCTCTTTCTGATCAGCCTTCTATCAACGAGAAGATAGAGATACTAGACAGCGAAGTTACAGAAGGAATGAAGGCTGTGTTCGAGGTGGCCCAGTTGCTCGGAGATGGTAGGGTCAGAACGATTGCATTAACCCAGACGATTGGATTGTGCAGGGGCATGAAAGTCATTAGGGCTGGTGAACCTCTTAAGGTGCCTGTTGGGACCAATACCCTAGGAAGAATGTTCAATGTGGTAGGAGAGACGATAGATAACTTAGAACCTCTTGAAGTAGGGGAGACTAGGTCTATTCACGCACTACCTCCTTCGTTTGCTCAGCAAACAGAAAACATAGAGCTCTATGAAACAGGAATCAAAGTTATTGACCTTTTAGTTCCCTTTTCGAAAGGAGGTAAAGTAGGTCTGTTCGGTGGTGCTGGTGTTGGTAAGACAGTTATTGTCCAGGAGTTAATTCACAATGTTGCAATCAAGCATGGTGGCTTTTCCATCTTTGTAGGTGTAGGTGAACGTTCTCGTGAGGGAAATGACCTTTACTTTGAGATGCTTAATAGCGGTGTTTTGAAGAATACAGTTCTGTTGTTTGGTCAGATGAATGAGGTCCCTGGAGCTAGGTTGAGGGTAGCCTTCTCAGGTTTAACTATGGCTGAATATTTTAGGGATGATCTTTCAAAAGACGTGTTGCTCTTTATCGACAATATCTTTCGGTTTTCGCAGGCAGGCTCTGAAATCTCAGCTTTGTTAGGTAGAACTCCTTCGGCTGTGGGGTATCAGCCCACATTGGCTTACGAGATGGGCAAACTCCAAGAACGTATCACTTCTACAAAAACAGGATCTATTACCTCAGTTCAGGCTGTCTATGTCCCTGCAGATGACCTTACTGACCCTGCTCCTGCTGCTATATTTGCCCACCTGGATGCAAAGATTGTCCTAGACAGAAAGATCGCAGCCTTAGGACTCTATCCTGCTATTTCTCCGCTGCTGTCCTCTTCTAATCTATTAACACCCAGAATTGTTGGGGAGGAACATTACTTCGTTGCCGAAGAGGTAGTTAGGGTATTGCAGAAGTATGACGAGCTGCAAGACATCATCTCTATTTTGGGTATTGACGAATTAAGCGATGAAGACAAAAAACTTGTTTATAGAGCTAGAAAGATTAGAAACTTTTTTTCTCAACCTTTCTTTGTAGCTGAGAAGTTCACCAATATTAACGGTAAGTACCTAACTAGAGAAGATATCCTTAGGTCTTTTAAGGCCATATTAGATGGCGAGGCTGATGATCTTCCTGAGGAAGCTTTCTTTTATGTAGGTAATATAGATGAAGCTAGAGAGAAAGCTAAGACCATGACAGAAGAAGATTCTTAGGTGCATTCGTCTTGATCTTTGAGGGAAGAACTAAGGAGATATTTTTCGGAATTTGGAGGTAGTATCCAGAATAAATCACATTCAGCAGCTTTAGACTACCTAGATAAGACAGAATCTCTTAGAGGATTAGTGGCTCAATACTTAGGGATAGAAGAGACTCACTTAGTCTCCTTTCAACCCAATAGCTATTACCTAGAAGAGATAGTTTTTGAGAACCTAAACCTAGATGAGAGTTGAACTGTAATCACTGATGATCCTCTAAGGGAAGAATTTAAAAAAGCTCACTCAGTTAGGTCACTAGAAGATCTAGGAGGTCTAGATAAATCTTCTAAGTTACTCTTGTGGGTCTCCCAATCTTTTAGGTTGTCTTTAAACCAAATTAGAGGGATAGAGAGATTATTGAAGGGGAATAAGGATGTTGTCTCCTACTTTTCTGTTGATAAGGGTCTCTTAGAAGCTCATCAGTTTCGGTCATTGTGAACTAAAGCTTCCTTTGTTTCTCTGAATCCCGCAGAGGGATTAAAAGAATTTGGAACTGTCTTTTTGTGTTTTTCTAAAACTATCAATCTAAAGCCTGTGATGCTGGGTAGTCACGCTTCCTCATTTGGGTTAGGATCTAAAGAGATAGAAGTCAAAGAATTGCCCTACTCCTTGGAGATAGGAACCCAGAATGTCATTTCGTTGCTTTATTTAGAAAAAGTCTTTTCTTCTCTAGTCAATAGTTAATTCTTGAAGAAGGAAAGGCTACTACTTAAATTCAGCGGAGGAGCTCTTTCTAGTGAATCTGAAGTTTTTTCTGAGTCGAAACTACTAGACTTAGCCTCTCAAGTGCGAGAGCTTTCTGAAGATTACGAAATAGGAATCGTAGTAGGAGGAGGAAATATTTGGAGGGGCAAAGATGGTCGAATTAGCTTTATGACTGCCCCCGAAAGAGACTATATGGGTATGATCTCCACTGTCCTAAATGGGTTCGTTCTTCAGAAGGCCTTGAGGGCCAAAGGGGTTGAATCCAGACTATTTTCAGCAACTGGAGTAGAAAGGGTAACAGAAGACTATAACCTCTTTCAGATAAATAAGGCACTGGAATCAGGTCAAGTGGTGATTTTTAGCGGAGGAGTTGGAGAACCTCAATTTAGCACTGACAGCGGTTGTGCTATTCGAGCAATAGAAATAGGAGCTACCAGAGTCTTAATAGGCAAGGAAGGTGTTGAAGGTATTTACAATAAAGATCCGAACGTGCACAGCAATGCTGTGTTTTATGACAAGATAACCTACGATAGGTTGATAGCTGAAGACATAAGAATACTAGATCAATCTTCCTTGAGTCTCTGCAGAGATAACAAGTTACACTTACTTATCTTCAGTCAAGAGGTAGAGAATGCCTTTATAAAAGCCTTAAAGGGAGGGATTAAGATGTCTGAAGTTGTCTAATGGCTAAGAAGGAGAAGGAGCAAGTTAGTCAGGTTGCTGTAGAGCCTAAAGATTGAAACAAAGAGCTACAAGATGACTTTAAGTCCATTAAGAAGAGAATGCATGACAAGCTGGAAGAATTTAGCATTTCTAGGCTAAATCCTGTTCACTTTCACACTTTAAAGGTAGAGAATGAAGGTCAGTTATGTTCTCTAATTGAGTTAGCTTCTGTCAATTTAGAAAAAGCAAGACTACTACTGATAAAGCCTTACACACCTAATCAGAAGGTTCTTCACGAGATAGAGAAGGCAATTAAGAAAGCTAAGCCTAATATAACTATCAACCTAAAAGAAAACGAGTTTAGGTGTTCTATTCCGGAACCTACAGCCGAGATAAGGGAGGAACGAATAAAGAGTAGTAAACAGATAGTTGAAGAGGCAAAGATAGCAGTCAGAAATAAGAGAAAAGACATACAAAAACACTTTAAGAGTTGATATAGTTCCGAGAATGAACGTAACTCTAATCAAAACCTACTGGAAAAAGAAGTCTCTAAGTATCTAGCAGAAATAGATTCTGACTGGACAAGAAAGGAAAAAGAGTTTCGGTCTATTTAGGATTATGTAGCTTCTCCCTAAGCTAGTTGAGCTCTCTCTGATTCTCCAATCAGGAGAGACAGGAGAGGGTAAAACACTTTATCTCTGTTTTTGGAGCTTTATTTCTACTATCAGGACTAGTTTTTCTCATTCAAAATGAGTCAATCAAGAAGGGAGTTTCCCAGATTGACTTCAAAGATTTTTCTAAACCCGCTCAGATATCTGGTTGAGTATCCTTACTCTTTCTTGGAATATGGCTTGTCTACAAAAGCCTAGGAGAGGTATTAAGTTCGATAGTTCCTCCCTCCCTATTCGAGAAGGCTCACAGGTATCACGTTATCTTTACCGTAATAGCTTTATGTCCTCTAGGTTTTCTTGCCATCAGCAAGATGGTCGGTTCAAGCCAAGAGAATGTTGAAGTTGCGAATATAACCCACTATCTTTTTTTTCAGATTTACTTCCTATTAGGTAATGTAGTTGCCTGAAAGTTTCTCTCTAAGTTCCTAGTACCAGAGTTATCGTCTTCGGATCAAAAGCCCGTAAAGAAGGCTGCAGGAAGACTACTTAGGTGACACTATTTAGGGTGAACTTCCTTTTTTTTGCTGACATTTGCAGTCCCCATTTGGGCTCTTCTCCTAGGAATAGTAATTGCATTTTTTAACTCTTCTTGCGCATTTGTCTTTGGAAGAAAAACAGGAAGGCTGTGTCTGTCTTGCTTAAGCCCTTCAAAGACACTAGAGGGAGCTGTTTGAGCAGTCCTTGTTTCTGTTCTCTTATTTGGCTGTCTAAGTAGCTTTATCTACTCTAAGAGCTGATTGGGCAATGGTCCTTTTGCGAAAACTGAACTGTTCTATCCTTTTATCTTTGTCTGAGTATTTTTGGTGTCTGTAGTGTCTCAAATGGGAGACCACATGTTTAGTGTTTGTAAGCGCACTCTAGGCTACAAGAACTTTGGTCGTCTTTTCGGATGTCGTATAGGGGGATTTTGAGATCGTTTTGACTCTATTGCTCCAGTCCTCTTTTTCTCCCTTCTCTCCTTGTGGGTCGTGACTGCAATTAACTGCGGATCAATAGGTCTCGGAGCTTCTAAAAACCAATAGTTAACTTTTTAGTTTGTTGTTCGAAAAGACTGACTTAAGCGGTTATTCTAAAGATAGAACTTGAGGTTAAAATCTTCCTAAATTTCTAATTGTTAGGACTTAATTAGTGATTAAGGAGATAACTATAGGTCTGGGGGGTCTTGGCACAGTAGGGGTTGCTGGAGGAGGTAGCGCTTATGCTGCAGGGGCTTTTGATGCCTATTTGTATCAGGGGAAGCCTGTAGAGTTTCGATTTAAAAACAAAGATAGCTCTGAACCAATTACCTTAAGGTGTGAACCTCTTAGGTCAGATACCTATACCTGAGCATCTGGCATTATGACCTCTGAAACTACAGCTGAAATTGAATGTTTTAATCTTGTAATCTATGACTCTAGAGAACAGTTAAAGATTCATGAGAGAAAAGAAGAATCTCAAATTCCCCTTAAAGAAGGTTTAGCTTGCAATGTCAATCCTCAGAATGAGGTGACTTGTTCAATCAACAATCAAGAAGGATCTGTTACTTATAAGAAAAAAGAGCAAACATATGAAGGAAGTACATCTGCAAAGGTAACGATTAAGTTGTCTTGAAGTAATTAGCTCATAGCGCTTTTTATCTCTTGATTTCTCTTTAATTTAGGTAACTCGGGAAAGAGTTCTTAGTGATTTAGGGCTTATCTGGTGGTTTCTCATTAAACTGCAATAAACTTAAAAAACATAAGTTCAAAAAGTAGTTAAAGACAGAAACGTCTAAGTCTTAGCCTTAAGTCCTAGCCGGTGCCTAGTTGGCTTCACCAGCTTAGGAGCTTGTTAGAGGATTTACTGCTTGATGGGGGGGGCATTTCCCTATACAATGACCATAAAAATATTGGTGCCGGGATAGCTATCCTTGCAGGTATAGGTGCTGCTTTAGCTCAAGGTTATATAGGAGGTAAGGCTGTAGAGTCTCTAGCTAGAAATCCCGAAGTAGAAGCTCTAATTTTTAGACAATTTATTATTGGAGCTGCTGTTTGTGAATCTGTAGCGATCTATGGATTGATAATTGCTATAGTGGTTAAGTTTTCCTAAGGTACTATCAAGTTAACTCTATAAACTGGGTGTAATCATCAGCCTTTTTGGACTCTAACTTAACCGGTTTATCTTGGAACTTACACTCAACTTCTTTTAAGGTTAGATCTCCGGAAACTTTACATTGAAGACCTTCAGGACTATAAATCTTTGTATTGTCTGGAGCTTGTTTGAATTCTAGAGTTGTGTCCCTAAAGGGTTTGATGAAATTTAAGCAAGCTATATTGGCTGTTTTCTCTCCTACTATATAGGGCCCTAAACCTATATAAGAGTTTTGATGTCGTTCACACTTAAGAGTTTGCTCTAATGTTTGATCACTAGATCTGAAGGTGTATGTAACAGAGTCTACCTCAGGAATTACTTCAAAGAGACCGCCAGCATAGGCACCACCTCCTCCAACTGCACCTATAGCTCCTAGACTTCCTAAACCTACAGCTACTTCCTTAAACATTGACAGATCTATCAGGAAAGTTCAACAACATTTTTATATCCTCCTCCTTCGTAATTGATAGTTTTATTTTTGTACTTGATAGGTTCTTTCTGATTATTTAAAGAACAAGAGAGTTCGTAGGTAGAGCTCATCTGACATTTAAGGCCCTCCTTAGGAGGCATTTTCTTTCCTTGGAGTTCGTTTTCCCAGACGGGAATGTTTGACTTGAATGCATACTTGGAGAATTGAGCGCAGTCGGCTTCTGCAGTATTCTCAGAGGTCATGGCCACTTGTAATCAAGGAAAAGTTTTCCGGTTAGTTAGAGGCTCACATTTAAGACGAATGGTGTCTCCTGTTCCATTTTTAAATGAGAACTCAATAGGTTCTCCTAGGTATAGATAGTCGTGAATGACTCCAGTGCCATAGAGGCTACCTCCACCAACAGCGCCGATGGTCCCTAAACTTCCGAGTCCTACAGTTATTTCCTTAAACATGCTCTATCAATCAAGAGCTATTAGGTCTTTGTGTCCTGGTTCTTGACCTTTTGAAAACTTCACCTTTGTATTCTCCTTAAAAGTGCAGAAGCCCTCCTTGTTTGCGTTGATAGTGCACTTGAGTCCTGTAGGGTCGTATTTTTGTTCTAAGTCTTTCTTAACCTCTAGATAGTTTTGAGGAGGGTAATAGAGGAGATTGACACAGCTTATGTAGGCTTTATTGGTGCCGGCCATACCGGCAGCAATTCAAGGGTGACTCTTAGAGTCTTTAGGTGCGCATCTTAAGGTAAGTTGAGTTCCTGCCTCCCCCCCGTAGAGCTTTCAAACTTAAAGGTGACTTCTTGACCAGAATACATTCAATTGTGAAAAGCTCCTGTTCCGTAAATGCTTCCGCCTCCAACTGCCCCTACCGCTCCTAGGCTTCCTGCAGCAATAGCTATACCTTTAAACATTACCTATCGACACTTAGATTTTAGATTGGATAGACTGATTAAGTTAAAATTTTTTAATTTTAATGATCTATATCAGTACTACTTTCAAGAAAGACTGCTGGTAACTATGAAATTTATGGCAATCGCATCTGCCGTACTGGGGGGGGCATCCTCGTTAACGCAGGGGGTTTTGTCGCCTATCAAGCAACTAGGTTAACTCCTGAAGAGCTAGAAGCTTTAAAAGCAGAAGAAGCTAGATTAGCTCTACCGGAAGAATATAGAGACGCTATTCCGAAGGGGACTCCCCTGAAGGATCACGGAAGATATATTGATTACTACAAAGGTTGAAAGAGCATTCAGGAATACAAGAAGAAACATGGTCTTCTTTAGTTTGCTTAAGGAGGAGATCAAGAGCATTAATTTGACTCGCTCAGTAAACAGTTATAGTACTCCAAGGCTCTCCTTGAGGTTATGAAGATAGTGACTATTGCTTCTCTGGTGCTGGGGGGGGGCATCCTGACCAATGTAGGGGGAATGGCTGCCTATCAAACAGCTACCTTAACGCCTGAACAACTTAGGGAGATGGAAGCTGAGGCTGCCAGAATGGCTTTACCAGAAGAAATTAGAGCATTCGTCCCTAAAGGTACTCCTTTGGAACAACATGGAATGTACATAGGCTTTTATCAAATGTATCAAAAGAAACTTGAATGGGAACGAGAAGCTAAGGCGACACAGGGATTTAACTCTTAGGGGTAATAATTCTTTTTACAACTTTCGTTCTTGGTGCGGGATGTTGCCTTTCTGACAACCTTTAAATTTTATTTTGGAGAGCTTGCATAGAAAAAAGGAACTCTTTAAAATCCTGCGGGATACACAGAGCTTTTAGGTACTAGTACTTTAGCCTAGGAACTTTCAATTTCCCCTTAATACAAGCCCCTATATAGTTAGAAAAGATGATCCCTCTTAAGGCTATAGCTGTCGGAGCTTCCAGTCTTGTAGGCGCAGGAGTAGTTGGTGGCGTTGTCTATGCAGCTTCTCCCGAGAGGCTTCAATTCTTAGCACCTGAGGCTCCTAAACATAAGGTAAAGATAGAAGCGGGCAAGGAAGTCTCTTTTGAATTCACCAGTTCTAAGACAATAACTCCCGTTATCCTGAAGTGCGATAGCAAACCAGAACACTTCCCCTATTTAGAGATTGTTAACAGTCCTCCAGGTAAGAAGAATGCGACCATTAAGTGTAATTACAAAAAAGAAAAACAAGTCTTAGGTGAAGATGGTAAATTGCCTTTTACTCGTGGAGATTCTCTCAGTCAATCCTTTAGGTGCTCCTTCAAAGACAAAGAAGATGAGAATAAATTCTTCTGTGAACTTGCCGGAGAGGATTTGACAATTAGGGTTAGTGAAGATGTACGCAAAACTCCTCAGTTGTCTCTAGATTGAGGAATTAAGAGCCCTTCTTAGAGATGACAAGAATGATGGCCATCGCTTCAGCTGGACTGAGGGGGGGGCATCCTAACCAACGTAGGTGGTGTCGTTGTTTATCAGCCTGCCCAGCTGACACCTGAAGAACTGAAGGCTTGAGAAGCAGAGAAGGCTAGACAGGCTTTACCTAAAGAAATAATGGACAGAATACCTGCAGGAACTCCTATTGATCAACATGGAATTTATATTGGCTACTACAATCTGTGAAAGACTATGCAGGGCTACTATACACAGCAAAGACAGGAGGGACATCAGACTTAGTTAATCTTTAGTGATTCCTTTTAAGGTCCTTGTTGTTGGTGGAGCTAGTGTTCTTGGTGTGGGGGGTGCAGGAAGTGCTGTCTATCTAGCAGTCCCTGGAGTAGGTGTTCAAACTTCCGTTAGGGAGAAATTACCACTTAAACAAATAAACAGAATAGAGTCTGGACAAGAAGTAAGTTACGAGTTTACAAGCAATAAAACAACAGACCCTGTTGTTTTGAAATGCGCTTCTAAAAATTTAGAATTCCCTTACTTGAGTGTGGCGATGGGCCCTCCCCAAATGAAAACAGCAACTATTAAGTGTGAATATAAGGCTACCAAGCAAGTCTTAGCTGATAAGGAGCATCTGCCTGTTTCCGCAGCTTATCAGGAAAGTTTTCCTAAGTGTTACTTAAAAGACAATAATGACGAAATGAAATTCTTTTGTCAATTAGATAATGAAGACTTAGTTATCAGAATGAGTCAAGATGGACACAGAAAGCCCCAGCTAGCGTTAGAGTGAAAGAAGTAGGTTCTCTTTAAGGTGACTAAGGTGATGGCTATCGCTTCAGCTGTGTTGGGGGGGGCATCCTAACCAACGTAGGAGGCGTTGTTGTCTATCAATCTACTCAGTTAACTCCCGAACAGTTAAAGGCTGTAGAAGCAGAAAAAGCTAGACAAGCTTTACCTGAAGAGCAAAGAGCTTTTGTTCCTGAAGGGACTCCCTTAGAGAGATTTGGTGAGTTCTTAGGATATTACCAATTGTGGAAGTTAATGGAACCTTATAGAGAGCAGCAGAGAAAACTCTATGAACAGAAAAATAGATAAAAACTTAAAAACTAACTAGAGTTTCGAAATTTATTGATTTTTCTCTAAGGTTGAGCACAAAGGATATTGAGTTAGATTTGTCTCATTTTTAAAAGATGTAGCGTTGAGATAGAAAGTTGCAGGAGCTTGTGTACTTGACTGACTGGCGAGAATACACTTAACGTTATTTCTTGTACTCTCTTCTAATCCTACTAAGCCTGTTTTAAATCCCTGAGTTAAAAGATTGTAGACGTAACTAGAGAGTACGATCTTTTCTTGCTTTTCTATTTGAGTTTGAACTGGATTAGAAATATGAGATCCTTGAGTACTTTGGTATCTAGGTACTGTTAGTTCTCGATGCCCCCCCCAAAGAGACCTGCTTTATGCATCCCATATCCTCCTACAGAACAAGCTGCCCCTGCACTAAGAACGTAACATCAAGTCTTTGGAGCTAACAGCATTCTTGAATTTTCTTTTTAAATATATTGATTTTTAACAATTAATTTAAAATTAAAAATTTTTTAAAAATTCAAACACATTTATCAGGTCAGTATTAGTTGTTTGTTAACAATTTCTGACAGGTCAAAATCCAGTGCCTTATTGAGGATTGAGCACTGAAAGACCTTTAGATTCTCTTCATCGCTTTGTCTAGAACATACTAGCTTTTCCTTATCCAACATTACCTGCACTTCTCGAGCAGGTTCATTAGATGAATGAGTACAGGATACCTTGACTTTTTCTTTGCCTTCTAAAGGATCTAGTTTGATAGTTGCATGGTGATTTGTCTTTGAATCGCAACTTAAAGAAGCACTTTTAAGACCCCTACCAGTTGTTTTGACTTTGATTCGATAGTTAACAGTCTTTCCTTTTTCTATATCGTTCGTAGGTAGTTCATCTTCGACAGCAGAACTTGTTTCTACTGTTGCGTAACTAACAGCACCTACAACTCCTCCTGCAGAGAAGACTGCTAATGCTATCTTGAATGGCGCACCAACAATCACTTTAGGTGCAATTTTTCATCAGATCTACCTTCTTAACTTGATTAAAATTTTTGATCCTTAAATAGCAAAATCCCTCAAACAAGAGGGGCTTAAACCCTCGACAATTTTAAGCTAATTAGCTTTGCTAATTATCCCCTAAAAGAGACGTTTTCCTACAAAAAACTTCCTTAAAATCTTAAAAGTCATCTCGCAGTGATTGGATCTCCCCTCCTTAAAAAAACAGCTCTTGGAGTTCTTGGTCTCTTTGTTGGAGGTTTTATAATCTATCCCTTTCTTCCTTTAAATAAACAAGGAGGAGCTAAGGAATTTAAGTTTGTTCAAGTAACTGACGAAAAAGGAAGTAATGGTAGAACATGGACTGGAGTATGTCCTGAGAATCGTTATCCTAGTCTCGACTATAGAGATGGTCGTTCTCAAAAAGATGATTCTATATTCGTCATAGATTGCAAGAATAACGAGTTAGTTAAGTTACTTTGGAGGGAGAGCACACACACCAAGGAATATTTTGAATGTTCATTAGAAGATAGCAAAACTATTTATCAGTGCTATAGTCCCGATGCGGTCAATGTCATTTTTGCGGATCAATTGAACAATGTAGGAAGTTCTGGAGAGGAAATTAAATATTTCATTAAAGATAAAGCTTCTATATTGTCAGATAGAGGGGAAATAATTAGCAGCCAGCCTAAATAATTTTGTAGACTTAGTTAGCTATTCCATTAGTTTTTAGGTAAAATACTTCAACACTTTTAGATAAGGATCATCGCAGAGACATCTTTAGATAGATGCCCAAAAACTTTTAATTTTAATATAAGAGGCCTAGAAAAAGCTTCACAAGCCCCGGAATAGTCGCGCTGGTGTCGGAGAAAATTTTCACTTACATACAAACTCAACCTTTAGGGAGTTTTTCTTAAAGATTGTCTGCGGGAATAATTACTAAAACAGTTTGCACTGCTCTCACAGCAGGAGGCATAGTTGGAGGAGGCAGTTATGTTATACATGATTGATATCCCAATTCGCTTTGATCTTGCAAATTTGAGTCGAACTTTCAGAAGAATAAGAGCGATTTTTCGGGGCTGTATTCCGGAGTATTTTCAGGAACTACTAATCAGGCTTTAGGGAGGGCTACTCAAGGGACCTCAGTTTCTGGTTCTGTTAGTCCTGCAGCATAAAAGCAAATGTCCTGAACTGTTTTACCTAAGGTAGCTGCTTCAGCGATAACTGCAGGAGGAATTGTAGGTGGAGGAAGTTATGTAATTCATGATTTGTATCCTAATTCACTTTGGTCTTGTAAGTTTGAACAGAGATTCAAAGATTCTCTTAAACTCAAGGACTTTTACAAAGATATGTTCACCAAAGACTCAGGATCTTTTAAAGCTTTGGAGAGCGCTGCTTCAACTCAAGTGTCTTCTGGTGTGCCTGGAGCAGTTAGTCCTTAAGTGGTGACTGCAGGGCTTCTGCCTAAGGTTGCAGCTTCCTTGATAGTTGCTGGGGGAGGGATTGGCCTAGCTGGTTATGTAAGTGATCGATACTTTGACCTATCTTCTCTATTTGAAACGCCTGAACAGTTGCAGAAAGAGAGAAATATCAGGGAATTTAAAGAACAATTGAAAAAGCATAGCAAGAACAAAGAGACCAGTTGTTACGTGAAGGGACTATTTAAGAACTTTGATAAACCTCTGAATGGAAATCCAGAGAATGCAGATGATTCTTGTGTTAATCCTCTGAGATAATGACACCAGCATTAGTAGCTAAGATAGCTGTGTCTGTTCTATGTACAGGAGGAGCCATAGGTTACGGAGCTACCGAAGGAGTGAGGATCATTAGGGAATTTCAAACTCCTGTTACAGCCAAAAGTTCTTCTGAGATCTTGTGAGAAAAAGTTAAAGGAAATAAGAATCGATTTAAAGACTTTAAAGAGCTTTCCTGCAGCTATAAGGGAATGTGGGCCTCTCTAACAAGTAGTGGCCCAACTTCTGGTAGCTCTCAAGGCTCAGGAACACAATCAATTTCTAGTGATGACTGCAAAAACACTTAGATGACTGGCGGATTCTTAGGTAAAGCAGCTATTACTTTTTTAGTTACAGGGACTGTAGGATATGAAGGTTATGAAGCTTTATGGGGACATCCTATTCACGATCACTCTCTAATCAAAGCGAACTATACAGCTGATCAGTATCACAACATCAAATGCGCTACCTTCGGAATTTCTAAAGGATGAGGTAGCGGAGAAAACAAGCAAGGTCCTGACATCCTAGATTGTGGTTTTAGGTGCCCTTAATTAATACTCATTATTCAACGTAGATGATTGGAGGGTTTTTTGGCAAATTAGCCTTATCTACCTTGGTATTAAGTTCTGCAGGCTATGCTGGATACGAAGTCTTTTGGGGTCACGGAATTCACTCTAATTCCACTCTTCTAAAGAGCTATGACTGAGATAAGTATCATAGGGTCAAGTGTGCCACTCTAGGTATTTCTGCAGCTTTAAAAGGGGAAACTTCACCAGGACCAGATATCTTAGATTGTGGTTTTAAATGCTCTGAATTAACTAAATAGATCGAGATTAGAGGTGATTTGTTTCTACTCTTTGACCGTTAGAGACCTGTCGATGCCCCCCCCCGCTAAGTGGATTTAGGTGGTTAGTTGAACCTTTGGGAAGGGAGTTGTTGCCTTTGTGTTAGTGGGTTCAGCAGGCTATATAGGTTATGAGTTATTTGGGGCCCATCCTTTTCATAAGACCAAAGTACTGTCAAAGTGAACTCATGATCAGTATCACGATATTAAATGTGCTACTTTAGACATTTCTAAAGGCTGAAATGGAGCATCTCAAAGTTCTGGGCCAGATGTTTTAGATTGTGGCTTTCAGTGTCCTAGAGCTACCCAATAGTGCTGTTTAAAAAGAAGGCATTTAAGGCCGAGAATAGCCTAGTTGTCTTAAAATTTAAGCCTATTTATAAGAGGTAAGTTACTCAGACCTTACCTGTTAACCTGGACAAAGCATTCTGACTCTACAAGAAAAAAAGAGATAATCTGGCCATAAAAGCTATTTTTATTAGCTTGTATTTTTAGTTGATTACCCAAAAGGTCTTTGGCTGGGCATTAGGCCTAGGGACAGTAGGTGGCGCTGGTACTGCAGGTACTTTTTACAGTAGAGAAATTAAAGAAGGAGTTTCCGGGATAGTCTCTATCTTTAACAGAGATGGTCTTAATAAAAAAGTGAAATACACTATTAAGGCAACTAATCAACCTAGGCAGGAATTAGTCTGTGAGGGTAAATCAGGTAATTACACATTTTTAGATCTTCAACAAGGAACAGATAGCGGCTCTACTCCTAAGCCTAAAGCAAGACTAATGTGTGGTTATGGGAATGACAGTTCCAAGTTTCTAAAAGAGAGCATCGAGATAGATGTAAGTAGTACAAAACTTACTTGCGTCAAGCAAGAAAGCAGCATCACTTTAGGACACCAAACCTTTAGCTGTTCTGTGTCAGGCAAAACCATCACTCTTAGACCTGATCCTAAGGACAATCCTAAGTCCGTCAATGTTAATTGGTAAGTTACAAAACCTTTGGTCGATCCCTAGTAGCTGGCAGGTAAATCTTGGATTATCTATATAAAAAACATGCGATCAACTTTAGGGAATAAATAAGTACCCAGACCAGAAGTTAGAGAGCAAATCTTTGACAAGTAGACTTTAGGCGCCAATTTTTAAGTCGGAACTAGAATCTAAACTCACTTCAAGCATTATTAATCGAGCACAGTAAATTGATAGCTCCTAAAGTCATATTCGGAGCTTTAGGCTGTGGAGCTCTAAGTGGCGCAGGAACAACAGGAGCACTATTTGGTCCTGCAGCCTTTAAGTACTTTCACGAATCTGCATCTGATTTGCCTGAAGCTAAAGCAGGTCAGAAGGTTCTCTTTAAAGTGTCTGTTTCTGAAGGTAAGTCTGAGACTTTAGAATGTGCTGGCGAAGACAAGAAGTTCACTACATTGATTTCAGAGAAGCCTACTAATAGTCCTTCTGACTACAAGGTGAAGTTAGTTTGCAGAACTTCAACAGGTCAGCGATCTCCTCAGGCTAATGAGATAAAACTAGGAGGGAATGACACAGAACCTATCTGCAAAAGAGTCTCTAGTAGAGGAATAGAGCAACATTTTGCTTGCTTTTATAAGGAAAAGGATTTAACTGTTACCTCTAAGGAAGAATCAGGCAGCCAGAAAAAGTATCTAGCCATTAATTGAACTTCTTAGCTTGATTGGTCAGCAGCTCTTTATCGGATCAGTTCTTGTACTGTTGAAGTCATTTGAACTTTCGTAAGTCAAGTTAGAAGACATAAAACTTAACCTGCACTAGAACAAGAATCTGAATAAGTGATTATTAGGAAAGAGTAGCCAGATACCTTTTCTTAAACCTGATAGGTAAGTATGTTTAAACGCATTTTGGTAGGTCTAGGTAGCCTAGGTGCAGCGGGAGGAGTCGGAACTTTCGGCGGTTACTTCGTAGATCTTGAGTTGCTCGAAAAAATAGGAATAGTCAATCAAAAGGGAAAAGATATTACCTACACCTTTAAATCAGGAAATACTGAACAAACTCACCAATTAATTTGTAAGGGTCAAGAAGGACAGTTTGTCACTCTCAACTTAGAAAATGACAAGACCAGCTGGGATCTTAAAGCTAAGTTAAAGTGTTCAAATTCGTCTAGCAAGCAGGACTTAAGAACAAGTCCTCCAAAGTTAACTTTCTCTAATAAGGAATTAATTTGCAAACAAGAATCAGGGAGTATACGATCTCCCTCAATTAAGTGTCTTTATGGCAATGATCCAGTTAGTTTAGGTTCTTCTTCTGACCACTCAGTAGTTATCTCTCTTACTAAGTAAGCGTTTAAAGAAGTATTGATCGGTCTAACTAGTCTAGGTGTAGTAGGCGGTACTGACAACGTATCAACCAACCCAATTAAAGTCACTTTAGGTGACGGAAAGCTAACCTGCACTGGAGAAACTGGACAAGAAGATAAAAACGCTCTTACCTGCTCCTTAAAAGATCACAACAACTTGAAACTATCTATAGGAGACCCTTCTGAAAGTTCAGGTAAGTCAGTGATCATCAGCTGAGAAACTAATTAGGTTTTTTCAATAGTCTTAAGAAAGTCACGGTCTTTTCTACTTTTTTCTTCAATCTGTACTAAAATACTTATCGTTTGTTGTCGAAATATTTTTAGAGCCCTTTTTAGGGCTTATACCTCATGCCTATGTCTATAAAGGCTAAACTTCTCGCTTCTGCAGCAGCCCTTTTAGGAGTTAACGGTATTTCTTGGTTGGTACTTAGTTCTAAGGGATCAGGAAGCATTTGAAATGTTTTCGACTCTAGTGTTGTACAGGGTATGAAGATCAGCAATGTAGTTGAAAAGTTACCTTCAGACAGTAAGTTTGCAATTATTGGAAATCAACTAGTCGTGGCTAGACCTAATTTAGAAAGAGTCTCTCTTTCTTCTGAAAAGGTAGAGTCTCAAAATTTTGTACAAGTTCTTAAAGAAAATACAGAAATTGACGAAGATTTCTTAGTTCTTTCTGAGTTAGCTACTCCTGAATTCTCTCAATCTTTGGTCAAGGAAATTAGTGAAGAATCTGTTAAAGAAAATGCAGTTATTGATTTGGAATCTTCAAGAGCTCACAAGATAAGAGCTCATACTAAAGCTATTAATGAAAAGATACTTAGTGATTATCGACAGGTGCTTCAATTAGTGAAACTACGGAAGGCTAGAAAAAGCAATCAAGACACCACTTATAAGCCTGCTAGACTCACTGAAGGCCAAAGAGAAGCCGTTAAGACGGTCTATAAGAAATTTTCTAGATTGAAGAAGAATGGAGAAGAGCTATTAGAGACACTTGGAAATGTAAATGAAGGTAAAGAAATGACTAAATCTTTGAATCCAGATAACGTAAAGCGGCTACCAGAACTTCAAAAAATCATAGAGGTTTGAAGAGAATTAGGTTGAACACATAGTTCTCAAATAAGAATTCCTAAGAGTACTTCAGATCCTTTATATGTTCAGTGAAAAGAATGAGACAAAAATCCTTATAAACACTTCTACTCTAGCGAAGAGAACTGGAAAAAAGATTGAGAAAATTTTTCTAACGCTTGAAAGAAGTTGAGAGTCTTAGCTAAGACAGAGAATTTAGCTAGATTGATATCCAAATCTGCAACAGCTATAGATTCTTCTGGACATGCCCAAGAGGTTCAAAAAGCATGACATGAGGTATTAGCGGCTGAAGCAGAAATAGAAATGACTGTTGCTACTTGATTGGTAGAGAAGATGGGCCAACTCAATCAAGGCAGTGAGCAACTAGAAGTGAAATAAAAATCACAAAAGAAGGAGGACTAAACTTTAAAGAACTTAGTAGACAGAAAAACTAACTAACAGAAACGTCTAAGTCTTAGCTCTCAATTTTTAAGTGCCTATTTGGCTCAGCCAAATTAGGGCCTTATTACAGGAGTTAATTCTTAGTTGTGCGGGGGGGGCATAGGGCTGTTTCAAAAAAGTGAGTATCAGGACATTGGAGCTGGTATCGCTATCCTATCGGGGATAGGAGCTGCTTTAGCTCAAGGATATATTGGGGGAAAAGCTGTAGAGTCTTTAGCTCGTAATCCCGAAGTTGAGGCTCTAATCTTTCGACAATTTATCATTGGTGCAGCAGTATGTGAATCTGTAGCAATTTACGGGTTAATAATTGCTATAGTAGTTAAGTTTTCAAACAACAATTAACAACTTACTAGCCTATTTAAAGGATCTCTACTACAGCATCTCGCTGGGGGGGTACTTGACTCTTGAGTATTTGAAGATGCTAACGGTAAATATAAAGATATTGGTGCCGGAATAGCTATTCTTGCGGGTATAGGAGCAGCATTGGCCCAAGGTTACATAGGCGGTAAAGCCGTTGAGTCTCTAGCGAGAAATCCTGAAGTAGAGGCATTAATTTTTAGACAGTTCATCATTGGAGCTGCTGTTTGTGAGTCTGTAGCTATCTATGGTTTGATCATTGCCATTGTCGTTAAATTTGCAGGAAAATAGTGAGGCTTTTTAGCTAATTTTCTGCCCGAATAACTTTGAATGGTTATTAATAAATAAATTGATTAAAGAAGCTTTTATGAGCCTCGGAAGTTTAGGTCTTGTGGGAGGAGTCACTACTGCAGGAGCTGTCTTTTGGCCTCAGATAAAAGAATTTTGAGGAAATACAGTTGGTTGAGAAAGGAAAGTCACTTACACGGTCAAATCTAAGAAACCTGAATCTCAACAACAAAAACTGGAATGTCCCGCGAAAGGTGACAAAAATTCTTCTTTAAAGCTGGAGAAGATTGAAAGTGGTTCAGACAATGCTAAAGCTAAATTGGTTTGTAGTGAAGAGTCAATCCAATCTAACTTGACTCAAGAAATAGATGGCAAGAACTTAACTTGTACTCAGGAATCCAAAGATAGCCAAAAACAAACGTTTATTTGCTCTTATGAAGATAAAAATTTAACCCTGACTTCAAAAGAACAAACTATAGAGATTAGTTGAGTTGCTTAAGTTTCTACTTGCAATAAACCAAAGTGCCTATCAAGGAAAAGAATTAAGAAAGACTAAGACGTCTAGACATTAACTTCTGCCTTTAGTGCCTATTTGGCCTAGCCAAATGAAGGCATTTTTGGAAGAGTTCTTTCTAAATTATGTTGTTTTTGATAAGGGTTACGAGAATATAGGTGCTGGGATTGCCATACTAGCAGGTATAGGAGCTGCTTTAGCCCAAGGTTACATAGGCGGTAAGGCCGTTGAGTCTCTAGCTAGAAATCCTGAAGTAGAGGCATTAATTTTTAGACAGTTCATCATTGGAGCTGCTGTTTGCGAATCTGTAGCAATTTACGGGCTAATCATTGCCATTGTGGTCAAGTTTGGCGGGGGGGGCTAAAAGCCAAGAAAGCTATTATCAGAAAAGAACTTAATCTCGGGAATTAAAGCCCAATACACAACAAACAGCATCTTTTAGTTTGTTTAAGGAAACGATATTGGGTGTTGTCAGCTTAGGTTCTGTTGGGGCAGTAGGCACCTATCTAGGACCTCAACTGTTAGGTTTTGATGCTTTCTGGTTCTATCATGACAGAGAAATTGAAGCAAATAAGCCAGTTACCTATACCATCAAGACAAAGAACTCAGATAGTCAGGAAAGTTCTAAAAAGTTAAGTTGTTCAGCTACAGATAGCAAATATACCTCTTTAAAGATAGAAAAAGGGACAGGATCTAATCCTCCAAATTACAAGGCCAAGATAAGTTGTGACTCTAAAGAGAAGAAGGAAGAGTTGCCTAAGGATACCCTTAAACCTTCAGAAGAGATAGATGGTTTAAGTTGCACGAGAACAGAAAACAATATAGAAAATCAAACTTACACTTGTTCTGTCCCCGATAAGACCATTACATTGGGCACTGAACCAGAAAGTCCTCCTTCAGAGAAACCTGCTTCTATAACTCTTGCCTGAAGCTAGGAAGTAAAAAAACCTTACCTATAAGTTAGGATTAAATTCCTGATTTCATGGTCCTTTCTACAGGCAAAATAGCTGTAGCTCTGATATTGACTGGAGGTACTTCTGCAGGCATTGTCTATCCCTTGATTGAGGGAAATGGATCATTCCATGCTTTCTTCACAGGAAAGACTTCTCAGGAAGTAGAAGGCATTCTCTTATTCACCAAGTCCTATTACACCAACAACAGTGAGTTCGGTCGTACCTACAAACTAGACTTTAGGTCCAAAGAACAGTGAGAAGGAATGAAAAAGAAGTGATTAGAGAAAAAAGAAGACTTCGATCCTACCTACTATATTCCTGTAGAGATTAAGGACAACAATAGGGGAGATCAAGCAAATCCCTTAATTGAAGAGTTGTATGAAGGTCTTTGGTCATTGATCAAAAAAGAAGGAAAAGATAAAGAATATGAGAAGTTAAAAGAGTATGTTGAATCAGAAGAGGTATCTAGAAAGTTCAAATCAGTATTTGGAGAAGGCACCTATAACTCTTTGCTAGAAGAAATAAAAAGAGCTAAGGAGAATAAATCTAGCTAGCTTTAATTGACTTTCCTATCTTCTGCCATAGGGAAGGCAATTGCATCTGTAATCGTAGCAGGTGGCGTATCTACAGGAGTCACCTATCCGTTGGTTCAAGGTAATGGCTCTTATTATGCATTCTTCACAGGCAAAACTACTCAGGAAGTAGAAGGCATTCTCTTGTTCACTAAGTCCTACTATACGGACGAATATCCTGGAGGAATGAGCTACAAGCTAGGCATAAAAAACAAAGAGCAGTGGGCCCAGTTGCAGGAGAGGTGAAAGAAGGATAAAGAAAATTTTGACCCTACTCTTTACATACCTGTAGAGATAAAAGACAACAATAGGTCTGGAGATGCGACAGCTTTAATGGAAAAGATGCACAAGCAAATCTGAGGACTGATTAAAGAGTCTAAGGAAACTTCTAAGGAATATGAGTGCCTAGAGAAGTATGTAGAAACGCCAGAATTAGCTTCTGAATTTAGGTCAGTATTTGGAGAAGATACCTACAGGTCTTTAGTAGAGGAGGTAAAGAAAGCAAGACAAAATATTGTTAACTAGATCTCTTTGTGGCCTTTTCTTTATTTGGTAAGGTAGCTTTCACAGCCTTGGCTGCAGGAGGTACTTCTACAGCAGTTGTGTATCCCTTAATGCAGGGTAAAGGATCATACGTAGCTTTCTTTACAGGAAAAACTAGTAAGGAAGTTGAAGGTATCTTGCTCTTCTCTAAGTCTTTATATGAAACAGAGGAGTTAGTTAGGACTAGCGATTGAACCTACAAGATAGATGTGAAAACTCCTGAACAATGAAACAACTTAAGGGAAAGATTGCAAGGAGATCAAGAGGGCAGGGACTTTACTGACTATATTCCTGTAGAGATTAAGGAAAACAATAAGTCTGAACAGGTAGTTACATTTTTATCAAAGATGACTAAGGAGTTGTGACAAGCTATTAAAGATAACGGAGGTACTGGTGAATTTGAACAACTAAAGAAATATATTGAGAAGCCCGAAGTTACCAGTGAATTTAAGTCCGTGTTTGGGGAAGAAACTTATCAATCTTTATTAAAGGGAATAGCAAAAGCTGATAGCCAATTTAAGGGTAAGTCAGTTAGTTAGAGTCCCTTGGCTATTCCTGTTTTAGGTAAAGTAGCTGCTGCAGCTTTGGTTGCAGGAGGAACTGGTACAGGAGTTGTTTATCCCCTGGTCAAGGGTAATGGTTCGTATGTATCTTTCTTTACAGGAAAAATCAGCAAGGAGGTAGAAGGTATTCTCTTATTTACAAAGTCTTTTTACGAGGATGAACAATTGAGAAGTACTTCAGATAGATCCTATAGGTTAGACATCAAGACCCCTGAAGATTGAGGCAAACTCAAGAGTAGATGAGAATCAGAATCTGACAGAGATGCTACTCTTTACCTATCTGTAGAGATTAGGGAGAATAACAGATCAGACCAAGTGACTGCTTTCCTAACTAAGATGTCTAAGGGAATAAGGGATGCTATCAAGGAGAATCAAGATGGAGAATACAAAAACTTAAAGAGATATTTAGAAAAGAAAGAAGTAATTGAAGAGTTCAAGTATGTTTTTGGAACAGACACTTATCAGTCTTTAGTTAAGAGTCTTGAGGAAGTAGATAAGAATTCAGTTAAAGAAGTAGAGAGATAAGATAGTCAGGAAGAGTTTATGCTTTTAAATTCTGTTAAGGCAGTTGGTGCTATTCTAGCTGTAGGAGGGACTGGAGCTACAGTTACCACATTCTTTTTGAGCAATAACTCTAATTACTCTATGGATTACAACATCTTTGGAACAGAAGCTATAGGTCATCAACTGCTTTGTTCTAGGGAAGGAGAGAGATTTGAGTATCCGACACTAGAGGCTACTACGGACAATTCAGCCTCAATCAAGTGCTCTTATATAGATTCTCAAACAGGACCTAAAGAGGAGTTAAGAGAGCCTGAAACTAAGGGCTATAAGGATAAAGAGGTCAATAAGTTAAGCTGCAAGCTTTCCAAATACAACGAGTATCAATGCACGCATCCAGATAAGAAGGTAACTTTGGAATTAAAGAATGAAGGAAAAGAAGTTTCTGTGCTTCTTCAACTCCAAGGATAGATAAGGCCTTTCAGTTGATTGATTTTTAAGAAAGTAGCTATCTTTTTGGGAGGCAGTTTAGGGGGAGTTACTGTGTTAGGAGGTACAGCCTTAGGGGGTTTGGAATTGGCTGATAACTTTCTCTCTGAACGAAAAACTTACGAGTTGAAACTAGATAAGGAGAATAAGAGTCACAATCTAACTGTTAAGTGTCCTTGAGGGACTATCCTAGAGGATTCTTCAGATAAATCAAAGATATTGGTGACTTGTGTTAAACCTCCGTCTACAAGAAAAACAGCTTGATCTAGTTTAAGAATCTATAACATTGAAAAAGCTCAATGTGAAGATCCTAAAGAGCCTAATAAAACCTCCTTTAGTTGTAAGTCTGAAGAATATCCTTTTAAAGATTTAAAAAATATTTAATTTTAACCTAATAGACTAAATTTGGTACTTTAAAAGTGAGATGATGCTAATAGGTAAGGTAGCTTTAGGGCTGGCCTCCGCCGGGGCTATGTGTGGAGGAGGTGTATGTGTAGCTCAAAAGGTAATGGTTGGGGGGGGGCATTCAACAGCAAGGATAGATGTGACTAGTTACGCAACTACTGATCACGCGAATCATAAACCTCACAATAATAGAGCTCTTGGTTGTATTAAGTGCAATGATGAAGAAGACCACGAAGTCACCTGCGGTTACGGTAGAGACAACATAGTACTAGAATGCGGTTATAAGTGTCCATTTACCAATGCGGATGCTCACATTAACTCTCAATTGCGAATCCACAGATAAGTTATTTTTCTTGGATAGATTGTTTTAGGGGCAGTTGTTAAAAACGCTAGCAAGAAGTGACCATCCTAGCAAAGGGATTTGCTTTACTAGTTGCTACAGGAATCGTCTCTGCAGTGGCAGTCCCAGTTGCTATATCTGGCGGAGATTTAGGAAAAACTTTTGTATTTAAGTCTCAAGATTCTCATGAAGTTAGTTTGTATTGCCCCTATAACGAAGGAAAACACCCTAAACCTAAGCTAGATTGATCTTCTAAAAAAATTACTTGTGACTACGAAGCTGACAGAGGGGATATAGCAGACTTCTATGAATTTGGACAGGGAGGGAGTCAAAAGGAGATTACCTGTAAGTTAACTGAAGGAAAATATGTTTGCGCTTCTGAAACAAACAAAAAATTCAGCCTGAAGAAAGAAAGAGAGCAAGAAAAGAATTATCTAAAGATAGAGATAACACAATAAACTTTTCAGTGTCAGTTACATCTCTATTGCAAAGCATTTATTATTAGATGGTGCTCTTAAGTCCTTTTAAAGTAGTTGGCTGTGTTCTTGTAGGAGGAGGCGTTGTCGGAACTAGCGTTTATGGAATTACGCAGCTCGGGGGGGGGCAATTAGCCCTTAAGGTAGGTCTTCATAAAGAAACACATAACACTCACAAAGAGGGCTGTGAAGGAGACGTCTGCGATCATGCAATTGAATGTGCCAATAACCATAATGGAACTGCTTTAAGTTGTGGTCACAAATGCTTGGAGGACTTTAGTTATAAAGGCTTTTTGAACGATCAAGAAAGGCAAAAGGTATTTCCTGATATAAAAATAACTGTTTACAACACCTATCAGGAATGTCCCGAGAATCCTAAGCCTACAGATTTATACAAATCTGGGTCATTTAATAGTGCTTGCCCTAATCCTAAAATCACTAAATAAAGATTTAGGTTAGAAAAAAGATGATTTCCTACAAAATAGTCGGTGGAGCTGTAGGACTGATTACTGTTGGCGCAGCAGGTGCCTACACAATTACAGATTGGTTTAGTGGGGGGGGCAACCTATAGAAGTTAAGGCTTGACGATATAAAAGTAGTAGTTCCGGTTCAGGAGACCGAGAGGAAGTAACGATTATCCTAAAAAAAGACTTTGTCGAGACCTACCAAAAAGCAGGTTATGAAGGCAATCAAATAGTCACCTTGAACAAGAGTGAAGACAAAGGAATTCCCTGTTTGTCCGTTTCTTCTTCATCTTCTAGTTATTCAGATGGAAGGATGTTTGCGCTTCCAGCTAACTTTTCTGAGAGAGATTTATCTAAATATCTGCAGTGCACCAGCTAATTAAATAAGAGACATAAAATCAAAGGAGTTGATTAAGGATTAGAGAAATGTCAAATACAAGGAAGTATCACGAAATAAAAGAGGGCCAGGTGAATGTATTGGTACAGAAGATGAAAGAGTCTCAGTCTTTTCTAACGGTTAACTACAGCTCTTTGGGCGTTAAGTCTGTTAACTATCTGAGAAAGGAGGTGAAGAAGAGTGATGGAGAACTAAGAATGGTATCTAATAATGTTCTTAGAAGAGCTTTAGCTAGCTTCCCTGAGTCTCAACAGGAACTAGACATGAAGGGACAGCATTTTATCTTGTTGATCAAGTCTGACAAGATAGCACCACTTAAGTTGCTTGCTGAATTGGAGAGAAAATATGAACCTTTGAATGTAGGCTCTGCCTTTTGTGAGAACAAATTCTTAACTAAAGAGCAAAAGGAGTACATACATAAGTGAGCGGAAAAGGATGTTGCTGTTGCAAAGCTAGCCTTCTTAATGCTTCATCCAGTCGTTTCATTAATATTTGTTCTGAAAGCTATAGCAGATAAGAAGAATTAGGTATGAGTAGCAAATTGGGTAGCAAGGAGATTATTGAATCAATCAAGTCTTACAGTGTTGTTGAACTAAACGAATTAGTTAGAGAACTAGAGCAGGAATTTGGTGTAAGCGCTGCTAACTTCTCTGCGCCTGCAGCAGGAGGTCAAGCAGCTGAAGATGATAGTGCTCAAGAAGCCGCAAATAAGGATCTACATCTAGTATCTGCAGGGACCAACAAAATAGGAGTTATTAAGTTGGTTAGAGAATTAACAGCATTAGGTTTAATGGAAGCTAAAAAGATAGTTGATGGAACTCCTGCTCTGGTTAAGGCAGATATACCTTCTACACAATTTGAAGAGCTTAAGTCTAAATTTGAAGCTGTGGGGGCATCTATCGAATTTAAAGCACCTAAGTAGGTTTTCCTAGCCTTCGCTTCTTGCGAAGGTTGTCTCCTCTTTTAATTTTTCTAACTTTTAAAGCTGTTTTTACATAAATTGGTGCCGAATAAGTGAATCGAACACTTCTCTAGTCATTACCATTGACTTGTTTTACCACTAAACTAATCCGGCTTAGTAGGCTAACTAAAGCCTTCTCATATTACTTTTTAATAAATTCAGAAGTGTCAGTCATTCAAGTACTAAACTAAGAAGTAAAGATGGCTACAACTCTAAAGATCAAGTTGATTTCCTTTGACTACAGGCTTCTTGACTTGTGAGTTAAAAAGATCGTTGAATTAGCGTTGAAACACAACTCGAGCATTAAGGGTCCTATTCCCCTACCTACAGAGACAAAGCTTTATACAGTTTTGAAGTCTCCTCACGTCAATAAGCCTTCTATGGAGCACTTTCAAAAGAAGATGCACAGAAGACTGATTCTTATTTCTGACTACGACAGCAGGTTATTTTCTCACTTTGAGAAGATGAGTCTACCAGCCTCACTAGACCTGAGACTCTCTCTAGTTAGCTAGCCTCTCTAGTTATGCACAGGGAAGCTATTTGTCGAAAAATTGGAATGAGTAGCGTTTTCTCTAAGGAAGGACAGTTAATTCCCGTAACTCTCCTTGAGATGGTTCCTACTCAAGTTCTCTCCACAAAGAACCAAGATAAATTTGGATACAACTCTTTAGTGGTAGGAGTAGGGGATGAGTGCCCTGCCAGAAAGCTGTCAAAGCCTGTACAGGGTCAATTTAAGGAAGGTGAATTACCTTTAAGGAGGAAGATTATGGAGCTTAAGTGAGATGGAGCCAAGGAATATCAAAGAGGCAGTTTCGTCAGGTTAGAAGAATTATTTCAACTAGGAGAGAAGATAAAGGTACAGGGAATATCTAGGGGTATGGGTTTTACAGGAGCCATCAAGCGTTGAAACTTTGCTACGAGTCCTAAGACTCACGGTGCTGGGTACCCTCACAGGTTTCAGGGCTCCTTGGAAACAGGTAGAGGGGGTATGTCTCCTCAAAAGGTGTGGAAGGGCAAGAAGATGTCTGGTCACTCAGGGAATGCTAAGTGTACTATTCGAAACCTAAAGATTCTTCACATAGACTCTGAGCAAAATATCTTGATGGTTGAGGGCTCTGTCCCTGGAAGAAAAAAGAATTTAGTTAGAGTGAGATCTCTGCATAAGGCTAAAAATATAGTTCCTGAAACTCTAGTTGGTATTAGCTAGTAATGAGTTCTGATTCAGCTTCTCTAAAGGTATTTTCGATAGACGGACAACTAGAAAAAACCATAGCTTTAACTGAGATAATTCCTGCTTGAAATCCTGAGTTTTACTATCCTGATGCTATCTTCCAAACAGTTGTTTGTGCGGCTCAATCGAATAGGTTAGCTCATCCTCATACAAAGACTAAGGGAGAAGTATCAGGAGGGGGTAAGAAGCCCTATAGGCAGAAGCATACAGGTAGAGCTAGACAAGGTTCTAGAAGAAACCCTCAATTTGTAGGGGGCGGCACTGCCTTTGGTCCTCGAAACATTATCAATCACAAGAGAAAGGTAAATAAGAGGGTTAGAGCTCTAGCCATGAGATCTTGTTGAACAGATGCACTCGAACGAGGAAAGATCTGTGTACTTTCTAACAAAGAAGTAGAGGGATTAAAGGCAGAAAAGACAAAGAATATGAATGTCTTCTTTAATTCTGTGCAAGGCACTGCCAAGAGAAGAGCGTTAATAGTCAAGGACAGAGAAGAAAAGGTAGTTTTAGGTTCTAGAAATCTAGAGAAGCTAGAAGTTCTTAGAGTTGAAGCTATTCCTATTAATTCACTGATGAAGGCTGAATGTATAGTGCTTAGCTTTGAGGGTTTTGAATGACTTAAGTCAAATTACTTCTCTCAATGGAAATAATCAACGTAATTAAAGAGCCTTACTTCAACCATAAAAGGACAGGTACACCCTCAAAGAACAAGTTTGTTCTGACCTTTTTAGTGGATAAGAGGGCCAACAAGATCATGATCAAAAAAGCTTTTCATGCTGTCTTTGGAATAAAAGTCCATGATGTCAATACTGTTACGAAGCATCCTAAGCCAGCAAGGATGACTGCTAAAAGCAGAAAAAACTTCACAAAGGCTAAAAAGGTAGCTTATATCTCTCTATCTAAGGAAGACTTTCTCAACCTAAAGAAAGCTATAGAGGGCGAAGCAGCAATACCCGAGGAACTTTTGAAGGCCCAAGAAAGTGCTATGCAGGAAACTGAAGTTAAAGAATCAGAGCCTGTAGACTCTAACGTTGCAGTTGAAGAACAAAAGGCTTCAGATGACAAGGAATCTTCGGGAGAACCAAAGAAAGCTAGAAGGTCATCTAAGGCTCAAAAATCAGTTGATGATTCTGAGAAAACACATCCTAATGTAGGTGAAAGTCCTGAGGAGGATGAATCCAAGGTTATAAAGAAAATTGACACTCCTAAGATGAAGGACGATACTGAGAACAACTCTAACTAGATAGGAGCTTAGCCTCTACGTCTTAGGTAGCCTTCGGGCTGCCTAAGTCATTAAACTTTTGTTTTGGCTCTTTAGGTTACTTTACTTCTCTTAACTCTCCTTTCTTTCTAGTAGTTGACCACTTCTTGAGTCCAAAGGACAGTTGCAGGGGTCACAGTTGCTTCTTCTTTAGGTGCCGCTGGAGCTGTAGGTGCTTCCCTGTATCCTGTACTTTCTAAATACTTTAAGCCGTCTCCTACTTCCCAACCTTATGCGCTAAATCAGAAAGCTCCTAGTTGGTTTACCCAGAAAGATTCGGGGAAAATAACTATTTTCTACAAGGTGACTGTGAAGAGTACAGGTGTTCAATGCTTGATGACTGCAACAGGAGAGCCTTATTGACAAAGAGAAGCGGATAAGGATCAATGAAACTTCAGAACCATTAAGTTTTCCGGTGCTGATTGATCTCTACCTCAGTGTCCTGACAGTACTACGGATTCTGAGGTAGAGATTGCTTATCCAAGTATTCTACAAGCTGAAAAAGCAAAGTTAAAAGAGCAGACTCAGGTAGTTAAATAGTGGCCAAACCTTTGCTTCAGAAAGCAGGAATTGTAGTAGGTTCCACCTTAGCTTTAAGTGCTTCCGGTACGCTCGGAGCTTTTGTATATCCTCTTGTTGCTGAATCATCAAGACCTAGCTACGAGTTGCCTAGGTTACCAGAGGCTCCTTCTTGGTTTTCCGATAAGAAAGAAGGACAGACTTCTGTCTTCTACAAAACCAAGGAAGCTGTAGGAGGAATTACCAAGGAATGTCTCTTCGTTCAGTCTGGAAAGTTAATTAATCAAGGTAATCAAGATCCTTGAGATTGAAGATCTATCAAACTGTCTAGGGATGATTTGAAATTAGAGAAATGTACAGGAAACGAGGAGGATGCAGAGATCTTAGAGCCTAGCCTTTTAAGGGTTCAGTTGGCACAGTTTGATAGGAGTCGGAACTCCCAAAATAGGTAGTGTTTGCGTCTGCAACTCTAAGGAAGTTAGCTATTCCTGTGCTTTCGGTTGCCAGTTTTTCTGCAGCTGGAGTTGGTGGCGCTTTTCTATATCCTGTCATTTCTCTAGCCTCGAAGAAATCTCCGACCAAACAGCCTTATGCGATTAACCAAGTTACTCCTAGTTGGTATGAGGAGAACAGGCGCACTTCGGGTAGAGTGACCTATTTTTATAAAGCTAAAAGATCTGATGGTTCCTTCTGTCTTTTATATAAAGAGGGAAAGAACTTAAGGGATCCTGGAGGAGAGTGAGATTGAATCTCAATCAGGCTATCAGGGGATGACTGAAGAATGCCTGAATGTAGAGAAGCAAATGTTGAGGTAATGAATAGGGAGATCGTGGAGTCTCAGTTGAGGTTGGTTCAGCCCGAAACAGAAACTTCCAGTTCGAGCAGTTAATGCCTGCTTCTGTTTTATGTAGTACTGAAATTACAGGATTGAGTCAGAAGATACACGTTAGCCGCCAAAACGAGATATTTTACTAGAGGTAAATAGGTTTTTCTCTTCTTTACAGGCTTAACCTAGATATCTAAAAAAATGGGAGCTCTATTTAATGTCTCGAGCATCTTGACTTTAGGAGCTAGCGTTGCGGGAGGAGGTTACTACTTATTTGAAAAGAGTAAGTTACCTTCTCTACCTATTGTTCAGTTACAGGATCAGAATTCACCAGATTCAACAGCAGATTCTGCAGGAGAGCAATTACCTGATTTAGGCGATGATATCAAGGATTATGTTGGTTTTGATGGTGATGAAGAGCCGCTGCAAGGAGAAGAGGATGAGACTGCTGAAGCTCCTGTACCTAATTTCTCAGGAACTATTGTCTTTTGACGGGAGGATAAAGAGTCTTTTAAAGCTTCTTTGTTAGACAATGACGAGTACAGTGTAGCCTGAACTAAATCTGCAGAAGTTAAGTCTCCTTTTATCACTGTCTCAACCTATCCCGGCAAATACAGTAAAGAGATTTATCGACAAAAATTAGATGAATTCGTGGAGAAATACCTTTCAGGAGCTAAGACAGTTAGAGACTTACAGGCTAGATTTGCTGATTCTAAGGCTGTAACTGCTATTAAGGAAATAATTGAAGACAGTCGATGAAAAGGTTTGTCTGAATCCTTGAGAAATGCTAGTGACCTTCTTTACGAAGATGGAGAATAATTTTTAAAGCTTCACAAACTTTAAATTTTACAGTAAATTGAGTGTTTAAATTTTTAAAGGGATATGTTGATTGCCTATAAATTAGCTGGTATCACTCTAGGTTTAGGGGCTGCTGGTACAGTAGGAACCTATGCAACCACAAATTTGTTTAGCGGGGGGGGCACTCAATAAATTTCAGAGAGAATACTAGATACTGTTCTTCAAAAGAAGGAGCTAAAGGTCACTGTATATTCATAGGGACTGTTGACGAATTTAATGGGGAGGGAGCCTACTATCAGCATGGAACTTTTACAGACACAACTCTTTTGAATGAAGGTAATTGGTTAGATGGACCTAGCGTGATTAAACAACCTATATATGATGTCTTTGCAGAATATCCCGGGTTAGAGCAATTCGTTAGAGAGCACAAGGATAAACATCGTTCTTGCACTTTTACTGGACAAGTAGAAAAAAAGATGGTCTGCCCTCCCGAAGTTAAATAACAGTTAGCTAGTAGACCTTTAGGGGATTCAGTCCCCTGAAGGCTTTCTATCTCTGCACTTTTAGTTGTTGTTCTTTTCTCTTTGTTGCTTTCTGATTTCTTCCATCATTAATCAGCCCTTATATAGTCCTATGTAGTGGCCGTGCATAGACTCTGGGGTACCCACAGGAATCATTTTTCTGATAGGTTCAGGTAGTTTTTGTCTAGCTTCTTCTGCCTTTAACGCTTGTACTTGTTCTGGAGTTAGTTGATTCGTTTGGTAGAGAGAAACAGCACCGATGTTAGTAAAGATGCCCCCCCCAGCGCCAGAGAGGCGATAGCGACTATCTTCATCAGTTAGATATTTCTTTTAATCTCTAAAAACTTAAAATCTAGATCCTCAATTTAATAAAAGGTTCCTTTAGGGGCCTATTTCTGCTTAATTTTTTGTTGTGTGATCGGGAGTCGTCAAAATCGTTCTAGGCTGTTTGGGCGTCGCCGGAGTTGTAGGTGTGGGCAAAACCTTTTTGCCTCAGGTGCTAGGCTATATACATAGTGTGCAGGCCCAGATAGATAGTTCCAACCCTAAGGAAACGAAGGGCATAACCATTCCTGATTGACTGTTTAACAAATATAGAGAGACAAAAGGTAAGAAAGTAGCCCTCAAGAAAGAACCTGAAGACTCTGAACCTATTAATTGCCTAAAAATTGAGGAGTCAGAGACTCAACCTAAGTCTGAGGGGGAAGTTCAGTGAATCTTGGGTTCTTCTTTAGCGTCATGGAACGATTTCTCTAATTGAGAAGAATGTAAATCTGAGAAGAAATAAATCTTTTAATTTTAAGTTCTGAGTAATTACTTAGGTATTTTAAGTTTGGGTTTACAAAGCAATAATCTCCAAGTAAATGGCTCTAGGCATAGGTACTATGAAGTTGATTCTTTGTGGTGCTGCTTTTGGAGGAGCTACAGGTACAGGAGTGTTAAGTTATCAGGTGTCTACCAGAGGTTCCAGGCAAGCGGAGGGGGGGGGCAGAAAGTAGAGATCAACAGGCTAAATTTGTAGAAGGTCCTTATGCCAATAAACAAGTTAAGTGGGAAGTTCGACTAAATAAGGGAGGGGGAATCTACGACGTTAGACAATTTACCTGCAAGGAACAAGCCAATAAAAATACTTCTTTCAAATTTCAAGTAGTAGGAGATACTTCTGTACAGATAGTCTGTGACTATCAAGACCAACCAGATAGAGACCAGGAATTTAAGAAGGAGATCAAAGTTAAAGAAGCAACAATTACATGTAAAAAAGCACAAGATTCTAGGTATTACGTTCCTCTAGATTGTTCTGTAACTAACTCTAGGGGATTCCATTTGGGCACTCAAGGTTTTGTGGAAGGTGATCGCGTTACCTTGAACATAGCTTCTTAACCCTGCACCTAGATGGTTTTAGGAGCAGGAACTCTTAAGCTCATTATCTGTGGAGCTGCAGCTACTGGCGTAACAGGAACTGGTATCCTAAGCTATCAGGTAGTAAAGGCGAGTTCTGGTAGTGCAGGTGCGACAGCCTCTGATGCAGAGGAAACATTTGTAGCAGGGGACAACGCTAACAAAAAAATCACCTATGAGATACGTATAAGAACTGGAAGTCATCAACAGTTAACCAAGCAGTTTACATGTCCAGCAAAGGCTCAAAAGAATACCTCTATGAAGTTAAAGAAGTTAGGCGAGAACAAGTTAGAGTTCGAATGCGACTATCAGGCTAAACCGGAGTCTGATCAGAAAATAAAAAGGGAAATAGAAATAGGAGGAGGTAAGGTTACCTGTCAAAAGAATGAAAGTTCTCAGTATTACACTCCTCTAGACTGCTCTGTAGATAACCAAAAACAATTAAGTTTTGTAGATAGACAGAGGGATAGTGAGCCTATAAGTTTGGCTGTAACTTAAAAGAGAAGTTGGTAATTGCCAGACACTTTAGATACGTGTTGTATAATGCCTTTTACTAGGTTTCCAACTAGCATTGTGGTTTTTGCCATGCACAAAGGTTTATTACTTTCGTATTTAGAAAATGCAGATACTAGAAGATACAATGATTTTTTCCTTGTAGAAGGGAAGTAAAACAATGTCTATCTTAATTGGAAAAACTGCTGCAGCTATCCTTGCTGCAGGAGGTATAGGTACTTTGTCAGTTCTTCCTTTTTCAGGTATCTATAGTCCAGCTACCTATAACTTCTTCCTAGATGGTGAGGGCATAGGCAGACAGATTATCTGTTCTAAAGGAGAAGTTCCCAATTTAAGCTCTATATCTGATACTGTAGCAAAGGTAACTTGTTCATCAGAGTCAGGAAGCAAAAGTTCTTTGAAGATTAGCGATCAAGATTCAAGAAAGGATAAGTTTCAAAGTGTTGAATGTACTTCTCAAAATGAGAAGGACTATACATGTAAGGTAAGTGACAAGAAGCTTCAAATAGCTAAAGGAGACGGAGAATCAACCTTAATCCTTACAATTAGCGAGAACACTCAATCAAAATAGGTGGCTAGTTCCAAGGTAATTATTTCTGCACTTCTAGGTGCAGGAGGTGTTAGTGGTGCGGTAGTAACTCCCTTAGTGCTTAGTAGGAGTTCTGTGGAGCAATCTGATCGATCTGCTGGAGAAAGTGCTCAGGCAGGTCACACAGGAGCTCCTTCTGTATCTCATGGACCTGAGAATCCTGCTAATCCAGAATATTCTTTTGCCTTCTTTTCTGAAGACAAAGCAATAGGAGTGCCTCTCTTCTGCGCCAACAAAAACAATGCTTATCCAGAGTTCAGAGTAACCTCTTCAACAACAGCAAATATTGAGTGCAGAGAAGGAGCTAAGACAGCAGAACACAATACTTTAACTGTTAAGGACAATGAGTACCAAAATGAACCTATTTCTAAGTTGAAATGTACCTATCAAGATTCCAAAGATGGCAGATATTCTTGTACCTATGAAGGTGGAGGCTTGAAAGTCTTCTTAGATAACGTGGAACAAAAAGATGCTGCAGCACAACATGTCTCTGTTTGAGTACACAACAACTAAATAGTCAAATAGTTACTAAGGTTTTTAGGCTGATCCTTTTCTCTTAGTTCTAAAAGAAGTTTCTCTATTTACCGGGCTTTATTTATTAGGTATATATCAAGATCTAAGAAAATGATGGTATCAAGTGACTAAATAGTGTCTCTGTTAGCTAGTACCTCAGGGAGAGTCCTTGTCTCTTTAGGTAGCGTTGCTAGTTTGGTGGGTGCCGGTACTGGAGGAGCTTTTCTATATCCTGTAGTTGTTCAGTCAAAAAGAGCAAAGCGAGAAATTAAGTCTTCTGAACCTAAATATCCTGGTTGGTATGACTCTCAAAACAAGAAGGAAGGTCATCTTACTCACTTTTTTCTAGGAGAGCAATATAACTCCAAAAATAATTCTCGAGAGCCTTGTCTGCGAACTAAACTAGGAAAGTTCAGCAGTAGTAATGAGAAGTGAGACTGAAGAAGAAATCAAAACCTAAGGGACTATCCTCAATGATGGCTATTGCCTAAGTGTGAAAACAATAACCTTGGTGTGTCGGAATCTACTGTTAAATTCTTTCCTAACTTTGACAGCTGAGAGGTAGAGAAGTAATGTCTCTATTTTTGGTTTAGAAGCTAGGTTGCTTGGCTAACAGTTTAATTGAGAATTAGTAGGCATCACTTCCTCTAGGTGGATTTATTTTTTAGTGAACTGCTAAAAATAAAGAATTTTGAAATCTTTTAAAATAAGAAACTAACTTATGACTACAGCAGCTAAGGTCTTAGTTTCAGTCACAGGAGTTTTAGGAGCTGCTGGAGGGATTACGGCTACTGTTGCTGCTTTAGCTCCTGATCTTTTCTATAAGTCTGCTGAATCTAGACCTAATCAATCAAGAGATACTCTTATTAAGTTCTTTACTAAGACTGAAGAAGTGTCTACTCCCTTGATTTGTCCTGAGTCCTTAGGCTCTGATGTTTACGCTAATTTAACAGTTACCTCTAGCACAACAGCTGATGTTAAGTGCCACAAAAGAGAAGGGTCAGAAGTTAATAACAATTACCAATTGAAGGTTAGCTCCGACAACACTCAAGGAGATGAGATTTCTAAGTTAAGTTGTAAAGCCTCTCAAGAGAGGCCTTATGAGTTTTTGTGTGAAGTCCCTGAAGGAAAGGAGCTGACTATTTCAAGTGAAACAGGAACCAATAAGGAACAGTATCTAGTTTTCTCCTTAAAAGCTTCTAAAAATCAATAGGTCTTTAGTAATTGCCTGTGCTTTCTAATCTAGCTAAATCAGTAATAGGAGGCTCTGCCCTTCTAGGGGGTACTGGTACAGCAACTACAGTTTACTTAACTACTAGACCTGATAATTATGTAGACTACAACTTCTTTTCAGATGGAGGAGTAGGAGTTCCTTTGTCATGCTCTACTGCTGATCAAAAGTTTGAATATCCTAAGTTAACTGCAGAGTCTTCGATTACTGCTAAGTTTGAATGCGCTTATGAGTCTCAAAAAGTTAATCCTGATCAAGAATTAAAGGTCTCTGAGCAAGATCGAACTAGTGAGGAAATTTCAAAGCTCACCTGTAAGTTAGAGGAACAAAAAGATTATCGGTGCACTCACCCTACCAAGAAAGTTACCTTAAGTCTAGAAAATGAAGGAAAGACAGTTAAACTCTCTCTAGGAGAGAGATCGCAGTCAGGCAAATAAACTGTTAATTCTTTAAGTACTTTAAAAGATCCAGACACCTAAAGACCTCTAGAAGTATTTATTAGACGCTTCATTCAGTCATTTTTCCTAATTTAGATGACAAAAATTCAGATAGCTCTTACGGGATTAGTGGCAGGTACCTCCGTATCAGGAGGGACTCACTTTATCCAAAATGTCCAATCAAGCTCAAGACGCTTCACTGAAAGCATTCAGAAAGGAAAGGAGCAACCTGCACAAAAACAAGACGTTGGAGGACAGCAAGCAGAAACTGTTTCGGGAACTCCAAAGATAACTGCAGAAGTTATTCCAGGTAATGAGAATAGTGCTGACGAATCGTTAGTAGAGACTGCAGAGAAAAAGGAAGAATTGCGCGAATCTTCTGATGTAGGCCCTAAACTTCCTGGAGCGTCTCAAAGAGTTCAGGTAGACGACACTAGAGGTCCTGTTCAGGACATCTTAGGTGAGTCTGCTATTTCGCCTATTAACCCAGGAAAACAGGAGAAGTACAGGAAGGGAACACCAGACCTACCAGACATTATCTGTGTGGCTGAAGATACTGGAGAGAAAATTCACAAGTGGAACGGTCCGATAAGTCAGTACAGTCCTGCCTGTATAAGGAAGAAGAGTGTATCTGACTATGAATTGGCAAGAACCGCCCAGTTTTGCGAGCTAGATGTAATGGACAATTTGAGATCAGAACTATCTGAGACGTTGCAGCATAAACCAAATAAGAGATGCAAGTATTGAGACTCTTGAAATGGCCCTAAGACCAATTTAAGAATTGAAGAGGTTCAAACTCCTGTTGAATTCAGAGAATCTGCAAACAAGACCTAGTTGGATCATTACTAAAGGTGAGGTTTCTGATGTCTCCGTATAGGTAAGATGCACAAAGCCTACATCATCTTTTCAGGTTTAGGGGCAGGGACAGCAGTATCAGGAGGCACTCACCTTATCCAAAATGTAAGACCTTCTATAGACAAAAAGACACAGGATCAACAAAACAGAGGTGTTCAGGAGAATTTAAGACAACCAGAAGCACAAGTTATTGACTCTCCTGTAGATGCACCTAGAGAGTCTCAGTCTCAAAAAGCTCTTGATCCAGGATTAAAGGACCAAGAGACTGTAACTCCCGATGTCGAAGCTGCAGGTTCCGAACAAGATCAAGTTCTTAAAGATGCAGTAGAACCTAGAGTCCAGGCAGGTTCCAGAAAGGATGATTCGGGCAGACAGATTCAAGATATATTAGGCTCACCAACTCAAATTCCTGCAAAAAGTACAGAAAGATATAAGAGAGGAACTGAATCTAGACCAGATATAGTCTGTGTCTCCGAAGAGACAGATGAAGTGACCTACGACTGAAGAAGGCAAAAGTTAAGTAAACGCAGACTGGCCTGCATCAAAACAAGTAACGACAAAGACTATGATAGGGCCAGAAGGTCTCTTCAATGTACTATTGACATCACAGGCAATTTAGAAGAAGATTCTGCAGATAGGTTACTCTTTCCAACTAAACAATTGTGTAGATACTGGGACTCTTAAAAAGGCCCTAAACAAGACCTAGTGATAGAGGAAAGGCAGACTCCAGAAGAGTTTCGAACTAAAGCTAGGGGCAGTAATTAGCTGAATAAGTTCTATCTAGTAGTATCGGGTCTTACGGCAGGCACTGCTGTATCCGGAGGTACTCATATTGCGAAGAATGTTCACCTTAATTCAGAAAAGGGGCTAGAAAACAAAGATTTAAGGGAATCTACTCAGCCTCTAAAGAGAATAGAAGATTCTGTCGAAGAGAACGAAAATCCGAAATCTCAGCCAGACACACAAGAGGAAATTAAGGTGCTTGCTCCTGATAATCAGGACTCGTCCCAGCTTGAGAAAGAGGTTGATGATTCTAGAGATCAAGAACCAAAGGCTGGATCTAAAACATTAACTCCTGTTGATACCAGAAGCTCTCCAGTTTCAGATATCTTGTCATCTCCTGCGCAGCCTTCATTACCTAGAAAGAATGAACTCTATAAAAAGGGAACAAGAGATTTACCAGACGTCATTTGTGTAGTCGAAGATACAGGTGAACAGGACAGAACCTGAAGCGGAACTTTAGTTAAGAGAAGGAAGCCAGCTTGTATTAGGAAGAAAACTAACTTAAGAGACTATGAAGTAATAAAAAGCTCTCCTTTTTGTCTTCCTAATGTAATAGATGGTCTAGGTTCTGAACTTGCTGAAAAGCTTAGATATAGAGGTAAAGATAGTTGTAGGTATTGAGACTCTTGAAATGGCCCTAAGAAAGAATTACCAATAGATGAAGAGCAAACTCCAGAAGAATTTAGACTCTCTAAAAAGAAGGCCTAAGTAACTTCCTATCTAAAAAAAGCAAGTAGCTATTATTTAAAGACTTTTTTAGATGACCCATATACAGTTGGTGACTTTGGGATTGGTCGCAGGTACTTCTGTTTCCGGATGCACTCACTTTGTTAAAAATGTTCACCCAAGGCCAGACAGGACTGTCGCAGTCAGGAGTGAGCAGAAACCTCAAAGAGATGATTTGGGGGCCCAGTCCAAAACTGCTGTGAAGGAGGTGGACTTACAGGCAAACGAAAGGAACACAGAACATAAGGAGCAAGAGGCAGCTACAAGTCTCGAAAATCAACAAGATGAGATTCCTGAAATGGAATCGCCTCCTGCAGAAGTCGATCCTGAGCCTAAGGGGCCTAAAGTTGTTGTTGAGGATACCAGGACTTCTCCAGTATCTGATCTCTTAGCTCCTGTCCCTCAAAGATCCCCAGTCAAAAAGAAGGAGAGATATAAGCAAGGAACGGAGCAGTATCCGACGATTATTTGTGTAGCGGAAGAGACAGGACAGCGTGAGTGAAAGATAAGCGGATCCTCTAAAACCTACAAACCGACATGCATTAAGAAGCAAGATTTAGAAGATTATGAGAAAGCTAGGGTAGTCTCTATTTGTGAAAGAGATGTTATGGATGGACTTGACTCTGATCTCTCAAATAGATTGAGATACAAAGATAAGAGTAGATGTAGGTACTGAGACTCTTGAGAGGGACCTAAATCGAACTTAATGATTCAGATAGATCAAATCCCTCAAGACTTCAGGGTTTAGATGAGTAAGATCCTTCTTATCTGTTCAGGGCTAACTGCAGGTACAGCCGTTTCGGGAGGTGCCCATTTAGTCAAGAACGTTAGACCTAATTGGAGGAAGGTCGCAGTGTCGAGGCAAAATAGGTCTTTAGACGTAGAAAATGGTGACTCGAGAAGTTCAGATAATCTTTTAGATCAAAAACCGCCTGTAGACTCAGCTCAAGCTAGAGATTATGGAGAAGATTTATTAGAGAAAGAAGTAGACTCTCCTAGTTCTACAGATGAAATTCTCTCAGAGAGACCTGAATCTAACCCAGAGTCTAGTCTTGGAAACGTTCCTGCGGGACCCAGGACTTATTCAGCTCCTAGCGAAGATCGCACAGTTACCGATATTCTTTCTGAAAGTCCTGTCAATACATCAGCTAAAAGTACAGAAAGACTTAAGAAGGGAACTAAGGCTTTTCCAGATGTTATTTGTGTTGCTGAAGAAACAGGAGATGTAACTTACGACGGATTGCAACGTCAATCAAAGCTATATAGTCCTGCTTGCATCAAAAAGGAAAGAACTGGAGACTATGAAAAAGCAAGGACCTCTTCTGTTTGTACAGTAGATATCAATTGAGATAGAAATTCAGGATTAACAGAAAATCTTTCTCATCCAACTAAAGAAAGATGTAGGTATTGAGATTCCTATATAGGCTCCAACAACACTCAACTATCCTTTGAAGATTCACACATACCTGATGTGTTTAGAAATTAAGTTTTTTCTTAGTATCTAGTCAAAAATCAGTTAGATGAGCAAAATACCTTTAATCTTTTCAGGCTTAGGAGTCGGAACTGCTGTGACTGGAGGGACTCATTTTGTTAAGAACGTTCAACCTTCTTTAGATAAGCCCGCCCTCATTAGGCAACTGCCGATTGGATCAATAGAAAAAGATAGAAAGCCTACTGTAGAGGCTGCTCCAAAAAAACAAAAAGATGAGGTAATTCAGGAAGTAGACGGTCATCCTGAAAGTTCAGAACAAGAAGATTTAGCTCCTGAGAAAGGGTTACTAGAACAAGAAGGTCCAGAAGCGACAGCAGATAAGCCTGTAGGCCCTAGACCTTTAGTTGAAGAGTCACGACAACAGGTGCAAGATATTTTTGAGGTGAGTCCAGTAAAACCTCCTGTCTACAGAAAGGGTCAGTTAAAGCAGGGCTCTCCAAGCAGACCAGATATTGTTTGCGTAGCTGAGGAGACTGACGAAAAGGACTATGACTATAAGGGTTTAGCTTCCAACAAATATAGGTTTTCTTGTATTAAGAAAAACAATGATTCCGATTATGAAAAGTCCTTGAAGTCTCAGACATGCTCGTTAGACATCAATAAAAACCTGAATTCTGATTTACATGAAAAGTTGATTAATCCTAATGGAAGACTTTGCAGATACTGAGACTCTTATGTAGGGACTAATAACAGAAGTTTGACTTTCTCTACAGATCAGATACCCGAAGACTTTAGGTAACTAACAGAAATACTTTAAAGAGGACAGTGACAGTTAAGTCTTAAGTGAGTAAGATACCTTTAATCTTTTCAGGTTTAGGAGTCGGAACTGCTGTAACTGGAGGGACTCATTTTGTTAAGAACATTCAACCTGTACTGGGACAAACAACAATTAGATCTAACGGAAGTGTCTTTGGGACTGTAAATCACCCAAAACCAGATGTCTCTTCTGAAAAGAGTGATGGACCTAAAACCTTGACTTCCCCTGAAGCTAAAGATGGATCTAGTACAACAAATGCTCAGAACAACAGGGGGCAAGTAAATGACGAAACACAATTACCCTTAGCAGATGCTTCTCAAGTAATTGCTAAACCAGAGCCCCCAAAGGAAGGGTTAAATTTGCCTAAATCCTCTTCAGACGCTCGTAGCGGTAGAGTTAATGACATCTTTGCGCCGTCTGTTCCAAAACTATCAAGACAAAGAAAGGGAGGTACTGAAGATCATCCCGATGTAATTTGTGTAGCTGAAGAGACTGAAGATAAGACGTATGACTATCAAGGACGCTCATCAAATAGATTTAGAGCTGTTTGCGTAAAGACCAACAATGATCGAGACTATTACAAAGCTAAGTCTGCTCCTGTATGTAGCTTTGACATTAATGGAAATTTAGGTTCTGAATTTTTTGAAACTCTGTTAAATCCACAAAGTAAGTTGTGTAGATACTGAGATTCTTTCAAACAATCTAATGATCAAAAACTGTCCTTTTCTGATATTCACATTCCTGCTAGCTATTAAATAAATAGAAAAGGAGGAAGTGTTCTAACTTCGTCACTTGAGCAAGATTCCCTTAATCTTCTCAGGATTGGGAGTCGGAACGGCGGTAACTGGAGGAACTCATTTTGTGAATAATGTAAGTGGAAATTCAAATCAAGTTGTCAAGAGAGAACAAGTTACTGAGTCTAGTGAAGGATCACCCACTACTAGAGCGGATACTGAAGCAAAAAAGCAATCTGTTGTTGTAGAGCCTGAATCTAAGTCTTTAGAGAGAAAACAAAGCCAGGAAGTTGATTTGTCACATGAATCAGAAGAAAAGCAAGATCTAACTTCTATTTCTTCGGATGTGAGCGGCTCAGCTGCTAGTGTTCCTGCGGTAGATTCTGAGGGCTCTCACAGGGCTGTGAATGACATTATTGCTTCATCTCCTACACCAAAAACAACTTATAAGAAAGGGCAATTAGGTCAGGGATCTAGAACCCATCCAGAGATTATTTGTGTTGCCGAAGAGACAGGAGAAAATTTCTATGACGGTGTTTATCAGCTTGCTAAGAGGTATAGTCCTGCTTGTATTAACAAAAAAGACGTAGTCGATTATGAAAAGGCGAGAACTTCGGAATTTTGTACCTTGGCAATAAACGGAAACTTAAGTTCAGTGTTGTCTGACAGGCTTAGATATAGAGATAACAATAGATGTAGATATTGAGATTCTTTTGTGGGTCCTAAAACTGAGTTATCGATAGAGGTAGATCAGATTCCTGAGGACTTTAGAGGTAATAGTCGGTAGTCTTTCTAGGTGAATAAGTTTGCAATTATCTTTTCAGGGTTAGGTGCCGGTACAGCTGTAACTGGCAGCACTCACCTTGTGAAAAATGTTCATCCTAACTTAGGTAAATCCGTTTCTAAAGGAGAATCAAGAGAGTCTATAGAAGACTTAGAGCATAGAATCAGAGAAGGTTCGCTAATTGAGTCTAAGAGTCAATCAAACCCTAGAAACGTCCCTGATACTAAGGGAGATTCAGCTGAATCTCCAGGAATCGATGATCAAAATCCTGATGACAAAACTGCAGAAAGTTCAGAAGAAAGTCAGCCAATCTCCGAGCCTCCAGCTGTAGTTCCAAAAGCTTCCTCCCCTAAACGTCAGGACACAGATCTGACTTACAGAGGGGATGATTTACCTTACACGCAGCCATCTCCTAAGAATCCTAAGACAGTAGATAAGGGAACTAAAGCAGAACCTGCAGTAATTTGTGTAGCTGAAGAAATTGGTGACAGTCTATCTGAAGCTCAAGTAACAAGGTTTGGTCATCAAGGAAGTAAGCATTATCGTCTTGTTTGCGTAAAAAAGGCCTCAAGGACAGACTATGAAGCAGTTAAGTCTTTAACTTTCTGCGAGCCTCAGGTGATGAATGGAGTCAATTCTTCAGAAACTTACTCAGAGGGTTTAAGTAACCTAGATAAAAAGAGATGTAAGTATTGGGATTCTTTTTCTAATTCTCAACTTCAGGTAATTGAGGATCAAATACCTGAAGAATTTGGGGGAAAGCCTAGAAATAGAGAGGTATTTAGCTAATAGTTAGCGCACAAAGCTTACATAGTATTTTCAAGTTTAGGAGCAGCAACAGCAGTAACTGGAGGGACTCACTTTATGAAGAATATTCATCCTTCTTTAGGCGAGACAGTTAATGTTGACGGAGGCAAGGTACTCACTGGGCGTTCAGGAGAACTTTTAAGTACTTCAGATCAAAAAAATGTCAACAGAACTGATTCCTCTGGCAGCGCACAACCTCTTAATACTTAATAAATCCGATAACTCTGGCAGGAGAGGCGAGGAAATAGATGTCCGAAATGATTCAGAGGGACCTGAAATTCATTCAACAGTAGAGGCAGCTCCCGTTCTTGTGAGAACGGTTAAAGCTCTTGAAAGCTCAGGGCCTGTGTTGCAACACGAAGATTTAGGTTATTCGTCAGTACCAAATACTGCTCCCAAAAAGTCAGTTAAGCCTCAATTACCCAGGGGCACTAAGGAAGAACCTCACATCATTTGCGTGTCAGGAGAAGCTAGAGAGGCTTTAGATTGAGGTACTCTACAAAGCAAGGGGCTGAGAGGTAACCACAATAAGCGCAGACCTTCTTGTGTTAAAAAGGACGCTCCACAATATAAGTTGCTATTAAAGAAGCCTGTATGTACCCAAGATCAGATGTCAGCCACTATTCTCGAAAGAGGAGAACAATTATCTGAACACTTATTTGATTCTGCTGAAGTTAAGTGTCGTTATTGAGATTCTTTCACTAGATCTAACGACACTAAAGTGGTATTTGCAGGTGAATTGAAACCTAGAGAGTTTCCTTATTAGAAAAACTTTTAATTTTAAATGAAATTTCCTAATAAGTCCTTTAACAGTGAGATATTTTTAGGACACAATGTTCAATAGTTTGGGAGCAGGAGGTTTGAAGTTTGTTGCCTGCGCCATGCTAGGTGGAGGGATTCTTGGTACCGGTGCTTACGGACTGAAGGAAATTCGCGGGGGGGGCATTTAACCTATAGAGAAGGAGTAAGGTATTGTTCTAAAGACGCAGGCTATACAGGCAACTGCATACTGATAGGATCTGATACCCAATGAAAGGGACAAGGAGCATACTTTCAGGAGAGCACTTTTACTAATACCCAAAGGATAGACAGCGAAACTTGGTTACAAGAAAGCCCAACAAGCGAAGTTGTTAAAGCATTTAAAAGGGTTTTGGAACAACACCTAGGATTGAGAGAGTATTTGAGAAAGTACATTAAAGAACATGAGAAATGTAAATTCACTAAGTTTGGAACAGGCAATGAACATCTTATGGACTGCTCCTCTAGCACCACATAATCAGAACTCTTAAGCAGGATTCGACGCCCACTGCCTTACAAAGCTAAAGGAGGTAAGCCTCTTCTAGACTAAAATCTTCTCAAAATTAGGAGGTATATTCTCCCTTCCTTAGACGATGTTGAGGTTCTTTCTTAGAAAGGCTTTACCTATCTTAGGTATAGGTGGAGGAGCTTCAACAGCTACCTATTTCTTCACTACAAGTACAGACTTAGGTATCCCTTACAACTTTTTTGGATCAGATTCAGGTGCTGGGCTTCAGTTAGTCTGTTCGTCCGATCAGTCTAACTTTGAGTTTCCAGTGATGAGTTCTTCTTCATATAATATAGCCAAAATCAAGTGTTCTGCGCTAGAGAACAAGGTGAGCTCTGAAGAAGAGTTAAGGATTTCTGATTCTTCTGACGAGTCTCTTAAGGATTTGGTTTGTAAATCAGAAAATAGAAAAGACTATACCTGTTCTTTAAAAGGCAGAAAAGTAGTTGCTTCAATCGATGAAAAGAACACAGAGATAACTCTGGAAGTCAAGGATCAGTAGGTGACTTTCCTTAGAGGTGCTGCCTATTTGCTTGGCGGGACTTTAGGAATAGGAGGAATCACTACAACGTCAGTGATTTTTACTCAACCACAGGAGGTTTCTTTTAAATTCTTTGGCGGCAAGTCAGATAGTGTCTCTGTGCCCTTAATCTGTCCTTTAGAGCTAGGCAATGAAGTCTATCCTGAATTAACTGCAGATTCTGATCGGTCAGGAAAGATTGAATGTAAGAAGGGCAAAACCCAAGAGTCAGACCCCAAAAAGTTAAGGATGAATACAGGTAGTCACTCTACTGGGGAGATATCTAAGCTAAGCTGCACTAAAGCTTCTGAGGACTCTAATCAGTACAATTGCACTCTTTTAAACGGTAAATCTTTTTGGTTTGAGAAAGGAAATGACGACTATAGCGAATTAAAGGTACATATCGATCAACAAGCTAGATAGATGTATCAAGACCTTGTTTACGAATTAGCCGATCTAAAAAGATTTACAGTTGAGAAGAAAGAAAAAACACCTATCGACTATCTAAGTGAAGGTTGTCAGGACGAAGTAGAAGTATCTATAGAGCAATTACATCCTTGTATTGCAAGGATTAAGTTAATTCTCAAAGGCTGCGTTATTTCTAGAGCTTCTACTAATGCTGTTTGCTTAGAGATAGAAGGTAAATCTTCAGAAGAAGCTTCAAAGATTGTAAATTCTTTTCTTTTGTTTTTAGATAGAAAGGAGTGTGATCTTACCTGCTTAAGCGATAGATTGAAGCTATTTGAGAGATTTAGCTCCTCTAAGTCTAGATACTCTTGCTTAAGAAAGGGAGCTCTATTGATTCAAAAAATATTACAAGAAGATCGCTAGATGTGATTAAAGAATTGTTACTTATTAGACACTGTTCTTTAGTTAAATTTTTGACTTGTCTATTTGAGCTAACTTAGCCGCTACTACCTTAGTTGCAGGAGGTGCTTGTGGAGTTGTAGGTCCTTTCTTGTTGACTTCTAGTAATTCTAAGTTCTTTAAATTCAAGGGAGGGGGAGGGAGGAGATGTCTTTTTAGAGTGTCCTTTTGTTGCAGGTAGGTCTGCCGCTTTAGAAATAGACTGAGAGAAAAAGTTAATTAAGTGTGTTTATGAGAATGGAGGAGACGTCTCTTCCTTATTTGGGAGTACAAAAGATGGAAATCAAGAACAAGAGTTTAAGTGTGATTTAACAAATGGAGAGTTTACCTGTGAATGAGTAGCTCAGGAGAAGAAGAAATTTAAGTTTGCGAGAAGCGAAGATCAAGAGTATAAGAAACCAGCTTTAAAGGTAGAAGTAGTTAGCTAGTGACTATCTTTAACTTCAAAAGTAGACTTGAACTAATTCTTTAGATGCCTGCCTTACCTATAAAAATCTTTGTAGGTTTAGGAGCTCTAGGAGGTAGTGTCTCTGCAGTTACAGTACCTATGTTGACTTCCAAGGTAGAGAGAGTGGAATTCAAATTTACCCAAGGGGATAATCATCCTGTCTACTTGCTATCTTGTCCAGTTGTTGAAGGAAAATTTGCTCATCCAAAGTTATTAGAGCCAGAGTTAAAGATAGTGTGTGAACAAAGAGAAGGAATTAAAAAGTATGAGGACCTAAGGGATACTTCTGGAGTGGCTACCGAACATACGACTATTTTTAATTGCATGTGATTTCAAAGCAAAGATGCTTATCACTGTTATGCAGGAAACAACAATGTTGTCTTTAAACAAGAAAGTGGTGGTCTAAAGGTAGAACTTCAACCTAAGCGTTAGACCTTGCTGGTATCTGGTCAGGACTAAATTCCTTTTAAAAAGTGCCTATTCCGATAAAGATAGTTGCAGGATTAGTTGCTGTAGGAGGTATAGCTTCTGTAGCTACAGTGCCAGTACTTTTACCTCAAGCAAAAGTTGCCAAGATAGAGTTCACTGATCAGGGCAAGAATCCCGTCTATTTGGAGTGTCCTATCCAAGAAAATCAACATATTTATCCTCAACTCAAGGAGCCTGAGATGAAGATTGTCTGTGCTTACAAAAATACCAATACAGAGAGTAAGGACCTAAAGGGAACTATTGGTGTTGCAAACATGTTTAACTGTTTGTGATATGTAGGCTTAAATCAATATCAATGTCTATCTGGTAGTAAAAAGATTGAGTGACATAATGATTCGACAGGCATTAAGGTCAACTTAATCGACAGATAGTTTCGAATCCTGGAGCAGCTTTAAGCGTTTTAGACTTTGACGCTACCTTTAAAAATCTTTTTTGGTCTAGGAGCCTTAGGAGGTAGTGTTTCTGCTGTAACTGTTCCAGCTGTTGTTTTCAGCAATAGAGAAACAGAATTTGTATTTACAGGAGGAACTAACGGAGAAGTATCTATCTATTGTCCTATCTACAGTGGTTAGTTTACTTCCTTAGAATTCAATTGAACGGACAAGAAGATTCGTTGTAGTCGCGAAAACATTGAGCCTTCTGATCGAACCTTAACTAACCAAAAAGAAGGAATAGAACAGACGGAAAAGTTTGAGTGTAGCTTTTCTGACGGAAAATATTCTTGTTCCTTTAGAGAACCTTCGAGCAAATCTTTTAGTCTAGTTAAAGTACAGGAAGTTTCTTCAGGAACACTGATTCCTTTCCTAGAAATTAAAACTAGCTAACTACCTGGCTACTTTACCCCTAAAAGCTGCCGTCTATCTGTCTGGACTCAAAAACTCTACAACTCAAGAACAGAAATTTGGCGGCAAGCTTAACGGAGATAAATATTCTTGCGCATTCATAATACCTAGAGCTCTTAAGTTACAGGAAGTTGATGAAGGGGGGTAGGGATTCTTTTATAAAGACAGTTACTCCAAATACTTAGTTGACCTTACCTTTAAAAGTCATTGTTGCTTTAGGTGTTGCTGGAGGAATCAGCGCTATTGTGGTTCCCATAACAGCTATTAGTAGACCTGAGGGCAGCTTCACTTTTTCTGTAAAAGGACAAGGCAAAGCGACCTTACACTGTCCTAAAGCATCTGGTCAGTTTGCATCTCCCGACATTGATTGAGACAAAAAGTTGATTAAGTGTAAGTACGAAAGTAGTGGAGGGGATGTGCCTTCTATATATGGATACGGACTTTCAGAAAAAGAATTTGACTGTAATCTAAAGAATGGAATGTACGACTGTGTCGTGTTAGGCCCTAAAAAGTTTTCTAAGTTTGAGTTAGATAAAGAATCTGAAGATAAACCAGTACTCAAGGTAATTCTTGCTTAGGAAGTTCAACTTGATCTGAGCCCTCAAGACCTAGGAAAGAGTTCAGGAAATGCCTTTAATCAGGAAATTCAAAGAAGCAGGCCCATCAACAATAACAAAGCAATAGAGGTAAATAGAAGAGCCCTTATTTCTTTTTTTCTTCTGGCACATTTTCTGCAACGAGGTTCTTCGTATTCTTCAAGTTCAATAGCCTCTCTCTTTAGGGCCTCCTGAAGAGCTCGAATTCTCTGCATCCTTTCCTTTCGAGTCTGAACAATAGGCTCGTTGCCCGGAGACATTTATCGTTAGGGGCGACCGGAAGTTTCCCTCTAGGAGATTGAGTTCCCAATCAATTAATTGATCCATAGGGCACTTTTGGAAGAAAATCTTACTGGGTCTAAGCAACCTTCAGAAAGGTTGACTTACCAGAAACTTTAAATTTTAGAAGTGTATCTTTCAAATACTTTCTTTTTGATTCAGCTTTAGACTCAAGAAATGACCATAATTGCCAAATCTTGACTCTCCTTTGCAGCGTTAGGAGGTAGTGTTTCTGCAGTTACAGTTCCTGTGGTAGTTGGCAATCAAGGAAATACCTTTTACTTCACACATACTTATGGAGATAAGGGCAGAGTAAGCATTACATGCGAAGCTCAAGAGGGCAAAATTGCCTATCCAAAGATAGATATAAATAACAAAAAGATCATTTGTGGCTATGTATCCGATGAGAAAGAAATTACACAAGAGGTGTCTGCTAGTTTTGGAAAACCTAACTTCTTAAATTGCTCCAAGGATGAAAATTATCCTAACTACAGAAAATGTTTTGCAAATAAATTAGAGAAAACAGATAGCAACGAAATAACCTATACGCTTAAGTAGTCTTGTGGCTGTAAGTCTCCTAGCTAAGTCAGCTATCTCTTTTGTAGCTGTAGGGGGAGGAGTTTCTGCTATAGCTACTCCTATTTTTGTAGGGAACAAGGGAATAACTTTCACATTTATCAGTAAAAACGGAGATGTAAAGAAACCTGTCTGATTAGTTTGTGAACCTAAGGAAGGAATGGTTGCCTATCCTAAGGATGACGTTAACTCTAAGACCTTAACTTGCGGTTACCTTCCTTCTGAACAAGAGGTACAGAATGAAGAACAAAAGATAGTTAGTGAGGTAAATAGGTTGAAGTGCAGCAGGAAGGATGGTGATTTCTACTACAGAGAGTGTTTTACAAGTGGAATGACTCAGGAGGGATACGACAAGGTGAGATATACCTAACAGCTAGTGGCACTAGGAATAGTTGCTAAGACAGTTTTATCAGCTGTAGCTTTAGGTGGAGGTGTTTCTGCAGTGGCAACTCCAATCATTGTCAATCAACAAGGCATTCACTTTAAATTCATCGCTAAAAACGGAAAGGACAAGTCTCCTATTTGACTAACCTGTCAAGAAAAAGAAGGCAAGATTGCCTTCCCTAAGGATGATCCTGAGAAGAAGATAGTCAGTTGTGCCTATTCTGACTCTCTAGAGGAAGTCAGGAAGGAAGATGTGAAATTCCTAACAGAACTTAATCGTCTGAGATGTGACAGACCTAATGGGAATATCTACATTAGAGAGTGTTATGTCTCTCAATTAGAGAAGTTAGCGCCTGATCAGATACGATACGTAACTAATTAGAAGAAGCCAGTTATTACTGCAGGGGAGACATTTAGGTTTTTCTAAGGTAAGAGAGGTCTTCCTCCCTTCCTTTGACTAGGAAGTGACTATAGCTGCTGCATTCGCTCTAGGAGGTAGCTCTGCTGCAATTGCCGGAGCGACAGGAGCGTTTGTTGATTCTACAAGAACATTTACATTCACTGGAGCTAAGAATGGCATTTGAACGTTATCTTGTCCTTTTAAGAGTGGTCACTATGCAAAACCTAAGGCAGAGAAGGATGGACAGAAGTTCTCCTGTCTATATGAGACTGATGACAATCCGGAGACACAAATTAGGTTAGAGGGCAGCGACAATGATGTGGTACTTGAGTGCACTAAGACCACAAGGCCTACATATTCTTGTGATCCTAAAGGAAAGAGATTCACATTGGAAAAGGAAGTAGATCTTCAAAAGAAGGAAGAGTATCTAAAGGTGACTATAGAAACAGGTAGCGGTTAGTGAGTTTCTTTATAAAGGTCATTCCCTATGCTGTTGCTTTAGGAGGAAGTGGTGCAGCTGTAGCAGGGGTTTCTGGTGCTTTTTCTGATGGAAGCAGAACTTTTTTGTTTTTAGGAGGGAAAACAGGTTCAGCTAAACTCCACTGTCCCTTTCAAGAAGGTAAGTATGCAAAGCCTGTAGCTGATGTGAATGCCAAGCAAATCAAGTGTGAATATGAAGGAGATAACGGCTCTGAATTGGAAGTTCGTTGGTGGGGAGATAGCGACAACGAAGAGTCTTTTAAGTGCACCAAACAGGAAGGATTTACCTATTCTTGCGCTTCTTCAGCTAACAAGACTTTTTCTCTAAAAAAGCCAGACGAGACTGCCGGTTCTTATCTCAAGGTAACTGTAGATCCTTAGAGCATGCAATTAGCAGCTAAAGCAATAATTGGAGCACTCTGTCTGGGAGGTGGTTCTACAGCAGTGGCTGGCGCTTCTGGAGCTTTCACTGATCCTGGAAGAACATTTACCTTTAAAGGAGCTACCAATGGTACTTGGACCCTCTATTGCCCCTTTAAACAGGGACAAAATGCTAAACCTCAAGCTGAAAAGGAACAACAGAGAATCTCCTGTCTATACGAGAGTGACAATGGCACTGAAAAGGAAATACGGTTAGTAGGGAAAAATGATTCTCAAAAGATTTTGGAATGCAAGCAAGAAAAAGGATTGACCTATTCTTGTAAAGCTGAAGGGCCCAACAAGACCTTTAAGTTAGAGAGGTCGGGTGATCCTGGAGAGGATTACCTAAGGGTAACTGTCCAACCTTAATAAATGAATGTATTTGCGAAGGTAATAGCTGCTACAACAGCGTTGGGAGGCAGCTCTGCTGCAGTCGTCGGGGTTTTAGGCGCTTTCTCTGCCCCTGAAGGTCTATTTGTGTTTTCTGGAGACAAATTTGGTCGAGTTAGCCTTTATTGTCCTTCTCAAAATAATCAATTCGGTAAACCTGATGCTGATGCGAATAGCCAGAAGATCAAATGCCTCTATGAAACAGATAAGCATCCGACTACAGAGATAAGGTATCAAAGGTCTCAGGATCAAGAGCCTGTATTTAAGTGCAATAAGAAAGAAGGGAATTTATATGTCTGTTCTTCTGATAAAGACAAGCACTTTACACTAGAAGCAGTTACAGAAAATAATGCAAATTATCTGAAGGTAACAGTCACTGATTAGAAAGTGAGTGTCTTTTTAAAGGCAATATCCTGCGTTGTTGCTTTAGGCGGAGGAGCTTCAGTGGTTGCAGGTGCATCTGGAGCCTTTTCTGACGGAGGTAGAGTCTTTTCCTTTGTTGGAGCAAAGAATGGGAAACAGAATCTATATTGTTCACCTCGCTCTAATCAGTTTGCGAAGCCCAAGGCAGAGAAGGAAGGTAAGAAGCTTATTTGTGATTACGAGAACGATGATGGAGTTGTCACTGAAATTAGGTGAGATAGCATCGATAATGGCTTTGAATTCCAGTGCATTAAATCAACTTCTGGGATTTTTGAGTGTAAGGCCCAAAATAACCGTTCTTTCTCTCTAGAGAAGAAGTATGACAACTCTAAGGGCGAAGAATATTTAGAAGTATCTATTGACGCTCAGTAGTTGACTGCTCTTGCAAAGATAGTTATTGCGATTACTACATTAGGAGGTAGCTCAGCGACCATAGCAGGAGCATCGGGAGCTTTTTCCAATGACGGCAATACCTTTATCTTTCAAGGTTCAGAATTGGGAGATGTAAGCTTCTATTGTCCTCTTCGGGCAGGTAAATACGCTAAACCAGAAGCTAAAAGGGAAACTCAGAGAATTGTCTGTCTATATGAAGGTGATAATGGCCCTGTAACTGAACTTAGATTGAGGGACAAACAAGACCAAGATAATTTGCTTGAATGAAAGAGTTACGGGACTAACATTTACTCTCTAAAGACTTCAGGAAAGACCTTTAAGCTAGATAAAAGGAAAGAAGGAAACCAAGATGAAGAGTATCTACAGGTAACTCTTAATAGTCAAACTGGATAATAGTGTTTCCTATAAAAGCATCTGCTTTGGATGTATAAATTGGAGAATGCTTACTTCTGCGTTTATTCAAAAAATTCTTAAGATCACCTTAAATTCAGACCTTATAGGAACGAAGAAGACAATACAGAAATTACCTTTATACCTTAGTTATTCTTTGTAGGTGAATTCATTTATAAAAGTTGCTTCTGCAGCTTTTGTGGTAGGTGGCGGTAGCTTTGTGGCCACTACTCCTGTAGCCTTATTGACAGATGCTCTTGAACCTAAAAAGGAACATACATTTACATTTGTAGGTTCTTCAGGTGGGGGGGGGCATCAGTCTCTAACCTGTCTCTTTTGGGCCGAAAGAACTCCTTATTTAAGTATTGATACTGGGCAAAAAAGCATTACTTGTGGTTCTAGAAAGGGTCAAGAGATAGTCAATCCTTCTTTAAAGAGCGCTGCAGCTAAGACCAATCTTTCAGGATTAAATTGTGAAAACACTAATTTTCCAACGAAGTGTCATGCCAAATACTTTTATAAGAAATCAGACAGTGAAGTTCTTTATTTCGTTTAGATAGGAGAGATTTAGAAAAATCACTTTTACTTAAGATACTTTTGAATTGTCTAGCTAGGTGAACGTATTTTTTAAGGTAATTGTTCCTCTTCTTGCTGTAGGAGGTGGAGGCTATGCTGCTATTACTCCTGCAGTCCCCTTAATAAGAGAAAGACAAGAAACCTTTAAGTTAGTTGATTCGGAAGGATTTCCTAGGGACACAAAAAATCTAACTTGTACTTTCGTTAGGTGAGCAGATTCTTCTTTGATTTTTGACTCTAAAGACGGAAAGATTTACTGTGGACCTAAAAATGGTCTTGAAGATATAAATCCTGAATTAAGGGAATCTAGAAAAAGGCAATTACATAAAGGTCTTTACTGTAGAAAAGAGAAGGGAGAGACACTTTGCTACGCTAATAAGTTTGAAAGAAAACGAGATAAGGAGATTATCTTGTTCGTTTAATTTTTGATGAATATTTTCTTTAAAGCAGTTGTTCCCCTTCTTACTTTAGGCGGAGGCGGTTATGCTGCTATTACCCCTGCAGTTCCATTTCTGAAAGACAAGTTATTTGGACCTACTAAGACTGGCGATAAAACCTTTACCTTAACTGCTACTAAAGGCACTAACAACCAGAAAGTCACCTTAACCTGTCCTGTTTATGAGGGAAAAAGTCCTTACCTCTCTATAGATTGAGACAAAAAGACAATTAGTTGTGCTCAAGTTTCAAGCTTAGATGGCATTAAAAAAGAAGCTGATTCACCCAAAGATAGATTCTTTGTTGGTAGGTTAAATTGTGTTAATGAACCAAGTAAGTCTGACGAATATAAGTGTGATACTCAAGGCTTCTACAGAAAAACAGATACTCAGGCGATATTCTATTCCTAATCATTAAAAGATCAAATGTTAAATTTTATTCTTAGTTAGGCAGTCTAATTTGATAAAAAACGATGTTCTTTAGTCCCTTAAGGGTAGTTCTCTGTGGTGTTTTAGGTGGAGGCGCTGTTTACGGAACTTACGAGGCTGTTCGTGGGGGGGGCACCTAGTCACTAGAAGAGCAGCTAATCATCATGATCACTCTCATTCTTCACAACGAGCAGGTTGCACTACTGATGCCTGTGACCATTATTTAGATTGTGGTCAAGGAAACACCAAGCTTCAATGTGGTCATACATGTCTCAAAAACTTAGACGATTATCTTCCTTTTATGACTGAAACGGAACGAAAGACACTTGTTCGAAAAGGAGGAACTGCAAAAACCTATTCTAATTATTCAGAATGTCCTTCCAATCCTACAGATGATGACTATTACCAAGATAGTGGAGGCTCCTACAGCAGGTGTAAGTTAGTAACTTCTTCTGGTTAAGTAGATAAGAAATATGTTCTTTAGTCCCTTAAAAGTAGTCCTTTGCGGCGCTCTATTTGGAGGAACTGTGTACGGTACATATGCAGTTGCCGGGGGGGGGCAAAGTGTAGAACAAGCAGTTAAGTTTCATAAAACTTCCCACAATTCAAGAAGCGAGAAGTGTACAACAGATGCCTGTGACCATCTTGTAGACTGCTCAAACAACCAAGAACATGTCCGTCTACCTTGCGGTCATGTTTGTTTGTCGACTAGCAAATATCTGTCTTTCTTAACTCAAGATGAGAAGAATCATTGAAATCCAAAGCAGACAGGGACTTATCATGAATCTCCAGATAAGTGCCCCAGTTCCAATGCAGAAGGTCACTATTACAGATCTTCTTATGGTTATTACTCCAAGTGTTCTACATAATTCTTAGTCCTTGATAGGAGTCATTCCCTTCAAGTTGGTCGCCTTGGGCTCTGTAGGGGCCCTTAGTGTGGGAGGTATTGGAGCTGTTGTTTATACATCTATGAATAGTTCCGCTCCTAGCCTAGATGGTCGAGAGGTAAGACCGGAACAGAAACTTCCTGATTTTTCTAAGAGCGTAGAACAAGGTAAGGAGACAACTTACCTATTTACAGACTCTATTTCCTCTACAACAATAACTCTTAAGTGTAGTCCTTCTGAGGGTCAGTGAACGCATTTGTCTTTTACTGTAGGCCCTCATACTGGAGTAGGAATGATCACCTGCGACACTAACTCAGTTAAACAAACTTTTCAAGACAGAAAGTTACCTATCAAGCTAGGAGGGGGAGATGATGCTGAATGTCAATTGAAATCTGATTCAGAGACTCAGTTTGTATGTACTCATCCAACTAAGAAGGTTGAACTCTCTGAACATACGCTTCACTCAGGAACTCGTCAACTTTCTATTAAGTGAATTTCTCCTAAGTAGCTTTCAGTCTTTTCTAGTTAAAGCGACAGTTTAGGGAGCGGCAAGGAGCAAGACAGTCTTTCTAGTTTACTGGGCCTAAGATTCGAAGATCAGTAGTTTTTAAGATCTAGCTTTTTAGAAAAACGAAAAAAGATAGTAACTAACTGAGACTTCTATGTTTAAAGGTAGACACTAATCAAAGACTTTCTTAATACTTTTTTGAGACTATAAAGTTTGCACATATCTAATCTAACCACTGAATCCCAGTAACGAAGCGACTTTACAGACCCTAAATACCTACTTTTTGTTCAATTGCTGGTCTCCTCTCGCATTGAACTACTTTCTAAAATGATCAAAGCGTCGAATTCTAAAAGACAATGATTCCGTTCAAAACAATGGCTGCTTGAGGCTGTGCAGCTTTAGGTACAGTTGGTGTTGGAGGGATTGTTTATGCAGTAATCCCTAAGGGAGATGCGACAGCTAAGGGAAACTCTGGACCTCAAGAGAACCCAGTACCTGTAACTGACGAAGCAGGAGACAACAAGCTACAACAGGGAAAAGAAGCAAAGTTCAAATTTACCAATAAAAAGACTACCAATCCAGTAGTCCTGTCTTGCAAACCTTCCAATGGCTCTAAGTGACCGAAGTTATCAATGACTATTGAATCTGATTCAGCAAAGAAAGCAACCATTAAATGCTCTGACGATGACAAGAAGCAAGAGTTAAAAGATCAAAAGATACCTGTGACTGGTTCGAAAGACACAGATTTAATTCAATGCAAACTTAAGGATTCTAAAAATGAACTTGAGTTTGAGTGCACTCAAAAAGAAGGCAAGGACGTAAATGTAAAGCTGGAATCTTCAGGAAAGGAAGTTATTCTTGAGTGAACCTAAATTTCAGAACTTTTAAAAGCAGGTTCTAGCTAAGACTTATCTGTAGAGACGTAGTCAAGTATTAAGTCACCTAGCTGCTCAGCATTTCTAGTCTTAAATCAGGAGATAAATTCCAAGATCTCGTCTTTCGGTAGTAAAAATTCTTTGTTTTCCTCATATTTCTCAATTAACCAATTCACTCCTTCAATCATGTTTTGGACATCCAAAGCACAGTATTCAGTTAGATAGGAGCTAATTTTTCTTCAACTCTCATCCAAATTAGTTAGGTAATCTCTACGTCACTCAGAAGGAGCTAAGTCTTCGTTAGGTAACTCTTGAATATTGCCAAAGTTAAAGATCTCTGAAAAATAGTAGTAATACAGCTGTTGGGCAGTTCGACCATCGCGAGCTCAATCTAATTCGGAGTATTGTTTGATATTTCCAGCAACTAACTGAGAGAGTTTTTTAAGATTGTGGGCCCCCATCATCTCTCCAATAAGATTTAGAGATAGATTTCTAGAAAACTTAAACCAATCGCTAAGGTCGATCGTTAGGTTCTTAACTAATAAAGCTAGCAAAGACGCTTCAGGGTTGTACTTTTCATACCTAGCAGCAAGCCTTTTAAGTCATTCGCATTCAAATGTCTTGTTAAAGGAGACAAAGACTACCTTTCCCTGAAGTTTTTTGTAGATAGCTTTTTCTTCTGCTCTTCAGTCTTCGCTCTTCAGTAATTTGAAAAAAGGAGTAGCTAATTTGTAGATGCACTGCTCGTCAAATGTGTCCTTAGTCCCTTCTTTTTTAGGAGCAGAAAAAACATTGAATACTTCAGGATCTTCAACTTCCCTAGGATCAAAAATTAAATCTTCACTGAGGATCAACTCTTCCTTGCAATATATCTGCAACGACATCTGAGTCAACATCTCCTTATGAGACTCAAAGTCATAGTAGACCTTTCAACCTACAGAAAGAAGATCTTGATCTAGCAACTCCTTGCCCTCTTTAGAAAAAACAGAATTTAAGTCCTTTTGGTTAGAGAAGTCAAGCTTATTGTTCTGTCTTCGAAATAACTCTCCCAAAAAGCTTTCAAAAGAATAGTTAACTTCGTCAGTCTTCGTCAGTCGATTTAGCCGTTCAATTAGAGGAAATGCCTTTTTGATATCTACTAGAGAAGAAGAAAGGATGTTCAGTGCAGGCAGAAGATAACTAATTGTGAGTTTGTATAGTGCAGAGTCAGTGTCGAAAAGCCTTCCGAAGGATTTAGAGTGCAGGTAGTTGGCTTCTAGTCTTCTTACAGAAAGCTGAGCTTTTCAATCGATTAATTGATATCAATTGACTAGCCCTGTCTCTTTAACCCTTGAATAAAAATCCTTAGTTTCTATGTAACACAGACTTAATTGATTAAGGTCCCTAAGTCTCTGTAATATCGACTTCTTTAATAGAGAAAGTTCAGACAAAAGAGTTTCTAAAGACCGTCCAGCACCAAGAGAGTCATAGCTATTAAAAGAGTCATAATCTTCTCTGGAGAAGACCTTTGAGAATCAAGATTCTTCATATGTAGGTTTAGGGAAACCTAAAGCTAGATAAAGAGGTAACAGCCTAGGTTTAGAGTCTTTAGTGGGTGATTTGACCATTGGTAGAGAAAACACGAATTCACTTGGTTTATCTCTAGAGGAAGGCAATAAAACAACAGCTTCTTGGACTTCAAGATTTAGGTGATCTTTTAGGAATAGATAGTTAAAAAGTAGCTCAGGAAGGTATTTTGCTCCCGGTCTTCCTGATGTCGACTGGATCAATAAAGAGAACTTTTCCTTGTACTTTAGAAGCCCTAAAGGCTTCAACGTTATCGATAGATTCTCTATAGCCAGTTGGAGTTCAGGAGCGAAAATCAACACTACCTCTTTTCCCTCCAGTCTCTTTAGAAGGTCTGCAAAGTCTGATTCAGACCCTCTAAATGTATAGACCTCTTGAGAGGATAGGTGTAATTTTTTGATGATCTCCTCAAGATTGGACCTATACAAAGCTGCCTCAGCTTTCTTATTGATCTTCTGAATGATGTATGCATCTTGCTCAGCCTTAGATAGGGGAAGACCAAAAAAGTTAGAGAAAGCTCCTTCCCCATCATTGAACGATTTAGGCTTAACTATCTGCCTAATACTCTCTTCACTTAGGAAGGAAAATTCAAAAGGTCATTCAAAAGACCTCTTAAAAACCTTGTAATTGAGGGGAAATAACTTTTCCCTGATTGCCTTCATTATGCAGGCTTAACTTCTTTAGGCTTGGGAGGATTTCGTAGCCTCCTAATCATTTTGACCATGCAATTCTCAAAAATAAGATGTCCGAAGAAGGCCCTAACTTTTTGTCTTCGTATGTAGTTAGCTTTGTGCTTCTCGCTATTTTTTCGAGCTTCTATTTTGTCCTTGAAGTAACGCAGTTGCATTGAATAGATCCAGTGAAGTTCTTTTCTGTAGTCAACAGCAGCTGTAAAGAGGATCTTGTACTTTTCCTTTCCCCTTTTTTTAGGGTTTTTAAATAGTTCAATTTCTATAGCTTCTCATTCAGAGAGAGTCCCTGATCTACTTATTGTTCTGAAGCAAACAAGATATCTGCTCCTAAGGAGTAGTGACCTTCTCTTAGATATCTTCGGAATAGCCTCACAGATGAAAAATTGCTTAAGTAATTCCTGAAATTCTTTTTGATCCTTAAGAGAGTTGTAAGCCTGCAAGTACAGCTGAAAGTCAGAGAGCTTTTCAGAGATTACCTCTAAAGTTGTTAACTCTAACTTTTTGTGATATTCCTCTTCTTTCGGGAAAGACAGATTCTTCCTTCTTACGAAATCAGGAGTTAACTTGACCTTTCAAGGCTTTTTTTCTTTAGGTAGACCTAAGAGTCTTGAGTTCTCCTCCTGTAATGTCCTCCTAGTAGTGTCAACATACTCTCTTAGAGAAGCTATTGTTTTAGGTCTAGGATACAGTGACAGATCAGCTAGTCTATAGCCTTGCCTGTCAGTTAGCTTTAGGTACTCTTTGACTACATATCACACATCATCTTTTCTAGAGATATTTCGTTGCTTATCTTGTTTCTTTCTTGCTATTAACCAAAAGGAGAAGACAACAAGAACTATAGGCAGAAAAGAAAGAAGAGGAGAAAAAGAATTCAGGAACAGCACGTTAGACAAGATGTTTTAGGAAGAACAGGAGCACTAAAGCTCCTGTCTTATCTAACTCCTAAGAGTTACTTAGACTTAGTTGTGTTTGTCTCTTCGGACTTAGGATTCATCAAAATATTCAGCTTCTTTGAGTATCTAGATTTCAATCTATTGGCCCTTCCTTTGGTAATTAATCCTTTACTTACGTTGCTATCAAGTGTCTTGTAGAAGAGAGATAGAGACTCTTTCTTTGAAGCTATTTCCTCCTTATTTAGTGGAGTATTTTCTTTAGGGATAAGAGCAGACATTTGTTTTTTTATGTTCTTCTTTGTTTTTCTCCTTAGTTCGTAGCGTACCTTTTCTTTTTGTAGTTCTTTCTTCCTAGCTACTGCTCTAGGCTTTATCTTTTTAGCAGCCATATGCTATCTACTTCGTAATGCCAGTGATCATCAGCAGATGAATCTTACCCAATTAGATCGTAACCTTCCTTTTCCCCTTCTTCTCAAGTTTATAAAGTAGAGGAAGGAGATGTATTCAGATTGATAGTCAAATATCTCTTGAATCTTTTCCTTTCAGTCATCAGATAGTTCTATTAGGTCAACTACCTTTGACTGATCTTTAGAGATCTCGAATTTGATGATTTCAAAGATCCTTAGGGATAAAGCTATTAACTTTAGGTACTTGTCAAAGCTAGAACCTATTAAGGTCACGTCACTCTCTCTGGCGTTTTTCTGCATAACTGAGAAGTGATAAGCCTCCGCAAAAGAAGGATTAGCTACAGGCAAAGTACTGAGTATCTTAGTTCTGTCTTCCTCTTCTATGTGTCTGTTTTCTAGTAGGTATAGTATTCCGCAAGCTAAGAAGTTAAATACCTCTCTTTTAGAAGAGATCTTTACATAGTGTCACCAGTGAAATCCAAAGAGTTTGTCTGCACTCCTCTTATATAAGAAAGAAGAAGTAGTAAAGAGAAAGAGGGTTACTGCAATTACCTTCTCACTATATTTCTTGAGGGAAGCACATTTACTTAGATATCTCTTTCTGAAGCAAGTTAATAGGCTTTGGTAGAGGTTTCTCTCAGCAATCTTTAGGCTAAAGAGAGTCTTTCTTGATCTCTTTGAAGCAGGGATGCTCTCTTATGTAATTTAGCCCTTATTAGGGGTGTACAACAAGGATTAAGTTTAAGTCTGTAGGTTGGCAGGAGGGCAGCCCCAAAGGATTTTTCCTAGAAGCCCGCTCCGGACTATATGAATAAATTTAGCCTCTGCTTTTTCGATAGATAACTCTCCTTTTTTTTCAAGCAACTTGTATTTCGTTGCAAGAAGCTCAAGGAAGGAGGGGTAGATAGGTAATTCTTCTATATCTTCAGGAAGAAATTGTCTTAGTCGTTTAGGGTAATTCCTTACTAGATAGTTGTAGCCTCACTCAGAAAACTCTTCTCTACAGTCAGGAGTCGAAGGGAGGAAATTAAGCAGCTGTAGTAGGGATCTAACAGATTTATTTACCTGAGAGGGGAACAGCCCAGGGCTGTCATAAATTATCAAGCTAGTAGAGGGAATCTTGTGTCTTGAGATTCCTCTGGTAGTTCCTGGTTCTGGTGATCTTTTGGTTTTCTTAGAACCCACTAAGAGATTTATGAAGCTCGACTTCCCGGAGTTGGTAGCACCCATCACTATTACTGCGTTAGTTGATTCCTTAGGAGTCAACTTGAGAGAGGAGATAGTCTGATTTAGTAACTTGATTATTCTGTGCCTTGAACTAGGCTTAAAGAGATTGAAGCAATTCTCCAATGACTTGGAATCTGTTAGGTCTTCCTTTGTATATATAGTGAGTATGTTCTTGTGAGATCAACGTTTTCTTATCTCCTTGATGTAAATCTCTCTCAGAAAGGGAGCTCTACTGTCTACCAATAGCACTATCAAAGAGAGAGAAGGCATTAACCTAGAAATAGAATTGAGTGAGGTATGAAGGTGTAGAGGGTAATACCTTCTTGACTGAGTCATCTAATTAGTGAATAAGGATAGGAGGATATTTGAGACCCACATTCACTTTAGTAGTGATGCTTTTAAAGATGATTTTGAAAGATACATCTCGCTCGAACCTGCCTTTTGATACCTTAATGTAGCTACTTCTTTAGAGGAGTCTCATCTAGTAATAGATCAAGCAAATAATCGCCAGAATGTCTTTTGTGCGATAGGCGTTCACCCCCTTTACTTAGCAGAAGAAGGGAAGACAGTAGATTCAGCAGTAGAAGAGCTAGAAAGATTAATAGAGAAGCACAGAGACAAGGTAGTAGCTATAGGTGAGATTGGTCTTGACTTTTATAGGGTAAGTAGGGAAGAAGCTTTAGAGATCCAATTAATTTGACTGAAGAAGCAGATAGAGATAGCTATCAAACATGATTTAGTGGTTGTCTTTCACATTAGGAATGCCTGCAAAGATGCTTTAGACCTTTTAAGGGAGTATCCAAAGCTTAGGGGCATAATTCACTCTTTTGATGGGTCTAAACAAGAGCTGAGAGAAGCACTAGAGTTGCCGGGAGATTTTGTCATCTCCTTCTCTCCCTTGGTTTTCAGAAATCCTGACAAGTTTAGGGAGATAGTTCCCCTAGTTCCTATAGATAAGCTGTTGGTAGAGAGTGATTCTCCCTATCTAGGGATTACACAATCCATTTGCAGGTCCATAGTTAGGGTTATTGCTGAATGAAGGGGCATTTCCTTTGAAGAAGTAAGGAGACAAACTTTTGAGAATAGCCTAAGGGTCTTTAAGATTAAACTCCCCTCTTAGAGATTTTCTGAGAGTTCAAAACTTAAAATTTTAATAGAAAATAAAGTAAATTCTTCGCTTTAGGAGGTGGCAGAGCCTAGACACCAGAGGGTTTCTGTCACCCCTCTTGCTCCTCCTGATCAACCTTTAAGGGTTAGGATAGTAGGACCTACAGAAGTCTTTGTAACTGCTGATGTGAAATCAATAAGACTGAAGATGTTTGATGGAATTATGCAACTTAATCCTAGGTATTGTTCTGTAATAGAGAAGCTTCGAGAAGGAGAGATACAGCTCAAACTGGTTAACTCTTCGGCTACAGAATCTAGTGTTAGAAAGTACAAGATCTCTGCAGGATGATTAGTCTCCTCTCACAATCTCTGTGAATTACTGGTAAAAAGCTGTCAGGAAGTTCAATAACAATGGATACAGATGTCTAAGGAGATAGCCAGGAATTACTTTCTTGCTCACTTTCCTCAATACAGAGCAGAGATAAGAAGTTTCAGGAAGGTCATTGTAGGCTTTTCTAATCAGATATTTAAGATAACGCTCTTAGACGGAAGATCTTTTAAAGTCAGGCTTGCCGAGAATAACGACCTTATATCTAGGGAAAATGAGCAAGAGGTACTTAAGCTGGTAGAAGATCCTTTCCTTTTGGCCTATGACTCTTCTACAGGAAACGCCATCTATAAATGGATAGAGGGAGAGCCACTACGACCTAAGGTAATTGATAGAGGTGTTTTAGAGAGAATTATTCAGCTAGCTAGGAGGTATCACTCTGTCCCCGAAAACAAACTAACGAACATCCTTCCTCACGATGATTTTGACTCTTCAGATAAGGTAGATTTCGATCGAAGGGAATACAACGATTACTTTCCCATATATAAGGAATTAGTAGAAAAATACAAGGACCTGCCGAAGGTATTGACCCACAATGACATAAGTCTTAAAAATCTAATTTACAGTAGATTAGACTCAGGCGAGTTAGGTCTCTTTCTAATTGACTATGAATGAGCTAGAGTGAACACTATCTATTGAGAGTATGGTAACTTTGCTAGAGAAAGTCAACTATCCAAAAATAACATCAAGCTACTTGCCGATTTACTTCATATAAATGCCGATATACTGATTGATTTCACATTTATAGCTACTTTTTATTCTTGACAGCTTAGCTTCAATTGGGATCGAACAGACAGACTTGAGCAATACAGAAATAAGTTGGTTGTCCAACTAAAGAGATATAAAGGTTGACGTAAACCTGTTACTGTCGCGATTTAGACTTAAGGGTTTCCCCTTGCCTTTCTGTTAGGAGGTTTATATGCCAAGTAAGTCTTCTTCTCTTCCTAGGGTCCTTATTGTGGGAGCTACCAATGTAGGTAAGTCCCAATTGTTTAATAGGTTGGTTAAAGACAGACACGCAATAGTCTTGAACAGGGAGTCCTTAACTAGGGACTTGATACTAAGACAGATAAAGCTTTGTGAGAGAGAGTTAATCCTGATAGACAGTGGAGGTTACTCCGAAGAGTTAAGTTTTCAATTCCAGCCAGAGATGAACAGACTGTTGATAGAGGAGTTGAAGAGGTCCTCTGTAGTACTATTCCTCTTCTCTACTACTGAGGGAATTAGGTCTATTGAGTGAAAGATCTCTAAGTTGCTACACAAGAATGCTTCTTGTCCAGTGTTATTGGTGGGGAACAAGATAGATTGCAAAAAGAAGGAGGAAAGCTGAAGGAATTTTGCATCTTCCTTGGGCTTTGGAGAGCCTATCTTAATTTCTGCTGAACACGACATCAACATTATGGAACTGTCAGAACAAGTTGAAAGGTCGCTAGGCAAGAAACCCGAAGCTTTAGGGGAGATACAGGAAGAGCACAGACCCACTAGGTTAGGGATAGTTGGAAAGGTGAATGTAGGTAAGTCTTCTTTGGTGAACTCTTTGCTGTGTTCTGAGCTAGTTATTTCTTCTCCTATAGAGGGAACAACCATTGACTTGGTGGAACACAGCCTTAACTACAGAGGCAAGATGTATCTGTTGATAGACAGCCCCGGCTGAAAGAAGCTAAAGAAAGAAGGACTTAGAAATGAAGAACTTGATCACCTTTCGATGTTGAGGGCCAAAAAGGCTATTAGATTTGCTGATGTTTTGTTGTTTTTGGTTGACTTGTCTGTTCCTATGACCTACATAGATGAGAAGGTAGCTAAGGAGATATTTGACTCAAATTTGCCTGTAGTGATAGTCGTCAATAAGTGAGACCTTCTTGACTATTCTGTACCTAGTCGCAGGGATAAATATGAAAAGATGCTTAGGGAGAAGTTCTACTACTTAACTTGAGCCCCAATCGTTTTTGTTAGTGCTAAGTATTCAAAGAAACTAGGGGATATCTTTAAAGCTTTGCAGATGATTGAGGCAGAAAGTTCTAGGCTGTTTTCTCAAGCTGCATTAACTAGTTTCTTGAGTAGAGCTAATCTGTTTCTCTTGGGGGCCTCTAAGGCTATAACGTTGCAGAAGATTATGCAGGTTAAGTCGTCGATACCTACTTTTGTGGTGCACTGCTCTAATCCCGATAACTTAAGCGAGCAGCAGATGAGATTGGTAGAGTCTCAATTTAGGAGTACCTTTAAGTTGACCTACTCACCATTGAAGTTTTACTACAAGAAAAGCTAAGTCAAATCCAGCATTGACGGGCCTAGAAATAGGGCTGATGACTCCCTTTCTTGCCTCTTCAAAATTGCTTCGTCTAAAATAAAAGTCGATGAACAAGCAAGAACTATTAAGCTCAATCGCTTCTAGGGCTAAAGTATCAAAGGAACAAGCAGACAATGTATTGAAGTTCTACGAAGAAATCGTTCTACAAGAACTAGAAGCTAACAAGGAATTTGTTCTTTTGAATTTAGGGAAGTTCAAGATAGCTATGAGAGCTGAAAGATCAGGCATGAATCCCAAGACTAAGGAGCCTATCAAGATTCCTGCTTGTAATGTTCCTAAGTTCTCTCCTTCTAAGAGACTTAAGGAAATGGCTTCCAAAGTTAAGTAGTAGTGAAGAAGGCTGATCTTTTAAAGCACTTAGCTAACAAAGCTGGTTGTACAGAAAAAGTAGCTCAAACAATCTTAAGAGAGTATCAGTTTGTACTTCTGACAGAAATTCAAAAAGAAGAGTCAACAGTATTATTGGGACTCGGCCAGATTAAGAAGTCTAAGAGAAGTGAAAGAAGCGGATTTAACCCTCTAACTAAAGCAAAGATAACTATCCCTGCAAGAGAAGTTCCTAAGTTTGTTCCTTCCAGAAAGCTGAAAGATCTTACTGCTGGAGAATTAACAGATATTTACTCTTTCGAATTCTAGGTTAGCCTAGATTTAAGCTATTCGGCTTCGGCCGGATAGTCTTGTAGCTATAATGAATAGTCCTTTCAACTTTCTCTTCTTGAGAAGTAGTTGCTTTGGTCTATGAAGACCATTGTCAAGGCCTGTCTGTCTGCTAGTTCTATTTCTGTAATATCAGTAGCTGCAGGATCTAGTTACTATGCTTACTCGGTTATTCCTCCTAAAGCAAGGTTTTTAGTTTATCTAGTCTTAACCAGAGACGACTCTAAGGCAAAGCCTTTCTATAGAGGGGAGGTACTCTCTGGTGAAGAACATGATCTTGATCAATATGAGTGAGAAGTTAAAGCTAGAGAAGAAGAGGAAGATAGTGAAGAAAATAGGGTGGATCCTACTGCTAGAGTTACGTTACAAATTACTGATAGCTTAAAGACAAGAGAGGAATTAAAGAGTTACCTAGATGAAGTGTTTAACCCTCAAGTGGGCGATACTTCCGAAGAACTCGACGACCTTATCAAGAATTTAGGCCAACTTAAGTCAAGCTTTGAGGGTCAATTTGGGCCTAACTCTTATGCAAGATTAATTGAGAGGATCTCTGAAGCTAGAAGGAAAGCTAATGAGCTGATGGCCGAAATCTTTAGGGAACAACTAGCTGTGTCTTTTAAAAAACTACGTAACTCCTAAGGAGAGCTCCTCCTTCTGATTTTCTATATAATCGTTTCAACTTATTTAGACTTCTTTAACTTAGAGTCTTGGCCTCTCCTAAGATGATTGCCTTATCCCTTGTTGGGTCTGGCAGCGTAATAGGAAGTGGTTGCGGAATTCATCAGTATTGTGTGTCTTTGAATGATGCATCCAAATCTAATGCAGAAAGCACAAAGTCAGAAGATTTAAGCCCTAAAACTCAAGAGGCTTTAAGAGAAGAAGCTGAGCAAGCCTCTAAATTATTGTCTGTTGAAGTCAAATCAGATATTTCGCAACCTGAATCTTCAGAGTTAAAGATTGAGGAAGATGATGATTCGGATGAAGATTTAGAAGAAGAAAGATCTACTTCTCGACTTACAGGAAGACTTTATCTACATAAAGGATTAGATTCATTTACAGACTCAGACTCTTATCAATTCAAGTTAGACCTAGGAAGCAATTCTGAAGAGATTGCTGTTGAAAAAGATGTAGCTGTGAGCTTTGACATTAATCAAAACGAAGACGAGGTAAATAGGTTTATTTCAGACTTAAATAACTCTTTTTGGGTTAATCCTGATGATCTCTCTGAAGTACTCAAAGAAGTAGAAGGTAAGAAGGCAAAGTTTGTATCCTTGTTTTCTACAGACTTCTTTAATTCCCTTAAAGAGAGACTGGAAGGGTCCCTTAAAGGCTAACTCTTTTGCTTTCCCCTAAGCTAATTGCTGGTTTTTTAGCGAGTTCTGGAGGTATAGTTGGAAGCAGCTGCAGCGTTTATTACATAACTGCTTCAAACAAATCTGAGACACACTTAATTGACCAAAAGAGCACTCAAGGGGATACTGTAGGTATTGAATCAAGGGTCGAAGCCGATGCAGCCTCTATGACCGAAGAGAACGGGAAGTTGCAGGACACAGAAGCTCCAGGCTCCAGATTAGATGTACCTTCCGATGGAGCTAAAGAAGAGCAGGAAGATGATGACGAGGACGGAGAAGAAGAGATTGAGGAAAGATCTATCCAATATACTGGTGACCTCTACCTAGTTAGAGAAAAGGATGAATGAGCTGATGACTATTTCTATAAGTTGAACTTAGAAGGAGCTTTAGAGGCTGATAATCAGAAGCTTTCTATTCACTTCGAGTCCAGACATACAAAGCAAGAGATCAGTAGATTCTTAGAGACATTTAATTACGAAACTACTGTGAACCCGGAAAGTATCACTGATGTGATTGATGCGGTTAACAAGAACAAGACTAAGCTAGAAAAGACCTTTGGACCTCTAGTTTTTTCTTCGTTGAAAATGCAGGTAGAGTCGCTAAAGCAATAGAGAATGTCGGTTTCTCCTAAATTAATGGCTATGTTTTTTGTCGGTTCAGGAGGTGTATTGGGTAGTGGATTCGGTATTCACCAATACTATGTGTCTAGCCTAAAGAGTTCTGTGACTGACACTTCTTCAGAGTCATTAGATCCCCGAGAAGCAAAACTGGATGTTGAGTCCCAAACTACTGAAGGCGCTATAGATGTATCGGTTAATGATTCGGGAGAGGCTCATGATCTCTCAACAAGAGTAACAGATCTGGACGGTGACCGCGATACCGAAGACCCTGATGAAGAAGAAGTTTCTGAAACTATATCAGGAAACTTAGTACTTATTAAAGAGGAAAGTACAGATGGCTGGAGCGATTATTCCTACAGACTAAAAGTCGAAAGGGAGGGCGAAGAAGGTGATTCTTCTGGGGAATTTTCAGTTTCCTTTGAGTCCTCTGAGCCAGAAAAGAAGATCAATGATTTGGTTAGAGACTTCAATTGATCAGTTGAGGTGAATCCTGGGAATATTAGTTATCTTTTAGACACTCTAAGGGAAAAACAAACTAAGTTCTCTTCAATTTTTGGTAGTCTTGCCTACTCAAATCTGTTAACTGGAATCGAAAGCCTTTCTAATTAGTAATGGCTCTTCCCTTAAAGACTATCTGTCTCTCGCTTGCCGGAGTAGGCTCTACGATTGGCGGAGGCTTTGGTATGGATTATGTTGTTAGAAAATCAGTTGACTTAACTAAAACGAAGGATTCAACTGATTCTGTTGCGTCGACCGGAACAAGTGAAGATGTGTCGGTATCTACAGTCTCTTCTGAACAGGAAGAACCTGACTCTACGGTGACTGATGTAAGCGCTGAAGACTCATTTGACTGAGAAAAGGATACAGACGATGATGAAGGTGACGAGGGAGAAGCTGATCTAGAGTCGAAAGTTAATCAGTTTTCAGGAACTCTTTACTTAACTAAAGAGCTTGATTTAGAATGAGGCGCAGGTGACGAGCACTTCTACAAACTTGCTCTTAAGGGAAGTGACATTTCCGAAAATCAACAGCTCTCTATAGAAGTTACGTCAACTAAAACTGAGAAAGAAATTGAGGCCTTTCTGACAATCTTCAATGGAGAAGCTTCAGTATTTTCTGATAACTTAGGTGATGTTTTGAAAACCTTGAGAGGCAATCAGTCTAAATTTGAGTCATTCTTTAACAAAGATGTTTTCTCTGCTTTGATGACCAAACTAGAAGATTTGAAGAACTAGGAAGTTGCTTTCTTCTAAGTTAATTGCAATGATGATTGCGGGTTCAGGAGGAATTGCAGGGAGTGGTTTCGGTATTAACTATTATGTGTCTGGCTGAGGATCCAATAAAGACTCTAAAGTCCAGGAAAAATCTATAGCTGTCTCTCCTGCTGTCATTTCGGATCAACAGGAACTTAAGGAAACTGAAAAAGTGACTCCTCTTGAACAAAAGCCCAATACAGAGCTAAAAGTAGAAAGTCTCTCCTCTGCGTCCTCAGAAAACAGTTGCGCTTGATATGACTGAAGCTGCTATAGTGACGATGAAGAAGACGATGAAGCTGTTGTGCCAGAAGAATCCGAACAGTTTAAGGGAAATCTCTACCTAGTGAAGGCAAAAGATGATGGTTTCTTTGGTTCTTATGTCTATAAATTGACCTTAGATAAAGGAGAAAGCTTAGATGGTACTTCCTTGTTTTCTTGGGAGTTCACATCCACAAAATCTCAAAACAAAGTTAACTCAATCCTTTCCAGCTTTAACGACTGGACAACTATAGGTTCTGAAGACTTAAACTCTGTTGCTAGCGCCTTAAAGAGTGAACAAGCAAAATTAACAGATTGTTTTGGTGAGGAACTGTTTAGTAAGCTTCAGGATGCTGTAAACTCTCTAATTTCTAAGTCCTCTTAGTAGGTGTTTTCGAGTTAATAGGCACTTTTACATTAAATTACTTTTAAAAACTTATTTAAACAAAAAAACTTAAATATTACTCACCTATTTCTTAAAGCAAAATAAAAAATTTTTGATGTTTAGATTTTTGAAGAGTCTTCTTTAGAAGACTCACAACACCTTTATTTCAAATCTTCTAAATTAAGAAATACAAATCTTTAAAGGACAAAAGTAAAAAGGAACTAAATGTCTAGCAATACTGCACAAGCAAATCAAGGAACGTTATCTGCTAAGGAAATGCCAAAAGAAGAATATAGGTATTCTGGTTACTTGTATCTAATGAAGGCTGAAGATGACAGCAGTTATGTTGAACAATATGTCTATAAATTAACTACAGATCTAAGAGCGGGTATAGGAGAAAAGCCTGTGTTTATTGCCGAATTCTCTACACCAATAGCTGAAGAAAAGGTAAAAACTCTCCTAGATGAGTTCAATGGTTGGGCTTCCATACATCCTTCTGATATGAATTCTTTAGTTGATGCTTTAAATAGCACTAAGAAGGGCCTGAACGAATACTTTGGTCCTGAGATACTTGCCGGACTGGAAAGGTCTATCAATAAGTTAGCAGGCAAGAATTAGATTTCTAATGTCTCCTAAGTCAGTGCTTTTGTTCCTTTCGGGCTCTGGAGGAGTTGCAGGAGGTTGTTGTGGCTCTTACTACTACATAAGTAGAGGCAGTTATGTTCAGTCTAGCGTTGATAAAGGATTGAAAGTCGATAATCCAAGTCTTTCTGCGTTAGAAGAAGGGCGTGAAGCTCCAGCGGGCAATTTAGACGAGATTAGAAGCAGTCTAACTCAAGACATTGATAACCAATCTTCAGAAGACGAAAGTGCTTCTGATGAAACTGTAGAAATGCTTACAAGAGAACCGAAAATTCCCGTTGTTAAATGATGACAAGTGAGAATTCAAGAACCTGAAGAAGATGATGATGGAGGATTTGAAGAAGAAATGTCTGAAGTAATTGAAGGAAAGTTGTTTTTAGTTAAAGAGGCAGACTCAGATTGAGTGGGTCAACACATTTACAAACTAATTCCTTCTTTTAATAGGGAGACAGCACAACCCGAGGGGACTCAATTCGAGTTGCCCTTCGCTTCTCCGAAGAATGAAAGAGAAATCAATAAGTTAACCGAAGACATAAACGGAGAAACAATAGTTACTCCTGACAGTATCTCTGATGTTTTAAGTACCTTTAGAGGCAATCAGAGAAAGTTGATTGGGACTTTTGGCGCCTCTTTCTTTGAACAGCTAATTCAAGAAGTTCAAAAGCTTCAAAGTTCTAATTAACGAAATTCAGCCATTTTCTCGGAAGTAGTGATTAGGTAGATAGGGGATATGTCTCCGAAACTAATAGCTCTAGCTTTGGTCGGATCAGGCGGAATAACCGGAACTGCATGCTATATTGTTTCTTCTAGCGACTCAATGCCGCTTGATAGGCGGATACAGACAGAGGGACACAGTTTGGCTTCTGCAAGCAGTTCTGACGAGCAGTCTTTAGAAGGGGTTTCTGTCCCGGCTCAAACTATGGAGTCTCAATTACACTCTACTGTCGAAGATCAGGAAAATGATGAGGATGATTGGGGAGAAGAAGTGTCGAATGAGAGAATCTCTGGAACTATTTACCTAATTAAAGAACTAGACGAAAGTTGACAGCAAGACTTTTACAAGTTAAAGATTGTTTATGGAGGAGATAAAGACGACATAGCTAATCAAGAGCTGTCTCTGGCATTTGAGTCCTCAAAGACTAAGGGAGAGATCGGCAGGTTAATTGATTCTTTTAATGGGGAGATTGCTGTGAATCCTGATGATGTAAGTGAGGTCTTGGGAGCTCTAAAGAGCAATCAAAATAAGTTAGTTGCAATTTTTGGAGGTGATTGTTTCAGGCAACTAGAGAAGGAAGTTAGAGGGCTTTTGCCCTCTAGTTAGTTGCTTTGATTAACCCTAAGACTGCAGGGATTGTGATTGCTGCACTAGGAGGCTGTTTTGGGTTAGGTGCCATCATAGGCAAGATCGAGCAAGCTGTTAAAAATTCGAGTTATTCCGGATCTAGTGGCTCTGGGGCCAGTAGTCCCTCGACAGGATCAACCAGCACGGGTAGCCAGGGGTCGGGAGAAAGCTCAGGGTCTTCAAGTTCCTCAGTAACAACTACGGCTAGCTCGCAAGGTTCTTCTTCTGGGGCCCAAGCAGCTGCTTAATTGATAACCAACTACAGCGATCTTTAATGTCTTAGAACCTTACTCTAAAACCATTTAGACCTTAAGAACTAGAATAGAAGAACTCAATAGATCAATATTGTGATCTCTCCCAAGTTAGTGGCCCTATCTCTTTCAGGTTTTGGTGGCGTTGCAGGTGGCGGTTGCGGAATTCTTCATGTAGTCTCAGCACAGAACTCTTCTAGTGTGGCACTTTCAAGGGAAGAGTCAAGAGACCCTGTTGCTTCTGAAGATAGCCCAAGTACAAAACAATTAGAGGCAGGGCAGTCTCTTTTAGAGAAGACTGAAGTTAAATGATGGTTGGTTAAGGATTCTGAATCTTCTGACGAAGAAGATGAAGATGATCTAGAAGAGGTTGTTACTCAGGGCCTTGTTGGCAAGCTCTTTTTAACAAAAACTAAAGATGAAGAGGGATTTGGGGACTTCGTCTACAAGCTGGAAGTTAAATTCTCAGGAGAAACTAACACCCCTAAAGATGTTCAGTTTGAACTAGACTTTGAGTCACCTCTAACAGAAGAAAAGATAAAGAACATCCTAGACAACGTCAATGGCTCTAATGAGGTAAGTCCTGATGACATTGATGAAGTGGTAAAAACCTTTAACAGTTACCGAAAGGATTTGATTTCTCTATTGGGACCTAAAGCTTTTGAATCCTTGCAAGATAAGACCGCTTTACTCAAGACACAATAGTGGCCTTTATCTCTCCTAAAGTAGCTTTACTTTCTTTTGCTGGTGCAGGTAGCACTGTAGGCGGTGGTTTCGGAGCTCACTATGTAGCTACTGGATCTTGACGCTCAGAAGCAAAAGCGCGCGAAGATAAAGATTCGCTACAAACCATCGGATCCAGAAAATTAGAAAGTGAGCAGCAGATACTTGCGAATCAGCCTGAAGACTCATCAGATCAAGAAGATGTGTCTAGAAGTCCAGCTTCTTCGCCAACTGAATCTGAGACATCTGACACTAGAACGTCAGAGGGTTATGTCTTGGGCAGCGATGATCCTCATAAATTAGACGTTGAAGAAGATGATGAGGAAGAGCCCTTAGAAAAGATCTCTGGAAATCTATTTTTCGTAAAGGAAGAAAGCAGTTTCTTTGGAGGTAAGGAATCAGATAGTTACTCCTTTAAGGCTACCTATTCTGATGGCGAAGAAGCTCCTGAAAATCAAAAATTCTCCTTACCTTTTGAATCGACACTAGAACGCCGAAAAATTAGAAGTCTTATCGAAGAAATTAACGGAGATATTTCTCTAGACTTCTGGGGGATCAATAAAATAGTCGACTATTTGGAGGAAAAGTCAAGTAAGCTGGAAACCGCCTTCGGGAATGATTTTCTTCCAAAGTTGAAGATCAAGTTGCAAGAAATCTCTCATTCAAGAACCTAATTTCTCTCCTTTAAAAGCCTAAAAAGTAAAGTAACTAACGACTGCGCTCAACAGCTACTCTAGAGGCCTTTAAGCATTAAAGGCTAGAATAGAAAAACTTAGCTACTAAAAGCTGTGTTCTCTTCTAAGATAATTGCCTTGATCTTTAGCGGCTTGGGAGGTACCTTTGGAACAGGATATGGCGTTTATAGAACTTCTTGATACTCTGACAGTTCCTCTGTCTCTCAAAAAAACGAAAAAGAGTCAGAAGCCTATGACTTACAAGTGCGTTCAGGACAAGACCTTACTCAAGAATCTAAGGCTGTTGACGAATCTTTTGTAGCCATTTCAGCTAGCGAATCAGAAACGCTAGGAGTCTCTGATCCTCAAGAAACTGAAGACAATAATGACTATGAAGATGACGAGGAAGAAGATGTTATTGAGACTGTAAGCGTCTCAGGTAGGTTGTTTTTGGTTAAGGAAAAGGACGATTACTTTCCCGATCAGATGATCTATAAGCTAAAAACTGAACTTGACGGAGGGATCTCAGTGACTCCTAATTTCGAATTAAGTTTTTCCTCAACGAAGGATCAATCCAAAATTCAATCAACTTTAGATGATTTAAATAGCTTGTTGTCTATGAGTTTTGAAGACACTCAAGACATTCTTGCGTCTTTAAATAGCAGAAAAAAAGAGTTAACTTCTTGCTTCGGTTCTGAGGTGTTTGCCCAACTTAAAGAGAGAATTTCTATTCTTTAAAAAGCTACGTGGTCTTAATCTCTCCTAAGATAGCTTTACTTTCTCTGGCTGGTACAGGGGGAACTGTGGGTGGCGGCTTTGGAACTTACTATGTAGTTACAAATCATTGACCTTCAGGAAAAAGAACTGTTAAGGGAAATGAAGGATCTCCCCTAGACAACAGAGGAGAGACTGTTAGTGAGAATAATTCTTTTGAAGAGTCTAGTGAACCAGCACCTACTGTAACGGCTTCGGAATCAGATCTTTCTGATCCAGTTGTGGATGATGAAGATGGTACAGAAGAAGAGCCTTTGCAAAACGTGTCTGGGAAGATATTCTTTATTGGCGAAGAAGGTAGTTTTGGATCTCGAGATACTAAGGATTACAGATTTGAAGTTGACTTTTCAGGTAGTACAGATTCCTTGAATAATCAATTATTTGAGGTCATCTTTGACTCTAAAACTGAACAGAGAAGAGCTCGAAAACTTCTAGATGATCTAAATGGAGAGATTTTGATGGAACTTTGAGGCGTAGAGGATATTATTCCTAACCTAGAAAAGAAGTCATCTGATTTCACCTCTGTTTTTGGTCAATCTACCTTCGAAGAGTTAAAGACCAAATTAAGAAATGCTGTTGTAACTTAAAGATAGTTGGTAGTCATGTTTAAGTCGTCAGGTACAGTTTCATTGATAGTTTTTTCAGCAATTCAATAATTAAATGGCAATCTTTTACCCTAAAGTTATCTTTTGCTCTTTAGTTGGGGCTGGTAGTATTGTAGGCAGTGGTTGTGGAGTTTATTACACCACATTTAGAAGCTCTACGAATTCAGATGCAAGACAGAGCGAAGATAACTCATTTAATAGTCCAGAGTCATCTTCATCAAATAGTTCAGATTTACAGGATTCCGTTAGCATTCACAAAGAATCAGATCCTCTAAGTCGTTCTATACATGATTCAGAGAGTTCTCTGGCGCCTGAAGATCCAGCTTCTTCTTTAAAAGCTCAATCTTCTGATGACGATAGTGACGAAGAGGATGATGATGAATTAGAGGAGGTCGTTCAGGTAACCGGAAAGCTTTTCTTAGTTAAGGAACAGGACTATTGAGGAGGAACGGACTCTCTTACATATAGGTTTGTAGATGTTTATCCTGGAGGAGACAATCATCCAGACAGCAGCGAGCTGGAAATTTCTTTTGAATCCGAAATAGATCAAAGAAAGCTACATAATTTCTGAGAGTCTTTCAACGGAGATATCTCTACTGATGTACTGGACGTCAAGGGAATCCTTGCAGAGGTAAGTAAGAAATCTGACTCATTTACTAAAGCTTTAGGTGAACAAGGTTTCGAACAATTGACATCCCGGTTACAAGAATTGTCTTAGCACGGCAAAGCTAGGCAGACCAGCTTGCTAGCCTTTTTTCAAGAAACACTAGAATAGAAGATCCAAAAGTATAGGTTTTTCTTCAGATATATAGGCACTACCTTCGTAAATGGCTTTAATTTCCCCTAAGATTGCCTTTCTTTCTTTTGCTGGCTTAGGGAGTACTGCAGGAAAAGGTTATGGAATTCACTACGTTTCGACTTATAAAAACCCACTAGTACTAGCTTCGGACAAAGAGAATCGTTCAGAAGATTCACTTCAATCTCCTGTAAATAGCTCTACAGTTAGAGAAGATGGAAAGCTTGACCTTCAAACTCAAGCAACCAAAAGTGAAGGCGAACCAATAGCAGATTTGTTAGACCAAGAAGACGAAGATGAGGATCTAGAAGAACTTGCGGAATCTCCTCAAATACTAAAAGGACAGCTATTTTTTACGAAATATAGAGATGATGACTGAGAAAAAGATGTTTATGAGTTGAAATCCAATCTTTCTTCAGAGAAGAAGGGAGAAGTTGTAGGCAAGCAAGTTGAGTTTTCAACTACTGTGAGCACATCTAGTCTTGATGCATTAATTGAGGGATTTAATGTAGAAACTTCTTTCTTGTTTGAAAATATCGATGAAATGCTAAAGGCTCTAGAGAATAATAGAAGTCAATTTGTTTCGGCATTCGACTTAACTACTTTTAATCAGTTAGAGGGAGTCTTGCAGAGCTTTCAAATTCTTAACAGGTAGATTTGGTAATTACTCCTAAGGTAGTAGGGATTGCCATAGCAGCAGTAGGAGGTTCTTTTGGAGTGGCTACATTTATTCACTAGAAGTTAGCTTTGAGGATGCATCTAATAACTTTTCTGACAGTATTTTTGACGTAACCTTCGAAACTACAATTGAGAAAGATTCTTTGAACAGATACTTGTTAGGGATAAATAATTTGATTTCTTTCCATGTAGATGATCTTTCATCTGTATTGAGAGATATAAGAAAGGATAGAGAAAAGTTTGAGGCCTTCTTTAGCTCTTCTACCTACCTATTAATGGAGGAGAAATTTGAGACACTTTCTCCTAGTTAAGGTGATTGCTTGATCTCCTAAAGTGGTATTCGCTACCTTAACTGGTATGGGCAGTGTTGCTGGAGCAGGAGTCGGTGTCGATTACGGAGTCAAAACGGGCTTCTTTAATAAATTGTTGAGTAATTCGAGCGATTCCAGTTCAGGGTTACCGGCAACCCGGGTAGATGGTCCTGCTAGTTCTTCAACAGCAACTTCGACAGGTTCCAGTGAAGCTGATGTGTTGAGTATGTCGGAGGAAGAGCTACAAAAAGTTCTAAAAGAGGAAAATGTCAATCAATTTCAAGTAGGTGAGGGTCTTGAGGCGATGGAAGACGATGCCTTTGAATTAGATGATTAACCTACTTAAAACCTAAGAAGAGAGAAAGATTTACCTAGTGATCGTCTATGGTATCTACAAAGGTCATAGTGAGACTAACTTTCAAGCTTAGGTAACTGTGCAACTTCATTAGGGTCAAACTTATAAATATCAACTGTTTCTAGATAAATTCAAGTAGATGCTTATTTTTTCCTCTAAATCTATTTTTAGGACCTTAGGCGCTTTAGGAGGCATTTTTGGTGGAGGTGCAGGCTTTCACTACGGAGTTAAAACGCTCTTCCCTAAAGATGCTCAATTAGAAATTATTAGTCACTCTACATCATCCTCTAGTTCTCCCAGTTCTGGTTCAGGAAGTCCATCTGCATCTAGCTCTCAAAACAGTCAATCCTCCGGGACTAGTGCAGAAGTTAGTGAAGAGCAGTTAACTAAATCCTTGACAGATGAGCAAGTAAAACAATTTCAAGAAAATGCACAGCTACCTGTATTGGAAGATGATGCTAACGACCTGGACGAGCATTAGTAGATAAGAGTTACATCTCCCTCCCCTTGGAGGAGGGACGTTTATGCTTTTCCTGAGGTTGTTTTAGCAAATCTATTAGGATTGAATAACTTAATTTCCTCTTAGAGTTTTTCTACAAAGACTCATTCTTTTCTAGATGATCTCATCATTGTCGCCTAAGCTAATTGCTTTATTTCTTGCAGGTTCAGGAGGGATTGCAGGTAGCGGATGCGGCATATACTATGCGACAGATTTAGCTAGGTCTTCCAAGGACTCCGAAAGTCGCGACCAGACATCAAAAGAGTCACTAAGGCTTACGAACTCTGAAAAACCGTCTTCAGCATCATTTGACGTTTCTGCAAACTCTTCAGAGCCTTCATGAGTTCAAGATAAAACGGAACAAGACTCATCTGATGACGATGATTTAGCAGATGAAGAAGCAAGCACAAAGACCTCAGGGTCTCTATTCTTCATTAAGGAAAAGGACGAAACTGGTTGAGATGAAAATTCCTATACCTACAAATTAGAGGTCAAGTATGGTAGTGACTTCATTCGACCAACTAATTCTGTCTTTGAAGTTAGTTTCTCAACTACTTCAGATATCACTGCAATCAATTCCCTAGTCAATCTCTTTACTACAGATATTTCCTTTAAATTCGACGGAATTGATGATGTTATGAAGGAAGTTAAAAAGTATGAAGACAGGTTTACTTCTACATTTGATGTCTCTGTATATCAACAGCTAAAAGAAGGTGTAGAGAAGCTTAGTTAACAAGAAGTGCCTTTCCCTATGAAGTCAGTATTGCTCTCCTTGGCAGGAATAGGAGTCGTCTCTGGCGGAAGTTACGTAATAGTTGACTCTCTTGGCTCTTTTAGTAGTCGAACAATCAATTTAGAGCAAAGTCCTGGAGGGGACTCTACTACAGATGCCAAATTGAGTTCAGTTGTTGTATCTCAAGCAGAGACTCTGGATAGCGGCCATGCTGAGCTAAGTGATGCCGAAGAGGATGAGGATTTAGATGATTCTGAAGCAAAAAGAGAATTTAAGGGAAGATTGTCTTTAGTCTCCAGAGAAGACCCTGATGGCTGAGGTACTGTGTACGAGCTTCAATTTGTTCACGATGGAGGAGCTTGGACCTTTGAATCTAAGGAAAGAACTAGTGTAAATGTGATCTTTAAGGGCTTAGAGAAGGAAGTATCAAATTATCTATTTAGCTTCAATAGCAGTGTTTCTACGAATACAAATGACATAGATGAAGTTTTCAAAGAACTAGAGAAAACTTCTCGACAATTCAACAAAATCTTCGGTGAAGGTGCAAAGAGCAAGTTGGAAGAACAAATTAGAGCTTTGAATCTTTAATGACTACTGCAGCTAAGGCGATAATCGCTTCTCTGTTAGGTGCAGTCTCCTTAACAGGAGGAGGTGCAGTGTATTTCACGCAGGGCAGTTCTTGGGCTAAAGAGCCAGAACAATCAACTACTTTATTAAAGAAGGAAGAGAGTGAACAGAGAGGTGCAGAGAAATTAATTGATGTAAGAGCAGAAACTGTTCAGACGAGTAACGATGGTTTAGCTCCTGTCTCTCAACCTGAGTCTGAAGAAAAGAGTATTAAAACCCCTGTTTCAATAGAGGACCAGGGAACGGAATACGAAGAAGATGACAATGATGAAATGGACAATCTTCCTAGCTCTGAAGAGTTAAAAGGTCGACTAATTCTCGTTAAGAAAGACAGTTACTTTGGTAGTGATGGTTACCAATATGAGTTGACAGTTAAGTATTCAGAAGAGCCTTCAGTACTAGATGGAGTAGAGCAAGCTTCTGTTGAATTTGCCATAGAGAACAAAAGAACAACAGTTAAAAAATTCTTAGATGATGTGAATGCCATGCTAGGTACAGGCTTTGATCCTCTGCAAGATGTTCTTGATGAATTATCAAGAAAGAGAACTTCTTTTGAAGAGGTGTTTGAGGGAAAACTCTACGATTCTTTTGTTGCTGAAATTAATAAGGCAGGAAAATAGTGCCTTTTTCCGCTAAGATGGTCTTTCTTTCGTTGGCGGGTGCAGGAGCTGTCTCTGGAGGAAGCTACGTAGCTGTTGATGCTTTTAGATCCAAAGAAGCAATTAGAACTACTGGACCTGCTTCGCAAGAAGTCAAGACAGAGAAATCGTTAGAGAATACTAAAGATGACGAAGCATCTGAAAGATTAGGAGATTCGCAAGTTGCAGAAGAACGTTTATCTAGTGACGATCACTATCCAGGGAGTTCAGAACAAGAAGCTGAAGATGAAGCGGAAGAAGCTGAATTAATCTCTCCTTTAAAAGGAAACCTTTTGCTGATGAAGGCTAAGAGTACCTTTGGTTTCAGCGAGCACGAATATAAACTAGTGGCTTCTTGCGATGACGATCTCGCGGAGTTGGAAGGAGAAGAGAAAGTTTCTGTTAGCTTCGAGATAGAAGGCGAGAAATCTAAGTTAAAGAAGTACCTAGATGGCTTCAATTCAATGTTGGGTCTGGAAGATGATCTCCTTAAGGAACTAATAGGCGAATTAGAGAAGAAGAAAGAAGAGTTTCAAAAAATCTTTAAAGGCAATATTTATGATTCTTTGAGGGAAGAAATAGGCAAGCTGGCGCAATAGTTTCAGTATTTAGATTTTTCAAATTTATAGATCAGACTTTTAAATCCTTCTTTCAAGGTTTTCATTAAACTCAAAGATCAAGTAAATTCTCTAGATCCCTCGTCTAGAAGTTGGTCTTACACCACTTAGATTGTGATTGCTTTTCTACACTCTCATGAATCACCAAAACTGTAGATTTCTCTCTTAGGAACCTAAAGACACAAGCTTTTTCTTTCTTTTCAAAACACTCGACCTAAAAACCATATTTAGGAAGTGAGCTCTGAGGAAGATCGTTTAATTAGTTTTTTCTTGATTAGAGCAACAAAAGACACTTACGAAATCTTTAGAGAACAGATAGAAAAGTTAACGGTTTAATGAACTTTCCCGTTAGAGCTGCTCTAGTAGCTCTAACTGGAGCAGGAGCAGTCTCTGGCGGAGGCATAGTAGCCTATCAACAGGTAACGGGAGGTTGACCGTCTCTCACATTCATTAAGGGAAAGAAAACAGGCATTAAGTCCTTTCCTGTAGGTGACTTTGTAGATCCTGCCTCTCCTCTAACTGAACAAAAAATCTTTAGATCATTGTTGCATAGTATGTCTGATGACGAAGAGGAGATTCCTGTATCTAAGGATGGTTATCCTCTCAATAAGGACAAGAAGTCTGGAGAAACTCCAGACAAGTTAGATATTCCTCCAGAAGGCGATATGGACGATATTCTCGAAGGTGAACTTGAAAATACAGAATTACCGCCTGTACAAGGAGAAATTAAAGGGAGATTAATCCTTACTTCCGGTGTTGATAATTTTTGAGGCCACTCCTATGGTCTTAAGGCAGTAGACAAGTTGGAACCTAAAAGAGATGGTGAAGTTTCAATACCTTATTGGTCAAGGAAAGAACCTCACGAACTTAAGAGCTTTTTAGACAACATCAACAACAATGCTGCAGTAAGTAATGGCTCTTTTAAAGGATTGTTAGAAGAATTGCTAAATAGAAAAAACTCTTTTAAAGCTAAATTTGGAGCTCAGACCTTTGAGTCTCTAAAAGCTCTCCTGGAGACCTCAATTAGAAAGGCAGAGTAAATTTGACTTCCTTGAGGTTCTAGACACAGTGCCCATCTTCTCTACGAAGATAGTCTTCTTTTCTTTTGTGGCTGCAGGAGGCCTTTCCAGTACAGGGGTTGTTGTCTACAACTCTCTAGAAGAAGATGCATCTGACAAGCAAAGAACAAAGCCCGAGATATCCAAGATTACTGATGTTTTGGCTGGGATCAAAAAGTTATAGGTAAAATACTCTGACAGACTTTTAGAACTTAGCTACTTAATGGCTTTACCAGTTAAGGCAATTGTTCTTTCCTGTGTTGGTGCAGGCGCTGTCACTGGAGGCGTAGGTACTACCTCTTATGTGTTACTTAGAAAGCCTAGTTTGACTAGATCCTTAGAAAAAGAGTCTTCTGCATCTCAGAAAGATTCGCCAGTACCTGGAGTCTTAGGCTCTACACCAGCTGATACTTCTGAAGCAGACAGTCGCCAGGAAGCTTCTGCCTTAACTGATCCTTTTTTCACTCAAACTCATGTAAAGTGGCTAGTTGACATCTCTAAACCAGAAAATATTGAAGTAGCAGATGAGGAGGATGAAGAAGATGATGACAAGGAAGACCTAAAAGTTAGATTAGTCCTAACTAAAGGGGATGAAGATCAAGGATTAGGTGATTCTTACATCCTCAAGATGTACCTAGACAAAAATGCACCAACAGAGTTAGGAAATGCTTTTATTGATTTTTCAGTAAGGCAGGACAGAATGACGTTGACCAGATATGTCGAAAGGTTTAACAATGAAATATCTTTTTCATCAACAACGCTTGCTGGATTCCTGGAGGAATTGATGAGTAACGAAACACAATTCAAGAAACATTTTTCTAAAGAAGGGTATGATCTTTTGAAATCTAAAGCACAAGATCTAGTTAATAAATCCAAGATCTAACTTCTTTAAGGGAACGAACTTTACGGAGCTGTTTAAGTTTAAAAATCTAAAAATCAATTAGCTGCTTGCAGTGATTCTTCCTGCAATGAAGTCGATCTTTCTGTCAATTGCAGGCTTTAATGTTGCTGCTGGAGGAGTAGGAGCTATTTCCTACTTATTGATAAATAAGGAGAGTAGAAAACTGTTAGATAAATCATCGGCTACTGAAGAAAAGGACGCTTCGATTGAGATTGACTCTCAAGGAGAGGGAGGACCTAAACAGTCTTTGTTAACGCACGTGAGAATAGAAGATCTAAGTAGACAGGATCAGCCACTTGTAGATGAAGATTCTGAGAACGAAGATTATCTATAAGAAAGTGAAAAAATCAAAGAATTGAGGGGACGGTTAACCCTATTTAAAGGTACTGAAGAATACGGTTTAGGCAGCGAATACTCTCTGAAAATTAGCTACGAAGACAATTCAACTGATGAGGTGAGTGTTAGCTTTGCAATTAGAAATTCCCAGGAGACCTTAGATAAGTTCCTGAAGAATTTCAACCATGACATCTCCTTTGATTCTTATGATCTTGAAGGATTCTTAAGAAGCTTTAAGGCACAAGAGGACAATTTCAAGGATTTCTTTGGAGAAAAGACCTATTCGGAACTAGAGGCCAAAGCTAAAGAGCCGCTTAGTAAAGAGACTTAGTTAAATCTTTTTATTCTCGAGAGGCAGTAAGGATATTAGAAATTATCTAGAGAATACACTTTTTAAACAGAAGCCTTTGCAGGCTTTCCGCAACAACTGCAAAGGTCAGGGCTGGTTTTTAGAAGGTTTGCCAGTCCGGGGTACTTCAATCTTTGAAGTCTCACATAGAGAGACTTCCTATTAATTAAGGCTTTCATTCTGCTCATAGTCACGAGTTAACTTCTACTTATTGAATTTGTCAAACATTTTTTAGGGAATAAAAATCTCTAACTTATAGGCGATTCCTAAAGGGAAATAGTAGTTCTATGCAGGCTCTGTAGCAGGATTTTGCGGGAGTTTGTTAAAAGGAAAAATCAATCTCAAAGAAAATGTCTTTATCCATTATTAAGGCAGTCGCCCTAGTTGTTTCAGGATTTGGTGTAGCCACTGGTGGTGTCGGGAGCGGATACTACTTTCTAGTTAAACCTGCTCTCACAAAAAATAGTCAATTAACGGATTCTGTTGTTTCAGTAGTTAAGACTTCAGAAAGACCACAAACTCATGAACAAGTAGCCGAAGCTACTCCTAATACTTCAACAGAGGATAACCAGGACCACCCAACTAGAGAACGCTTGTCAATTCAATCAAGTGATACCATAACTTGATTAGTTACTAGACCACAAGATACTCAAGAAGAACAGAAACTAGACGACCTTGAAGAAGATGATGAGGAAGAAATAGAAGTCGAGATTCCTGGAAGCTTAGCTATCTTAAAGGGATTAGAAGATTCTGTGGAGAATGTTTACAAACTAACTACCTATTACTCTGATAGTGAACTTGAGGGTTCTGAAGTCTTAGTTAAGGGAATTTCTTTTAGAGCCGTTAAGGATAAAGCAGACAAGTGTGTAAGTGACTTTAATAGAGATGTTTGAGTCACTTCTCCTGATCTTTCAGTATTTTTAGAACAACTATCGGGAGAAAAGAATAAGTTAGAAAAGGTCTTTAAAGATTCTGTTTATTCTGCTTTAGTTTCATCTATTGAACAAGTTAAGGTAGCTTAAAGGTGAATCTTTTATCTATGAAAGCTATAGTGCCCTTGGTGTTTGGTGCGGGAAGTGTTGTTGGAGGAGGGTTTCGTGTTGTTGAGATGGTTAAGCCCGCTAATCACGAGACTCTTGAAAAAGTTGTTAAGGAATCTTCCCCAAGCTCTTCATCAGCTGAATCAGACTCTCTCAATCTTCAAACAGAAGTATTGGCGAATGCAGACGAAGTGATGACAGAAGCACAAGACCCATCTGTGAAAGATTCTGACGATGAGGAAGAAGAAGAGGACTTGGAAATTCTTAACGGTAAGTTGGTTCTAACTAAGGGAAACCCAGAAGAATGATTTAACGAAGAATATGTTTTGGAGGTGTACTTCAGTGAAGGGCAGCCTTCAAATCTAGGAGTATCTGTTGTTGACTTTTCGACTTCAGATAGAGAAAAAGTAGAAAGATATTTGAGGCTCTTTAATACTGGAGTTTCCTTTAATTCCTACACCTTTGAAGGTTTCCTGGAGGGGCTACAAGAAGAAAGGACAAAGTTTGAAAAAATATTTGGCGCTCAGACTTACCTAACGCTTGAAGGAAAAGTTCAAAAGCTAGTTAAGGGATAATGGCCTTGCCGACTATTAAGACAGTCGCTCTAGCTGTTTCGGGATTTGGTGTAGCTACTGGTAGCGTTGGAAGCGGGTATTATTACTTGGCCAGACCCGCTTTGAGTAATAGAAATTCTGTACATGTAAGAACCAATGACCCTCAATCAGGAGAACTTTTAAGCTCTCAAATTTCTGCTAAAGATTCTTCGGAAGAAGGTTCTTTTGAGTCTTTAGGCCCTAATCTAGAAGCAGTATCAGAAGGAATGATTCAAGAACCATTGGAAGTTGAACCTGATGAAGAAGAGTTTGATGACGAGGACAAACAACAGATAATCGGTAAGTTGCTAGTTGTCAAGGGTCCTGAAAGTGAGGGATTGGAAAATGACTACGTTTTACAAATGGTGCTTGAGGGCTCTGATGAAGAACCAACCAGTTCAATTGAAGTGAACTTCTCAATCAAAAGTAACAAGGTAGAGGTCGGAAAATTCCTTAAGAGATTCAATGACTTAGTTGTTTTTGACTCTTCTACCTTTAGCGGTTTTCTTAAAGGCTTAAAAGACGAAAAGACTAAATTTACGGAAATATTTCAAGGAGATACTTATTCTTCCCTGGAGACAAGAGTTGAAGAGTTAGCTAATAAGGAATAATGGCTCTTCCGATCATCAAGACAGTTGCTTTAGCTGTTTCAGGATTTGGCGTAGCTACTGGCGGTATTGGAGGCGGTTACTATTTTTTGGTTAAACCAACTGTTATCTCTAAAGCAATTTCACAAACAGAGAAAACTGAACATTTGGATTCAGTAGAGGTAGGAGATAGCTCAGCAGTCCTTCCTGAAAGTTCAAGCGCTGAAGTTTCTGCTGTTTCGACAACAATCGCAACAGATAGTGACGATCATACAGAACAAGATGAAGAGGATCTGGAAGATCAAGAATCAAAAATTTCAGGAAGCCTAGCACTAGTTAGGGGCAATCAAGACATTTTGGAGAATGCCTATATCTTGAAAACCTACCAAGACTCTAGTGAATTGGAAGAAGACAAGGTTGTAGTTTCAGATATTTTCTTTTCAGACTCAGAAGAGAACTTAAACAGACAGTTACGACACTTTAATTCAGGTTTTTGATTGGATTCAGATGAACTTAAGGAATATCTGGAGAAGCTAAAGGAACAAAAGGCCTCCTTCGAAAAGCTATTTAAGGGGAATGTTTACTTGGAATTGATTTCAAAGATTCAATCTTTGGTGAATAGTTAGCTTTGCCAATACTACCTATTAAGGCCATAGGGGCCTGAATGATCGGTGCAGGAGGCGTGGTTGGAGGAGGTTGTGGAATTGCTGAGGTAGTAAGAATTTCACGATCATCAAAGATTTCAACGACAAAAGAAAATAGGGAGGATTCACAAAGAGATTTAAAGGTTGATAGTCACTCTACCGGAGAGTTACTGAATCAAGAAAAAGAGCTAGAAACGTCACGATCGTCAAGTCCCTTGGGATCGCCTGAACGACTAGGGTCAGATTCTGACCATCATGTTAGCTCTGAAAGTTCATTGGATGATGAGGAAATTGAGGAAGAAGACGAAAAGACACAGTTAACAGGTCGTTTAGTTTTGACTAACAGCTCTTCAGATGAGAGCTATGGAAACAGTTATGTGTTTGAACTTTATTTTGGAAATGAACAGGCTGAAAGACAAGGAGTTACCTCTTTCTCCTTCTCTGTTAAAGGGAGTGAATCAGAGCTAAAAAAATCAGTGAGGAAATTCAATGATGATGTATGATTTGATTCCTTAACTCTTAAGGAGTTTTTGAAAGAGTTTGACTCTAAAAAGAGCATTCTAAAGAAGGTATTTCCCGGAAACACACTTTCTTCTTGACAAAAGTCTATTGAGCAATTAGCTAATTAGAAATGTCGTTATTTTCCGCTAAAGCTATTGTTTCTGTGGTTATAGGTTCTGGAAGCGTTCTTGGCGGAAGCTTTGGTGTAGTGGAGTTAGTGAAGAGCTCGGATGATCTTAGTCATTCTTCGGTAACTCAGACGTTGCCTGGACTTTCTGATGTTTCTTTAGGGAGTGTTGGAGATTCAACTCAAGCTTTAGATGTTTTGCCTTCTTCAGGAGGCGCTAGCTCTGACAGCGAATTTGAAACTGATGATGATGAAGAAGAGGAGTTTGAACAAATTTCAGGCTTTTTAGCCCTAGTTAGGGGAGATAAAGAGACCGTAGATAACCCTTTGAAGTTAAAAACTTACTACCAAGAAGAGGGACTGGGAAGCGAATCTATTATTTCTGGAGTCCCCTTTAAGACGACTAACAAACAGATAGATAGGAAGGTAGAGAGCTTAAATCTTGAGTTCTGAATAGACTCTGAAGATCTGACAGCCTTTCTTAAAGAGTTAGAAAATAGACAAGGCACATTCAACAAGTTATTTGATAGTTCTACTTTTGAGGAATTGGTGACGCAGATTAAGGCTAAGATAGCAGAAAAGACTTAGAGTATGACTTTCCTGTCTGTTAAGGCTATAGCTGCCTTAATAGCTGGTGCAGGAGGGATTGGAGGTGGAGGTTACTATGGAGTCACTAAATTAGTAAAAGCTTTTTCAGAGAGTCAGAAGCTTTCTTCTTCGACAGATCAATACGTAAAAGAGAGTGAAAGTTCAAGAGTTTCTGCAGACTTATTGGGATCTCAGTCTCAAGACAATAAAGCTGCTTCGACAGAGGTTAGTGCGTCTAAGGATCTTGCAGTTTCAAAAGCAGAGACTGTTTCAGAGCAATCTGTTTGAACTCTTGTTATAGATAAAGGGCAACAAGGACCTTCAGAAGATTTACATGATGAAGAAGACGAAGATGACAGGCCCGCAGTAACTTTAGGGCTACTTGCATTAGTAGAAGGAGATAAGGATTCTGTTGATAGCGCTTTTAAGATAAAGACTTACCAACAAGGCCAGGAGTTGGGATCATCAGCATTAGTTTCAGGAATTCCCTTTACTTCTTCTGCGGAGAATTTAGAGAGAAAAATTCAACACTTTAATCTAGGTTTCCTGGGCTTCTTTACTGAATTAAAGGAATATTTAGGAGAACTTAAAGAAAAGGAATCTGACTTTAAGAAGATATTTGTGGGATCTACTTACGAAGATCTTGTCAGTGAAATTAGCAAAAAAATAGGAGAGCTTTAGATATGGCCTTACCTTTGTCAACAAAGATAGTAGTCGCAGCAGTCTGCGGATCAGGAACTGTTGTTGGGGGGGGATATGGGGTCTTCCAATTAGCTTCAACTAAGAGCCCTTTAGAAGCATCGGTCAATCAAAAAAGTCAAGAAACTACTGAAGCGCAAGTTACTGAAGGAAGAGCAGATCAAACAATTAGTGATTCCTCTAGTGAAGTTTCAAGAACAGGTTTGACCGGACAGGAAGACCATTCATCCATTGAACTTAGATCAGATTCATCAGCACAACTAGACGAAACATATGAAGAAGAAGATGAGGATGACGAGCAAGAACAGAAAGAGTCAGGAATGCTTTTCTTGGTTAAAGGGGAAGACAACTCAGTAAATGAAGGTTTTCAATTAGAGGTTTACTATGATGGAGAAAGCCCTTCAGTAGAGGATGTCGTTGTTTCAGGAATTGCTTTTCAGGGAGTAAAGCAACAAGTCAAAAAGTGTGTTGAACTCGTTAATACAGGAATCTTGCTTTGAGAGTCAAAACTTCCAGATTATTTAGATGAGTTAAAGAAAAACGATACTAAGCTAAAAAGCGCTTTTGGGGATTCTGTCTATGAGACATTAATTTCAGAAATTCAAAAGAAGATTGATACTCAAACAAAATAGCTCGTGCTATCTGCTAAATCAATTATTGCTTGATTTGTTAGCGCTGGAGGAGTTGTAGGTAGTAGTTATGGAGTTTTTGAGCATGTTAGTTCAAGAAATACTGATGCATCTAAACAAAAGACTATAGCAGTCAGCTCGTCGACCTCTTCTTTTGACAACAATCCTTCTGTTGGCGAAGAAGAAAAGGAGAACCCCGAAACAACAAGTGCAGTAGGGGCAGCTGACCTTGATGCAGAGATCAATTCTCAGGACTTAACTGCAGATGAAGAGGAGGATTTTGATGAAGATAAGGTTTCAGGGAGGTTATTTGTAGTTAAAGAGAGCGATGATTCTTTAGACAGCGGCTATCAACTCAAGGCTTATTTTGGAGAGCAAGAACATGACAGCTCTGATGAAGTGATCATTAAGGATATACCTTTTAAGGCACATCAAGTTGACGTTAATGGCCGAATTAACTCTCTAAAGTCGGATGTTTGGGGCCGAAATTCACAGTTGTCTGAATTTTTAATTGTTCTAGAGGAAAAGAGAGCAGACTTAGGCAGAGCTTTCGAAGATTCTGTACTTAATGACCTAATTGAAAAAGTTAGAGAAAAAAGCACAAGTCTTCAATAGTGACCTTTTTACCTGCAAAAACCATTGCAGCCTTCTTTGTGGGGTCTGGTAGCGTTGCCGGAAGCGGCTACGGGATTGTCGAATATGTTAGATACTTGAGTAGGCAAGCTCAATCATCAACTTCTAAAACTGTTAGAGATTTAACTATTCAAGATAGATCTTCTGATTCGAAATCACATGAACTTTTAGAGGGAGAGAGACAAGAAAGCTCTTCAGAAAGTGTTAAGGGTCCTGAAAAATTAGATTTTCAACTACAGCCAAGCACCCTTTCAGGGAGTGGCACCCATAATGTTGATAGCTCAGATTCTCTTGATGAGGACGACGAAGATCTACCTGAAGAAAAAGATTCAGGTCAGTTGTTTGTCGTTAAGGGCTTTTTAGGCACTTATGAGTTAAAAGGTTATTTTGATGGCAAGAGACCAGAAGTCGGTGAAGAGATTGTGATTGAAGGAGTTCCGTTTAAAGGGATTAAGGGTGTAGCCAAAACTAGAGCAGACACCTTTAATACAGAAATCTGGGGAAAAGATGATGAGCTCTCTAATTTCTTAAAAGCCTTAGAAGAAAAGAAGGAAGAGCTGAAAAAAGTATTTGAAGGGGATGCTTTAGGCCAATTAATAAGGGGACTTCAAGAAAAAGTTCATCCTAACTAACTTTGGCTTTGCTTTCCTCTAAAGCTATAGCTGCCCTGTTTGTAGGATCTGGGAGTGTTGCAGGTAGTGGATATGGTGTCGTTAGATACGTTAAGTATTCTGGAGAATCTACACAAAAAACATCTTTGAACACTACCGACAGTCTGCCTAACGCGAAGTTGGCTTCACCCGAAAGACCTGAAGTTTTAGATGACACTCTTAAGATAGTTGGTCATCCTGAGCAGGAAGCGCAACTTAATGACAATTCTGCAAGCTTTGAGGATGTAGAAGAGGAAGATGATGAAGAGCTTGAAGATAGAGTTTCTGGAACTTTAGCTGTTGTTGAGGGCCTTCTAGGGGGCTATGAACTAAAGGTTTATTATGACAATAAAACTTCCGAAGAAGATGAAAAGGTTGTGGTAGAAGGTGTTGCTTTCTCCGCTATCAAGGAGTTAGTTAGTCCTAGAATGAATTTCTTTAATGCAGAGTCCTGAGAGGTAGAAGATTTGTCTGCTTTCCTTAAGTTATTAAAAGACAAAAAGAGTGATTTGGCAAAGGCTTTTGATGAACCTTCTTTAAGAGCTTTGGAGGAGAAAGTTAGGGCAAAGATAGGATCGTAGATGTCTTTATTCTCTACTAAAGCTGTTGTCACTTTCTTTGTGGGTTCAGGAGGAATCGCGGGTAGTAGCTATGGTGTCGTTAGATACGTTAATTCGGGCGCTCCTGTTCAACGATCTGAATCTACAGGCTCTGAAGTTTCCACTCGCTTAGAGTCCCAACCTTTAGCTTTGCCGGAAAAGGATGGCAACGGAGAAGCTAATAAACCTGATACTGCAAACTCAGAAGGACAACTTTCACCAAAAAGATCAGAGGAGATTGAGTCGAGCAATCCATTTTCTGAACAAGAAGTACAGCGAACTGTAGGGGTTGGAGAATCTCAAGGAGATGCTTCTCAACAACTAGAAGATGAAGAGGATGGCAACGAGGAAGATTACAAAGTTGAAGGGACATTAGCTGTAGTTAAGGGTGATGTTGGTGATAGTTATGAACTAAAGATTTATTACAAAGGTCACGAAGCAGAAGAAGATAAGGTGCTTATTCCAGGTATATTTTTTAAAGCTATACAAAGTACAGCTAACTCAAGGGTTAACTCCTTTAATCTCGACCTTTGGGAAGTAGGAACTGATTGATCTAAGTTTTTAGGGACTCTAGAAAGTAGGAGAACAGAACTAAAGAAGGCTTTTGACGATGCTGTGTTGGACCAATTAATACAAAAAGTTAAGGAAAAAGCAGGAGTTAATTAGATATGTCGTTACTTTCTACAAAAGCCATAGTCACTGCGATAGTAGGTTCTGGCAGTGTAGTTGGGAGTGGTTATGGTGTTGTTCACTATGTAAGACATTCCGGTGATACGAATACAAGCGTACAAGCCTCTGATTCTTTAGATTCTCAAAGATCTAGCGTTTCAGTTTCAAGTTCAACTGAACAAACCTCAACATCAACACAAGAGTCTGAGATCGCTAGTCCTATTGGATCCTCAGAAAACTCTTCTTCTGAAACAGAAAATTCACAGTTAGATGGACTTCACTTAGAAGGTTCTTCTGCAGTTTCAGATGATGATGAAGAGGAGGAAGAATCCAAAGTATCAGGTAATTTAGCTTTGTTGAAGGGTCCTGAAGACTCAGTAAGCCGCGATTTCCAATTAAAAGAGTACTTTGGATCAGCACCAGAAGTAGGTGATGAAACAGTAGTTCTTTCAGGAATTTCTTTTGAAGCTGATTCCGAAAAGGTTAAGAGGTGTTTGAGATCCTTGAACTCCGATCTGTGAAGTATTGATGACTTCTCAGAATTACTTGACAAATTAGCTGAAAGGAAGAACAAATTTAGAGAAGCTTTTGAAGAATCTGTTTACACCGAGTTAATTAAGAAGATAGGAGAGAAAAAAGAATCTCGACCTAGCTAATGGCTTTTTTCTCAGCTAAAGCTATAGTAGCTGCAGTTATAGGTTCAGGAAGTGTTGTTGGTGGAGGATATGGAGTTGTGGAATGAATTAGCCAGCCTAGCACTGCAAAGAATAATTCAATGACTACAGCCTTAGAGGAAAGAGGTAACTCCGCTACCTTAGAACAACCTCAACAAGAGTCTAGAGAATTAGGTCCCGCAGTTTCTTCTGAAAGCTCTTTAGATAGAGGCAATGTCAGTGATCAAGCGGAAGAAGAGGATGAAGATTTTGAAGAAGAGACTGACAATAAGATTCCTGGTGTTTTGTCTGTCGTTAAGGGATTGGGAGATGCTTACGAACTAAAGGTAGATTTTGGTCAAGGTCCAGAAAATGATGATTCTGTTTTAGTTAGTGTTCCCTTGAAGGCTGATAGGAGTGTTGCTAATAGACGAGTAGGTCTTTTCAATAACGATTTGTGAGATGTTTCTGATCTATCTGGCTTTATAGGTAAGTTGATGGAAAAAGACTCTGAATTGAAGAAAGACTTCGGAAGCGACTCTTATGACTCTTTAGTGACAAGCGTTAAGGATAAGAACATTTCTTCTTAATAGAGGTTTTGCTTCCTACAAAAATTATCGTAGCTGCTGTTGTAGGCTCTGGTAGCGTACTTGGAGGAGGTTATGGAATTGTTGAGTGAGTTAGGTATCCTAGTTCTTCGAGGGATAAGTTTGAAGCTAGAGCTGTTCAAGAAGATAGTGGATCCTCTTCATCTATACCTGAAAGTCTAGGTACTTCTTCACAACCTCAAAAAAGATCTGAAGATCATCCTTCAGTAGATTCCTCTCCAAAAAACTCCTTAGAAGACGAGCAGTTAGTAAGTGCGGGAGCTGTCAGATCGGACAATGAGGATGAAGCTTCGGAAGAAGATGAAGACGAAATTGATGAAGAAGTGTCTGGCTTTTTGGCAGTAGTCAAGGGAGAAGATGGTTTTGCGGATGGCGGATATAAGTTAGTCGCTTATTACGACAATCAGGTTCCTGAAGGCACAGTGATCGTTTCGGGAATCCCTTTTAAAGCAGTTAAGGACAAGATAGGAGGAAAGATTAATTCCTTCAACTATGAACTTTGAGATGTAGATAATCTATCTGGCTTCTTGAAAGCTTTTGACAAAAAGAAATCTGAGTTAGGTAGTGTTTTTGATGAATTGGCTATGTTTGAGTTAGAAAAACAAGTTAAAGAGAAAAACACTTCACGTTAAGAGCAGCTTTGCTTTCTACAAAAGCCATAATTGCTATTGTTGTAGGTTCTGGCAGCGTTGTTGGCGGAATTTACGGAGTTGTCGAGTATATAGGACATCTTTCTAATTCTCATAAACAACAAATTAACAAGACTAGCGCTGAGCCTGTAGGATCTGCTCAAACTACTTCAGAAGACTCTAGCACTCTAAATTCTGCTTCTGGTTCATCCTCCTCTGCTGACAAAGCTAGTCCGGAAGGAATTGTATCTAGCTCAGATGAGCTTTCTACAGAGAGTTCGCCATTAATGCAACAAGAGACTGTTTCGTCAGTAAGTCCAGAAGAAGATGAGCTTGAAGATGAAGAGATGGCTGACAGCAAAGTTGCTGGAACTTTGGCCGTAGTGACAGGCTCAATGACCAGTCACGAACTAAAAGTTTTCTTTGAAGGTCAACGTTTCGAAGAAGAGAGCGCATCTATCCTAGAAGTGGCCTTCAAGTCTGAAAGAGATGTAGCTACCAGATGTGTCAATCTCTTCAATGTAAGTCTGTGAGACGAAAACAGTCTCTCTAGTTTCTTAGCTACCCTAAAAAACAAAAAAGGAGACCTAGAAAAGGTTTTTGGCAGTCCTGTATTAGAAGAACTAGTCAAGAAAATTAAGTCCCGAATTAGCTCAGAATAGCTGTGGCTCTCTTTTCAGCTAAGGCCATAGTGGCTGCAATAATAGGCTCAGGCGGAGCTGTCGGAGGCGGCTTTGGTCTTCATGAAATAGTCAGAATTAGCGAGAGAGCTGCTCAAGAGGATTCCCAATTTAAAGCTAAAGATCAAGATAATAGTCGTTCCGGTTCGTCGGGAGCCGGGACATCAGAAAAAATTCAAAACTCGCCCGCAGCTAACAATCCTTTAGTGATTATTTCAGAGGAGAAAGCTGCTTCTGGGACATCAACTTGAGAATCAGAATCTTCTCCAAAAGGAGGCTGAATTGTGACTAAGGAAGATCGTCCTCAAGACCTAGAGATTGAGGATGGCGAGGAGAATGATGAAGATTCAGAGGAGGTTGAGGAGCAAGAAATTTCAGGTAAATTAGTTCTCTTGAAGGGAAGTGAAGGAACTTTAGACAATGTCTATCAGTTGAAGACTTACTACGAAGAGAATAAACCTATTTTTGATGGCACTACTTTGGGCGAATTCCCCTTATCTGGTTTGAGGTCCAGAATCGATAAATATGTAGAAAGTTTCAATCAAGATATTTGATTTCAAGCAGATAAATTAGACACATTCACCGAAGGATTAGAGGAAAGGGAAACTCCCTTCAAGAGAGTCTTCAAGTCAGAAGTGTATGACCGATTAATTAGAAAACTTCAAGAGCTAAAAGTTCCTAGTTAGGGGTGGCTTTTTTGACCACTAAATCCATTGTTGCTCTCTTCGTAGGTTCGGGAAGCGTTGTCGGAGGTGGTTTTGGTGTTCGCGAGATAGTCAGAGTTAATAGCAGGACGACCTATCAAAGCCTAGGAAAACAATCTTCAGAAAGTCGAAGTGAAGCGGATACAGACCCTTCGACAACCGATTCATCGGAAGAGAATGATCGGAGCGAGACTCTAAGCGATGATCCTCTATCCTTTAGCGCTTCAGACTTTACATCTGTTGATACTGAAGATTCTGATTTAGAGGAAGATGAGGATGATTATGAAGAGTTAAATGAGCAGGAAGTTACTGGTAAGTTAGTTCTTGTTAAGGGAGAGGATTTCTCAGTTAATAGCGGTTACTCGTTGAAGGTTTACTACACAGACGACAGAAGCGGCTTAGAGGGAACTTCCCTTTACGAGATTGACATTAAAGGCCCTAAGAGCAAAATTAACTCTTACATTTCTAAGTTCACTAGAGATGCCTGGATGAATTCAGACGAACTTGACGATTTCCTAAAGGTTGTAGAGGGGAAGCAAGCAGAATTTCACAACATTTTCAAGTCAAATGTCTGTGAACAGTTACTTCAAAAATTAAGGGAATTAGCTAAAAAATAATGCCTTTTCTTCCAATGAAATTCACAGCTATGATTGTTGGTGGTGTTGGCAGTGTTATAGGAGGAGGCTACGGCACTATCCAATATGTTTATGGGCGGACTCCAGATAATCCTCTAAGGAGGAATGAGGTGAAAGATAGTAAGATGCCTAGCTTGATCTCAGAAGCGGACGATCAGTCTAATCAATTTAACACGGGCAGAAAGATTCAATTGGACTCTTCAGAAACTAGGTCTGCTTTAGTTCAACAGTTATCAAGTTCACTAGAGGACGATCAAGAGGATGATGAGGAAGCTCCTGAAGAAACAGTGAAGTCAGAGATTAAAGGTAAGCTAGCTGTAGTGAAGGGAGAAGGAGATGAAGTGTGAAGAGATGACTATCACTTAAAGGTATATTTCGGGGAGGAAGAAGCTGAAAATGCTGTTAGCTTTTCTATTAAAGAAACTAAAGAAGAGATAGAAAAATTTGTTTACAAGTTCAATGAGGACATTTGATTTTACTCATCGGATGTTCAAGGTTTCTTAGAAAAACTAAATGAAAAAAAGTCTAGTCTAGAGGGATTCTTTTCAGAGGGCATCTACTTAGATCTGAAGAGTAAAACAGAACTTCTTAATAGATAGGTATGACTATGCTGCCTTTTAAGATATTTGCTCTTTCAGTTACTGGTGTGACTGCCATAGGAGGAACTGGTGCAGGAATATCTAAGTTGGTTACAGGTAAATATATACCTTGACAAAGATCGGAAGCAAAAGAAGACGATGTATTTACCCTTCAAGTTCCTTCCTTTGATGTCATTCCTGTGAAGGGTCTAGTTGCAAATAATGATCTTCTAGATATGTTTATTACGACTCATGTATTTAATGCTTTCAACAAAACAGAGGTAGTATCTTCTGATCCAGTTAAGGAGCCAAGGGAGACCGTTAAGTCCGAGATTAAAGGTAATTTAGCTCTTTTTAAGGGCCAATTAGAAGATGATTATTACCTAGATACTGAATATGAAGGCAAAAATGAAGGCCTAGTCAATATTCCTTTTTCTGTATTGGGAGTCAAAGAAGAAATAGAAGATTTTGTAGATAGATTTAATGAAAATCTTTGATTAGATGCTCAAAGTCTAGAGGGCTTTCTAGAAGGATTAAAGGCACATAAGTCTGTCTTTGAAAAGGTCTTTACAGAAGAGATTTATAAAAACTTAGAGGAGAAAGTTCAAGAGCTGCAAGTTAAGAAATAGTGGCTTTGCTTCCTCTAAAGATATTTGCAATTTCAACTACTGGTCTAACGGCTGTAGGAGGTACAGGAGTAGTCACCTCTAAGTTAGTTACAGGAAATTATCTTCCTTGAGCTCAATCTGCTACTCAAGAGACAAACGAAAATACCTGAACTATAGAAATTCCCTATAAAACAGGTATCCCTGTAAATAGTTCTCTAACAGGTTATCTGGTAATTGATCAGTTAGTTTCTACCCATCTATTTAATGCTGTTGAAGGATCTAAGGGAACTGAAGAGGCAGCAAAGCCTGTTATTGAGCCTCTAAATATAGAGGATCAAGAGTTAGTTGAAGAAAAAGAAGTCAACTATGGAGAAGTCGAAAACTTAAAAGGTAGATTAGTGCTGTCCAGAGAACATAGAAGTTCTGACTGAGGAGATGGATTCAAACTCAAGATGTATTTTGATGATTCGACAGAGAGAAATTCCTACATCACTTCTAGATTTGACATACATAAACCTAAAAGGGAGGTAGAAGAATTTTTACATAACCTCAATTGAAATGATCTTTGGGCAGATTCAGATAACTTAGGTGACTTATTAGAAGCTTTAAAGGGCAAGAAGTCAGAGTTCTCTGATATGTTTGGACCTGAAGTTTTCCAAAAATTAGAGTCGATAATTTTAAAAATGAAGGGAGTGTCCTAATTTAAAGGAAGCTTATGGCTATCTTGAACATGTTTGCCAAGGCTGGAGCTTGCCTAATTGCGGGAGGAGGAGTGGCTGGTGGAGCTACAGCAATAGCTAAAACAACAAATTTTTTTGGCACTCAACAACAAACAGGAGAGCGTCAATACCTTTACGACAATGAGTTAGATCAATACGTTCACGTTTCTCAGATACAAGATAGACCTATTAAGGGTAAATTAGCTTTAGTTAGGGGAGATAAGGAAGATAACTTTAACGATGGTTATCACCTAGAAGTTGACTATCACAGTGAATTAGATGAACCTTGAGAGCATGCAGAGTTTGCTGTTGAATTTGACATACAGGGCAGTAAATACCTAATTGACAGATACTTGATGAACTTCAACAATAATAAGATTTGGGTTTACGCAGATCAGGCTCCCAAGGTACTAGAAGAGATTAAGAAAGACAGGGAAATGATCATCAACTTGCTAGATGAAAATACTTATAACGAACTGGAAAAGAAGTTAGATGAGTACATCAAGGAAGGTAAAGATCAAAAACCTATGAACAGTCCTAAGAGGGCTTAAAACAGCTAAAAGAACTTTTATGGTTGCAACAAGGACCCTTTTATCTTTCTCTTATGGACTTAAAAACTACTTTAGTTGTTAAGGAGAGAACTCTTAAAGAGCGAATAGAAGTTAGGAGAATAATTCTCTTAAGAGAAAAAATTAAACAAGTTCAAGAGGAAATAAGAGAGCTAAAGAGCAAGATAAAAGAGAAGGAAAGATTATTGAAGTCTAAGCAGAAGAAGAAATCAGAAAAGAAAGCCAATTCTCTTCAAAAACGTTAAATCTAGTTAATTAAGGCCTTAAGAAGCCCCTTTAGAACAATTAGTTAAATTCATTAGCCATCTTGGCCATAAAGGCTTCTATTTTCTCATCTATTCTTTCCTTTTTAGGTCTAGGGGGAGGTAGTGCATGAGGTTCTGTTCAGTTTTTTAAGTCAAAGGGTAATTCAGATCACGCAGCCAAAGAACGATCAGAAGGTCTACGAGAGCAGGAGGCTATAGCAGGTATAGACGTTGCAAGGTCACCAAAACTCTTGGATGAGACAGAGGGAGCGACCATTTATGTTGCAGCAGCTCAGTCTTTTGATGATGACGACAGCTGGGAGTCTTCACGCACTTTGTCTGCTAAGAAACTAGTCTTTTCTATTCGTTCTGGAGAATCAGGTACATTCGACAAAACAGGAGACTCTACCTATGTAGGAGAGGTAATGAGTACCGAAGAATTATCTGAGAAGTTAAGTTCAGTTTGAAGGGAGGAGGATGAAAGTGACAGAGATCCTGAAGATCACTTAGCTTTGGATGTTGTCGTCCTTGAAGATGGTAGTGAATGAAAAAACTATCTAGTTAGATTTAATGGAGAATTTAGAGCTATGTTTCCTGAGGGAAGAGATGATTCAGATGCAGCTATCTCTAGGAAACTAAAGACATTTTTAGAGACAGCAGACACTGCCAAGACTTTTGATGATCACTTTGGCTCTGGAGCTAAAGATAGGTTATCAGAAATGCTTTCAAATATCCCTTTAGTAGGCGGTCGATAATTTTTCCTTTAAACTTAAAAGCCTGTTTATTAGTTTTGCTAATTTTTTAAAGAGATTGAATTTTTAATCAGATGGTTTTTTTAACTAAAGCTTTCCTAGCAGCTTTGGTTGCAGGAGGTACTGCAGGCGCTAGCTACGGAACTTATTATGCTGTTACTGCAGATTCATCTGATATGAACGAAACTATACAATCCCTTAAGCAACTTTTAGACAAACATGGCATTACTAAGTTAGCTGAAGAACTTAAGGGACTTCAAGATAAACCTGAGGAATTGATGAAGAAGTATCAAGAATGACATCAAAAAAATGGAGAAAACTTTATGAATGATATAGGTAAGTCTTATTTAGAGGTCTATCAAAAGATGTCTGATGAAGATTTGAGATACATGAAAGAAAAGTTTGAAGATATGAGGATTGAAATGAGAAATAACATTCCCCAATTAAGTGATATTGACGCTTCTAAGACTTTTGAAGAATGGAGAAGTGCATTTGATGACTGATCTAAAAAGCAAGAAGAGGTGCTAAAGAAACACTACCCTGATTATCAAGGTGACTTTCAAATGGATTTAGGTTCTTCTAGATTCGATCCTTTCTATAGATTTACTCACTCTCTTCCTTCTGTAATCCCTACTATGGGAAGTCTTGACTCGCATCAACCTAATCACTTAAGAGGGACAACTCACACAATTAACTCTACCGATCAAGAAAGATCACAAAAAGGAGATCTCGGGTACTACGGCCCCTATAGCTCTTCTCCTTACTATGGTTATCCAAGCTATACTAGAAGAGGAAACTACATGAGTTATTAATTGGCGTTTACAATATTTAGAAGTCTTTTAGAGACTCAAGACTTCGTGCGTTTCAGAACTATCAAACACAGAGATTTACCTCTAAATCATTAACTAACTAAGACTACTAAAGGAATCTGTAGCCTTAAGGCTACAGTCTTCCTGGACCTTATTCGCCCTTTAAAATATCTTCCTTGTTAGTGTTTTCTTAGGTCCTTTAGCGTCCCCCAAATGCCCTTTTATACTTCTAAATTCTTTAAGTTTTCAGTCTCCCTTTTAGGTGTAGGAGCTATCTCCGGAGGAATCATCTGGATGATGGGCACAATCAACATTTGGCATGGCGAAAAACAAAAGGAATTGGAAGGAGCTAGTCGATCTTCTTCTAATACTGTAAAGATGCCAAAGAAGAAGTTGGTTGATTTATGAGAATCTGATGAGGAATTGACTGAAGAGGAGTTGTCTGAGTATCATTCCAAGAAATATAAGCCTACACCTAAAATTCCTAAATAATTAATTTTATTTAAAGTCTATTTTTTAGGCTTTACAAGGCTTTTGCTCTCGCATTAAGTTATGAAAATAGTCGAGCTAGGCTCTATCATTCAAACATTTAGAAGTAGATCTCCGAAAGGGTATTTGAATTCTTTAGATCCGGACTCCTTACCTTACATAGATGTAGATTTTTTGAGAAGCGGTCTGCCTAAGCGATTTGTTAACAAAAACAATCCTGTAATTTGTGATCCTGGAGAAGTAGTAATGATAAGTGTAGGTAGCTCTACAGGCTTTGTTAACCAGATCCCTTTAAGGAGTGTGGTAGGCAACAACTTGATGAAAGTCACCTCATCTGAGCTAACCAATGACTATCTTTTCTATTTCTTAAGAGACAATTACCAGACTTTGAATAACTTAGCTCAAGGAACGTCTATTCCTTTTCTAAATATGAAAGTCTTGAATACTTTAAAAGTCCCTCTACCTTCCCTCGATGAACAACAAAAGCTGGTTGAACCTCTTGTTCTCCTAGACGCGGAGGGGGGGGCATCAAGCGTCTTCAGGAACTCTGCTGACTCTATAAAAAAGCAGTTCTCAAGGAAGCCTTTGAAGGCAAGTTAACTGCTAATTGAAGAAAAGAACATCCTGAACACTCGCCCCTAAAAGACTTTGAGTCTATAAGACTAAAGAAACAGAAATTTAAAGACACCAACTTAGACGAACATGAGATTGAACTAGACCTTCCTGAGACCTGACTGAGAGTCAGGATAGGAGAAATCTTTGTAGTAGCTACAGGGTCATCGCCTAAAGCTAAAGTACCTAATTATTGAGGGGGAAACATCAAGTTTGCCATTAGCAAGGATGTTTGTTGAAAAGAAATTTATGAAACTGAAGTTCGCATAACTGAAGCCGGCTTAGAAAGTGTTTCTTCACAAGTACAACCTTCAGGTACAGTTTTATTGACAAATAACTTAATAGTTAGATCTGGGATTCTTTCAGCGCCTGCAGCCTGTAGTTCCAATCTAATCGCTATCCTTGTTTCGAAAACTCCTTGCTGTCCCAAGTATTTGTGCTATTTCTTTCAGTTAATTTTTGAAAACGTAGAACCAATACAGCAAAGCAGAACCTCTCATCTAATGACCAAAGAAACAACACGGTCTTTACACATTCCCTTCACTTCTTTTGCGGAACAAAAAGAAGTTGTAAGAGAAATTGAGTCTAGGTTTGCTCTTGTGTCTTCGATTGAGAAGCTACAAAATGACTTTGAACTTCTTAAGAAGGTAGCTTTAAAGGAGACTTTTTCTTTTCCTTTATTAGTAGATAGTTAAGAACCTTTTCATTCCTTTAATAGTTTTTGCTAGGTCAAAAAGCAAAAAAAGTCGAAAAGATAAGTTACTTAGCCTAGAAAAAGACCGAAAAAATTTTAGGACTTAAAGAAACTATCTAGGACACTCCAGTTTGTATCAAAGAGCTTTGTTGCCAGAACTTACTGTTTCCTCTCCATATTTATAAGTACAACCTTTTTTCTCATACTCACTAATCTTGTCTTTAGTAAAGGACTCTAAGCCTGGATGTTCTTTAAATAACTCTTTAACCTCTTCTTTTATACTATCCATATTTAGCCAACCAGCAGATTCAATAGGAGTGACAGCTGAAGCAGTTCCAGGATCTACTCAAATACCATCGTCAGATCTAAAGGATTCTCCTGATCTACCGAAGTAGATACAGACATTATGTTTATTTGATAAACAGTATTTGTTACCTACAAAGTATTTAGGTCTCTTTACCTCACTTACTACTTTAAAAGTTCCAAAAGTACCTCCTATCAAAGAGCCTGTACCTATGAATGCACAAGCGATAGGTCTTAGGGCACTGAACATCTCTAGTACCTAGAGAAGAACAAATGTTCATGTTTAAGCCCTTTAAGAACATAGAAATCACCAGAGCCTAGGCAGTTAAAAAGCAATCAGAGAAGCCTCAGAGGGCTCTCTGAAAGGTAAGTACTACCTAGAAGATAGAGATAGGTTGGATGCCCCCCCCCGCTAACCATAAAGCTATTGAGATACATTCTTTCTTCCCGTAGGTTCACCTTGCTTACAGATAACTTCATATCATCAACTTCCTGTTTCTGCATGATCCTTGTATTCACAGCCTCTACCTTTGAAGTCTGCAATTACAGACTCAACAAAACTTTTTAAACCAGGATGCTCCTCAAAAATTCCCTGTAAGTGGCTTCCAAAATCGCTGTGTTGAAACCATCCAACATCATCTATTTTGTTATCGCCAGAAGCAGCTTGAGCTCCCACTCTCAATCAAATTCCTTGTGTATAAAAGCCATCAGACTTTCTAGGACCTAAGTGAAGGCAGATGCCAGAATTACTTTTTAGACAATACTTTTCTCCTCATCGAAACTGTTGCCCCCCCCAGCTACTCTAAGCCCGCCATAGGTCATCCCTCCTAGGGCAGTACCTCCTGTAACCATACAAGTTATTCATCGAAGACCTCCTCCAAATCCAGTCATATCTTTCTTAAATTATTTAAATAGTTTCTTTTAGTTTTGCCCCTTAATCTTCTCTCTTAAACAATCAAGATAGTATTTTTTTAGCCCTTTTATAAACTTTTATTGTTTATTTCAGTAAAATTAAAAATTTTTATCTTGTTTGAATTAACTATCTAAAGCCTTCAAATATCTTAGAAGGAATGTTCTGCTTTCTATCGGAAGAGATGTAAATGCCTTAAGAAAATAGAAAGTTAGAAAACATTTAGAACAGCGAGTTCACAGAGCTTTTAAGTGACAGGCATAGCTAAAGCGACGTTGTGATTCTCGGGAGGTTCACTAGCTTTAGGTGGAGGTGCCATAGGCGGACACTTTTTAAGGGAGAAGTATTTCCCTAGTTTCTTACAGGGAAAAGGAAATACACAAGAATCTAGCTCTCAAAATCAAGGGGTAAATCAGTCCACTTCCAGTAGATAAGAGATTTAGGGCTTTAAAATCAACCAGGCATGAACAATTTAGTAGCTGTCTATTCTGCGCTCACCACTACTCTTACGTTGCATGTAGGTGGTAGTGCCCTCCTATTTTCTAACAGCAGCAGAGGGGGGGGCAATCGATAGATAATTCTGCACAATTAATCTCTCAAGAGACTGACGAAACGAATCAGGAGTTAGGCACTAAAACATTAGTTGGACAGCAATTAGTTGGGTATAGTCTCTCTAATACTTTTACAGCTCTAAAGACAACTACTCAATTCGAAGAAAAACAGAATCTAAAAAAGTCCAGCATAGTCGACCCTTATAAAGATAGTCAGGAACATCCAAGATCCGAAGAATACAAGAAAAAAGTAGTAGAAGCTATTTCGTTATTTTTAAGGACACCTATATTTACTTGACCAGAAAAGAAGTCTTTTGTGGCTAGTGTTGAAGCGACCTTTCCTGAGGGAAAGAGAAATTCAGAAAAGGTAGACCTAAGCTCTCTAAGGCCTAAGAGTCTCGAAGAAGTTAAGAGCTTGGAAAGTTACTACACCAAATCTTCTTCTCTTTGAGAGGACTGAATTAAAGATTGGGACGATTCTTCTAAGTACACAGAAGTCTATTGATCTATAGATCCAAAAAAGGAGCACAGACAGTCAAACTTAGTTTTTAACAAGAGATACAAAGGCCAGTGATACAGTTTCAAGCTTTGCTTCAACTTAGACGAGCAAACAAATACCACCATCCATGTTGGTACTGTCTGATCTAAACTGCATACTTCCTGATTGTGATCCCTATTAGGAAGATACTTACATTTCTCCGCTAAGGGAGATTACGATACAAAAGGATTCATAGGGGGAGGCTTAACTACAGATCCAATTTCAAGTAGCTTAAATGCAGCTTTTCGAAATCAGACACAAAGTTCAATGCCTTCCTTTCTGAGATATGTTTACCTATTGGGAGCATTCTCCAAAGATTCTTGATGAAGAGAGCTTCTATTTCTAGACAGCAAAGAACTTAAGGAGGTAGACGCAGAAGGTTACGATAATGTTCACCTATTTCAACAGCTTTTCAAGAAATCTAACCTCTCTGACTACGAGGGTTTTATAGAAAAGTTGAATCAAGAAAAAACAGCGCTAGATAAAGCGGTTGAGTAGTCTAGCCTATATAAGTCTTTTGGAGCTACTATATTAGACAGCGCAACTCATTAACTTGCTGCAACAGACCTACTGTCTTTGGAGAATCTAAAGACCTGAAGCTGTTCAGCTGGATAACCCCAAGACTCTACTAAAGTTTGTCTTTTTTCTTTCTAAGTCTTCCAGAGGTAAAGGCTGAAGGGATCTACTGAAACGATAACAAAGAACACTTAAAAATAAATAAGGGATAAATCAACTACTTCAAGACCCTAGTTGAGGGACTAAAATACACCTTTTTCGCAGCTGTTAAGGTGAACTTTAGGAAATTACTTTGATAACTCACTCTCCTTAAGCTAGATTCTTCAATATATGGGAAAGATCGCAATAGCAGCAACAGCACTATCTGGAGGTATTGCCACAAATATAGGTGGCTTTGTTCTCTATAACTCTCAATCGCCTAATGAAGAGACCTCTACAGGGAATTCTAGGGAGAGAGCAGTACAGTCGAAGAATTTAAATGGTGAAGGCGGGACAATTCAATCAAACTCTCCCCAGTACAAGTATCGACTTCAAAGCTTATCTGAGGAAGAAAAAAGAAAGTTACCTCAATCTCTACAGTTAGCTGTTCAGGCCCTACGCAAGAGTGCGGGGGGGGCAATCGATCATTCTCAATCAATTCTGTCAAATCTAAGCATCTACGAAAACAGCAAAGAACATCCTAAATCAGAAGAATTTAAGAATAGAGTTGTTGAGCCTATTTCTATCTTTCTAAAAACACCTATATTTACTCAAGGAAAAGCATCTCCTTTACTAGCCAAGATAAGCGCTTCCTTCCCTAGAGATAAATCGTTAGAAGCTAAAGACGCGTTAACTAAGACCTCTAGGGAAAGCAGAAAGAGTGTTGAAAATTACATAGATGTACTTACAGTTGACTTAAACGCTCAATTTAAAAGTGCCGATGAAAAGGACAATACCTTGTGAGTTCAAGCTTCTAATCTGTGAGATCAGTGAATTAAAGATTGAGACAATCCCTCTAAATATACTGAGGTACATTGATCTTTTGATTGGATGCCAGGGAAAAAGATCTCCAATTTGATACTTCACAAGAAATACAAGGGAGAGTGACATGATCTCACCCTTTCCTTTAACTTAAAACCCGATTGGACAGAGAATTTTGGAATTCACATAGGATCCTTAGTTTTCACCCCTAAAAATACCTGATGAGAAAGATGATTCAAGTCTTCCATTTATTTTGCTCCTGACGGCACCAATTACAACAACTCAAGCATCGGAGATGGTTGAGACAATTCGGACATCAACTCTTCAGCTAATCCCGTTTGAAGGCATTGAAAAAACATTCCCATTTGGTTGAAGAGCATTTGAGTGCTTAGTGAACTAGCTAAAAAAGAAGAGCACAGATCACTCTTTTACCTAGATACCAAGGAGATTACCGAAGAAGAAGGCAAGAAATTTGATTTACCTGAAGTCCATCCGTTCTCAAGAGCATGAAGAAAAACTAATGTTTCTGACTTTGAGGGATTATTGACTCCTTTAGATTTCAAAAAGGTACTTTTAGAGGATGAAAATCTCTACTTTCTTAAGGACTTAGATGAAGCTCTTCTTAGACAGTTTTTAGAAAAGGAATAAGCGTCACTAGAGTATCATTTGCCCTATTCTTTTTCTTTTCAAGAAGAGACTGGATCTAAATATAGGAGTTTTCTGTTCTCTACAGGTCAAGAGGCAACATCGAACCTTTAGATAGATCGCAGGACAGTCAAACAGTTAATTCATTCTTAGGGAGGGATCAGGTAGAGCTAGGCCTAGAATCAAGACTTTTAATTTCTTTCTTCAGGGAAGTTAGATCCAGGTTAACTCTAGTCGTTAAGTTTCAACTAGACAATCCTCAGAAAGTCACTCCTGAAGACTTGATTGAACTTCGAGAGAAAATCATCGATCTTTTTAAAGATTCTTTAGACATAGTTGTTTATGCAGATACGAATCCTTCATCTTTGTTAATTAGGATCTTCGATTCATTCTTACGAGATCTCAGCCTCAACTTAGGTTCAAAATTCAAAAACAAAGGACAGACAAAATCTGAAGCACTGACTTCCGATCATACGATCGAACTCAATAATTTGGCGATTAATTTTAATGAATCTCGAAAATTTCATTTCTATGATCAGTCCTTTTAAAGAAGCAAAAAGCTTGAACTTCTTTTCCTATTACCTCTAAATAGTGAGCAGTTGAGGATGAAGTAACTCGAAAGATTAGAGATAAATTCATCTAATTTCTGTTTGAAGAGAGATAAACAAATTAGAAAGCTGACTTGGAAATGTCTATGTGTTTTGGTTAGCTTGAAAAAGGGTGAATAAGAGACCTTAATGACACTTAAAGGTGTAAACTTTTCTTCGCTACTTTAGAAGACCTTTTAGTTCAGGTGAAAAATCTTGTAATTGCGACCTCAGCTTTAACTGGAGCTATTTCAGCTAATGTATCCGGAGTCTATCTATATCAGCATCTAACTCATAAAGAGGAAATTCCCCTAAAGAGTTCAGAAGTTCATATTACAGAACCTAAAAAAGAAATTGCTGTACAGTTACACAATCAGATTAAGTTAGAGGCTTCTATGCCTATTAAGAATGATGAAAAGGTTCAGGAGCAGGCAGCAGACCCCATTTCTAGCTTCTTATCTAAGCCCCTATTGACTAAAAAGAATCAACCGCTAGTTGCTAGGGTAATGGCTATCTTTCCGAAGGGGGTTGCCTCCAGAAGAGAAGGATTGCTTGTTCGAGATCCTGATTGGTCTGTGACTCGAACTAAGTTAACTAAAGAGTTTGGTCAAGAAGTCTATGTAGCCGATATAGAGTCAATTGCGCTAAAAGACCAATGAGCAAATCAATCTGTAATAGACACAGAAACCATTAAGCCTAATTGAGCTACAGCTTTAAGCGTCTGAAACGAATGGGTTAAAAACTGAGACTCTGCTGCTGATGAACCTTCTAGTGAACTCTTCTGGTCAGGTTTAATAAATAGTGAGCCAGATAAACAGCCTTATCTAAGTCTCTTCAAGCAGTTTAAGGATAAGTGACACAATTTCATCATAGAGCTAAACGAAGGAGAAAGCTTTAAAGAAGTGAGTGAATTAGTAAAGAAGTTAGATGAACTAAGGGAAATTAACTAAGGATCTAAACTAACTGAACTAGAAATTTACCTTCAGAAGTCTTAAGTAGTCTTGTATAGCCTCCTTTTCTTGTCTTGTACTTAATAGCTAATTCTTCAAAGAGTTTTTTAATTAACTCTTCTCTGGTGTATTTGGTTGTCCTTAGTACTATAGAGTAAGCTTTTCTCCTAGTCATAAGGTTATCTTGCTTGCATAAGGTAATTAGCTTTTCAAAGTATCTCTGGGTAGATCTAGCACAACTTAACTTGGTGGCTATCTGGTTGTAGGAGATCAAGTCTGAGCATTGTTGTCTTGTAATCATCCTTTTTCTGGCAGAATCAACAGGTCTATGAGGCTCAAAAGACATTAAGAAGCTGAATAGGTCAACAAACTATATCTTGAATTAAGTTTATCTAGCTTCATAGTTTGAGACTGAGCATAATGTCTGCTTCCCCATCAAACCTTTAGTGTAGGTATCAGAGGAACAAGTCACAGCGCTGAGAAGATAAATAACTTTATAGCACTAGTTACCTTCTTAGCAACTATCAATCAAATAGTGTTGTTACAGAATCAGTATCAGAAAGCAAAGTAGATAGCCATATATGTGAAGTAGTGCAAGAATGTAGATAATTTGCTATTTTGTTCATTTCTGACAGCTCTAACTACAGCGCCCAATATAAAGAAGATCATCAAGGAATTAAGTTCTGCAAGCATCTCATTCATGCTTCAGAAGATAGATGAATGTTGAGAATTCAACCAATAGATAATTTGGGCAGATCCAGCCAAGCAGAGAGTGAAGATCAGCATTCTCTTCATAATGTACAGTCAGACACTAAGTCTGCTTTCGAGCTTGTGTCTCATCTTGTCAATCCCCTTGTTAAGGAGTCTTCTTCGAATGCGCTGTAATTCGACAAAGTCATATTTGTAGTGAAGCTCAAGTAATTGATTAGTTCCGCAGATAGAAGCTACATTCAAGCTGGACAAGAAAGTAAGCATAACCAAGATGATCAAGACATCTTTCAGGTGTTTATTAGAGGTAAAGTGATGGAATTTCAAAAAGTCTCCTGTTTTCTTGTCACCAAATAATGCAATTACGATGATGACGAAGTAAAGGAGGGTAATAAAGATAAAGGAGTAGAAGATTACGTTCTTAAAGGAAAAGGACTTTCTAGCTTTGTCTTTCAGAGAAAGAACTGAATAGAACCCGTCATACATAAAGAAGATGGAAGGAAGACCAGAGACAAGTATTGTTCAGCCGCTAAGGGTATTGAGCCCCTCTACGCTTTGAGTCGTTGTCTGTTCTTGTGCCGAACCATTAACTATTGAAGCGATACCAAATGAAGCTACATAGATCAGAGCAATAAACATACATACATACAGACATCGTTGAAGTAATTCTCCCAACCTAAAAGAAAAGACATTAAGGCTGATAACAGCAACAGTTAAGAGGAAAGCCACGATGGAACTTTCTCAGACTCACAAATAGTGATCACCATTTATCCAGTGAATTAGATAAATAGAGGTAGTCAGTAGGCCTATAGGCAACCCAAAGTCGACAACGTATCTGATCACTCAATCTTTGAATTCCCTTCCGCAATAGCGTTCGACTCACTCAACAAAGCTTCGCCCACTTAGAGAATGTTGATTCACTAGCTTTGTGAAGACATAGATCAGAGCAATTATTAGGGCAGCTGCAAGAATAAATAAAGCAGCCAGAGGCCCTGTTGAAAAGTGAGCTAATTCATTTAGTGTTTTTGACTTAATAAAAATGCCTACCCCCAACATGGAGGAGACAGAAATTATGAATAGTCTAGAGCTCCCTAAGCCGCTCTCCTTGCGATCTAATTGATAGGAAAGAGAGGCCACTAAGCTAGTATTGGCCCAATATGAATTTCTTTAATTCTTTTGTCTTAGGGTATGTAAACAGGAGAGGAGTTGCCCCCTGCTCTACAATCTTTCCGTTCTTTATAAAGATTGTAAAGTCAGCTACGTGCTTCACCTGAGACATCGAATGCGAAACCAAGACTATTGTGATTTTTCTAGCTAGCTTAAGGATTAATTGTTCTATCTTTGTGGTTGATGCAGGATCTAAGGCACTTGTAGGTTCATCTAGCAAGAGCATCTCTGGTTCAAGAATTAAGGCCCTAGCAATACAAAGTCGTTGGGCCTGTCCAACTGAAAGAGTGTCCATAGGATAGTGATCTAATCTGTCTTTGAGTTCTTCTCATAGCGCACATTCGAGAAGAACTTCCTGTAGTCTTTTTTCTAAATATTTAGGGTCATACATCCCTCTAGCTCTCAATGCAAAGAGTATGTTTTCCCTGATGGTTAGAGGAAAGAGAACAGGCGTTTGGGCAATCCACCCTATCTTTTTCCGAAGTAACTCTATAGGGAAGTCAGTACCTAGTATCTCAGTACCTTTGTAAATTACTTCACCAGATCAAGAATACTTTTTATCTGAGTCAAAAAGACCTTTACTCATAGAGGAGATTAAGAGAGACTTTCCGGCACCAGAAGGACCTATAATCCCTCAGATCTGATTAGCTCCTATACGTATATTGATGTTGTCTAGAAGTATCTTTTTCTCTCGTTTTCTCTTGTTTGTCTCTGTTCACAAGCAGTAATTCTTAAAGACAAAGTACTCACTCTTTTCACTAGAGAGAAAGAGAGACTCATATCGAATCTTCTCCCTATTCTTCTTCTCCCCAATCAATTAGGTAGGAAAAGCTGAAGCCAATTTGGCCAGAGAGGCTGATTTTTTCTTTTTGTAGGCAGCAATTAAAGATCTCTCTAGTTGACGCTTTCTCAAGGAGATGCTCATTCTCCTAAAGAACAGAGACCAAAAAGAGTTAAAGAGGGAATAAAGAAAAAGGGAAAGCGCACAAAAACAGAAGATAGTTTCATATATCACTGACTTAATGTCAGTGATCTTGTATTTAAGTAATGTAGTAAAAATCTTTGTAGTTAAGGTTTGTCCGTGACCTCATAACGTTAACCTCGAAGACTCAGAGGCGCCTATCGTAATAAACAGGAGACCACTCTCTCCATTAAGTCGAGTGATAGAGCCAGAAATAAAGTCTTTAAGGCTGCTTAAACCATCTTTGACAACGATAAAAAAGAGATAGTAGGAGCTCAGCCCTAATCTCAGTAGGGGGACTGAATACTTCTTTAGGTAGCCTTCAAATAAGTTGAAGAATTTCCCGAACAGGTAGGGAAGATTCAACAGCGTTAGAGTAAGTATTCCTGCAAAAATAGAGACTCTGCCTAGGCTTAATTTCAGATAGTCCAGGAAGAGAAAAGAACCAAATAGGGCTCATAGCATAGGAGGGACAGTACCGCACCCACTTATAAAGCTGGAGAGAAGGTACTTTAATCTCCTCCACTTAGAGATGTAAGCGCTTACAAAAAAGGCAGCAAAAAAAGCAATGGGCAAAGACCAAGTAATGGAGAAGAACAAAAGTAAAAGGGTATTCCATAAAGGGACCAATAGTCCTTCAACAGTGTAGCTTTCCGTAAATCCTCTAAAGAGGTTGAAAAAGATGAAGTAAATCCCTCTTAGGGCAATTATCAAAAGGATTAAGGCAAAAAAACCAATAACTAGAGTTAGTACACAGTGGTCTCTGCGAGAACGCCATCTATCTCTCTTTAGTTCTCTTTGTATTCAAGAGTCATCGTGAAAAGGGAATGCTAAGTATCTGGAAAAATAAACAGAAGACTTAGAGAATTTAAGTCTCTCTAGCTTATGAAGAATCGAGAACTTAAGAGTTGAAGCCTTCTTCTTTAGGTAATTGTTTTTGTATCTGTAGTTAGTTCCCTTGCGCATCAACAGGTAATTGAGAGAGAAGGAGACGACAAGGAGTGCAGAACCAAAGACAAACATAGATTCTCTGCTGGTCTTTCCGCCTCCCTCAGAGAAGTAAAAAGATGAGATAAGACTAGAAATCGTATGGGTCTGTGTCCCTAAAAAATCCCTGAGAGAGGCGAAAGGTTTCAGGTAAGAGTCACTAGATAAAAATCATCTAAGAGCTACAGACTCGCCAAGAGCCTTAGAAATAGCTGCTGCTCAACTGAGAAAGATGACTCGCTTAGAGAGCTTAGGATATAGCTTTTCTCTTCACTTAGTGCTTAGTGCTAGAGATAGCAAGGCAGAATTCATAGACTGAATCTCCTTCGATTGGAATCACCTATAGTAGTTCAAAGTAGAGACAGGAAAGATAGAGATCACAAAGACCGAAACTATGAACAAAATAGAAAAACTTCTTGTGGATCCAAAGAGATAACCGAGATAGGGAGCTATAGCTTCAAAGAGAATGAATGAAGCTATAAAAGATGGAAAGATAGAACATATCTTCAGGATGTTTAGGGCATTCTTCTTGAAGTTTTTAGAAGACCTAAGAAGGTATCTAGAGACTCTTATAGAGAGGTTGTGAACGACAAGTACAGAGATAAGAACAATTAGGAGGGTATACAACAGAGGAGGTCATACAGAGATGTTTGGAGGATTTTTTGAAAGGTCTCAGCTTAAGAAGAACAGTTTGAAGGAGTAGTGATTGACTGACTCTACTGTCTTATAGAAGACGAAACCTATAAAGAAGAGAACTAGTCCAAAAAGGGTGAAGAAGTTAAATCCACTGAAGGACTTTAAGAGAAGCTCCCTCCCCCTCTCAGAGAGAGAGGGAATATGTCTTTGATTAATTAGGTCCTAAATTATGAGAGAGTACCTAAATAATCAGGAATACGTGATAGCCTAGCAGAAGAAGGAAGAGAGCACCTACAGCCACAGCAGCATAGAAAGATCAATTAGAGATATTTCATGCATGGTGAACTCCTAGCAGCAAGACCAAGGTGTATGTAGCTACTAATAGGAAGACATTTAGCACCCACTTAGAAATAGGAGAGGTAAACATTCAAAATAGAGTTCAATTAACTGTTCTAAGGCTTCTCTTTGGCTTAAAGAAAGTAGTAGTTATTACATTGCTGATGCTGCCTGATAAATAGGTAGAAAAATAAAGGTCTGTTCATAGGCTCCTTGCATACTTAATAGCTCTTCCCCATCATTTTCTAGGGACATTGCCTAAAGGTTCTACGACAGAAGAAGGGGCATCTTTTCTCTTAATTCATCATTCATAGAATTTCTTTTTGTTTTGTTTGCAGGCAAGACCGTAGGCAAATATGGGATATATTCCCAATGACAGCAAAGAGATAAGGATTATGAATGACACCCTAGATACAGGTCTTTTGAATATTCCTGTAAGCATTGAAGAAGAAAGAGATAGGTCCTTAAAGGGTCTATCAAAGCTGTAAGTTAATTGCTCTATTGTGTTTTCTCCATATTTTTTTCTGACTAATTCCCCTAACTCCTCTTCAAACTTGATTCGTTCAATTACGTGCTTAGAAAGAGCGCTCTCCAGAAACTTGTATCTGCTGTCTTTATGTTTTCTGTATAGAAAGTAGAAGAGTATTAAGCCTGCAGTAAAGAAGATTGCAATTATGCAAGCATAAACATGTAAGAACTGTAGATAGGGATCTCTCTTCTTCTCCTTCATCTCCTCATAGGCCTTGAATGGCATAGTTGTTAGAGAAGTCCTGATTAATTTTTCTGTTCAAGGCTCTAATTCTTTTTGTCTACTTAGCTTGTAACTCTCTTCACTGTCACTGATAGACCCGAAGTGGGCCTTCGCTGTCTCAATCTCTTCTTCTCTCTTTTTTAGATCTCTAAGCTCTCCTAAAACTGAAATTGACTCTCTCTTGCTCCTGAGTATCAGGTAGACAATAAGTGAAAGTCCTGCAGTGATTACGAATAGGGAAGTTGTCTTAAAAGCATTAAGAAGTCACCAACCCAAATATTGAGATTGAGAGGGAGCTCAAGAAGTCCTCTTGTGTTCATTAGAAATAGAGTGAAAGCCTGAAGAAGCTGATAGTCACTCATGTTTAAGTTCTTGTTCCCTATCAGCTAATTGAGAGAGTACCTCCTCTCTTTGTTCTTGGAAGGGAAGACTTCTTTTTAGCATAATTGCTCTCTTTTAAGCTACAGAGAAACTAACAGGCATTAGAGCATTAGCTGCCATTGAAGCATTAGTTTTTAGAGCATTCATGCTCAAGGTTATGACTCCCACTCCGATTGCAAAGAATATGAGAGTGCCTACAGCATCTAAGAGTGTAGTTAGGAGAGGCGTAGTTAGGGACGCCGGATCCTTTCTGCATCTGTGAGCTATATAAGGGATGATGACCCCCACTAGTTTGGAGAGAATGATGACCAAAAATAAGGATATGGAGGAGACACCTGCACCCACATAACCTAATTTGGTGTTATCGTAGTTGTTTTGGCCTGATGATGCCTGAACAAGTATCACAGGACTAGGAGAAGACACCTGCACCACTTCATAACTAGTAGTAGGTTGTGCAGAAGAAAGAGTAGAAACGCTTTGAACAGTCTTAGCTGCCGCCTTTATCTTGCTTGCATCTATAGGCACTATTGAAAAATAGACTAACAACCTAAAAAAATTAAGGAGAGAGATAATTCCTCCAACTATTACGGATATCTGTAATTCCTTTTTAAGTACATTTCAAAAGTCTTTGGTCTTCAGTTCATCAGAAGCAAAAGATTGAATAATAGAAGCAGCTGTTTGAGAGCCAGAATTACCGCACATATCAGTAATTAGGGGAATCATAGGCACCAATACGGCAGAAGAGAGACCAGTCGTTCAGGCTACTCCCAAACTTTCAAACTTGTCAATTATGAATGTAGTTAAGGTGGTAGCAAATAGTAGGACTACTAGCCAAAAGATTCTTGACTTAACAACCTCCCAAGTGGTGGCTTTGATGTAGGAATGTTGAAGATTGACTATTCCATAGAATCTATAGACATCTTCTAAGTTTTCATCTACTATTTCTGGAAGAATATCTTTGTTGGTAACGACACCCATCAATTGTCCTCTGTCATTTACGATTGCAGCGCTCGAAAAGGGATACTTCTGGAAGAGATCAATGGCAGTCCCTATCTGCTCTCTTGCAGGTAACGAAATGTAGTCCTTGTCTACTATCTCGCTGACTGACTGATTGTTATTTCCTGAAAAGAAGAGATCTTGAATGTTTACTAAACCTACTACCTCCTTGTTGAGATTTATGACAAAAAGCTCTTCATCTACATCAAATTTGTGTCTTCTCTTTTTTATGTAGTTAAGTGCCTGATTTATCTTTAGGTTTTCAGGGATTGTAACCATAGTTGTTGTCATGATGCTCCCAACCTGAGAGTCTGAATAGGTACTGATGATGTTTAGTTCCTGTCTTAACTCTGGAGAAGCTAGATAGAAGATCTTTTTGGAAAGATCACTACCCACTATAGATAGGAGTTCTGAGACTTCAGAGGCTGATAATTCTCCTAGTAATTTAGAAAGGAGAATAGGTCTAATAGTGTTAAGGATTCCTAATCTATGTTCATCAGAAAAAGAGAGAAAGAAGCTTCCAATTCTGTCCGATTTCAGAACTAGAAGAATGATGTTTATCAGTTCGTAATTAGAGAGTTTTTCTAGAGCTTGGACTAATACAGGTGCAGGTGTAGCAATAGATATTTCCTTGATAACTGCATAGTTTTTGATCTCGTAGGCCCTACTTAATCTTGAGACAAGTTTTGAGACAGCTCTTTCATTCTTAGAAAGATTCTCCTTCTGCTTTTGTAGTTGCACCTTCCCAAATCCTTATACGACAACTTCCTCTTAACTTTTTAAGAAGAATTTTATAGCCCAAAATAAGGCTATTTTACATAGAATTCCAGGAGTTTTGAGAGTTCCTTCGACAAAACTGCTATGTTGTCCTTATTGAGCTCTGTAATTTTTCCTGCTTGGGCATACATTATCTTTCCGCTACTCTCAGATACCAATAAGGCTATAGCATCTGTTCTTGAAGAAATACCTATAGCTGCGCGGTGTCTTGATCCAAACTCCTTAGGTATGTTTCTGTCGGAATTTATTGGAAAGTAAGAAGATACGGAGAGAATTTCCAACCCTCGAATGATTACTCCACCATCGTGCATCGATGATTCCTTGTTCAGAAAGATGTTGTAGAGGAACTCAGGAAAGAATTTAGATTTGACTTGAAATCCCAAATTGATGTACTTCTGAAGGTTGTCATGTTTCTCAATAACTACCAAGAGGCCTACCTTTTTCTTCGAAAGCTTCATTAGGGTGTCACATAACAGAAAAATGAATCGCTCTAGCTCTGATTCAGAGATACTTGACCTTCTAAAGAGCCTTCAGGAGAAGCTTTTAAATCAGACTTTTTCTCCAGAGATGTATGCAAATAAAAGAATGAATGTAAATATCGAAAATGCAAGGCTAAACCCTGCAACAGGATCAGCCATTAGTAGTATTTCCAGTAAAGCTCTAGGTATCTGGCTAACGAATAGAAGCTTAAGACTAGGGAAGGAAGAAAAATAAGACTAAAGAGGTTACTGTTTACACAGGAGAAGAGCATCACCAGGATGAGACCTACAAATTGAATAGCTGTCTTTCACTTAGCTGTAGTTATAGCTCCTAAGTAGACCTTAAGTTTTTTTAGTTGATGCCTGATTCATTCAGCTGTTATCTCTCTGGAAATAGACAAGAGTGGCACGAGTCAGTGAACCACCTGTTTCACAGAGAAGAGTATTAGGAAAGAGGAGACAAGCAGTTTATCCGCCAGAGGATCGTATAATTTTCCGAAGCTACTCTCACAATTTCACTTCCTTGCTAGCTTACCGTCATAGTAGTCAGAGACAACGGAAAAGATTAGGAATATAAAGCTACAGATAAGTCAAGGATCTGAAAATTGAATTCCGTTGTTGCAGCTACTTAACTTAGTAGCTAAAAAGACACAGTAGAAGAGTATCGAACAGAAACCTAAAACAAACCTTCCGGCTGTGAGTAAATTCGGAATTGAATTCCGACTTACCCTAAGGAGTCTCTTAACTACCCTCTAGCTCTTCTTCTTTTCCTGACTAGTTTCTGCCTTAGTGTCTGTTTTTTCATCTTCTTGCATCTTCTTGCTGAAGTTGTTAAAGAGGTCCATAACGTCTACCCCTCTCTCTTTAAGAGTGTCTAATACGCTTTGCATTCGATCCTCTATCCTCTTCATTTGCTCCTCTCCTGCCGAAAACTGCTCTAGGTAAAAGAGAATTAAATCTTCAACTGTCTCAGCATTTTCAACTCCCTTAATGTGATTGTCCTTCAGTAGCTTTAATTGAACCTTTAGCTTTTCATGCAATTCTTCGTCTATCTCGATTGAGATTTTTACCTTGCCTGGAGAAACAGTCATTAGTTTAAAACTCTTGTGATTTTATATTTCATCATTCTAGTTATTAGTGTTTTGACTCCTCCTTTTTTCTTTTATCTAATAGCGAGGAATGACGTGTAAATGAAGGTGAAAGACTACCTGTTTAGCTTCTTTTCCTTCATTAGAGACGTAGTTAAAACCTTTAACTCTTGAGTCTTTTTCTTTTACAGATAGGGCGTATCTTTTAGCCATAACAGCTACTTCCTCCAGAGCTTCATCAGGAGTAGAAGAAAAATTCTTGTAGTGTCTTTTAGTTATTACTAGAGCATGACCGGGAGAGACAGGGTTTATGTCAGGAATAACGAAGGTGTATGACCCTTCATCGATAACGTCCTTATGATTCGCTAGATCGGCAGCAATCTTACAGAAAACGCAATCAGCAGGCATATATTTAAAGCCTAAACATTTCTAGTTAACGAGTTTTCTCTCTTTCTGCCTTGTTCTTTTCTTTGACTTCTGGTCTGCAGTCAAAGATGGTACACACACCGTCAGGCCCTTTATTGTTATCAATACAAGTGCAGTCTTTTGTTTGAAACTTATCTTCCATTACTTCTGGATTCTCTTGGCGGGGGGGGCATCAGAGTCTGTTCCCTTCTGAGTTACATGAACTAAACTCCCTAACGTTGCTCCAACTACACAGACAGTACCTATAAAAAATTTCACAAGAGGAAAAAAAATAGGTAGTCTTAAAGACTACCTAGTGAAACTACCCCTAAAAGATAGGAATTACAGAAGAGACGTAGGTAACTTTACGAGCAGCAGGACCTTTAAAGAAAACCTTTCTATCCGTGATTCGACCATGCTCATCAACAACATCTGTAAGTTCAACTTCTACCTCGTCATGATAGGTGCCTTCTAAGACCTTTTGCATTTCTTCAACTAAAACCCTTCCCTGTTTCAAAGATTCTTCTTCACTCAACTGAACAAGAGGTCCCTGTTCCTCATTCACTTTCTTTTCATATTGAGTGGGATATTGAGAAGAGGAGGAAGAACCTCAAGGCATCATAGTGCCTACGCCAGCGACAGCTCCACCACCTAAAAGGCCTATAACGATTTTTCTGCTAGCTAGAAAAAACATAGCCTTAATGCAAACCTTTGGTTGAAAAGATTATATACCTAAATCGAAAAAACTCTGTCTTACCGAGCTACTACCTGCATATGTAAAGACAATGATCTCTTGTTAGATTCTTTTTTGTCTAGTCCCTTAAGAAGATTCAAAAAATGAGCTGTTTCCGCATTTAAAACGATCACTGGAGACTCTGCTCTCTTCTTATTTTTTGCAGTACTTGAAGCCTTCTTCTTCAACACCTGTTGCTTAATAAGAGAAGACTTAAACCTAAAGCCTTAGACCCGGGAAAATTGAATTTTAATCAGACTCCAATTGAAAATTTTACATCAAAAGATCAAGCAGGTGATGTGCTACTTTTTCTATATAAAGATATCTTGTTAATGTTCGGTGAGTTCCTGAGGAGGGGGAGATGTATCTTAAAGAATGAGATTAAAATTACTCTCCATGAGGGAATGTTCCTAATATATAAGGAATAGATAGAAGGGTTTAGCCGGGTAAGTATTTTTATTCACAATTCCTACACTAGCTCAGTTAGCTAAATACGGTAGAGCTCGAAAAAAGAAAAAGTCAAAGTCGCAAGCTCTTCAGGAGTCTTGGAATTCTCTTCGAAAAAGAGCCATCAAAAGACCTAATCCTTTAAAGAGGGCGGTATGTTTGAAGGTTTCGACTATGACACCGAAGAAGCCTAATTCTGCTCTTAGAAAATTTGCTAAGGTAAGAGTTTCAAATAATCACGAAGTATTAGCTTATATTCCTGGCGAGGGACACAACCTTCAAGAACACCACGTAGTGATGATTAGAGGGGGAAGAGTTAAAGACTTGCCAGGTGTTAAGTATCACATCATCAGAGGTAAGCTGGATGCAGCTCCTGTAGATAAGAGAAAAAAGGAAAGATCAAAATACGGAGTAAAGAAGGAGAAGAAGAGTTAGTTAACAGACAATCAGAAAAAAGAGAAAACTTAAACAACGGATTATTCTTCCTGACACTAAGTACAACTCTACTGTAGTTTCTAAGGCAATTAATGTGGTAATGTGAGAAGGAAAAAAACAATTAGCTAGGAGAATCATCTACCAAGCTTTTGACTTAATTAGGGAAAAGACAGGGAAAGAGCCGTTAGAAGTGTTTGACTTAGCCCTAAAGAATGTAGCTCCTAGCATTGAGCTAAAAACAAGAAAGATTCGAGGTGCTAGTTACCAAGTTCCTGTAGAGTCAACTCCTGAAAGAAGAGAAACTCTAGCCCTTAGATGGTTGATTAAGTACAGTCGGAAAAGACCTGAGCTGACTATCGTAGAAGCGTTGGCTGCTGAAATAATAGAAGCTTCACAAAATACAGGTCTATCTATCAAGAAGAAGATAGAAGTTATTAAGACTGCAGAAAGCAACAAGGCCTTCGCCTACTACAGACTCCCTTAGGCTTTTAAAGATGACACTTAACAAAGAAGAAGAGAGACTTTTTAAGCTTCGAAACTTTGGAATCATGGCCCACATAGATGCCGGGAAGACCACTACCAGTGAAAGAATTCTCTACTATACAGGGAAGATTCACAAGATGGGAGAGGTTCATGAGGGCTCGGCAACCATGGACTGAATGGAACAAGAGAGAGAAAAGGGAATCACCATTACTTCTGCAGCCACTACTACAGAGTGGAAGGGATACACGCTTAACCTAATTGACACTCCAGGACACGTAGACTTCACCGTAGAAGTAGAACGATCACTAAGAGTCCTAGACGGAGCTGTAGTAGTCCTAGACGGAGCTATGGGCGTTGAACCTCAAACAGAAACTGTTTGAAGACAGGCAAGTAAATACAACGTTCCAAGAATCATCTTCTGCAACAAAATGGACAAAGTAGGCGCAAGCTTCTCTTCATCTCTTAAATCTCTAAAGGAGAGACTGCACATCAACTACTCTCCAATTCAGTTGAATATAGGTAACGAATCAGGATTTAGGGGGATTGTAGACCTAGTTGAGCAAAAAGCTTACGAGTTCAAACCCGGCGATCAAGATGACTTCTCAGAAATAGAGATACCTGAAACTCACAAGGCTGAAGTTAAGGAGTTAAGAGAAGCCCTATTAAATGAGGTGTTTATGTATGACGACAATGTCCTTCAGAGATACCTAGGAGGTGAAGAGATAAGCGTTGAAGAAGTTAAAGCATGCATTCGAAAGGCAACTCTTTCTGCAGGTTTTTTCCCAGTATTGTGTGGTTCTTCCTTTAAGCACAAGGGAGTTAAGTTCCTTCTAGATGCTATTGTTGACTATCTTCCCTCTCCGTTAGACATACCTACAACTAGAGCATTTAAGAGATCGGGAGAAGAATTTCAAATAAAAAACAAAGACTCTTCACCACTTTGTGCGGTTGCATTCAAGATAGCTACAGACCCTTTTGTAGGAAGGCTTACATTTGCAAGAATCTATTCAGGAAAGTTAGAAAAGGGAGCAAATATCTTCAACTCCACTAGAGAGATTAAGGAAAGAGTAGGAAAGTTAGTGAAGATGCACTCCAATCACAAGACCGAAATAGAGGTAGCAGGTACTGGTGAAATCTGTGCACTGGTAGGTCCTAAAAACCTAAAGACCGGAGATACCATCACTGACTCTCCTCAAAATGACTTTTTACTTGAGTCAATGGTCTTCACAGAGCCGGTGATCTCTCTAGCTATAGAACCGAAGACCAAGTCGGACCAAGAAAAACTATCTATAGTTCTCAAGAAGTTAGCTGATGAAGACCCAACATTCAAGATTTCTTCTAATCATGAAACAGGCCAGACAATCATTTCAGGTATGGGCGAATTACACCTTGAGATCCTTATTGACAGAATGAAGAGAGAATTTGGGCTACAGGTAAATGTTGGTGCACCTCAAGTAGCTTACAGAGAGACATTTACCTCAACAGGGGAGGTAGAAGGTCAATACATTAAGCAAACAGGTGGTAGGGGTAACTATGGTCACGTTTGAATTAAGTACGAACCTAATCCTGAAAAGGGTTTTGAGTTCATTGACAAGATAGTTGGAGGTAAGATTCCAAAGGAATACATCAAGTCCATCAGGGAAGGTTTAGTGGAAGCGATGAAGTCTGGTCAGCTAGCCGGTTATCCTGTTATAGACATAAAAGCTACTCTGTTTGATGGTTCTTTCCATGAGGTGGACTCCAATGAAATGGCCTTCAAGATAGCTGCTTCTCTATCTCTAAAAGAAGCAAGTAAGAAGTGCAACTCCATTCTTCTAGAGCCTATTATGGAGATAGAAGTTAACTCGCCTCCGCAATACTTTGGAGCTGTAATGGGAGACATAACAGCCAAAAGAGGTTTAATCACTGGTACGGAGCTCTCTTCTTCCAGTAATACTATTAAGTGCAAAATCCCTCTAAAGGAGATGTTTGGGTATGCTACGACCCTAAGATCATTAACTCAAGGTAGAGGTATATACTCAATGACATTCTCGCACTATCAACCTCTTCCAAAGCACCTTCTAAAGGAAATACCAGGATTTCAAGGAGAGAAATAAGCTCAAGGGGTTCATCCCCTTAGCCTCTTTCTGCCTGCATGAGTCAAGACTTCTATAAGGTCCTCGGTCTTGACAAGAACGCCACACCAGAACAGATTAAGAAGTCTTACAGAAAGCTAGCTAAGGAATACCATCCAGACATAAACAAATCTCCAGGAGCAGAAGAGAAATTCAAGAAGATAAATGAAGCCTACGAAGTATTAGGAGATCCTGAAAAAAAGGCTAACTATGACAGATTCGGTTCTGCTGCCTTTGAAGGAGCAAGTTCAGGTTTTGAAGGGGGAGTTAATCCCTTTGACATATTCAGCAACTTCTTTTCTAGAGAAGATGAGGGAACTTTCTTCACCAATTTTGGCAACACAGGAGGGACTAGAAGGAGCAAGTCTAGGTCAAATACCTCAAGAAAAGACATCACCATTACGTTTCTTCAATCCATTAAAGGTTGTGAGTACGAACTCTCTTACAAGTCGAATCAGGTATGTAAGGAGTGCAAAGGTACCAGAGCCTATATGGGAGACAAAAGCTACATCTACAACTGTTCCATCTGTAAAGGATATGGATATGAAATCATCAGAACCAAAACCTTATTTGGGATCCACGAAGAACAAACTGTCTGCAGGTACTGTGGAGGTACAGGTGAAAAGATCACCAAAGAATGTACAGCCTGCAAAAGGCAAGGTTATGTCTCTGAAGCTAAGAAAGTCACAATCAAAATACCTGGAGGAGTCCAGAATGGAGCTGTTCTTTTATTTAGAGATACTCAATCTTTTGATGAACAAAAAATACAGTTGTGTATCCATGTTTCTTCCTCGGAGATCTTTACTAGAGAAGGGGATAATCTCAAGACAACCATATATGTAAATCCTTTAACGTTGATACTTGGAGGAACAATAGAAGTCCCTACTCCTTATGGTCTAAAGAAGGTAACATTAGCTCCCGGCTCTACTACCAAGGAATTCAAGTTAAAGGGAATGGGAATTACCCACAATAAGAAGGGAATGGGAGACCTTTTTGTGAAGCCTGAGATAGGTTCACTTAAGCTCTCTTCACTAGAGTTAGAAAAAATAAAATCAATTAAGCTATCAGAGTTAAAGGAGACTAAGGACTGACTGAAGCAGTTTAAAAAAGAGTATGGTGCTTAGCTATTAATGTTCCTAGAGATCTATTTTGAAGATGAAAAACAACAACAGGCACATGAGCCTATAGAGTTAGAGGAAGATAAGGAGACAAAGCCTGAAGATACAGAGAAGCCTTTAGAAGAGGAGAAGATAGATAAGAAGTTTTTAGGAAAGAATAAGTTACTGACTACCTATTTAGATCGAATCAAAGAGCTAGAAGCTAAGGTTAGGGAGCATGAAGAACATGAAAAAACTATGCAACATGAACAGAACAGAAAGTTTCTAACGGCCATTCAGAAAAAGAGTGAAGAGGCTGCAGAACTAATAAAGCTTAAGGAGAAGGAAATAGAAGAAAAATATGCTAAGAAACTAGAGGAAAATAAGAAATTCCTATACGAGTCTCAGCTGTCTGACTTGGTAAACATAGTTTCTCAGCTAGAGAATGTTATTAACTCAGAACCTAAAAATGAGGAGGTTAAAAAGTACCTATTAGGATTCAGAATGTTCCTTTCTCAATTCGAATCTTTATTCGAATCTTTAAACATAGAAGTTATTGCTCCTTCAATTAATCAAGAATTTGATTCTGAATTAATGGAGTCTCTGTCTACTGAAGCAGCTTCTGGCGAAGAGTCAAAGAACAAGATTTTGAGTGTTTTTAGCAAAGGATATAAACTAAACAACAGAGTGATAAAGTTGGCCCAAGTAAAGGTAGCTGTTTAATGCCCCTAGTAAACGCAGTAGAGGTTTCAAGAAAAGCTCTAGAAGGAAAGTACGCAATCGCACAAATCAACACCAATAACCTTGAATGAACAAAGGCTATTCTTCTAACAGCTGAGAAGTGCAAGTCTCCAGTAATCGTTGGAGCTTCTGAGGGAGCAATCAAATACATGGGTGGTTTTAATGTTGTTTCTTCTCTTGTTTCCTCAATGGTTAAGGATCTAAATATCTCAGTTCCTGTAATCCTTCACTTGGACCACGGAACCTACGAAGGCTGCAAAAAAGCTCTAGAAGCTAATTTTTCTTCAGTTATGTTTGATGGTTCTCACTTTCCCTTTGAAGAGAACTATCAAAAGTCAAAGGAAATCATCGAGTTGGCTACAGCTAAGGGGGTTTCAGTAGAGGTTGAAGTAGGCACCTTAGCTGGAGAGGAAGACGGGGTAATGGGCCTAGGTAATCAAGCAGACGTTAATGAATGCGTAAAGATTAGTGAATTAAAACCCACCCTTCTTGCTGCCGGAATAGGGAACATGCACGGCCCTTATCCTCCTAATTGGAAGGGCCTCAATCTAAAGCTTCTTGAAGAAATCTCCAATGCTACTAAAGCTCCTTTAGTTCTTCACGGAGGTACAGGTATAGATGACGAAACTATCACTAAGGCCATATCTTTAGGAGTGACAAAGATCAATGTAAATACTGAACTTCAGATGAGATTTGCCGCTGAAACTAGAAAGTATGTAGAAGCAGGTAAGGATCAAGATATGAAGGCTAAGGGATTTGACCCTAGAAAGCTATTAGCTCCTGGTTATCAAGGTATCTTGGATGTAATTGAAACTAAATTTAAGCTATTCGGATCAGTTAACAAGGCCTAACTAATTAGGAGTAACTTCCTAAAGAATAGTTCCCTAAAAAGGGAGCTATCTTCCTCCTCTAACCTCTATTCTTGGTTTTCTTCTTCCTCTTCCTTTTTTAGCTTAGTAAAGAATTTTTGCAACTTATCTAGTTCATCTTTTCTAGCTAAAAATACCACCTTATCTCCCTCCTCTAAAGTTTCGTCTTCTTCAAGGGGAAAGACTAGCTCATTCTCTTCTCCTCGCTGAATACCTACTAACTGAAACTTAATCTTTTCTATTTCTTCCTTAAGGGAACTTACCTCCTTTTCAAAGAACTTTTTAGGAACTTCAAAGGAGACGCTAAATAGGTTATCTGCCGATCTATCAGGTTCAGTAGGCAGTGTTTGGACTATGTCTAACCCTGTAAGTACCCTGTAGGCTACTCTTTCAGCTAGATGGTCTTCAAGAATAGGAAAACCAGAATCACCCAACAGGAACTCAAGCGCTTTATTGTGATCTTCATTTTTAGCTTTAGCAACTATTTTTTTGACTCCTAAGTCTCTTAGGAAAGAACATATGATCATCGAATCTTTAAAGTTATCTACGCCTACGAATACACATTCAAAGATGTCAGGCCCCAGCCCTCTAAGGTCGTAAGTTATGGAAGCATCACAGACCTTAGCTTGATTGAATAAAGTCCCCTTAGTGTTGATGACTTCCTGAGACTTATCAGCTAAAACAGCCTTGTGACCTTCATTCATCAGCACCCTTCTGATCTGTTCTGTGAAAGGCGTATATCCTATGATGCAAAAGTCTTTTGTCTCCGAAAAACCTCAGACGCTCACCAGCTAACTAGGCAGCAAGAACACTAGAAAACACAATACCAGAACTTGAGGGGGAAGAGCCCCTCAGGAATAAATCTGAAAGATGATCGTTCACTCGTTCTACTTATCTATCTTTTTCCCCCTTTAAGAATAAATCTTTTGGTCTTCTAGCTCGAAAACAACTCACCAAATCCTATTTATTTTTGATAGCTTAGATGGGAAAACAAGCAAAGGGTCAGGGCAAGTTCTGGAAGTTTTGCTCTCAGGCAAAAGGCCACATTCTTGGAAACACTATCTATCAGAAGCTTTCAAGAATCTACCTTGCAATCATACTTCTAGGATTTGGTGCACTCAACATTCCCGGGGTCAGCGTCAATCAGGGAAGTGCTGACTGATTCTCCAAGCTCTTTATCTCTATGAGTGCATTTACAACTACAGGATTAGCTGTTTCTTCTCCTAAATGCTCCTTAAATGTGTGAGGTCAAGTGGTCCTCTTGATCCTGATCCAAGTGGGAGGGATTGGAGTTGTAACTATTTGAATGTTCATAAAGAATGCTGTGTTCAAGTGGAAGAAAAGCGACTTTGAGGAGAGAATGAGGCTTCACTCTGAAAGGGGGAGCACTGGTGAAGAGAGTGCATTTGAAGTTACCAAGACAGCTCTGAAGATTCTTCTGTCCTTTGAAATTGTTTTTGCCTCTATTCTCGTCTTCTTCTTCTACTTTGTCGAGCCTAAAGCTGGTTGTACAGACAAGTTCAAGGGAAACTTTCTTAAGTCTCTGTGAGCAGGAGTTTTCCATGCAATATCTGCCTTAAACAACGCTGGCCTAGACATCATCTCTGATACTAGGTCTATTGCCCCCTATTCAAAAGGATGAGGTGTAATCCTTACAGTCATCTTTTCTTTTGCCTCCATCATTGGCGGGATTGGCTACCCGGCTTTGTGTGACCTTCAAGCAAAGTTTTCCGGAAGGGGAAGAAACAGAACTTCTAAACCAGTTTTTTCCTTATTTACGAAGATCTCTCTGCTCATGTACACAGTTATCACAATTACAGCAGGGACTGGAGTCCTATTGGCTGAAGGATTAAGTAGAGGATTCAATGGAAATGGAAAAGATTGTTGCTTAAATACAGCAGAAAAGATCTGACAACTTGTCTATCTAGTTATTTCTAGCAGATCTTCGGGGTTCGCAGGACTTGACATTAGTTCTCTACATGAAAAGACACAGTGAATTCTTTTGGTGTTGATGTTCATAGGTGCCGCTCCGGCTTCCACAGGGGGAGGGATAAGAGGAGTTACATTATTTGTTATTGTCGGTAAGGTGTGATTCACTCTCAGAGGGAGAAAGGCTCTAACTGTCTTCTCTAAGACAATCTCTGAGACTACAGTTGACAGTGCTTTCTTGGTGTTCATTATGTCCTCTATGCTGATAGTTGCAGGATCTCTGTTTATTACCGGAGGAGGACAACAAAGTGGACAAACTTTAGATAAGCATGCAGCCTTATTTGAGGCTTCTTCTGCTTTTGGTACTACAGGTCTTTCTTTAGGTATGACTGAAAAGACCAGGTGATTCGGAAAGGTAACGTTGATGATTCTCATGTATTTGGGTCAATTAGGTATTCCTAACGTGCTGATGCACTATGTCAGACCTAAAGTCCTGAAAAAGGACATGATTTACCCGGAAGAGCAGTTGAGAATCGCTTAAGATTGGAAATTAAGGGAAATTGGAATTATTCATCCAGCTTAAGAATTTTCTAAATAGACAACAAAACCTTGATTCTTCTTTAGGCTTTGCAGATGTTTTAATACTTCCAGGTTATTCTGACTGTTTACCTCACGAAGTCTCTTTAGATAGCAAGATAGGGGGAGAGGGGATTCCCCTCTCCCTACCTTTCCTGTCTGCCGCTATGGACACTGTCACTGAGTTTGAAATGGCTAGATCCATGATCAAAGCAGGAGCTATAGGTGTTATTCACAGAAATCTAAGTGTTGAACAAATTATCGTTATGGTTCGAAGACTTAGGGACGAATTTAAGAAAAAGAAGGTAATCTATGCTGCGGCAATAGGAGTAAGTACTCCAAAAGAAGACATCTTGAAGATGATTGATGCAGGAGTTAACTTTTTGGTCTTGGACTCAGCTCATGGTCACTCAAAGAATGTAGGAGACAAGACCAAAGAGATTAGAAGAGTGGCCCCTGACATCTTTTTAGTTGCAGGCAACGTAGTAACTGGTGAGGGAGCAAGATACCTTATAGATTGTGGAGCCTCTGCAGTCAAAGTAGGTTTAGGATCAGGCTCAATCTGTACCACTCGTCTAGTTACTGGTGTAGGTTATGGCGAATTTAGCTCCATCAAAGAGGTTTCAAAGGTATGTAAAGAAAGAGGAGCGCTAACTATAGCTGATGGGGGCCTCAATTCTTCAGAAGAAATAGTTAAGGCTTTGGCTGCTGGTGCCGACTTAGTTATGCTTGGCTACCTATTTGCTGGTTCTGATGAAGCTCCTGGAGAGGTTAAGGAGATAAATGGAGAGAAATACAAACTCTATAGGGGTATGGGATCCAGAGCTGCTATGGAAAGCGGCTCCTTCGATCGTTACTCCAAAAACCAATCAGATCCCTCTACTTGGGTACCTGAAGGCGTTGAAAGTTACGTTAAGTACAAGGGAAGTGTAGAAAAGATAATCTTGAGGCTTAAGTCAGAGATACAAACAGCATTAGGTTATATAGGTGCCAAAAACATTCAAGAGCTTCAAACCAAGAGTAAATTTGTGAAAATCACCAACTCAGTATCTAAAAAATCAAGGGTACATACAGTTGACAATGTATTAGATTAGAAGCTATTCTCACTCAATAGTTCCTGCAGGTTTAGTAGTAAGGTCGAAAGCAACCCTATTCAGATTAGGAAAGGAAGACACTAATTTATTAGCTATAGCAACTAAATCTTCTAAAGGCAAAGGACTTACATTAGCGCTCATATAGTCAACAGTCTTAATGGCTCTAAGAACAACAACTCTACCGTAAACTCTAGAATCTCCCTTAACGCCGACAGACTCCTCGGAGAGCAATACAGGAAAGTACTGATCACTAAATTTAGTTAATCTTCGTTCTCTGAATTCGGTCTCTACAGCTTGATGCACTTCTGACAGGAACTCTACCTTTTCCTTGGTCACTTCTCCAATTATTCGAATAGAAAGACCTGGTCCTGGGAAGGGCTGTTGAGATAACAAAAAAGGAGGAAGATTTAGCCTAGAACCTAATTCCTTTACTTCATCCTTAAATAAGGTAGAGAAGGGCTCAACTACCTTATAGGGGAAGCTCTTTGAGTCGGAAACCATAGCAACATTATGGTGGGTCTTTATAGTGTCTGAGTTTGCAGCTGTCCTTCCTGATTCGATCTGATCAGAAAAAACAGTACCTTGAGCGAAATAAGTGACTCCTTCAGTTCGTTTTTCTCGAAGTATTTCGTTAAAAGTCTCCTTAAACTTCTCTGAAATTATCCTTCTCTTTTGCTCCGGAAAAGTAACTCCTTTTAAGCGTTCAAAAATAGAGTCAGACCAGTCAACTACTTGAAACTTACAGAACTTCTCTCGAAAATACCTAATTATTTGGGCCTCATAATTCTTAGGAAACAATCCTGTAGAAATGAAGACAGGATAGATGTCCTTCTCTAAAAGAATCTCCTTGAGAAAGAGGCACAACGTACTTGAATCTACGCCTCCCGATAGAGCTACCAAGACTTTTTGATCCCTTAACTTCTCTCTGTATTCCTCAAATAGGGCTTCAAATTTAGAGCTTTCTTTCTTAGAAGGACTGGTTAAAGCAGATTCATCTACCTTAATTAAGGCTATATGTACAAAGAAGTTTTTTAGGAGTTGAAGACCAAACTCAGTCTCATAGAGCTCTGGATGGAATTGAATAGTCACTATAGGTCTGGATATGTGAGCCGAAATCATCGTTTGTTTGCCTCTAGAAGCTAGAGAAAAGAAGCCCTGACCTCACTTAGAAACGCTTTGAGAGAAAGACCCTCAGACCTTGAATTTATGAGGAATATTGGTAAATAAGGCATGATCTTTGTCTCTTTCAATTGTTCCTTCCCCAAATAGAGAAGAGTTTTGCTCTAGACTGCCCCCAAACAAGTGGTGAATGAGTTGCATACCAAAACAAATTCCCAATAACGGTGTGTCTTTGGAAGAAAGAATTTCTCTAGAAAGCCAGACGTAAGCAGGCTTGTCTATTACCTCAGAGACGAAAGCCGGAGATCCTGACAGTATTACTGACTGATAGGCTGAAAAAGAATACTCCTTAGAAGGCGTTTTGTCACCTTCTAAAGGTAACTTGTCGAGTTGTATACCTAGTGAGATAAGTTTTCGCTCTAAGACGCAGCTATATTGGGATCCTAGATCAATTAATAGTGTTTTAGAGCTCACCTTGATGTAGAGACTTTATGTAATTTTTAATAGAAATAGCAGCAATAGCACCGTCATTCATAGCAGTAACTATTTGCCTTAACTCTTTGTTAATTACATCCCCTGCAGCATAAAGACCAGGAAGGTTAGTAGACATATTGTGATCTACACACACAAAGCCTCTCTCATCTCTTTCTAAGCCTAAGTTGGAGAGAAAGTCAGTTTCAGGTAGCAGTCCTATGAAGATAAAAACAGCTTTTCCTGGCAGTTCTGTTCTTTCGAGTGTCTCTGTATTTTCTATCTCTAGACCTCTAACTTTGTCTCCGTCCACTAAGACCCTAACGGGCCTAAAGGGGATGTGTATCTCCGAATTAGGCTTAGACTTTAGCTCCCTTAGGAGTATCTCGTCTCCTCGAAATTCTCTTCTTCGGTGAACTAACTTAACTTTTGAAACTATAGAACTCAGATAAAGTGATTCTTCGAGAGCACTATTCCCACCTCCAACGACTATCACTTCTTCGCCGGTATATAAGTTGCCTTCACAGATAGCGCAGTAGGAAACGCCCTTACTGTAGTACTCTAGTTCGTTTTCTATCTCTAGTTTTTTTTCCCTCATTCCAGTAGTGATTAAGACTGAGTGAGCTTTAAATTCCTTCTTTCCCTTGGTAGTTACCGTTCAAAGATTGTCATGCCTCTCTAATTTAGTGACTTCTCCCATTTCTACAGGTACTTCTAGTCCGTTTAACTGAGAGTGAATATCATCTGAAAGTTTCAGTCCGTTTCTCGCTAAGTATCCTGGATAGTTATCTATAAATAGAGTTTTGGTTAACTTGCCTCCTACTAGCGCTTTTTCTATTATTAAGGTCTTTAAGCAAGCTCTAGCGCAATAGATTGCAGCTGTTGCTCCTGCAGGCCCTCCTCCTATAATGACTACATCCCAAGTCAAGAATTAGACGATATATCTGGTGGGACTAATGAGGATCGAACTCATAACCGCACCCTTATAAGAGGTGTGCTCTGCCGATTGAGCTATAGCCCCTCAATTGAAACTTTAATGGTATGAAAGGACTGAGAGCCCATCCCCCTAACTACTAAACTTTAGTAGTTTATTGATAAAATTAGTAATTTTATTGATATTGATCTTTATGCTAAAATTAAATTTGTTATTTTTTGATTTTTTTCGACTTAGGTCAGTAGAAAGTTTCAAATGTTTCTCTTAATTCTCTAGTCATCTACTAAATTATTTACATATAGTTATGCCTTCAACAACTCCAGCAGAATCAACCTCAACCAAACCCAAAAGAACACGAAAAACCTCAACAACTACAAAAACAACGACCCCTAGGTTAAAGACAGGAGTAGAAGCGAAGCTGTATCAACGAAACAGAGAGCGCATGGAGTCAGTTCAAGAGCAATTATTAGCGCTTAGGGCTCTGAAGGTTGCAGAGGAAAACAGTTTTGAAAAGGTATTCGTCCTAGAGTCAGGCTCTAAAAAAACTAAATACAAGGACGGTAAAGCTCTCTTAAAGGCCATCTGGCCTATGGTCCTCTGCCAAGCTACCAAACCTAAAAAGGGGAAAAACAAACTCTCTGAAGAAGAACTTGTGATGTTTCTTGAAGATGCTGAAGAACTACCCGATGATTTGTGAGAAGCCTTTGCTAAGAAGCTTACTGAGAATGAAATAGAGATTACTGAACTAGATGAAAAAGAACAAGAAGCTCACCTAGACTGTCAAGACGAGAACATTGCTGACTTCAAGTTCTATCACTCTGCAGGAACTAAAGACAAGATGAGTGACTCTTCTAAGTCATTCTTGTCCACTCTGTGTTTCTCTAAGATGCTTACAGCTGACGAGGAAAAGAAGATTGCTCAGCTTATGGACATTCCTGAAAAGAGACATTTTGCTGAAAAGCAGCTGATGACCTCTAACCTTCGTTTGGTTATCTCTGTAGCTAAGAAATATCTAAATTGTGGATTTAACCTTGGAGATCTAATCCAAGAAGGTGTCTTTGGTCTGAGAAAAGCCATCACCAAGTTTGACTACAAGTTTGGAAACAAATTCTCTACCTACGCCACCTGGTGAATTAGACAGGCAATTACTCGATCTATTGCTGATCAGTCAAAGATCATCAGAATACCTGTGCACATGATGGAAATCATCAACAAGTTGACTAAGGCAGAAAAGGAGTTAATTCTTAGAAATGGTCATGTACCTACCCTTGAAGAACTTTCAGCTGAAATGCAGAAGTACGGCACTCAATTCACTCCTCAACGAATCAGTGAAATAAAAAAAATCAACATAGACCTTGTCTCCCTTGACAAGCCTATTTCTAATAACGAAAACTCTAACTTCTCTGACTTTGTTAGAGAAGACAATGAAGAGTCCAATCCTGAATATCTAGCTTCCAAAAACTTCCTCGGAGATAAACTACATGAATTTTTGGAATCTACCCTAACTAAAGATGAATACCTAGTTATCTCCCTGATTTACGGATTACACAATCAGTCAGTGCATACTACAGAACAAGTGGCCCAAATTCTGTCTAGAAATCCACATTACTACAACATGATCAACAATAAAGCAATCAAGAAACTAATACTCATAAGAAAGCAAACACCTCAAGATTCTGTATACGGAGAAGTACACAAAAACTCCCTTTACATTTCGGCTATGAATGCTAAGAGACTAATGCTTTGGGTCAAAGAACTTGAAGTCTCAGCTATGAAGAAACTACAACAAAAAGCTGCAAATAATGACCTTGATCCTTCTATTCTCTCATTCTTCTCTGATAATGAGACTGCTTAATAACCTCTTTCTTCCTATTAACAAGTAGAGAAAGTTTTAAAACCAGAAAGGTCTCTTAAACCTACAATCAATAAGGAGTTAATTGGATAAATTGAGTACTCTTCACACAATTGAGCAACATATTTTTGAGTCCAGGAAAACCAAGCAGACAGAGCCTACTCTCTTTTATTCATTAGGAGGGATAGAAGAAATCGGAAAGAACTGCTACTGTCTTGAGCACAAAGATGAGATCATGCTTATGGACTTCGGTATCAAGTTTGGTAATAGGCAGACTCAACCAGGAATAACGGGAGAGATACCTAACCTAGAGCACCTATTAGCTAATCAGAAGAAAATCTGCGGACTATTTATCACCCACGGCCATGAAGATCACATTGGGGGAGTGCCTCATCTACTTAATAGGATCAACATCCCTGTAATATATGGGCCTTCACTAGCTTTAGAGCTAATAAGAAAGAAACTAGAAGAAACTAAACCTCAATATGAACCTAAGATGGTTGTGTATGATGCTGAGTCTATCTTCTTTACCAAGTACTTTTCCGTAGATACCTTCCTGGTAAATCACTCTATCCCTGACTCTTATGGGTTCACCATCTCAACTCCCAACGGGTACGTAGTCTTCTCAGGAGACTTCAGATACGACCTTAAGAACAAGATAGACAGTAAAGCCTTTCAAAAACTAATAAACATAGGGGCAAGACAGGTAGACCTTCTTCTTTGTGAGTCAACGGCAGCTGCTCAACCTGGTTTCAATGAAAGCGAAGTAGCAATCGTTCACGAACTTAAGAACATTATTTCCTCCTCAAAAGGTAGGGTCATCATCACTTTTTTTGCATCCAACCTAGGAAGAATAGAAGAAATAGTTAAGTTAGCTCATTCTCAAGGGCGAAAGATAGCTATATTTGGTAGGTCTATAGACAGTAGCTTGAAGTGTTCTCAAAATGTAGGTCTGCTTAATGCTAATGAACTGAAAAATGTATTCGTGACCACTCAAGAACTTGAAGGACTTCCTGATGACAAGATACTCATAATCTGCACAGGTTCTCAGGGCGAAGAAGGTTCAGCTTTAAACACTATCTCAAAGAACTCTCATGCAGTTATCCAATTAAAACCTACTGATGACATCATCTTTTCCTCAAATGCCATCCCCGGAAATAAACAATCTGTAAATGAACTAGTTAACAGGCTTTACAAGTCAGGCTGTAACATTCACTTGAACTCTGCAGAATGCAGAATTCACGCATCGGGGCATGCAACAAAACTGGAGCAACAACTATTTATTTCTCTGGTGAATCCTAAGTTCTTGGCACCTATTCACGGAGAAAAGAAGATGTTACATGATCTAAAAAGAAACGTTTCCGAGTTAAACATCGTACCTAAGGAAAATATCTTTATCTTGAAAAATGGTGCTCGTTTAGCCCTACTGAATGGGAAAGTTACGAGAGAAGAAGCTCAGGACCTTGCATTCTCAATGCCTTCCTATGTTATGGAAAACAAGCTTACAGACTCAGGGAAGGAAATACTAACTGAGAGAACTAAAGTAGCTGTTAATGGTCTGTTGGCAGTCTCTATACTTCTAGACTTCAAATCCAAAACCATCTTTTCAGTATCTCCAATTTCTACAATAGGCTCTTTTCCCTTCTCTCTCTCGGCAGAAATGTTTAGAGACTTAAATAAATTAATTCTTCAAAAGGTAGATTATCTCCTAAAGAATGTACCTATTGAACAAGATGAAAAGAGTATCTCTAAGGCAGTTACTGATCTAATTACTGAATTCTTTAGCGAGAGAAAAAAGAATAAAGTGCCTCAAATAGTAGTCTTAGTAGAGTCTAAAGGTCACTCAGCTATTTGGGAAGACGCTATTACTGCTTCAACAGCCCCTTCAGAAGAAAAACCTAGTTAGATAGATCGGACAAGTTCTTTTTAAGCCCCTTCTCAACCATTTCTAGTCTTCCTTTTTTGTATCTTGCTTAACTATTGAGATATCTTCCCTTAGTCTAGGGTCTATAATTTCCACTTTTTCCTTCTTCGTCTCCTCTACCTGAACTATTTGCTTTTTCATATTAGCTAAGAAATAGGTAGAACCTAAAGAGGTAGCTCCAAAGAAGACAGCAAGATACTTGAAGAAAGAATGCATAGACTGGAGGAGAGTCTACCTAAGAGGAGCATTTTAAAAACTAGAAGAGTGTCGAGTAGTTACCTGAACTCCTAATTCTTTAGAGAAATTACTACTTCTTTTTAGCTTCAGCAGGTTTAGGGGGAGCTTGATCTTTAATGATCGAAATATCCGTTCTAGTTCTAGGGTCTTGTATCTCTATCTTTTCTTTTTTCTTTTCTTCCGCTTGAGGAGCGGTCCTTGAAAAGGAGGGAAGAGTAATGGTAGAAGTAGCTGTAAACAGTCCCGAGAAGTAAGCGAATCACTTAAAGAAGGAGTGCATGCCTACTTCATTTACTTTTTCTTTTCTTCGTTAGGTGAATCTGTACCTAAAAGAATAATCGTATAAGGGGGAAGATTATTTTTGTTTTTACAAAATTCAGGATTCTTAGCTTCTGTATAAAGCTTTCCTGACTCCCTAAAACCTGGCTTCTGAAGTCTAAGGGCTGTTGTGCTTAGCCAGTCGCCTGGAGGCAAACACCTTAAGGGAGTAGCTACGTGAGCTAATAGTCCTGTCACGACCTCAAATTTAGCTAATTGTGTTTCCTTTCTCTCCTGCGCCGACTGGGTTTCGGTGTTTCTCCTGCGCCGACTGGGTTTCGGTGTTTCTGTTACCTTATAGAAAGTTACCTTTTCTCCTTTGTTGTACTTCCAGAAGTCGCTAACGGTCTTGACTAGATAGTATTTCTCTGACTCCTTAGGGACGAGTGCAGGACCTATCAAGCTTCAGATCATGTTTCCTAAAAGGCTAGTTATTGAGCTACCATTGTTCGAACTTTTACCGTCATCCTCTGCTTGTTTTTCTCAAGGTTTATAGGAGACTTTATCTAAGAGAGTAAGGTCTAAACTCTTTAGAGATTCTCCTTGACTGCCCTTCACAGGAACTGTATACATATTTAAGACAGTTACATGATCTTGGCTCTGCCCTTGGGTCTCATTTTCTCTTTTCAAGATATAGGAATATTGTTGATCTTGGCTGCTTGAGGATTCGCTAGATTCCGACACCTGTTCTGCGGGAGGTCCTCCTGCTTGAAAAGCAACTGCTTGTGTACCATTTGCAACTTTCTTTAAGAGCAAAAGCGAGGAAGGAAGGTTGCCTGCAAAGCTAAATTTCATTTTCTCTCTGGTATTACCTGTCAAAGGAGCCTTGACCTTCAAGGTAGTTATCTTTTTGTGATAGGTTCTCTCAGTACCTCAGGTGTTAGGTCCTTCTTCAGTTAGCTCTATGTGGTAAAAGGGGTTGACTCCAGGAATCTTTGTCTTGTCTAGCTCTAATAGATAGAAAGCCCCTTTCTTAAATTGAGAGTTACTCTTCAACTTAGTGCTATCTAAGCTAGAACTCTTAGTATTTATCTGAGAAATATCGATTATCTCTGGCTTAGGGACCCCCTGTGATGGCTGACTAGAAGTTTGGCTTAAAGAACTCGAAGCCAGCTGAGCGACAGGAGTTCCTGCCGCTGACCCTCCAACGTTGAAAATATTGTAGAGGGTACAATTACGGTCATATTGCATAATTGCGTGAGCAGGTCCTCTTGAATAGTCAAAATACCTGCATCAGTACTTTTTTTCGCTAAAAATCTCTTTTTGCTGTGGACTTGAAGCTTCCGAGGACACTTGAATAATTTGATATTTAGATGAATCGCTCGACTGTTGACTGGATGCGGCTTGAACTTGAGAAGTCTGTGACTGCGCAGATTTTAAGGCCTGAACAATCTTTTCTACAGATTGAGTTACACTTGTGGGAATTTCAGGTATTCCGTTGTCATATAACTCCTGAGTTGCCTTAACTAAAAAGAAATTGCCTTCATAATTCATCAACGAGGGATAGAGTTCAGCAAGAAAGTGGGTCGAGGTCCCTATCCCTCCGGGAACGACTACTAAAGAACCTATAAGTTTAGTAGCCCTAAACAGGGACATAAACCAAGTCTTCTAGAAGTCTAAAGGCCTTAAAAGGCCTTTTTTGACTCCTAACTTATAGTAGGATGTTGCTTTTTTCTAGATAATCTGAAACCAATCTCATGACCTCTCTTTCTGTGTTAGAGTTAAGGGCCCTCTCCAATAACTCCTGAGCTTCTTTGTAACTGATATTGTTCAAGACTCTCTTGACTACAGGAATTGAAGGAGCAGACATTGAAAGCTTGTCGATTCCCATACCTACTAGTAACACAGCTGAATGAACTACGCTAGCCATTTCACCACAGACACTCACCTCTATATTGTTGGATTGAGCAGCTTTAGCTACAGAATTGATAAGTCTAAGGATTGCAGGTGAATTAGGTTGATACAAGTTGCTTACATTCTCAGACATTCTGTCTACAGCATTGGTGTATTGAATCAGGTCATTGGAGCCTATAGAAAAAAAGTCAGATACTTTAGCTAGTTGATCAGCTATTAGCGCAGCACCGGGCACCTCAATCATCATGCCTACAGGAATGTCCTTAGAGAATTTCTTCCCCTCCTTAGTCAATTGGGTCTTTACCTCTTCAACTATCTCCTTAGCTTCAATGAACTCCTCGTAGGTAGTGATCATAGGAAACATGATCTTTATCTTCCCCTCATTACTTGCTCTAAGAATAGCTCTCAATTGGGTAACAAATGCCTCTCTTTCATTGAGGCTCATCCTAATAGCTCTATAACCAAGAAAGGGATTAGCCTCCTTAGGAAAGGTATAGTAGTTAAGAGTCTTGTCTCCGCCTATGTCTAGTGTTCTTATGGTTACACTTTCAGAATCATGTAATTCCATCAGGGTCTTCTTGTAGGCTTCATACTGCACTTCTTCAGAAGGCCACTCAGGACTTTTCATATACAGGAACTCTGTTCTAAAGAGACCAACTCCTTCTCCTCCAAACTCTCTGACTCTAGGCATATCAGAAGGTTGACCTATATTCCCTAATACCTGGATTTTTCTTCCATCAAGAGTCTGACACTTTTTAGTCTTGTAGGCTTCCCAAATGAGTTTTGTTTCTTCAAACTTCTTCTCTCTTTGCTGCAGTTCCTTGAGTATGTTTCCGCCTTCTTCAAGGCAATAGTGAACAGTCCCTGATTGGGTATCTAAGGCTATTAGATCTCCATTTTTTATCAGAGAAGTAGCTTCCTGAGCAGAAACAATAGCTGGGAAGCCCATTGTTTTGGCCATAATAGCCGAGTGACTCGTCACACCTCCTATTTCTGTCACAAAACCCTTTATTCACTTCTTATTAAGTAGAGAAGTTTCGCTAGGAGTCAAGTCATTAGCTAACAAGATACATTCACTGTTAATCGAACTTAAATCAGTATTCTCCACATTCAAGGTGATTGTTAAAAGCCTTTCTTTTAAATCTTTAAGGTCTGAAGCTCTCTCCCTAAAGTAGGGATCAGACATACCTGAAAACATCTCAACATACTTCTCATAAACATCCGAAATGGCCCAAGCTAACGAACATTTTTCGTCATAAAGCCTCTGTTTTATCTCTGCTCTTATCTCCTCATCTCTAAGTATTTCCTGATGAGCCCTAAAGATATCTGCCTTTTCCTCAGAGATGTTTTTGGAGGTAAGTTCTATTAACTCACCTATTTGCTTAATTGCCTTCTCTTCAACACTTTGAAAGATGTAATACTCATTGTCGGGAGTAGATTCTGAATCTTTTTTGAATTTAAGTTCAGATTTTTGAAATATATAGGCCTTAGCTACTACTACACCTTCTCCTATACCTAATCCTTGAATGAGCTTACCCATCTATTTAATTTTTATCTTCTTTAATCTCTTTGGAGTTTAACCCTTCTGGTCTACCCTCCTTTTCCAACAAAAAATCTTCTATTCACCTAGAGACTCCTTCATCAGCTACCTCTTTAGCTTCACTCATCTCTACCTTGCCTTGATAGCGTTTCTTTACCTCTCCTAGAAGTAAGTCAACTATCTTATCAGGTCTAGATACAAATTTCTGCAGGTCTTTCTTCTTGGTGTCAAAAACAGACTTACAGTAGTTAGAGATATCTTCCCTAGTTATTGTAGGTAGAGACTTATAAAACTCAACAGTATTTCGAATATTTACCTCTATCCTGGTAAGTTGTTTGCAACACTCTCTGACTTTTCAGTTGTTGAACTTTCAGGTAGCTTTTTCTTCTTCCTTTAGGTCTTTAGTTATCTCCCTAAGAAACTCTGTTAGGTTATTTAGGTGAACTGTCTTCCCTCCTACAGAGTTATAGATCTTCAATATAAAGAAGGAATTGGCCCAATTAGATAGAACTTGATAGACAGTGTAGCAATCTCAGAAGAACTCATAGTTGGAGATTATTTCATCTTGCTCTCTAGAGGCTAACTTACTCTTACCTATAGATTCATAGAGATCTAGTAGCTTTCCTGAATCAGCTTCTTTGGTGATCTTTCTCATTTCTTCTCCTCCCGCTTGGATAACAGGAATAGAACTCTCAGGAACAAAAAAATATTCTGAACTGTCTTTCTTCTCTCTGGTAACTGTAAGTCTTGACTCTTTGTCTATTCAGCTGAAGGTCTCGTTTTCAAAGATAGCTTCAGGATCTGTGTGCATCTTCTCTAAAAAGTAGTCCTTAACAGCCTTAGCAGCATTCTCTATGGCCTTATAGGAAGCTAAGTTTTTCACTTCGGCTCTGCCTGTAACAGGTCTCGAAAATTCATCTTCTAAGGAGATGTTTAGGTCAACTCTTAGGTGTCCTTTCTCTAATTCAGCTTTAGATACCTTAAGAAAAAAGAGAAGAAATCTAAGTCACTTAATGCATTCAATTACTTCGTCTGTAGTCCTAAAGCAAGGTTCAGTAACAATCTCGATTAGAGGAGCTCCCAGTCTGTCTGTAGAGAGTATGTATCTGTCTGCTTCTTGAGTACAAGAAGCTGTATCTTCCTCTAAGACCACTGAAGTTATGTCTATCTTCTTGAGCATCTTAGGCAAGAAGATATAACCATTTCGGCCTGTAGGGTTTAAATGTTGAGTGATTTGATAACCCCTAGGGAGGTCGTAATAGAAATAAGCTTTTCTCTCAAAGTAGATCTCATTGGGAATTACAGCATTTAAAGATTTAGCTACCTTAATCGTTGACCTCACTGCATGGGTATTTATCTGAGGTAATGTCCCTAAAAAGCCTATAGAGGTGGCAGAGTTAGAGTCAATCGGCGTTTTCGCAAAAGCTTTCTCCTTGGAGTCAATGGTTGAGTGAATCTCTAGTCCTATTCGAAATAGATAATTAGGACCCTCTTCTACTTCTTTCTTTTCTTCTAGCTCCACTATAGGAGGTTATTTCTCTCTAAATAAGCAACTGTTGACAAGAGATACTTATCCTCTCTGTGCTTAGCTAGAAGGTGTAAACCTACATAGAGTTTGGTCTCGACTTCTTCTTTCTCAATTTCCTTTTCTTCCATAGTTGTAGATTCTGTTTGGTCTTTCGAGTCTTCAAGCTTCTCTTCGAAAGGAACTATTGATCTCTCTTCAGTCAGGGGAAATTGGAGTCAAGGAATAGAAATAGAAGGAGTGCCTGAGAAGTTAGACATTAGTACAAAAGACTGACCAGAGTCATTAACGTAGGCGTTAGAGTAATCCACTAGGGGAGGTGCAACTGTAAATGTAGTAGGGGTTATCAATACCTCCCCTCTCGACACTGATCTAGAAACTTTTTCTCTGTAAAGGGTAACTATTCTCCTAGCTTGAAGGTATAAGTTTTCGTAATTTGTCTGATACAGAAAGAAGTATCCTAATAGGTGTCTTATCTTGACCTCCTCTCCGAATTTAGACCTTATCTCTTTAGCCTTTTCTAGGTATTCAGGACCTACAACAAGTTCCTTGACCTCACCAGCAAATTTAGGTCTAGGAGCCGGAATCGAGCTGTCTGTAACTTTTTCTTCTTTCTGTCTTCTAGTAGTCCAGGGAGTGACTATCCCGTTTAAGGAAAGATAGTGAGAGAGAGCATCACTGTAAGCGACTATCTTGTAGACAAGTTCTGAAAGCAAGAGGAAGGGTCAGTCTTTCATAGAGGTCTCTTGAATCTCACAGTCATGTTGGATGCATAATCTAGAAATTAAGTTCTGATAGTTTTCCTTGATCTTCTTTTCGTGAGGACTTAAATCAGTCTGCAAAAAATCAAAAAAGTCTCTAACTACGAGAAAACGAACTTGTGCGCACAGCTCTTCAGAGTCACACGTTCAATCTTTAATGGGGGCTGAAGAAAACCTAAGATAGTTCCTCTTAGTCGTTTTTAGGGTAGTTAAGTCTCTCTTATCTGGAACAGCAATAACACTCAAGACTTTAGCGACTACTTCTAGAGAATTGGCAAGTATCCCTGGTGTGTCTAATGTGGTGGTAAGGGGAAGAATTCCATCTCTGGAGATGAGTCCAAACGAAGGTTTTAGTCCGTAAATAGAGTTATAGGAAGAGGGCACTCTAATAGAGCCTCCTGTATCAGTTCCTATTGAGAAGTCAACAGCTTTTTTGGCAACCATATAGGCGCTGCCGACACTAGAACCTCCGCAGAGCCTTGTCTCTGCATGAGCATTAGGGATAATGCCTGTATTGCTTCAGATGCCACCTCCGCCCATACCGAACTCATCGAGGGCTGCAGAACACAGGTAAATTGCTTCAGACTTCTTTAGAAGTTTCTGTATCTTAGAGGAAAAAGGAGGATAGTGCTCTAAGAGAGTATTGGAAGACCCTGTAACTCTTTTGTCTTCGATGTAAATAGATCCTTTTAAAGAATAAGTCAGGTACTTTAATGGTTTCCTAGGATTAGGAAATAACCTACAGCAAGCTCTAGATACCTTGCTGTTACTTAAAAACTCCTCCGTTTCTTCTCTTCATTTCTCATCACATTCAATACATATTTCAGGTCTTAAAGAGAGAAGAAGAGACCAATCTTCCCCCTTAAGTATCTGTTTGGCTTTCTTGAACCTGTCTTTAATACTCTTTCCTATTTAACGGTTACTACTAATTTTGTTTTTTTGATATGTCTTCTCCCTGTAACTTTGCTTTTGCCTCTTCTATTTTTCGGTAGAACTCATCTATCTCTTCTAAGGTCAGAGTTTCATGACTCCTAAAAGTTTCTACGCCAGATAAAGGAGCTTGAAAAACCTTTAATAGGTCTGGTTTCATTGACTCTATGAGTTTTGCTGCTTTCTCAATTACTTCTTCGTCAGCCTCTAAAAGTAAAGCCTCCGACCCTTTTCTCAGTATTTGTCTTAACTTCTCAGGCTCTAGAAAGAGAGGAGATGATTTAGTTGTTTTTGACTTAGTCTTCACTACCTCTACTTATCTTAGTCAGAAGAGAAGACTAAATGCCTAAATAATCCCTTTCCTAAAGATTGAACAGATCATAAAAGTGAGTATCTAAGTCTCTTCTGTTACTTAACTCTCCTTTATCTTTCAGTCACTTTAAATAAGTTGAATCGTTAAAACACACTAAGGGTTTGTGACCATAGCCTCCAGAACAATCTCTTGCTTCAGGCTTTTCTACAGGAAGAGTTAAAGGTACTGTCTTATATTTGTCTGAGTAGAAGACATTAAAGCCTTCTATAGCTCCATAACTGGCTACACTCCCTCCCAGTATGGTAGGAATGGCTAGTTTGGCCCAGCTAGTCAAATTAAAGAGCTAGTAACTTTTCAAAAGTTTCTTTATATTTAGGCCAATCTTGTTGTTTAGTTATCTCTTTATTTCTTTCTAAGCTTTTAACGAAAGTAGAGGAATTTAGGCAACTAGTCTGCGAAGGATTCGCATAACAATCATTAATCTCCTTTCTACTTATCTCTGATTCAATTAGATGTTTGGCGCCAAAACCGCTGAGGCCTAATACAGAACCGGTACCTAGTAAGTATCTTGCAACTTTAAAGGGAAGAAGACTCACTACCTAAAAAGTTCTTTTTATTATAGATAAGAAACTTTAATTTTTTTGCCTAAAGCTCTCATTTCTGAATCCCCCCCCTCCGCGTCTAGAAGAACAAGAGGCGCGACTATCTTTTGTTGGTCGTCGAAGGAAGGTAGAGGGATCTGTAAAGACCTTAAAAACTTCTGATCCAAGTTAGGCTGTGCAGTCCCTCTGCTGGAGTGATTTAGATCAAGAAATTTGCTCTTCAAGAAATAATAGAGATAGGTATTTGTAACTTCGGGATGAGAAATTTTTGCTAGGGTAGACCCAACAAAACCGTCAATTGCTTGTCCTACAAATCCTGATCTAGCTCCCCAAAAGAGGATTAGTACATCTCCTTTTTGGCAGGACAAGCAGTCTTTGCCATCTGTTCAGGATTTGACAATACCTTTCGTCAGGAGTTCCAAATCTACGTAAGGTAAGTAGTCATTCTCTTGAATGAGACTTAAAGCACTTGGCTTCTTGCCTTTTACATAAGACAAATTGTCTCCTAATTCAACTAACTTCATTGCTCTAGTCTTTTGAAGCTTCAAGGGTCTCAAAAGTCTCCTTTAAAGCTACCTTCTTAAGAAGTTCAAAGTCATTTTGTAGCTTCTCAATCGAAGACACAAGAGCGAGTCTAGACTCTATCTCTCTTACAACCTCTTTCTGTTCTGCAAAAGAAGTGAAGGGAAACCTAAGAGAGCGGATCTTTTCTTTATCTAATACTTGTCGAGCGCTTCCTTGTTCAGTTTTCTTGACACCTTCGAAGATTAGCTGAAAGTAATACGACAGAAATTCAGGACAACAAGGAGTTTCAGAGACAGAGATAGCCGCAACCGACTCATTAATAGTTGATGGACATTTAAGAATTGCCGACCCTCCCCCCTTATATAGTGAAAGAACAACAGTATTTTCGGGAAATAATCTTAAAGAAGAACTTTCACATCCTAATTTAGTAATTTTTTCTTCGGTTTCGTAAATATTCTTAAAAAGAATTTCTCCCAACTTAACTCAATTAATTGTTCCGTTTCAGTATTCTTTTACCTTTCTTGACGGAGTAGCTCCTCTTCCTGCCACAAAGATTTCTCCTAACCTGATCCTTAATCAGGTCTCAGGAAGGTCTAGTTCAATCTCATGTTCGTCTAAGTTGGTGTCTTTAAATTTCTGTTTCTTTAGTCTTATGGACTCAAAGTCTTTTAGGGGTGAGTATTCAGGATGTTCTTTTCTTCAATTAGCAGTTAGCTTGCCTTCAAAGGCTTCCTTGAGGACTGCCTTTTTATAAAGTCAGCAGAGTTCCTGAAGACGCTTGATGCCCCCCCCTCCGCGTCTAGAAGTACGAGAGGCGCGACTATCTTTTGTTGGTCATTGAGGGGAGGTAGAGGGATCTGTAGAGACTTGAGAAAATTTCAGTCAATTTGGGGTATCATTGCACTTTTTCCTTTGGACTTCAATAAGTGTTCTTTGTCTAAAAGGAAGTAATAGAGGAAATCTCTGATCAAGTGCTCTGAACTAAGCCTCACCAAAGTAGATCCAATGACGCCTTGAATGGCTTTTCCCACTAAACCTACAGAACCCCTATCGACTATCAAAATATCTCCAGCATCGCAAACAACACCTTTTAGAGAGTCACAATATCTTCGTATCCTTCCTGTCCTCATTCATTCAACGTCTAAGTAGGGGAAGTAACCCGCTTTAGGTTCGCTAGAAAAGTTCAAAGGCACCTTTCCTCTATAAATCTCTAGGATAGTTCCTATTTCTAACAGCTTCATAAGAATTGATTATTTATGAATAAAAACAACTAACCTCCAGGTATTCCTGCACCTTGACGAGACTGAGAAGCACTTTGTGAGCTAGAAGTAGAAGGGTCTTTCTTATCAACTCATTCTCTCAGAAAATGACCACCTGTAGAGCCACCGCCCAATGCAATAGTGCCTCCAATAGTTCATAAACAGCACTTAGTGCCGGCAGTCAACTTAAAAAAACTTTTATTTACCAAAAAGGAGCTTTGAATTGCAGTGCTTCCTGTAAATGAGGAAACTATCTCTGTTAGATTAACTCGCTAAAGATTAAGCTGCTGGCGAGACTCCTGTTCCTTGAGCTTGATGACCCTGACTAGAGGAAGGTTGGTTACCTTGAGTAGATCCAAAATTAGTTGTTTGAGAGGCAGAGCTTCCTAAAAGCTGCTCGCCATAGGCTTCTCTCAAAAAGTGTCCACCTGTTGCTCCGCCTCCCAGGGCTAAGGTACCTCCAGTGCCCCAAAGGGCACATTTGGCTAGAGCGGTCATCTAACTATTTATGTGAATGTCCCTGACTTTCACCTTGAGAATTATGAACAACATTCTCTGAGGTATTGTTTACCTGTTCTCCTCTGCTCCCTGTGTGCCTCGACCTACCATTATCTTCTCCTGTAGAAGTGGCGCTAACATCGTAAGCCTCCCTAAGAAAATGACCGCCAGTAGCGCCTCCCCCAAAAACTAAAGTTCCGCCAGCACCTCAGAGAGCAAACTTAGCTATTGCGGTCATCTATGCCAAACTTAATAACTAACTTACCCTAGGAGTCAACTTATTCACCTGCTCATTGACTTTGTCTGTTAGATTCTTGTAAATATCATCTCCTAACTCTGACTTAAGTGCAGATCCATTATCTTCCAGTGTTTTCTTAAGTTGCTTAAGAGGTGCAGTTATGTCTCCTCTCGAAACGGCAGTAGATTCTTTTAGCTTCTTATTTAGTTCCTCCAGAGTCCTCTTCAACGATTCACATTTTTCTGCAGTTAAAGAAACTGAAACTTCAAATCTTTCTTCTTGCATTTCCTCCTCTTCTTCGTCACCATCTTCGCTAGAAAGTTTTTGAGAAGAGCTTTTGTCTACTATCTGTCCCTGATAAGCAGGGTGGCCTAACCGATCTAACTGGCTGTCAGAACTGTTTAACGACTTGTCAAAGACCAATAAATATTCTTTAGATTCAGCGGGAACTTGCGTTGTAACAGCTCTAATCTCAACACTTGTCTGATCTCTGCGAGAATTTCCTAAGCTAACTTCTGCATTTATTGGCTCAGAGGGAGATCTATCGGATAAGGAATTTTCACTATCCCTTCTATCCTGATTCTCATCCTGAACGGGGTTTGATTGAGAATCAACTTTCTTCTCAGAAAAGTAAACCTCTCTGAGATAGTGGCCTCCTGTAGCTCCTCCGCCTACAGCTAGGGAGCCGCCAGCTGTACATAAAAAACACTTGGCAAAAAAGGTCATTCTACTTATCTAGATATACTTGTCTTCCTCTTATTTAATAGAGGAGACTCTCTTTTAGAAGAATAAATATTTAAAAGAAATCCTTTAAAAGAGGTGTAAAAAGTCATCGAAAAAAAGTTTCTGCTCGATAACTGTAAGGCCTTGCCCCTTTGTAAACCTATTTGTCTACTAGAGAATATTGATAATCTTGGATACTTCTCTTAAACTTCTGGCCTGCACACATCTAAGTTAAGCCGTCATCTATCAATTGATAAAGAGGGCATTAGATAATTCTTGTTGATCAACGAAAGATGCTTGTTTGTTCTCTATAGAGCACTTAAAGACTTGCTTACCATCCTTAATCTTTTCTCCTTTACAGATAAGTTTCTCTCCTTCATCAATACTCAATTCCTTGGCAGGAGTCTCTGCTTCCGGAGGATAAGACTGATTATTACAGTAAATCATTGCCTTAGCAGGCTTATTTCCTCCAGCAGAAGCTGCTAAGGTGAAATCCGTATAGGTCCCTACCTTAGACGGACAAACTAAATTTCTTCCATGCTGAGTAGCTTTGGTTCAGATATTGATGTTGTAGACAATTTGTTTTTCATAATCTTCAGTTACAGCTTTCGGCACGTGAGTCTCTCTAGTATTTTCAGTCCCTCCTGCAGAAGGTGCTAAACTCACACCTACTACAGCACCTCCAAAGACAAGACTTCCTGCAGCCAATTTAGCAGCTGTACCGACAAGCATATTAGACTCTTGTTACTTTTCTAAGCGGCTCCTGCTGAAGCAGGTTCTTGAGACTCACTTCAAGTCAAGGTAATAGGTCCATTGTTTTCTTGACTTTGTTCTAGAGTAAGTTTTCCGGAAGTGACAGAGCAAACATAGACTAACTGAGAGTTTTCATATGGCTGTTTAGTACAGGTACAAGTAACGTCCTTCTCGCCTAACTTAACAGTTTTGGCTGTATTTTCAGCATTAGGTTTAGAAGTTACGTAACTACAAGACACTAGAGCCTTATTCTTTGGTTCTTCCTCTCCAATTGTTAGAGACATATCTGTAAATTTCCTTTCTTCGCCAATACACTGCAAGGTCTTGCCCTGTTCGCTATTATCTGAAGTCTTTATTAGATAGGTTATTTGCTTCTTTCAATCAGGATCTATCCTAGAAGCTTCTAAGGCCCTCTTCTGCCGGGACTCTAAGTGAGATATGCAGCCTACAGCACCTACTGTTCCGCCAAAAGCTAGAAAAGCGCCAATTGTCTTTAAAGCTTCTGGGCCTAAAAGCATCTAAACCTATCAAGTCACTGCCTTATTTCTGCTTTTAAAGTAAAGGCAGGAAGATTATAAGGAGAATCTTTAGATGCGCAAAATGACCGGATTTTTTATAAAAAGATCTCCGAATGTCTGCTTGAGAAGCTATTTAGATTCTTCTTGATTGACCCTTAAGGAGATAGCATCTGTCTCTTGCGGAATTGAATCTTCAAATGTAACCTTCTTTTGGCCATTGGCGCACTCAAAGGAATGTGTCTCTGAATCCTTAGAGTAGGTGCAAGTCAGGTTTCCTTTGTCACTCCCTAATGATTGAGTTAATGTTGAGGGGGTCCAATATTCATATTTGTTTTCGCAGCTGAGAGTGGCTTTATTCTGATCTTGAGTGACATCTAGTTTAAGAGCTGAATACCTCTTTTGCCCAGGTTTACAAGTAATTGTCCTAGTCTCTTGTCTCTCCCCTACCTTGATGGTGTAGGTAGTTTCTTTAAAGGTTTCTAACGAATTAATTACCTCTGTCACTGCTAGACCTGTAGTTCCTGCAACGCTGCCGAAAGCTATAGTACATCCTACTACCTTAAAAGCTCCTGCGCTTAACACTAAGTCTTAACGAGAAGATTGTTGAGTCCAGATTAATTCAACTGAAAGTCCGCCCTCCCCTGCTGCAAACTCTCCGAAAGACAATTTACCTTTATCTACAGAGCATTCGAAGGCATAAGGCAAACTTTCTCTGGGTTTATATGTACAAGTCAGAGTTACCTTTTCTTGACCCAACGACTTCGTTAAATTAGTAGGCTGTCATTTAGAGTTGCTATTTTCAGTTACCTCTAACCTAAGTGATTTGTATTTCTTTAAGTTTTTGCTACAAACTAGTTTTTTCTCTTTTCAAGAAGAATTCTCTTGGATCTTAATTAGAAAGCTTGCTCCTTAAGAGAATCATTCAAGAACGTCGTAAGATACATAGCCTGCAGTGCAGCCTTACCAGCCGCAATATCTATCATCTAGGACTTTTATAATCAAGTCATTTCTACTTGACTAACCTAACTCTTTAGATGCTTCTAATACTCGGAAACTTCTTTATTTAAAGAGAAAGTAACGACTTTTGTTGTCTAAAAAGCCTCTATTTTATAAATAAAAAGGTTTCCAGGACTCTAAGCAACGCCATAGTTGTCAGAAGTTTCACAAACCCTAAAACCAGATAAATCTTTCACGTCCCCTCATTCAGAAGACAAGATGAATTGATTTGGTCCTGGCGAATTACTTAAGGCAGGTTCTGATATGCAAGGTGTTTCGCGATCTTTAGCTAATGACTTATCGATAGGAATTCGCCATCCAGAATAACTCTTAAATCTATCTCAAAGTCATCTAGGAATTACTACTTCTACTTCTTCTGATAGCTCTTCTCGCTTTTTAGCTTTGACTAAATGCCCCCCCCAACGAATCCTCCTGTACCTACATAAGCTCCTGTAGTGCAGATAGCACCTCCACAAGCTAAGCCTGCAGCTACTTTTCCAATTAGTAAATTCATAGGACTCTTAAATTAGGCCAATTAACTTAACCTATTAAAATTTAAAGTCTCTTTGTACTGCATTCATAATTAAATTTTCTTTACCCAATTCCAAGTTGTTGGTTTTCTCGATGAACCTGAAACCACAATCTAGATAATCTTTTTCTTTCAATTCATCTTAACAATAGATTAAGTGCTTTCAGCACATAAAACGTTCAGGATAATCTTCTGCATGATCATTTCTTAGATTTTCAATGCCTAGTCTTTCTTAGAAACTAGAGAAGACAAATTTACGAGGATATAGTCGCCAAAGACACTTGTATTTCTATCAGGATTCTTAGTTAAAGCTAAAGCTAGGAAGTCAATCACAGCCTCAAGGTTAGGTTTTAGGCTCAATAGATCTTTAGCTGTTTCTTCATCAAAGAAACTCAAAATATCAGCATCCTTAATCGTGTGATAAAAAGACAGCTCTAATAATCTATCTAGTACAGCTCCGAAGAACTTCTGAATACTCTCTGTAGCAACCAATATCTCTCTAGCTTCTGGTATTTTCTTAGAAAAAATGTATTTGATAAATGTCTCTGCTTCCTTGCCTAAATACAAAACTAGAAAATTATTTGAACCTCTTTCTAATAGTTCTCCTTGTAGTAACGCCTTTCTGGTAAGAGAGAATGGCCTTTTCCGCAGGAAGTAAGTCTATCTAGTTCACAAGTATTGCTCAGTCAGTCGAAGCTCTGCCCTTATATTTCTTTCGCATTTTAACAGCTGAATTTAAGTGAGATCCTGTCTTTTCGGAGAAGCAGTCAAACGTATCTTTTGTATCTGTACTCTTTCGACAGATAATCCTGCTGGGATTGTAATACTCCTTGCTTTCTAAGGTAAGCTCTCCCTTATAGCCTCCTCTGTTGCAGATGATTCAGACTAAACGTTGATCAGAACCTAAATCAGGTTTAGAATCTGTAGGACAAATAAGTTGTTGCTTAGATAATCTATCTTTAAATAGGAAAGAGAAGACAGTACCTTCGATTTCTTTAGATTCCAATTCATCTTTGGACTTAAATGACCTGTCAACTTTCTCTTCCTCCAATCTAGAGTTAAAAACAGGAATTTCAGGTCCAGAAGATCGATTGAAGTTGTTGTAAATTAAAAAACTGCTAAGAACGCTTACACCACTGATACTTCCTGCAGTAATTATGACTTTTTTAGAGAGCAAGAGAAAAATTTTAACTATCCAGCTCAAAGAAGGTTTTTAGGCAACTAGGATAGACCAATCTGTTTCAGCTGTTCCGCCAAATCTTTTATGGGTCTTTATCGTTCTTAAAGAAGAAAATTTCTCTTCAGAACACTGAAAAGAGTTAACTGAAGAATCTGCAGCTTTACAAGTTACCTTTTTAGGTTCTTTAAGGTCATACTTATCTACAGACAGTGTATTGCTGTAGCTTCCTAATTTACAGATAATTCAAAGTCTTCTCTTTTCTAGAACTAAGGCAGGAGAAGAATTTAAGGGGCAAACGAGCTTCTCTGACTTGTCGTTACCAAAAGAAAAGGTATAGGTATTTCCCTTTACGCTTAAAGCTTCTAGCTGATCTTTGGGCGGATTTGTTCTGTTTACCTTGTATTGTTCTCAGCTAAAGGCGCTAACTGTTTTGGCTATTGCGCCTCCAGAAACAATTCCAATACTACCTAAGCTACCTGAAGCAATAGCTAAATTTTTTCAGAACAATTAAGCCTGACTGACAAGGATAGCTCAATTAGTAGGGGCTTCACCTTTATATCTCTAGTAATGCTTAGACCCTTTTAGGTTTTTAGAATCTTCGCCTGTGCACTGAAAAGATTCATTAGATGACTCTTGCTTTGCGCAAGTTACCTTCTTGGGAGTAAACCCTTCAGATTCGAAGGAAAGATTAGTTTGATTAACTGAAGACTTGCAGATTAACCAAATGTTTCTCCCGTAACTAGTTAATTCTGGGTAAGTAGCTTCAGGACAAATAAGTCTTTCTGTTTTACCTTCACTAAAGCTGAATGTGTAAGTTGTTCCGTTTACCTCTTTTGTTTCTGCTTCATCTTTAGATGGGTTTTGTCTAGAAACAACATTGTCTTTTCGTCAACTTTTATCTAAAGTCTGAGCTAATGTAGTTCCTAAACCTCCAGAAACAACCCCTATACCTGTTAAACCGCTACCGATAACGAGAATTTCCTTTCAGAGCAAAAGTCACTAACGAACTCAAACGGCCCACTTGGTAGGAGATTCTCCCTTGTATTTGCCTTCATGTTTCGATCCTGTCAAGGCTAGATTAGGCTCTTTTCCCTGACATTTAAAAGAATCATTGCTAGTTCCTGAAGAGGTACAAGTAACTTCCTTAGGAGGGTTTGGTCCTTGACCTTTGAATGTCAAGGAAGCCTTGTAATTTCCTTGTTTGCAAACTACTCAGACTTTTCCGCTACCTTCGACTAAATCTGGATGAGATCCTTCTGGGCAGATTAACCTAGTAGGCTCCTGATTGCTTTGAAAGGTAAATGAATATGTCTTTCCTGTGACTTCTTTAGCTTCAACAGAATCTTTAGAGGGAGTTGAAACTCTAGTGACTACATTGTTAGACCTTCAATCTCTATCTAAGACTTGAGCTATAGTAGTCCCTACTCCTCCTGAAACGGCACTGACTCCTCCTATTCCACCGACAACTAAAGCTACTTCTTTTCAGATCAACTAAGATTGGGCTACCAAAATAGACCATTCAGTCGCTGAGTCTCCCTTAAATCTATTTTTGGACTTAATCCCTCTAAGAGGTGGAGATTGTTCTTGTGTTCCTGAGCCTTGAGGTTGATGAGGTTTAGTAGAGTTCTCTCTGGAACATTGAAAGTCTGTTTGGTTGCTGGAGTTGCAACTTACCTTAGGTTCATGATTGACTGTCTTCAGCTCTGCCTCTAACTCTAATTTCGACTTAAATTCTCCTGAATTGCAGATGATTCAAGGTTTACGCTGATATAGAGCTATATAAGGACTAGAACCTTCCGGACAAATTAACTGCGCCTTCTCTTGACTGGAATCAAAAGTAAATGTATAAGTCTTTCCTTTAATGCTCTGGGACTCTAATTCATTCTTTTGCTGAACTGTCCTATAGACGTTGTTGTGTTGTCTCCAAACATAATTAGATGTTTCTATTCCTGCTGCACTTACACCTCCTGCAGAACCTAATGCCCCTAAGACAATTGCAACTTTCTTTCCAACCATTTAGGGCTGATCTGAAGCGAAAGAAAGACTAATTGGGGAAGTCCCCAGCCCCAATGACTTCGCGATTATTGAGTATGTGTTCAGAATTTATAGATGCCAGTTAAAAGATTGCGCAGTTAATGTTTATGAGGTTCATAATTCTGACTTTTGTTACATTGGTCTATTGCCTGTAAGTCGTTAGTAAAAGCATCAGTACACTTGAAGCCGCAATCTAAATAACTGGCTCCTCCAGTTTTGTTCTGACATCTATTTATATGCTCGCAAAAAGTAGAGAAATTCTTAAAAGGAGATGTGTCAGTCCCTTCCAGGTCTTTGTGCTCTATATGCGGCTTCTTAGGAGCAGACTCTTTAGAACTTAAGTGAGCGCGCCCCCCCCCGCCAAAACCATTAGTACCTATGTAAGCCCCTGCAGTACAGAAAGTTCCGCAACCTACAACAGCTCCAGCAACCTTAGCTAATAAGATACTCACGATTTCTCCTTTTAACTAACCCTCAAATACCTAATTAATTAAAATTTATAAGTTTGAGTCTGATTGGGAGCACTCTTTTCAATCAGAAAAATCTAACTTATCTTTCAGTTCTTCATTTAATGCTCATTTAACTTCTATTTGGTCTTGATTTTGTTCTTTAGATTCTTCTGCTTGCAAACATACAGAGTCCTTACCTTTTTTAAGAGTTACCTTAATCCCCTTTTTAACTTTGTACTTGCGAAATAGTCAATCAGGAATAGTTATTCCCTTAGTATTTCCTGGTCCGGACTTATCAGTCGTCGCTTGAACTATGTGAACATATCCTAACAGTTGAGGTAAGTAAACCTTGCCTACGCCAACAGTTCCCGTAATGGCTGTGCAACCCAAAAGGAACTTAGAGATGCCTGACCACACATTACTAAGAAGCTTTTCCTAGGTATGAGATTCTCCTTGTCTGTACTGCTTATTATTTTGACACTTAAGCGCGTCTTGTGATTTCTCGGAGAATTCCTTGGTGCAAACGTAACCGCATTCTAAAGCTTGATTGTCGCCCACAAATTGACATAACGCTCAATGTTCGCAGAAAACAGAGTATTCGCCTTTTTGGGAGCCTGCTGGAGGATCTAGATCCTTGTGATCTTTGTGTTGAGGTTTAGGAATTGATTGCCCCCCCCCCGGCCCTGTGACCCACATAAGTTCCTGCACCTACTAAACCTCCAAAAGTCATACCGCAAAGAGTCAACCTTAAGGGAGTTCCGAACATTAAGACCTAACTAGGTTCATAATCATACCTACCTCCGTCACCGCATTTGAAAGCTTCAGGTGTATCTGCAAATCCATCAGGACACTTAAAGCCGCACTCTAATCCGCTAACCCTTTGATTTTCATATTGGCTAGCACATTGAAGCACATGCTCACAATAGTCTGAACATTTCTTGCCTTCGCAGCCCAACAAAGGTTTTAAGAGACTGTGATTTGTATGTGCTTGCTGTTGCCCCCCCCGACTGCTTGATGTATCCCATATCCGCCTGCACTAACCGCACCAACACCACCTAAACAACCAAAGCCAATAACAATCTTCGCAGGAATACCTAACATTTCTTCATTTCTTTAGTTAGTCTGTATTCAGTAAAGAAAGAGATTTTATATTGCTGATTATTAAAGATTACTTTAGTTTTTTAAAAATCTATTTAATTAGTTTGAATTAAAATTTAAAGGTTAGTCTTTTTTTGAGAATGAGAATGATTATTTAGGGGGCATCAGTCGAGAAATTATTGTACTAATTGACCTGAAAGTCTCGTCCTTTAACACAAGTTTCAGTTCTTCTTTTAGATCTGAAAACACATCATTCAAAGCAACTATTTCTATATTCTCGGCCGACTCTTCGCTTGAACGTTTTCTAATTAATTGGTTTACATCTCTTAACAGTCACGCCAAGCCGTCAAATTCAATATTATCTACCTCTACAGCAAAGAACTTATTGGAATTGGGATTAATGAACTCTTTTTGAAGTAGATAGAGTTTTTTTTCTAAGAAATCTATTGAAAAGAAAGTTTCACCTGATTTGTAATTCTTTTTCAAAGAGAATGTCAAAAATCCAGAGATTGTTCCGTTTTCTGCATCAAATGACGAAAATTTATGTTGCTCCTTCTCTCCAGCACCAGAAACATTTTCTAGACCTAACTTCTTTTGAACCAAGAAATAGGTACAAGCAATGCCTGCAGAAGTAAATAGAGCTCCAGAAAATACATAAAGACCTGCTTTAGCGAATGTATTCAAAGGTTTAAGCTAACTAAGAAAAATAGAGGTTAAAAGAGGGGAGGAGTTTCAAAAAACTCACCCTGTAGATTATATTTGTAAGTCTCTTTTAGGGTTCTTGTTTGTCTACAGCCTCATCTACATAATCTTCTCTGGCTCTGTTATCTAAGACAAACTTACCTCCGAAACTCTTCTCACCAATCAAGTTTTCTTTAACCGTCTGTTTGCTAGAACGATCAGATGACGAGGAATCATTTTCTAAAGAAGTTAAATATCCCTTATACATGGAGTTACCTATGTAGTAGAGACTTCCTCCAACAGTTCCTATAGCTACTATTGAAATAAAAACTTTAGAAAGTATAGGATTCACAAAAATCTAAAAAAATCTCAAAGTATTTTACAGCAAGGAGGCCCAAAAGGACCTCCTTGAACTCTAGACTAAGCTAGATACCGTGTTCTGCCAGAATGTCCTTTAATCTTGATGAAAGTTCTTCTTCGTCTTCTCCCTCTATTTCAAAGACAACTTCAGCGCCTCCGCCTACTCCTAAAGCCATAAGGTTGATGATTGACTTAGCATTGGCCGTTTTACCCTCGTACTTCATAATCACCTTAGACTTGTACTTTGAAATTGACTGAATTAACTTAGTTGTAGGGCGAGCATGCAATCCATTGGGGTCTTGAATCTTGTAATCTACTATCTTCATAACTTATCTGTGTTTCTTTATTATAGGAATTCTCTAATAGAACTTCCTCCTCATATCTGCTCTCTTTCTCTTTTCCTTTTTTTGAAGTGCAGGTCTCAGATGATACAAATACCTCATAGCCGTTCTCTTAACCTCTGTGGACAACTTTCTAAATTCAATTAAGGCTTGATCGATTCCATTGTCTTTTACCTTAATTACAGGCATTACCTAGTACCGGCAAAAGCAGCTTTACCTTTAAGTCTTTTAAGTTTTATAGGAAGCGACTTAGAGTCTCTTAGATAAGACAGATAGGCCCTTCTAGACCTTCCTTCTTTTACTCTCTCTATTTTTTGAACCAAAGGTGAATGTATAAAAAAAGCCTTTTCTACTCAATGATTCTTAAGTTTCTCCCTTAGTAGGATATTCTCCCCTAGAAGAGAGCCTCTCTTTCTAATTAAGATTCCCTGAAACTTTTGAGTTCTCTCCTTCTTCTTTTCGTCAATGATCTTTTCGTGAACTAAGATGACATCACCTGACTTAAAAGTAGCAAAGATCTCACTCTTAGACTTATCTCCCTGAAGACCATAAAAATGCTGATTAAGTTCGTGTAAATTCATCTCTATTGCTTTCTCTTCTTTAACTTTAATCTAATCTCTTCAGAGACAACGAGCATCTCTGGAGAAGGCTTTAGAGTTCAATCTTGAAAATTTATGAACTTTCTGTACTTCAGCTCTTCTAATTTATTTAATTTAGGTCCTCTATTCATCAATACCTTTCTAAGTCCCTTGTTGCAATTACCTACTAATAGAAAGTAATTCAGAAATTGTTCCTTATTCAGATATAGATGATCTTCTATAGGAGAGTAAAACCCTACTTCAGGAGTATTAGTCAGTAAATTAGCAACATATTCCCTGTGTTCTTCTAATTCAAAGTCATAATCATCACTAGCAGGAAAGCAAGAGGGAGATCATCAACTGACTATGTCTGATATTGAAAATCTGTACTTACTTGGATAAAGCTTTACTGGTAGAAGTGTCCCTGTTTGTTTAGAATACCTCCTAGAAAGGGCTGAAAGCGAAAACTTAAGGTTAGAAATTTGACTGTTTAGGCTGAGCCTTAATCAAGGCTAACAAATTCTTGGTAGGTTGCGCTCCCTTCTTTAAAAATTCTTCATAAAGATTGACATTTAGCTGAAAGTGACCATGTCTTGGGTTGTAATGACCTAATGTGCTTAATTCGGCAGAGTCTCTCTGTCTTCTGCTATCCATAGCAACTATACGATAGAAAGGATCATGAGCCTTCCCCATTCTCTTTAGTCGAATCCTCACCATACTTCTAAGCTTATCTATTTATTGGGATAGAGTTCAGGTATTTCAGGTTCTTTGAATGCTCCCAATCTAAATATTTCAGGAGCATCCTTTTCTAGGGAAGCTGCTCACTCAGGAGTGTATTTAAAGGAAGTTTTCTCCTCCAATGCCGGTATCTTTCAAGAAGGATAAATGTCTACCTTTATCTCTTTGGTTGAGGAAAACATAGGCAATATATCTAGTCTTCTGGTAAGGTAAGCATAGAGTCCTCTCATGGCAGAGACTGTAGGATAGGTCTTATTCTTGTTCTTAATCTCCTCAGGATGAACTAATTTGTAATTCAACTTACTTAGAGGGTGAGAAAATACCCTCTGTTGATAGTTCTCAAGCAATTGTTGAAAGTCACTCTCAAGAATGCTTGACAATGCTGTCTTTAGCTTTGCTTTTCAATTAGAAAAAAGATTGTTTTCTATCGTACTTGTAATTCTTTCAGGTAACTCGAAAGGTATTCTGCTAGTACTATGTATCTCTGATAAAAGAGAGTGAATTAAGTCTCAATTGGTAGGAAGTAGAAACTTTTCTTCTCCCTTATATGTGGCTAGGTTGCCTCAGTTTTCGTGATAGTCACTTAAAGAGGTAAAGGAGCACAGTAGCGGAGCTGGTTTACCCTTTACGTCTGAAAAGTAAAAGCTCTTGTTCTTATTAAAGGTGGAATAATGTTTAGGAGAGACTAAGACTCCGTCTGAAGATATATCTGCTATCTCTCCTATAACTAGGAGACTGAAATTTAAGACTCTAAAGAGGGCTATTGGAGTACAGTGCTACAGGATTTCTAGTATCTTAATCTGATAGCTTTTTTGAAGTCCTTCGACAGTGTAAGTGCCCCCTACAGGCTTACCTAAAATAGTTCTAGCTATAGGTGATTCATTAGAGATCTTCATCTTGGCAGGATCAGCATCCAAGCTACCTAGAATCTCGTAAACATACTCCTTGTCAGTTAAAGAATGGTGTACTCTTACCTTCGAACCTATTTCAACTACCTTAGCTGATCCAGTTGAGTTGTCTTTTTCTATTAATGAGTAGTTCTTAAGGATAGCTTCAATTTCGGAGATTTTTTTCTCAACTTGTTCCTGTCTAGCTTTGGCACTATCATAGTCAGCATTTTCAGAAAGGTCGCCAAGACTTCTAGCTTGCTTTAACTCCTCAAGTACTATAGGTCTTTCTACGTTAACTAAGTGAGATAGTTGCTCCTTTAATTCTTGTAGTTTTTCTTCTGTTAAATAGTTAGTGGTGACTGACATATGCTCCAATAAAATAGGCTACTTTCTATTAAATTTTAAGTTAGATTTTATACGCAGAGTCCCATCAAAAGAAGCACGCCGACATCTTTAAATGCCAGAAAGTTAAAGAGAGAGTTCTACTTTTTAACCCTTTTCCCTCAAGAACTAACTACTTGATTAGCTCATTCAATAACCCTTAAGTCAATTTATAGGGCTCCTATTTCCTTCAAGGTTCTAAATATACGAAGAGACTGAAACCATCAAGTTGATCATTCCCCTTTCGGAGGAAAGAGTGGTATGGTCATTTCTGTTCAACCTATCTATGAGTTGCTTAAAGAATATGATTTGCTGGGAAAGGCCCACATTGTGTTGTTATGCCCCAGAGGAGATAAGTTAACCCAAACTAAGTCAAGAGAGCTAGAGAAAATCTCAGAGTCCAAACCTATAGTCCTAATCTGTGGTCACTACGAAGGAATTGATGAACGAATTAAGCACTTTGTTTCTGAGTCCCTCTCCATAGGGGACTACATCATTTCTTCAGGTACTCTAGCAGCCTCAATTGTCCTTGAAAGCGTAGTTAGGTTAGTTCCTAATGTCATTTCTGAAGAAAGCCTTGTTTCCGAGAGCTTTAACTCTGAAGAGTCAAGCGCAGACCTTGACTTTCCTGTGTATACCCAACCGAAGGAGTTTTTAGGTCTTAAAGTCCCTGAGATACTGCTAAAGGGAGATCATACCCAGATACAGAAATTTAGAGACAGTGAGAGAAAACCTAGAACTACAACTATTAAAAAGAAGAAGTAACGCTTCCAACCATCTAACTCTTTATTGTTGAAAGAAATAATGAATAATGTGAGGCAGAAGCTTGAACTCCTGATTGAGATTGACTCTGTCCTTGGTTCTTTTTTAAATTAGGGAATCAAACAGCACCAATAGTACATAGAACAGTCCCTCCTACTCCAGAAACTATCAAGACTTTTCAGATAAGTTTGATTTCTTAATGACTCTTTAGCTATTAAAAAAATATAGGTAAGGAAGATCTTAAAAAATAAACGTCAGTCTACCTTTGTGTTTGTTGTTCCGATCCTTTAGGCTGTACTTTAGGTAATTGAGTATGCCAAACAGCCCCTAAAGTACAGAGTATTGTCCCTCCAGTAACTGAGGTTATAAAAATCTTTCAGAAGAGTCTAATAGTCCTTTAATTTTCTTAAACAGAAAAATACACCAACAAAAGGCCCCCCCCGAAGGAGACCCAAGCGCTAAGAAGTACTAAACTTCCTTGGCGTCTACTCCGTCTCTAAAGGTATAACCGTGTTCTTGAAGTTTTTCTTGAATTTCAATTAACGCCTTCTTACCTAGATTTCTTAAATTAGCTAGTTCATCAAAAGAATGAGAAATTAACTCAGAGACAGTATTAATGCCTCCATTCTTAAGAATGTTGTAGGTTCTTTGGCCTAATTCAAGAATTTCAATAGGAGAAGAAGAAATAGAAACCTTTGCGGAAGAAAGAGACTTAGATTCAGTATCCAAAGGCTTTGTATCAAGCTTGTATAGATTGACCTTTTGTTCAGCAATCTTTTCGAAAATGGAAATAAGGATCTTAGAAGCATATCAAACAGCATCCAAAGCTTTAATAGATCCATTTGTTGAAACGCTCAACTTTAGCTTGTCGCTAAGACCATACTTGGTTGTTTTTTCTTCACTGACCTTCCAATCAACCAGAAGAACAGGAGAGAAAAGAGTGTCAATAGGAATCAATGAAAGAGTATTTAATAATTCTCTGTTTTCGTTAGCGCTTCTGTAGCCCCTATCTACAGTACAGTAAAGGTCAATTTCTAAGGTTGTGCCCTCTACAGTAATTTCACAAAGCTTAAGTTCAGGATTTACAACTTCAACTCCAGCAAAACACTCAATATCCTTAGCATAAACAGGACCCACTTTATTCTTTCTTACCTTTAGGAAAGGCCACTTTTCAATAGGTGAGCTCTTTAGAGATTCAAAGTCCATAATGTTTTCATCAATTCTTAAGACCAATTTTTTGATAGCAATGATCAATTGAGTAACATCCTCTGCGCAACCCTTAATTGCTGAGAATTCATGAGGAAGAGAACCTACTCTAATAGCAAAAACTGCAGCTGAAGGAATAGAACTCAGGAGCAGCCTTCTAAGAGTATTACCAATGGTATTACCTAGACCTCTTTCTAGAGGGAAGAATGTAACGGTAGCTGAACACTCACTTGAGTGAATAACTTCAGTGTCCATAGCAAAAGCTGTAAATCTATTCATTGACATACCTATCTAGGCTTCTTGCTAGGAGTACAGCCTCCGTGTGGTAAAGGAGTCTTTTCGGCCACTTCAGTAATTTCAAAACCTAAACCTACGATTGTTCTTAGAGCTATCTCCTTCCCCCTTCCGATACCTTTCACATGTAATGCTAGAGAACTAACTCCCAACTCCTTTGCCTCTTTTCCTATTTTAGAAGCAACTAGGTTCGCAACATAAGGAGTTGCCTTCTTAGTTCCTTTGTAACCGATACTTCCTGCGCTTTCCTGAAGAACCACATTACCTTCTTGATCCGATAGAGAGATGATTGTGTTGTTTATAGTAGTGTAGATGTGCATGATTCCGCTGCTAAACGATATCTTCTTCTTTTTACTGGACTTATGCTTGTCATGTTTTTTTGCACTTGCCAGTTTAAGGGTTAACTACTTCTTACCTTCAATCTTCTTATTCGCAACTGTCTTTCTAGGTCCCTTTCTAGTTCTAGCATTAGTTCTAGTTCTCTGACCGTGCACAGGCAAATTCCTTCTGTGTCTTAAGCCTACGTAAGAGGCAATTTCTTTAAGGTTCGTAAGATCATCACTAACTTTCTTTCTTAAATCCCCTTCTAATAATAATCTTTCCCTAAGAATCTTTTCTGGATGGCCTTCCTCCTGTGTCGATTGCAACTTCACAATAGCTTGAGAAAGAGAGGCTAATTCTTCAGCAGTCAGGGTGTAAATTCTTCTTCTCTTTAAAGTGTCAAACTTCTCTGCTTCTGACTTGCTTAACTTTGAATAGGGCAGTACCTTATCGAGAGCTCAATACTGAATGATCTTCTCTGCTGTAGCAAAACCTATGCCATATATCTTTGTTAAAGCTACAAATAACTCCTTCCTATCTGGTAAGATAACCCCTAATATTCGGGCCAATTAACTAACTCTAACCCTGTCTCTGCTTATGTTTAGCTATTTTACAGATGACTCTGATACGATTCTTTCGTCTAATGATCTTGCAATGATCACAAATCTTCTTGACAGAAGCTCTAACCTTCATACCTATTCTTTCTTAAGTCTCTCTACTATCTTCCCCTTAGTCAAATCATAAAGATCTAGCTCTACCATCACAGGATCACCCTCCAAAAAGTAAGGACTATACTTCTTAAGTTTTTTAGATAAATGACAGTCTATTACCTTCTTGTTAACTAACTCTACCTTCACATTCTCTGCAGTGAGCATCTTCACTATCTTGCCCTCTAATGAAAACTTTTCTGAGTCTGTGCCCATGCCTAAAATTTTGTGACTATCTCATAAGAAGATTTAATCTCATTCATCTCTTGAAGGCTAGCAGTCAATACTTCTACACCTTCTTCTTTAATCAAGACTAAGTGTTCATAGTGTAGTGTCTTGGCAGAAGAAGATTTAGCATAGATACCAAAACCATCCTTACCTACGACTCAAGATCCATCGCCTTGTTCTATCACCATAGGCTCTATGCAAATAGTAGAGTTAGCAGGCAGAACAACTCCTTCATTTCGCTTCATTCCAAAATTATGTATCCTAGGGAATTCATGTAATTCTCTTCCGATACCATGTCCAGAAAATCGTTCTAAAAAGGAGTATTTAGAGGGAAAGTACTTCTTAAAAAAAGATTCCATGGACTCTGAAATAGAACCAGTCAGATCACTGGCTTTTAGGTCTTTGATTGAAGCGTAAAACATAGCTATTGTTAATTGATTAAGGTACTTGTATTCCTCTAGGTCTTTGTTTTTGGAGGCGTACTCTTCTTCTGAAAAGTTCTTAGGGTCTAACTCAAAAAAAACAGAAAAGGCACTATCTATATTCAGTCCTTGATACTCAAAACCTAAGTCAATAGTTAACTTATCTCCTTCCTTAATCACCTCATTGGTTGCAGAACCATGAACCACACAGCTATTGGGAGATAGACAAATAACTGAGGGAAAGTCATTCTTCTTGTTGAAAGAAGGAATTACACCATACTTCTTAAATTGTTCCTTGACTAACTCTTCTACCTGTTTTAAGGTCATACCAACCTTTACTTCTTGATATAGATAGTCTCTTATTGCCTGTCAGATAAGTCCTCCTATTCGCATAATCTGAACTTCCTGTGCTGTTTTAGGTTCAATCTTGTTGGCGTTCAGATTTAACTTCATCTAAAGCTCAAACTTCTTGCAAAAAGCAGAGTAAAGTTCCTCTACAGTTACATTGCTATTTAGAGAATAAGAAGGATAACCCTTGGAAGAATAATGCTCCCAAATGGGGGTAGTCAAAGATTCATGTTGTTCCATCCTCCTCTTGATAGACTCCAACTGGGAATCATCCTCCCTCCTAATTAGTTCAGAGCCATCTTTGGGACACCTCCCATCCTGCGGAAGATTATGTAAAGTATTGAAAATATGTTCATTAGCTTTACATAACCATCTATGACTTAGCCTTTCTGCTATTTGCTTCTCACTCAATCCTTCAAGCCTGACTTGATAGAGCTTTTTCCCTTTAGCTCAATCTTCTAGACAAGTCGCTTGGCCCATTGTCCTTGGATAGCCATCTAGGGTAATGAAAATCTTTTTAGAACCAGAGGACATTGCTTCCTTTTCTATCTTCTCAAGTTCCCTAATCATGTACTTATTGACTATTTCATCTGCCAGATACTTACCCTTATTGATTTCCTTAATGTCTTCGTCTTGATCCTCTTCTTTAGCGTTTAACAGTGATCTAAATATCTTTCCTGCCGAAAGTAGATAAAAGTTATTCCTTTCTCTAAGAGCTTCTGAGAGGGTGCCTTTACCTGACCCTGGAGGGGCCAGTAAGACTATAAGAGTGACGTCCTGGTCTCTAGTAGTTATAGGATCTTCCTAACGAATATTACTTTATCAAAGTAGATATGGAGAAGGTTTTTTATCTTCAGAATGAAGTCTATCCTCTAGGGAAGATAGCTCTACTTCTTGTTCAGCCTTGTATCTAGAGATAATGTGGGTAGACATCAACTCTTCATAGATATTTAGAGAGGTAGATACCAAGAGAAGAATACCTGTACCTCCAAAAGCTACTTGGGAAGGCATTCCTGTTCACAGGTTAAGAAGGTTAGGCATAATAGTTACCAGTCCTAGCATAGGAGCTCCTAGTCAGTTGATCTTGTTCAAGATCATCCTCAGATAGTTATGAGTCTCTTGGCCTATCATGATCCCTGGAATGAATTGAGATTGCTTTTGAAAGGACCTACACATCTCTTCGGTATTGAACTGAACTTGGCAATACAAGAAAGAGAAAATCACAATCAGGAAGAAGTAAATTGCTAACCCTGTAGGGCTGCTAAATGAGATGTAATCTTGAATGAATTGGTTAAATCCTGGAGAAGAAGATCTAGTCAACTCAGCGATACCTACAGGGAAGATCATCACTGAACCAGAGAAGACAACAGGCATGATACCTACAGGCATTAACTTGATAGGAAGATAACCTAACTTTTTTCTGTCAAGTATCAATCCTGCTCCTGTTTGTTGAATAGGTAATTTTCTGGTAGAGCCATTAATGAAAACCATCAAAGCAATAACCATTACGTAGAAGAAGATGTAGATCAAGAACTTGAAGATATTCATCAAAAGCTTGATATTCTCAGTCCCTCCCTCAAGAGAGGAAAGATACTTGTAGGAGTTGTAAAAGTTTTCAGGAATAGAGGAGATAATCCCTGAAACGATCAAAAGAGAGATACCATTACCTAGACCTTTTTTGGATATCAAATCAGACAGGAACAGAGCAATATAAGTTCCTGCGACAAACACCAGAACCATAAGTGCTTTTTGGATAGTTCTCAACTGACCAAAAGAGACAAAACCACTATTACCTGAAGAAGAATCTCCTGCAGTTCTAATGAGAGTAGGGTCACTATCCGGTAAAGGTCATAGGTGACTAAAGCTAACTCCTTCATTGTTAAGTAGGTAAAGAGTCCCTAGAGAGGTAACTACAGCAAAAGGAAGGGTGAGAAGACGAGTATAAAGCTCTATTTTGGCCCTACCCATCTCACCTGCTTTTCTAAGCTCTGTAAGTTTCTTAACAAGGTCATTGGACATTATCTGAATGATTATTTGGGCCGTTATATAAGGAGAAATACCTACAGAAAAGATGCTTGCCTTCTTAAAACCTCCGCCACCAAATAAATTCAGCAGTTGAGCCAATCCTGATAGGTCTTTTTCGCTCTTTCTAATCATTGGAGCGGTTATGTGAGAACCTACCTGAAAGAGAAAGAGGATGGCACAAGTAGCTAACAGGGAGATAATAGTCCCCCTGTTTTTTGCAAAGAAAGAGAAGGAGGCTTTCGCCCCCTCTTCTCTCTTATAAACTAATTGGATTGTCTAACCCTCCCTAACACTCGATAAGTACATTTGGAGGGAGCACTTTAAGTTCGCTATTAGATTTTTGAGATCAGGCAATCACTCCCTTAGAAAAAACATGAGCATCTATCTTTATACCAGTTAGAGAACAAGAATCGCCAATGATCTTCACCCTTTTGTCTTTATTTTTGATAAGTCTCAACTCCTTCATCTTTAACAAGGTAAATTCCTTGACATCAGGATAATTCTCAAGCCTCTTTAGCGGAATTGTTTTGGTAGGAATGTCCCAAGCTCTGTGGTTGAACCCATACTTACCGATCTTTCTGAAGAGGGGCATTTGGCCCCCTTCAAACCCTAGTCTTACAGTTCCTGATTTTCTTGCATTTTGACCCTTAGTACCTCTAGTAGATCTGCCCCCTATACCGCTACCAAATCCTCTACCTACTCTCTTTCTGCGCTGACCCCTAGAACCTGGTGTATATGTTAATTGGGAAAGTTCCATTCCACTAAGCTTCTAGTTGGTCTTCAGAGATTACTTCCGGTTCTGGCTTAGGAGGTAAGTGAAACAATTCTTCAAATGTCTTGTCTCTCAGCTTGGCAATCATTCTTGGAGACTTCTGAGATTGCAAGGCATTTATTGTAGCTCTAATCATGTTTATAGGGTTATTAGCTCCTAAGTTCTTGGAATAAAGGTCCTTGTAGCCTGCCAACAGAAGTAATTTCTTAACAGGACCTCCAGCAATAATCCCTGTACCTTCCTTAGCAGGTTTAAGCAGTATTCTTGAAGCATTGTGCTTCCCCAGATATTCGTGATATATAGTTCCCTTGCTATTCATAGGAACTCTTACTGCTGTCTTAGCAGCCTTCTTTGCTGCCTTATAAAAAGCTGTTGAATACTCCTTAGATTTACCTATTGCAAAACCTATCTTTCCCTTTCTATTTCCTGCAGCTACTAATACTCAAACTCTTGACTGTCTACCCCCTCTAGTTGTCTTAGAAACCCTCTTTACCTTGATAACCTTTTCCTCAAATTCACTGACTTGTACATTAAATTTCTTTTCTTCCTCCTTCTTTTGTTCTCCCTCTCTGAGGAAACTAGCACCACCTAAGATGCTTTCTCCCTTCTTTTGTTCGCCTCCTCCTTTTCCGAACCTTCTGTAATCGTAAGAATGAACAGGTTTCTTGTTATCTGTAGTTGCTGAACTCATTTTTAAATCCTTATTCCTTCAGAAAGAAGTCTCTCTCTAACCCTCTGCAGTGTTCCGTGATAGGAATGATATCCCCTATCTAGAGTTAGCTTTTCTATCTTCTTTTCTCTTAACTTATTTACTAACGAATCAGTAACCTTCTCCAAATTTTTTTGCCCTCCCTTTCTAATCTTTAGTTGCAGAGAAGAACAAGAGAAGAGCATTTGACCAGTTTCTGAAGATCTCACTAATAGGTATAGATGTAAATTGGTCTTCTTGATTCTAAGAATGTAACCTTTACCTTCTTTTGATTTGGAGGCTACCCTAGTAGCTCTACGAGCCCTCCTTTTTTGTACTTCTGCTAGACCGTCTTTTGAAATAGTCTCTAAGTCTTTTTCCTTTTATCTATATCTATAAATTTAGTCATACAGCTCTATCTAGCGACCTTAAACCCTCTGAAAAGAGGGTATATAGACCTACTTTTTTGAAGAGACTACCTTTAGGTGAACTTCTACTTTTCCCTGTTCACTTTTGTGTTCTGTTTTTTTGACTACTAATTTTGAATCTTGCCCTCCATTCTGATCTAGATGGGTACAGGTGTATTGATCAGGAGCTTGAAATGTACAAGTCAACTTGTCTTTGGTTGCATTTCCATAAGCTCCCTCTTTAACTAAAGTTGAGGCGACAACATCCGATCCCTGTGCGGTCTTAGTTTCACATCTAAATACGAAGTCTTCGTAACTTAAGGCTAGCTCTAGATAAGCAATTGAATCAACTTCAGCAGGACAGTTAATGAGGAAAGCAGGAACTCCTGAACTTTCCAATATGCGGAATGTTCTCGAGCTAGAGGTAGATTGAGCTTCTAGAGAGTTAGCCGAAAGAAAAGGAGAGAGAACAGCGTAGGCTCCTCCAGATACTCCAGCAATCACTAAAGCGCCTCCTAATAACTTGGCAGAGCCAACACCAACCATTGTGATTAGTCTTTAGGTCTTAAGAATTTAGCAGTTGGATCTTTATCTTGCATGCTAGGATCAGACTCTTGTAACTCCTTGTCTTTCGCTCCATTGCTAGCTGTATAAACACATTGATATTTAGTGTTTTCTGAAGCTTCAGGAGTACAGGTTAAGTTATCTCTAGGTGCCTTCTCTGAAGCCTGACGAGCACCATCCACCTTTAACTCTTTGCTTATGTAGGCTTCCTTCTCAGAAATAGCTTTGTAGTCACACTTAAACTGGAAGTCTTCATTTCTTAGAGAAAGATCCAGAACAGTAAGTCGATCGGGTTTGTTTGTGCAGGCTATCTCCAATTTAGGTATGTATTGATCTCCTAGTATTTCGAAAGTAGTTACGTTAGATTCTCTATTGAAACTCGGCCCTAAAACAGCATAGGAAGCTCCAGCAACACCAGTAACTGCTAAAGCACTTCCTGCAAACTTAGCTGAAGCTGTGAGGAACACCTAAGCCCTAATAAATTTGGTGTTTTCTTTAGTTTCACCTGCAGCTCTAGCTGGATGTTTTTCCTGTAACTTCTGATCCTTTTTACCTTGAATGTCAATGTATTCGCACTTATAGCGTTGATTTCCTTGGGGAGCGCAGACCAATTGATCCCTCTTAGCTCCACTATCTACAGCTCCATTCACCTGCAGAATGTGACTATCGTAGGACTTCTTTTCCTCTGCAGATTTGTAGTCACAGCTGAATTTAAAGTACTCCTCCTGTTGAGATAGTTTCAAAACCGGAGCTTGAAACTCTCTGTTCTCGCAATTGATTTTTAATTGAGGAATTCTTTCATCTCCTATAACCTCAAATACAGTTTCTCTTGCTTTCTCTAATGCACCCAAAGAAGGATTTAAGACGACATAAGTAGTTCCAGCTACTCCAACACAAGCCAACCCGCATCCAATCAGTTTGATAGCTCCTGCACTTAACGCTCTTGTTAGCTAGGTCTTAAGTACTTAGCTGTAGGATCTGGAGCTTCACCAGAAAAACTAGGAGTGACTACTTTTAAGGCCTTGTCCTTCTCTCCATTACTGCCTGTATAGACACACCTATATTTGTTATTTCCTTCTGCCTGAAGAGTACAGACTATCTTGTCAGTCTCTGAACTCTGAGATCTCTGTATAGCTCCGTTAGCTGTTAATTCTCTCTTAGAAGCTTGGTCTTTCTCAGTTAGGTTTCTATAGTTGCACTTAAATTGAAAATCTTCAACCTTCAGAGATAAATCCAAAACAGTTAACTTATTGTCTTTGTTCTCGCAGATGATCTTTAGTTCAGGGATGTAGTCAGTTTTTAGTACCTCAAAGACAGTAACTTTTGAATCTTTAGTTTCCCCAAAAGGACCAAAGGCTGCGTAGCTGCCGCCAACAACTCCCCCTAGAGCTAACCCTGAACCTAAAAACTTAATCAATCCTGCACTAATCACCTTCTCCTAGATATCTGGCCTAAGGAACTTAGTATTTGCTTCTGTCTCTCCCTCCTTAAAGTCGGTCTTAATTAACTTGAGTTTTTGGTTGTTTTGACCATGTTGGTCCGTATACTCGCACTTGTATTTATTGGAAGCTTGAGCCTTGCAAACTATCTTGTCTCTGACTTTTTCTTGTTCCTTGGCTCCCTGCACAGTTAGGTCCTTCAGCAAAGACTCCTTAGCTTCTGCAGGATCTTTGTAATCACATTTGAACTTGAAATATTCAGTTTGCAACGAGATATCAAAAAGAGCTACCTTAGAGTTATGGCTTGTACAGATCACCTGAAATCCTGGTACATATTGATCAGACAGAACTTCGAAAACAACTTCTTTAGAAGATTTCTCAACTAAAGGTGATGGATTAAGAGCAGCGTAACCTCCTCCTGCAACACCAGCAACTACAATACTGCCTCCCGCTAATTTGGCAAAACCAAGACCAATCATTGAAAGCTAATCTTTAGGTCTCAAGAACTGAGTATTAGACTCAGTCTCTCCAGATTCTCTTTGAGGATTCTTGATCTCTAACTTTTGATTAACTTCTCCCTTGTTATTTTTGTATTCGCATTGATACTGATTGGTATTCTGTTGAGGCTTGCAACTTAATTCATCTCTTCGGGAATTGCTTTCTCTAGCTCCAGAGACTTTTATTTCCTTACTAATATAAGAGTCTTTTTCTGATTGATCCTTGTAGGAGCAACTAAATTTGAAGTCTTCATGCTTAGAAGAGACATCAAGAACAGTTAACTTACCGTCTTTGTTTTCGCAAATGATCTTTAGCTCAGGAATATAGTCAGTCTTTAGTACTTCAAAGACAGTAACTTTTGAATCTCTAGCTTCCCCAGAAGAACCAAAGACTGCGTAGCTGCCTCCTGAAGCCCCAGCAACAAGAGCACTGCCCAGTACCCATTTAGATGTGTTACCGACAAGACCTAACACTATCTAGGTATCAAATACTTCGTAGGAACTGTGTCATTCTTACTCAACTCTTCGGGTATCACTGTCTTTACGCCTTCTCCTTGAGTCCCGTTCTGATCTACATATTTGCAAACATACCTGTTGTTTTCTTGATATTTGCAACTTAATTGGTCTTTCTTGGTATCAGAGCCTCTTGATCCCTCAACCTTTAAATCTCTGGAGGCAGGAGATCGAGAAGAAGAGTTACAAAAAATCTTGAAGTAATCTCACTTCTTCTCCATAGATAGGTGAGTCGTTTCAGATTCTTTGCTAGGACATTCCAACTTAAAGGAAGGAAAATTACCCTCTCCAATTACCTCAAAGACAGTATCTTTAGGAGGTTCAGTAACTAAGCTTTGAGCGATAGTGACACCTCCGCCTGCGAAAACTGTACCTCCTGCGACTAACTTCGCTATAGAGCCTAATTCCCCAAACATTATCGCCTATCCTTTATCGTCAGGTCTTAGCTTTAACTCTCTACTGTCTTTTCGGGAATCTCCAGTCAAAGATTTTTTAAGGGTCTTGTTAAGTCCCTTTGCTGCCGGTTGAAATTGACATTGATATTCATTGCCAGAGGAATGCTTACAGGTGAATGTATTAATTGAATTCCCATCATTTCTCGTTTGAGACATCTCCTTCTTGAGTTCTTCTTCGTTAGCGACCTTGTCACAGCTGAGAACATAACTTTCATAATCAGTACCCAACTTAAGAGACGCTAGTCCTGATTCGGAGGCAGGACAGCTCAATTTGTGTTCTTGAGGAGTTAAAGTTCCTGAAACCTTGACAGAAAACTCTACACTATTTTGACGAGTCTTTCCTGTCTCCTGAGAAGAAAATGGATCACCAAAAACAACAACGCTTCCTCCTACAGCTGCTGAGAGCAGCATTCCTCCTGCGAATAATTTAGTAACCTCTCCTATCAGTGTGGACTAATCCTTCTTACTGTCAGGTCTCAGATAAAGAACAGGCTCACCATCGTCATCTAATCTGTCACTTTGTTTAACTTGCTTTAAGGTGTCATTGATACTGTTTGTGGCCTTAGTGTAGGTACACTCATACACTTTTTCTTCCCTACATATACACTCGAGACTTCCCTTTCCGTAACTGTTATCTTGTAACTCTGCCTTCATATTTGTGAAGGTAGGTCTCTCCGAAACATCTGCGCACTTGAATTTGTACTCTTCAAAGCTAGGCTCTAATTTCAGACCAGCATCTGGACCGCTACACTTCAATTTGAATTCCAGTTGTTTAGGGGCGTTAATGACCTTAATCAAAAATTCACCAGACTCTAATGATCTTGTTGATTCAGAAGAAGAAGGGACCAATAAAACATAACTTCCTCCTGTTACACCGGCAAATACAGTTCCTGCTGCAGCTAACTTAGCGATTCCAACTAAGCTACTACCTGGCACCCTTTAAGTTACTCTCGGTCGTTAGGTCTCAGCTCTAAAACGTATTTCACTCCTCCATCATTGCTGCTAGTGATAACTTTCTTAAGGAACTTGTTAGTGCCGTTAGCTAGAGGTTTGTAGATACATTCGTATGTATTTTGAGGTTTATATTCACAACTGAGCTCATTGTGAGAGCTACCTTCATTGACTGTACTAATCATCTTTCCTTGTCTCTTGGTGTCATTTTTAGAGGAAGAACAGGTGAACCGATACTCCTCATAACTGGAACTTAAGCTCAGGGTAGCTAGATCTTTTGAATGCTTAGAACAGGTGACTGTGTGTTCTTGAGCTTTTTCTAATCCTGAAATTTTTACCTTGAACGTTTCATGTTCTGTATTATCGGAAGCTTCTAAACCAGAAAGGTTAGGTAGACCAAAAGCTACGACACTTCCTCCTACAGTACCTGCAAAGAGAGTACTCCCTAAAGCCAGCTTAGCGATGCCAGCACCTATCAAGGTTATTGATTCCCTCTATCATCTGGTCTAAGCTCAAGTAACGGTTTTTCTGAGCCTGTGGCCCTATCTGTAGTTACCTTTTTTAAGTTTTTGTTAACTCCTCCTGCTGCAGGTGTGTACGTGCACTCGTAATTATTCTTGTGTTTGTATTCGCAGCTTAGTTCGTTTTTAGAGTTACCTTCAGCGAAACTACCGTAAAGTTTTCCTTCGTTACCTGTCTTTCTACAGAAAAACTTATATTCTTCGTACGTTGACTCTAGTCTCAGGTAAAGAGGACCTGATTCAGCCTTGTCACAAGTTATTTTGTATTGCTGGTCCTGGGGAGTTCCCGTTACCTTAACGACAAACTCATTGGGGCTCATTCTTTCTGATTGAGAAGAATTCAAAGCGGCATAACTTCCGCCTATTGCGCCTGCAACTACAGTACTTCCAACAACTAACTTGGCAATACCTGTCACTCCCTCTAGGAGCATCTAGGTAAGCTTGTCATCTGGTCTTAAAAACAAAATAGACTTACCGTCTTCAGTTGGTGTAGCCTGCTTTACCTGTTTCAATGTCTTATTAATGCTGTTAGGTGCAGGAGTAAACGTGCATTCATATCTTTTTGAAGCTTTATAAGTGCAACTTAATGAGCTCTTTCCCTTATCTCCGTCGGTCATTTCATCTTTTACTTCTTTCTTTAGCTCTTGTTCAGAGTTAACTTCTGAACACTTAAGCTTGTAATCCTCATAACTTGACTTAACAGACAAAGAAGCAAAACCTGCAGTAGGTTTCTCGCAACTGATTGTGTAAGTCTGGGGAGTCGAAATTCCAGTCACTTTGATCTCAAATGATTGAGTTTTGCTGTTTTCTTCCGGAGAAGACGATCCTAAAGCAACATAAGTTCCTCCGACTGTAGCTGCACAGAAAGTGCTGCCCGCAACTAACTTAGCGATACTTGTGCCAATCATCTTTTAGCTATCGTGCGGTCGCAAGTGAAGAGAGGGGAGGCTATCTGAGAAGGCTTCTTGAGGAAAAACTTGCTTTAGAAAAGTGTTCTTGCTTCCAGAAGCAGCCTTATAAATGCATTCATATTCTCTGTCGGTCTTATGTTCACAACTTAGTTGATTTTTTTGAGTACCTACATCTGTCAGCTGAACCTCTACCTTCTGATTTAGAGTAGGTGCTGTATTGTTGCAAGAGAATTTGAAGTTTTCAAAACTAGCTTCTAACCTTACTGAGTAGTCTGTTTCGGGTGCGTTAGGACAGGTAAGTTTGTACTGTAATTCCCTAGATGTTCCTGAGACCTTTATTAAGAATTCTCCTTTTTGTTCTCTAGAGGAAGATGCAGGTAGACCGAAAATAACAATGCCACTTCCTACAATTCCCGACAGGAGAGTGCCCCCCCCAGCTAGCTTGGCAATACCAGCTATACCCCCTAACATCTCAAAAACCTTGAAACCCGTATAGCTATCTTTGGCAGATTCTTAGATATTAAAATTTAAGATTTTCCCTGAGGTCTCAGGTGGACTTCCCTGGTCTGATGAGATCCTATATGTTCTCCTCATTGAACAGCTAGAGAAACCTCCTTTGAATCAATATCTACGAAGGAACAAAGATATTGATTACTGTCTTTTAATTTGCATGTAAGCCTTCCCTGCTTTTTCTGCTCTATATTTAAAAACTCAATCTCTAGCTCCTCTGAGGGAGCGCTACTTGACCTTAATTCATGGTAGTTACACCTCACAATTAGGTCTTCAGAGGTCGAATCTAGTTCTATAAAGGCAAATTTTCCCTCTCGATTAATACAAGTTAAGGAAAAAGCGGGAAAGGACTCATTACCTTTAAATTCATACGTTGACTCCTGAGATTTAGGTCCAAATAGACCTGAATAACTTAAAGCTACTCCTGTACCCGTAATACCTCCTGCAACCAAAATACCTACACCACTCCTAATGAGTACATAGGGAATCCTCACAATCTACTCAATATCTACCTAAGACTTTTTAGACTCCTCTTGTTCTTGGGGCACTTGCTGAATACATCTATAGGCATTTTCTGGAAAAAGTTTGATGTTGTGGGGCTTTCCCTTCTCTATCTCCTCTAATAGGTTTTCCTTAGGTTCTTTTTTACAGGAAAAGAAGGCATTTTCTCTGGAAGACAACATGTAAATTTTTGAATCCTCGGAGTCTCAAGTTAGCGCAAAAGAAGGTTGATCTTCAGTACTCATAGACAGTTGAAATAGGAAGGTAGCTTGTTCGTGTTGCTTTTTAGGATTAGCTACTTCTGAAAAAACTGCAAATCCTCCGCCAGCAGCTCCAAGCATAGCAGCCGAAAGACCTGCTACCTTTGCGATCGTAGACTTAACCATCTTGAACTAGTCTGGAGGAAACCTCTTTGACGGAAGAAAAATTTTAGCATATGAATTGACAAAAGATCTAGATCTGGTCCGACCTTCTAGAGGAGGAAAGCCTCGTTAAGTCTTAGACATTAAAGCCTTTAGTTTCTCTATTTCACCGATACCAAGATACCTATCGAAATCAGACGCTTCTTTTTCCAGTAAAGATTGAAGATTCTTTATGACAGCTTCCTTAGTCAACTTTCCGGACTTAACTTTTAATCTCTTGTTCAGTCCCTCCAGATAGGTCCTGACACTCTCTAATTCTGAACCCTTTAGGGAAAGAGTCAAAACAAATTTCCCTTCAGGCCCTTTTGCCTCGTTCAGCTTCGCTAGCTCCGCTTTGTAATAGAAACCTTCTCCCTCTGTTTCTGAAGCAAAGATCAATTTGTAGGCTTCCTCTCCATTTACTTCATCAGAAGTACTGAGAGACAGCAGTGCTGGATTATCTTCTTGAGACCTGCCTTTTCCTAAAAAAGAGTCCAATAATCCTGCCTGATAGGCTGCATAACTCCCTCCACTTATAGCAGCAACGGTTAAGAAAAACTTAACTGTCTTTACTCCCAAAAGGATGAAGTTAGATTAGTTACCTTTCTTTAGGACTACCTATTTAAACAGAAAAGAACTCAGAAAACTTTTAACTCTCTTCAACAGTATCTATTGGAGTAACTTCAGAGCTTCCCGCTTGAGACTTACTCTCCAATTGTGCTACTGGCTGTTGTATCAAATACTTAGCTTCATCGTTCTTATGTTGATAGGTTAGAGCTAAATATTCGCCTCTTTCAAAGAATTTATGTCCTTCATTTTCAAAACTCTTAATTGCTGCTGATTCTTTTTCAATAAGTCTCTGCATCCTCTTAGATAACTTGTCAAGCTCAGTCTTTTGCTTGATAAGTCAATCTCTATTGTCTGACCTAGCGCTAAAGGTAGCATTCACAAAACTTGAACACTGCTTTAGGTATTCTGAAATATCAATGCTTTCCTTGTATTCAATCTTTAGAGTTTCATTTGCAAGAGGTCTAGATCATTTGTAGGCCATTCAAAGGCCCAACAGGAATCTTCAAGAAGAAATGGGAGTCATGATCATGATGATTGGATCCATCTCCTGTCTGATTGTTCCCAAATGCTCCTTGAAGTCAGAGTCTGAAGCAATAGAGAAGATTTCAGTCTCTCTATAAGCTTCATCACCTATATCTCTGTTGGTTACCAAGATAAGAAGGTGATGCACACCTACATCTCTTCTAGACCTAACTAGCTCAAGGGCCTTCGACAAGTCCTTCTTGGTACTTTTGTGTTCTTCAGCGTTCTCAAAACCTAATCTAGTCTCATCTTTAGTGCTGTACTTAACTTCGACCATGATCCTAAAGATATTGCTGGGATTAGTTCCTGCAATATTTTTGGTATTTCTGAATACAACCTCAAAGTCTCCCTTATCTCCATTAGAAGCCTCTGGTTGAGGAGTTATCTCTATGTAATCTAGCTCTTCCTTGGTAAAAAAGGATCGAAGCTTTAGTCCTCAGTCTTCCTCATACTTTTTAGCAGCCTGTAACCTATCTTGCTCTATTCGTTCTCTTTCATTTAGCTCTTCTATTCGTTGAAAGTTGTCTATAAAGAAATTTCTGTAATTAGATAACGAATCTACGTTTCTCTCAATGCCTCTGTCTTGTAATTGCTGATAAAAGTTATGGGACACAGAAAGTATTCGTTCAAGTTCCTTAACTTTTTCATACTCAGCTTTAAAAGCTCCTAGCTCTTTAATAGAAGATTCTCTGTCTTCTAGCAGTTTTTGGAGGTTGGCCTTACTCTCTCTCTCTACTTCATATTTCTTGCTAGATTCTTTTTCAGATTCACTAAGTTCTTTATTTACCTTTTCTAAGAGTTCTGTTTTCGAACTAAGCCTAGCAATTGTTTCCTCATGTGTCTTCTTTTCAAAGTTCCAGGTTTCCTCTTTGCCTTCTCATTCTTTTTGCTTTTTCTCTAATTCTGTGTTTTTTAAGCTAACTTCTTCTAAAGATTTCTTGTAATCGTCTCGTTCTCTCTTTAGAGCAGGCAATTGTTCCACATCTTTATTTAGGTCAGCCCTATTTACTTTAAGAGAGGTGTTTTCTCTATTAAGCTCTTCAATCTTTCTATTTAGCTCTTCTTCTGTAGCTCTCTTCTGTTCTTGTAAATCTTCTATATTCTTCTTAAGTTTTTCTATTTCCTCCTCTTCTTTTTGGTGCATCTCTGTCAGATTTCTAGCTCTTTCCTCAAACATCACCTTCGCAGCATTTAAATGACTGGATTCCTTCTCTAAGGCAGAGATCTTTTCTGTTAAGGTAGGGTCAGAAACTACCTCTTTAGGAGCTTCCTTCTCTCCAAAAAAAATTGAACAACCTTTTTTCTTTAGTAGAAACCTATCTATAAAAACAAAAACTATAGAAGCTAAAACTACTCCTAGAGCTGATCACCCTCCAGCTTCGTTAAAGAAATTCAACAAATTAAGGCTATTTAACTATGAGAAGAAAAGCTAAAAAGTCCTCAAAAAGTTTAACTATTGTGTCTCTTTGAAGCTAATAAGAAGCTGAAATTCCCTCCAAAAGGAGGGAACTAAAACTTTTCTTCTACCTTAAAGTCTCCTTCGCTTTCTTTAGGGATTCTTGAAGTTTTTGAAATTCTTCCATCCCTAATAGGTCTTTTCACACGTGAACCTTTTTATTAATTGCTTCTTCTAGTTTGCTCGCATATTCCTTATACCGTTGATAGGGAGTAGGATTCTTAGCTAAATCTTGATTGAGTTCGTCTACCCAACCTTTGATCATTTCATTGCTACCTACACCACCTTTAATATCTGCCCAAAAATTGACATATTCCATTCAGGGCATATCACCGTCTCTGTTCCAGTTGATGTTGTGCTTAGACTTAAACACATCTTCTGGCACTGCAACAACGACAAATCTGCTATCTTCACTTCTAGCTGTAAAAACTAACCTTGTTTTCTTGGCCTCAGAGATCCTCTTTTCTTCTCTAGCCTTCTGTTCCTGAGTTAACTCTTTAACATAGATTCTTCCTTCTTCGTGCGCTCTTTTCTCGTCTTCTTTCTGCTTATTAGCTTCAACTTCTGCTGGTTGCAGATTAACTCCTTGTGTAACTGTTTCTGCTTCTGCCCCCCCCGCCGTTTCAAATCTTTCTTCTATCTGTTCACTTAATCCTGAAGCTACTTGAGCAACTCCAGCTACAGCTCCTCCTGCACCCCCTACAGTCAGAGCATACTTAACTGCTAAAACCTTATTCACTTTAAGTTACTGTTTTTTCTTTCTAGACTTTTAACAAATGCTTATGTGCTAAAATTTAGAGTTGGTCTTCTAAATATCTAAGTAGATTTCTTTTCTTCTTGTTCGTACTTTAAACACTTTTCATAGGTATTCAGGTCAGGCATAAAGTCGAAACCTCAACCACAGAAGTCATCATCTCGCTGTTGTTCTTGTCAAGTATTCTTTTCATCTTCCTCTGTATCTTCTTCTCAGGTAGGGTCTCTAAGAATTGCGCAAGTCTTTTCATCTAATAAACAAGTTTCTCCAAATCCCTGCTTACCTTGAGCGGGGGGGGCACTGACAACCTTAGAGCTGACCATAGCTATTCCATAAGGACCAGCTCCTATTCCTCCTGCAATTCCCAAAGCAGTGAGTATCTTGCTTGAAGCTATCAAGGTCTAGCTGGTTTTTGCAAAAAGCTGAATTGGTATCTTAAGGAAACCCAAAATTTAACAAACAGCATAACCGCTACCACATCATCAACAGCAACTACCTCCATCATCTTTAACTTCTATGTAACCTTCTTTTACGTTAGAGGACTTAGAGTAGTAATCAACTACTTGAGGTATATAGATAGCTCCTGTAGCTGTAGTTCCTCCTAAAGCTAAAACTGATGCAGTGACCTTAGCTCAAAACATCTAAAAGATATCTAAACCTGCCTGTCAAGATTCTTGTTTTGGACATTTTTCACAGTTATGCGGAACACTATTTAAAAGTTCTGGGAGATAATAGGCTCCTGCAGCAGAAGTGCCTCCTACTGTCAAACAGGCAGTAGCAAATTTAGTTCAGAACATTTAGAGAAGACCGAGTCCAGTCCACTTGTTGTCTGTAGAGCAAAGACTGCATTTAGAAGAATCATGTTTGTTAGCTAAAAGATCAGGAATGAAGTAAGCCCCTACTGCTGAAGCACTGCCCAAGCTTAAGCAAACTGCCACTATCTTTCCTCAAAACATTAGAGGTTACCGAGACCAATCCACGAAGGAGTCGACTTCGGACACGTCTTGCAGTTAGCAGAGTCATGCTTGTACTCTAAGAGAGGAGGAAGAAAGACAACTCCAGAGGCAATGCCCCCCCCCAAGCACTGTTGCGGTAGCTAAAGCCTTTACTCAAAACATAGTCTTCTTATTATAGAAGAAACCCTAGCCTACCAGTTATAGGGAGGATTAGAACCATTAGCTTTCTTGGTAAAGACGCCATTCATAGCTTCCTTGATGGCCGGATAATGTCTCTCTAACTTATCACTGTTCTTTTGGGACTTAATAAAAGAAGGAACTCCAACAGTCTCTTCATCAAATAAAAAGCCTATTAAAGGAATATTGTGAAAGCCTCAGGTCATTCCACAACCTACTAAGCCTATACTCCCAAAAGAAAGAGTGGGAAATAAAACTCTAAGAGTGGCGTCTTTCAAGGAAATAATTACTGGGTAGTTTTCGTATCTAAGCTAACTTATTTAGAGAATAATTAACTAACTAAAGTAGTGTTAATCTATGTTTCGAACTCCAGGCATACATCTATTTTTTATTTCTCCAGTAAAGTCAGCTTCATCGCAAGTAGCCTCACTAGGCTTATATTTCACCCTATGTACTTCTGCTCTATAAGGCTTCATTAATCCAGTCAGTTCTCCTACTTGTTGTATTATTCCAAATTCTTTAGCAGCATAGCCCCCCCCGCCAAGAGCACCTATGCTCAGAAGAACTTTAGCTGCTGCGAAACTCACTACCTATCTTTAAAGAAATTAAATGTATTTAGAAATTTTAAGGAACACAAGTCCTTAAGGTCTTGAATTCGCCTGTAGCGTAGTAGTATTCCTTGTATTTATAAACCTTTTGTGAGTCTTTTTGAGTAGTGCTGCAGGCAGCCTTATCTTCTAGAACTACTTGTTCTTTTTGAAGTCAGGAGACCAACTCATACGTTTGAGCTACATAAGTTCCTCCAAATCCTGCACCACCTAAAACTAGAGAACTAGCGGCTACCTTAGCTATTAAAGGATTCATAAGTAACTATCCTTCATGACATGCTTTGTACTGAAATCCTACAACAGTATCTTTTTCCTTGTAGTAAATATGCTTGCTAGGGTGACTAAAAGGACAATCTGACTTCTTTTCTAATCTATATACCTTGTTATCTTCTAGTCTGGGGGGGGCATTGAAGTATAGGTAACCACATCCTCCAACAGAGCTAAGTGCGCAAAAAGAGACAACTCCCTTTGAAATAAGTCCTTGCACTTCGACTAATTATCTATGTAGCTTATACTTCCGTCAGATTTTTTTTCAAACTTTTTTACGTAGCAAAGCTTGTCAGTGTCTCTTCCATCTTTATTTGAACAATGGAGAGTATTTACTCCATTTCCATACACAGATACTCAGTGATTTTTTAGTGTGTTAGGATCAGCAGAATAGTCACAGGAAATAGTCTTGGTTGACTTGTCTACCTTAGGATAAGAGTACTTATTCTCTTGAGGTACACACTCTAGAATGACTGTGGTTTTCTCCCCATTGAGATCTGTAAACCTAAACTGATCGTTGTAATTCTGACTAGATATGACTATAGGAGTAACTGCAGCAGAGACACCTCCTCCAGCGCCCAAAAGGATAGCTATCTTGGCCAAACCTCCCATTAACTATCTGTATTTACAAAGTTCATAACCTCCATTGGTTCTATAAAAATCTCTATCTGAAGGATTCTTAGGACAAGATTTATAGGAACTATGATATTGATCGGTCCACATTAGAAGACCATAGCCGCTAGTTCCCAAAACTCCTACTCCCGCTAAACTACCTAGTACTGTAAAAACCTCTTTTAGCAATTTGTACTAATAGTCTGACAGTTGACCTTTAGGAACTTAAGTGTACTGATTCTTTAAATTATTTATTTGCGTAACTTTCATAGGAATTGCATAAGCGCAAGTGTCTTAGGTCGGTTTGGCCAGGAAAGTCACTAGCCCCCAGAGAGTAGGTTGCTGGAGAATTGCCGCTTTGATGAGCAGGAGCTATGCATACAATATTTTCGGGGGTTTTAGACTGACTCAAAACAACTGTTCCGTTTGTGTAGGTTTTTTCTAGAAGACTTCAAGCATTATCAGACAAAAGTACTGTAGCTTCTGTGTAAGGTATCTCTTGATCTGATTCACTAACTTGAGTTCCTGTAGTAGTGCTGTATCTTCTTAGCTTTAGTTCCTTATGCCCCCCCCAACCAAACCTGCTTCATACATTCCAAAGCCTCCAAGACCACAGACAGTACCTACTCCAAGTAATCCAGCACAAATCTTTGGAACTAACAACATAATCTATAGATCTACTTCTATTCTAAAGAGACAAAGAAATCTATCTAAAATCTAAAGTTTCTTAAGTCTCGAAGGTGAGACTTCCATCTTGTTGAACTTCAAATTTCTTTACATGACAGATCTTGTCATCCTGTTGGCCATTCTTGCTATCACAAAGTAAAGTCCCTACGCCATTTCCATAAATTTCTCTTCAATGCTCTAACAAAATACCAGGCTTATCTGAGTAGGCGCAGGTAATTGTTTTCTTAGAGATATCTATCTTTGAGTAAACTGTTAAACCTTCTTTAACTGAGCATTCAAGAATTGTCGTCTTTTTCTCTCCATTCTTATCAGTGAATTTGAAACTAGCTGTAGGTGTCTTATTTACGATAACTATGGGCGTAACTATCGATGAGATACCTCCTCCTATTCCTAATACAACAGCTATTTTTGCAACTCCTACCATTATTTAGTAGCTTAGTCTAATCTCTAACTTATGAAACTGAAGATAAGGCTTCTTTAGTATTCGAAGGTTAAAGAGCCATCTTCTTTTACTTTAAAACTCTTAACGTGACAGCTCTTGTCAGTCTGACTGTCTTTATTATTAGTGCAATTTAAGGTATTGACTCCCGTACCAAATAACGATCTTAGGTGTGTCACATAAGCATCGGGAGATTCTGAATAATCACATCTAATAGTCTTTTTCTGTAAGTCAATCTTAGGGTAAGCATACTTTCCTTCTTTAGGAGCACACTCTAAAGTCACTGTTTCTTTCTTTCCATTGATGTCTGTAAACTTGAATTTTTCGTTGTAATTCTGACTAGAAATAGCTATCGGAGTGGCTACAGCAGAAATACCTCCTCCAGCAGTCAATAAAGCAGCTATCTTTGCAAGACCTCCCATTAAAGATGTCTCATTATCCTTGACACTTTAGATATTTAGTCAAATCAGTTTCTTCACCTCAATTAGGACTGAGTACAAATAAGTAGTTCTTGCCTGCTTCTGCTTGTTGTGACGTAACGTCAATACAATAATTACCGCCATTTGATTGTTTATTCAAGGTAACTACGTGTTTTCCCTGTCAACCAGCGTCAACAAAAGTCCTATAAAAAGACTGATTTAGTCGTACCTTAACTTCACTATTCCCTCGATTTATATCGCTCCCCTGTCTTTTGAGAGCTGCAACCTCTACCGGATGCCCCCCCCTAACAGATCTGTTGTAGCATAAATGCCCGCAGTGCCTATAGTTCCTAGGCCTAAAACAGCCCCTGTTATCTTAAGAGCAATCATTGTCCCTAAGTCCTAAAAACTCTACAAAACTCTGGATAAATTAAAATTTAAATTTTTTATTCTACGTAAGTTAGTAGACCTCTTTCTTTTTTCTCAAACTTAGATACATGGCATTTTTTATCATCATCTCTTCCCTCAACATTCGAACAATTTAGAGTACCTATAAACTTCAAAGCTACCTCTCTTCAGTGTTCTTTGATGGTTTCTTTTGAGGAAGAGTAATCACAGGTGACTACTTTCTTACTTAGATCTACCTTAGGATAGGCAAACTCCCCTTCTTTAGGTTCACATTCCAAGGTAACTGTTTCTTTTTTTCCATTGATGTCTGTGAATTTAAATGTCTCGTAATGATTCTGAGCAACTAAGACAACGGGAGTAACTACTGCAGAGACACCTCCTCCAGCACCTAACAAAACAGCTGCCTTAGCGAAGCCTCCCATTAGCTATTGACGTTTGCAAGGAGCGTAACTCTCTCCATAATTTTCTTTATAAAAATCTTTGTCAGTAGGCTGTGAAGGACACTTTTGATGAGAGTCATGATAAATCCTTCCTGCTGTGCTAGGATCTGTAACTTTCTTTTCTTCTTCAGTCAAATAAGGTAGATAGTGGGTTAAGTCGACACATTTGTGACCGCATCCTATAGAAGAAACGTTAGTGCCGCAGGATAAGTAATGGTCACAGATGTCACTCTTGCAGACACTTGAATGAGAACTATGAGATTTATCGTGCTTAGAAACTAATTCCCTGGTGCTTGGTTGCCCCCCCCCCAGCTGCTCTAACTCCTCCGTAGATTAAACCTCCTCCTAAAGCTCCACAAAGTACAACTCGCAGAGGAGTGAAGAACACTGTAGCTATTTAAAGGCTAGACCTTAAAAGAGAGAGTCTCGGGGCCTACAACTACAAACTCCTTGTTGTGGCAGGTGTAGCTATCAGGATTATCTACCTCTATAGAACAACTTAATCCCTGACCATATTTAGAAATAGTGTTGATGTACTGTTGAGAAAACTTTTCTTCCTGGAGAGCATATCCACAAGTGATTTGCTTATTTTCCCAATTAACCTTAGGATAAGTTGCCTGACCTTCCCTAAAAGGACAGTAAAGATATACAGACTCTTTCTTTCCGTTATTGTCTCTGAACTTAAAGTACCTACCGTTATCTAAGCTAGAAATTATCGCAGGAGTAGCTGCTACAGAGACACCTCCTATAGTTCCTATAGGAATCAAAATCTTTGCAACAAGAATGGGAGTCACTTTTAAAGAGAGCTGCTAAGAAGCTGGTTTAGGATTGGGACATTTGAAATATGATCCATCTGTGTGTTTATAAAAGTCATTATCAGTAGGACTTGAGGGACATGCCTGCAAACTGTCATGATACTTTTTGTCAGTTCTAGTGCTGTGTTTTGATTTCTCGTCCTCGGTCATTCCTAATTTATATCAGTCAAGATTTACGCATTTGTGTCCGCAATCTAGAGAAGATACTAAAGAGCCACAGGATACATAGTGATCGCAAGCTGTACTGGTACAGTCTGCTGAATGTGAAGAATGATCTTGAAAGTGACTTGTAATGGCCTGTTGAGGGCTTATCTGCCCCCCCCCAGCTGCTCTAACTCCTCCGTAGATTAAACCTCCTCCTAAAGCTCCGCAGAGTACGACTCTAAGGGGGCTAAAAAGCATCTCTAGATCTAACTAAAGATTATTCGGTGAATTTGAGTGCTTGAGGTCCTGCATATTCAAAAGACTTAATGTGACACTTATAATGACCTACGACCTTATCGTCATCTAAGGTGCAGCTCAATCCTGTTCTGTGCTTAGTAATTGTTTCCATATATTGCTGAGCTATATTTACTGCTTTAGAACCGTAACCACACACTACCTGTCGTTTTTCTCAATCAACCTTAGGATAGGAAACTTGATCCTCTACAAACGGACAATAGAGATAAACGGCTTCTTGCTTACCATTGCTATCCCTAAATCTAAAGTATTTTCCCTGATCTAAACGGGAAACTATAGCTGGAGTGGCTGCTGCAGAAACACCTCCTATGGTTCCTATGGGAACAAAAATCTTAGCTGCAAGAACTGGAGTCATACTAAAGACCTACTTACCTACCTCTGATGGTTGTGATGCCTTCTATGCTCATCCCCAAGTGATAAGCATTTATAAAGAGCTCCAGAGTTTTTGTAGTAGTGGTGATCTGTTTCCTTGTCCTTGCCAGGACATTGTTGGTAATTCTCATAAATAGTTGACTTAGAATGATCGACTTCTTTAGCCCTCTCTTCTTGAGTGAGGTAAGGAAGATAGTCATTTAGATTTTTAAGACACTTGTGGCCACATTGCAGTGTTCTACCGGAATTATCACCTGCTTGCGCACAATCGGAATAGTGATCACAGGCAACTGATGTGCAATGGGAACTTTGTGCTCTACTTCCTATCTCCTGATGACTTTTTAAATGCTGGTTAACTGCTCGTTCTGAACCTAAGAATCCCCCCCCCAGCTACTAAAAAGCCACCAGTACCGACAACTCCTACACCACCTAAAGATCCTAAGACTACAAGTAACTTAGTAGCTGGCATTACTTATTCCTAACTTCAATTAATCCCTAATGTGAGAGATTCTTAAAATTTAAAGGTTTGTCTCTATAGAAATTTAAGCTGCTGCAGGACTTACTGCGCCTTGCGCTTGAGATTGAGTTCCTGACTCTGTCCTACTAGCTTCTTCATATTGTCCTTGCTCACCAGGCCTCTGTTCTTGAGCCTTAGATTTTTCTTGGTCTAGAGAAGGTGTCCCATTTTGTTGTAGTGAATCTTTAGCGCCTTGTATAGCTCCCTGAACAGCTGCCTGCGCTGCCCCAGCAGCAGCATTTGCAGCAACACTAGCTACAGTAGAAACAGCATTAGTTGCTACGTTCTTAACAGTTTCACCTACCTTAGCAGCTACAGAAGAAGCTGTTGCCTGTACCTTATTTGCAGCATTACTGAGGTAGGGAGAAGCTCAACCTTTAGCCGTCGAATATCACTCTTTAGCTTTCTCTTTTCCTCCAGGAACTACAGCTACGACTCCTGAACCTATACCAGCAGTAACAAAGACAGGAAAAATAGCCTTTTTAAGAACAAAACCAAACATAACTAATTAAACAATCACTCTTAATTTAAATGTAAAACACAAAACTACCTCACCAAAAAAACTGATATTAAGTGTAACTATTTAGTCTATTTTTTCCCTCCTTCAGAGCTCTTACCTTGTTTTCTAATTACATGTTCTCCTTCTATTCTAATTCCCTTACCCTTATAAGGTTCTACTGGTCTCTGCTTCTTAATTAAGGCTGTAAACTCTCCTAAAGTCTCCTTATTGTGAGACTTCAATATCAACTCCTTACCGTTAGCCAGAACTTCTAATTTAACTTCTTCAGGAATCTTTAGGGTGATATCTCTTGAATAACCTAGCGAGAGAATAAGATCATTTCCCTGATCGAGAGCTCTGTAACCTACACCTTCAATAATCAGCTTCTTTTCAAATCCTTGAGTAAGACCTATTATGGCTCCCAAAGCCAGCGAGTTGAGAGTTCCTTGCATCATATTAGATGTTTTAGAATTGTTCTCCCTTTTAAACGACAGAACAGAGTCTTGAAGCTCTACGCTAACTATCTTGCTGTCGTAATTTATTACTCTAGTCTTTCCGTCCTTTTTAAAAACTAGTGAATTAAAGTTATTCTCTACCTCCAATCCTTCAGGAACGACAAGTCTCCTATTGCCTATTCGAGACATTTAACTACCAAATGTAAGCTAAGATAACTCCTCCTATCCCCTTAGCCCTTGCTTCTTTTTCACACATAACTCCTTGAGAAGTACTTACAACTACGGTACCTAATCCTGACAGGAGAATAGGTAACTTATCAGCTTTAGCAGAAACCATCCTACTAGGCTTTGTGATCTTCTTTAACCCTGTAATTGAAGGAACACCATTCTTGTACTTTAGATAGACAGTACTTCTTCTCTTGTTGTTCTCTACCTTAGTAACGAAACCTCTTATGTAACCTTCTTGCTCAATAACTGTAAGTATCTTCTCTAGTAATTTAGAAGATCAAAAGCTAACCTCCTTTTTCTTGACCCTACTACCTAACTTAATCTGATTAAGGCCGTCAGCAACTAAATCAGTTATCATGAAGCTTTTTTAACGCCAGGAATGAACCCTCAACTGGCTAAGTCTCGAAAGCAAAGCCTACACAACATATAGTCTCTAAAAACAGCCCTAGGACGACCACATCTCCCACATCTAGTGTAGGCTCTACATCTAAACTTGGGAACCTTTTGGGACTTTAATATAAGTGCTTTTCTAGCCATGCCTAGCTCTTAGCAAAAGGGCAACCTAACTGGGTAAACAAAGCTATAGAAACATCTCTATTCTTGTGAGAGGTAACTAAGCTAATATTCATCCCCCTAAGCTTCTTTACCTTGTCATAGTTTAATTCTGTAAAGATAATCTGCTCTTTAAGTCCTATATTTAGGTTTCCTTGACCATCTACTGCTGATTTTTTAATGCCTTTAAAGTCCCTAGATCTAGGTAAAGCTACCTTAAATAGTTTTTCCAGGAAAGACCACATGTGATCATTTCTAAGAGTTAATTTAAGTCCTATGGATTGCCCCTCTCTCAGCTTGAATTCAGCGATAGAACACTTAGATTTAGTGATTAGTGGTTTTTGTCCAGCAATTAACTCTAGTTCCTTGGCAGAAGACTCTATGAATTGTTTTTCTTTGGCGCCGTCTCCACAACCTACATTGATGACTATTTTTTGCAGCCTTGGAACTTCCATAGGAGAGGTAAAGGAAAACTCCTTCATAAGTGAAGAAACAATCTCATTCTTGTATTTCTCCTTGAGAGGTCAGGTGAGTGAGCCCATATCTATGTCTTAGGTGCCTTTCTATCTACTCGCTCCTTCTTATTGTCTTTGTTAAATACATAGGAAACCTTCATAATTTCTTTCTTCTTATCAGGAGAACAGAGAGCTAAATTAGAAAGATCAATAGGCCGATGTCCCTCTACCAATCCTCTTCCCTTCTTATATGTGGTGAACTTATATATTCCCTCAACAATAGCTTTATTTTCCTTAACAAATATCTCCTTTATCTTTCCTTCCTTTCCCTTTTGAGAACCTCTCATGATCTTAACTTGATCACCCTTCCTGAGCCTATTCATGCTAAAGCACAAACTCAGCTATAGAGATCAGCTTTGAATACCCTTTTTCCCTTAATTCTCTAGTCAGAGGGCCAAATACACGAGTACCTAGTATAGATCCATCATTCTTTAGAAGTACACAAGCATTTTCATCGAAGGAAATAGTAGCACCTGAACTTCTCTTAAGCTTTGACTTAGTTCTAACTATTAGGGCCTTAAACATCTCTCCCTTTTTCACTCCTGAAGATGAAGAGAGTTTCTTAACTGAAACCAAAACAACATCACCTATAGCTGCATACCTTCTTCTTGTACCTCCATAAACCTTGATAACACCTACTTCCTTAGCTCCTGTGTTATCAGCTACAGCAAGTTTTGACATTGCCTGAATCATGATCTACTGACAGTTTTCTTCTAAAAACATAATCATATTTCCCGAAACTTCCAGAGGTTTCTTCCTAGGAAGTCTTGCCCTCTTCTGTTTTCTTAGAAGGCAATAGTACCCATCTTTTTAACGCTGATCTAGCTCTTGAGCTTTTGATGCTCACAGTCTCTCCTACAACAGCAACATTGTGCTCATCATGAGCATGACACTTCTTGTACTTGATCTTGATCTTTCCATACTTAGGTATTCTATAGACCCTTTTGACCCTAACGACTACTGTTTTAGGTCTTGTAGCTACTACCTGTCCTGTTAAGACTTTTCCCCTAATTGTTTTTGATTCTGTAACGCTCATCTCTATTTAGCAGTATTTGCTTGGGCCAATCTAGCTTGATCTTCTTCGTCAGCTAGCTTCATATAGTGAGCTAAATCTTTGTTACTAAATTGTTCTTTTCTCTCGTGAAGAATAGATAGTATCTGGGCAATAGTTCTCTTTGTAGCTCTTATTAGGCTAGTATTCTTGAGGCCTCCCTGAGAAAGTTGAAATCTATACTCAACCAATTTGATCTTTAGCTTGAAAAGCATCTCCTTCAGCTTTTCAGTTTCTACTTCTCTTAATTCGTTAGCCATTAGACAGTTACCTCCCTAAATACAGTTTCTGTTTTAATAGGCAACTTAGCTCCTGCCTTATAGAAAGTTTTCAAAACAGTCTCTTTGTCTAATCCCGCAACTTCAAACATAATAGTTCCGTTCTTGACAGTAGCAACAAAATGATCAGGAGCACCTTTACCAGAACCCATTCTTACTTCTAAAGGCTTCTTAGTTAGGGAGAAGTGAGGAAAGATTCTAATCCACAGTTTGCCTGTCTTTCCTAGTCTCTTAGAGATTGCAACTCTTGCTGCTTCTAATTGTCTTTCAGTGATTCAGGCGCCTTCTAGTGCTCTTAAACCTGCAGTTCCAAAAGCTACATATCTATTTCCCTTAGCTTTACCTTCATAGCTAACTTTATGAGGCTTTCTCCACTTAGTCCTCTTAGGCTGCATCATCTTCTAAAACTATGTACTTTGAGAGATCACATATCTTCCTGTTTCATCCCTATACACCTTTACTCTTTCAGGCATAGGAGTGAAGTAATTGCCAAAGTAAAGGCCTCTATTGACCCAAACTTTTACTCCTAAAACTCCATAGGTAGTTCTAGCTATCTTGTAACAATACTCTATATCTGCTCTCAAGGTTGAACAAGGTATCTCTCCTTCTGTTGCACTTTCCTTTCTAGCCATATCGGCTCCATTGATTCTCCCAGAAATTTGTATTCTTATTCCCCTAGCTCCTGAGTACATAGCCTTCTTGATGGTTTTCTTCATTGTCACTCGAATAGGTGTTCTAGCCTCAAGTAATTCAACAACCTCATTAGCCAAGACTATTGAACTCACTCCTGGATTCTTAAGTTCTAAACAGATTAAGTTAATTTCTCACTTTCTATAGGTAAGCTTCCTAAGCAGTCTGATAAGTCTTTGCTTTTCCTCTTCATGTTCATAGAGACCTATTTCGATCATGTGCAATGTAATCGACAGTGTTCATACTCCCTGTCAGTTGACAAATCTATCTATCTCTATTTGGGCCAATATCCCGTCTTTGCATTCCTTGCTTAGTAGCTTTCTTATCTTTTCATCTTCAAGTATTCAAAGAGCAGCACTCTTTCTATCTGGAGCATTCCATCTAGACAGTCAGTTCTTGTTGAAACCTAGTCTTACGCAATTAGGATTGGTTTTTTGTCCCATACTCTTAGTCTCCTAACTTTTCTTCAATTTTCTTGGTACTTAACTCTTCACCTGCTTTAATTTTTGCACCTTTAACTGTCTTAGGTCTCTTTGCCTGCTCTCCTTCTCTAAGCACTACGGACAAATGAGAAGTCTTATGCACTCTTAAATCCGTTCTGCCCTTAGCCCTAATAAAGCTTCTCTTAAGTAAGGGTCCTTTATTGGCTACACATTCTTCTACTCGAAGATCATCACCTCTCATAGCGTAATTGTTGACTGCATTAGCTGAAGCCTCCAACAGCAGCTTAAGAAGCAACTTCACCATCTTTCTTTGGTCAATGGAATTCAGTATCTGATAGGCCTCAGACAGAGGTTTTCTGTGTATAAGTCTGCATACTCTTTGAGCCTTTGAAGGAGCTATTCGAATATTTTTGTGTGTAACTTTGACGAGTTGTTGTCCCATCTAACTACTTCTTATTCTTGTGTCCTGACTTAGCTAGTGTGTGTTGCTTAAAGACTCTTGTAGGCGCGAATTCACCTAATTTGTGGCCCAACATGTATTCATTGCACTTGACAGTCACAAAAGACCTACCATTGTGAACTAAGAAAGTCAAAGAGAGAAATTCAGGATAGATAGCACTATTTCTCGATCAAGTCTTAATAGCTTTCTTCTTATCTTGCTTTTGCATCTTCGCTGCTTTGTCAAGGAGTTTAGGACAAACATATAGCCCTTTCTTGCTACTTCGGCTCATATCCTAATTCTTGGCCGTTCTTCTCTGAACAATCATCCTATTAGAGTAAGACTTTCTGGCTCTTGTTTTTACACCCATATGTCTCTTTCCTCAAGGAGTTCTAGGAGCATCCCTACCAATAGAGCACCTACCTTCGCCACCACCATGTATGTGATCATTGGGATTCATAGCCACACCTCTCACTGTAGGTCTTACTCCTAGTTGTCTATTTCTTCCTGCTTTGCCAAGTCGTACAAGATTGTGATCTACAGCTGACAGTTGTCCTAATGTTGCTTTAGCTTCATTGATGATCTTCCTAGTTTCCTTCGAAGGTAACTTGATGATTGTGTACTTCCCTGTTAGGTCTTTACCCAGTATCTGTGCTTGTGTCCCAGCAGACCTAACTAACTTGCCTCCAGCACCAGGCTTTAACTCAACATTGTGTACAAACATACCTTCAGGAATAACTCCTATAGGCATACAGTCTCCCTTCTTCAAGGTAGTTCTCTTAAGACTTGAGATGACTGTATCTCCCTCCTTAACTCCTTCTGGAGTAAGTATGTATCTTTTTTCTCCATCTACATAGCTAACTAAAGAGATAAAACAAGTCCTATTAGGGTCATACTCAATAGTCTTTATCTTCCCCAAAACATCTAACTTGTCTCTCTTTACGTCAATGATCCTGTACATTCTCTTATTTCTTCCTCCTTTGTGTCTTACTGTTATCCTTCCTGAACTATTCCTCCCTGAATGTTTTTTTAAAGGGGTTAATAAAGGCTTGTAGGGCTTGTAGTCCTTTGTGAGTATTTTTGCATAGTCAATAGTCAAGATAACTCTCTTGCCAGAGCTCCTAGGTACTGTCTGCTTGATGGCCATTTTCTCTTGAGTCCTATATAAAAGAGGTTAGCCTATCCAGATTGTTTTTGTTCATACTCTAAACACTTCTGGTAAGTATTCATCTCCTTTACAAAATCAAATCCTCAACCACAGAAGTCATCATCTCTAGCTTCTTCTTGTCACTTCTTTTCTTTGTCTTCTTCCTCATCCTCTTCTACATCAGTATCTTTGATCATTGCACAAGTCTTTTCATCTAAAAGACAGACATCTCCAAAGCCTTGCTTACCTTGAGCGGGGGGGGCACTCACCACTCTAGAACTGACCATAGCTACTCCATAAGGGCCAGCACCTATTCCTCCTGCAATTCCTAAAGCAGTCATTGCCTTGCTAGAAAAGATCATCCCTCCTCCTACTTATTTCTCTATATATAAAAATAGATGTTAATTAAAAAGACTCATCCTCGCCAATGAAACCAGAAATGCTGGACCTTTCCTCCTTCCTATTTCTTTCTAGGCTCTTTTTAGCTTCTTGGGCAGCATAACTCAGCATTTCCTCAAAAGTTATCTTCCTTCTCAAGAAACGAACGTGACCCAATATAGCCCTTCTTAAAGAGTTTTCTCTCATTAAACTACACTCCAGGTACTTTATGCATTTATCAAGCCTTTCTATAGAGACTTGATCATAGAACCTCAATCTATTTTTCAGATCACTGTTGTGATACACACCAACTAACAAGATAAATTCATCAATAAGAGAAGCCGCCTGAGTTACATTCCTGAAACCGTTAAAGATATAAGGATCATTACTTCTTATTTCACAATCGAATTCCATAAGTGAATCTAAGTCTTCAATTTTTACTACTAAGTTTTCTCCTGAATCGCCAACTCAATTTCTTACTTCAATTACGTCAGGCTTTGTGCCCCCCCCTCCGCGTCTAGGAGAACAAGAGGCGCGACTATCTTTTGTTGGTCATCGAGGGAGGGTAAAGGAATCTTTTGTTCTTTAAGAAACTTTCAATCGATCTGAGGAATCATAGCTTCATTTCTAGGCTTCTTTAAGTTTTCTTCTTGACTTTTTAGCAATCAAAATAAGTAGTCATTACCAAGATGACTAGAAGAGATTTTGGCTACAGAGCCTCCTATAAATCCTTCAATGCCCCTGCCTATAACTCCTATGGTCCCGACAGCACTGATCAAAATGTCTCCGCCAGAGCAATGGTGACAGTTATGTCCGTTTGTTCACTTTTTAATTCGTCCTGTCTTGAGGAAGCTCACATCAATTAAGGGAAGATAGCCTTGCTGAGGACTATCTACACAATCTCCTGATCCTGATCTTTTTTCCTTGCAAATTTGAATTACTTCTCCTAACTCAATTAACTTGCTCACTAAAGAAAGACCGACTAATTAGAAAAGCTTGAAAGAAATTCCAGGACAGACAACTTCTTTCAATAACCCTTAGAGCCTTCTTGCCTTTCTTTAGAGAGATAAAGGTCTAAGAACTCCTTTAAGTGAGAATCATGTAAAGGTTCCTTCTTAGAAAGAGTTATCTGAGAGCTAAGATCATACGCCCAAACGTTTTGAGTTGTCAGCGACTCTTTATTAAAGAAAAGGACAGAAGCATTTAGTGTTAGATTGAAAAGCGTATCTTTAGGCAACTTCAAAACTGTATGCAAATTAACAGAATAAACAAATTCCTCCAGGTGTTCTTGGAGAAAATGCTCAGGCACCACCAAAGCTCCTGACTTAAAAAAGGATCTATTTATTTGATCTATAGATACCGAAGATCTGGAAGGGCAGAGGTTAACAAATACATAGTCCTGAGATTCTCCAATTACAGGATCTCCTAGAAAGATAGGGATGTCATCAGAACCTTGTAGATAAAGATTCAAAAGACACAACCTATAGGCTAAGGGGGATCTTTCTGATCCTGCAAGGATTACAGCTTTTTGACCCAAAAAAGACTGAGTCTCAAGGAGAAAGGAGCCGAATCCGCAATTGAAATCATAGACCTTACTGCCAGTTGCAGGACTTACACATCTGACTATCACCTTAACTAAAGGTCTAGGTATTCAGTAACAACTTAAACCAGAGGAAACATCTTCTGAAGCTTCCTGAAGTAAGACTCCGAAAGCATCATCTTCAGGAGGTCGATTAGTCCAAGCGATTTCATCTACTAATTCAACTAACCTAGCAAAGGTAGAGAAGTCATCTATTTGATTAATTGCTTCTCTGTAAATTTCTCTAGCTACTGTCTGATCTGAAGAACTAAGACTGTGAAGTATCTTTTCGTATTTTTCAATCCAAGAATCAGGGTTTCTAAGATCATGACTGTCTTTTAGTTCTAGGAGATCTTCTCAGGTGCACCCTTTAGGCAGAAGAGACGGTCTTAAATAAGGAGGTTTAGAGTACTCCTGAGTGGCTTTGAGAAAGATTAGGTAACTTAGCTGAAGTAAAAAATTATCTTTGGCGAGCTTGTTTTCTCTTAAGGATTGACGTACTTTCTCTGTCTTGTTTAAAGCTACCTTCACTAATTAGCGAAAAGAAGTGAGCGATGACTTCTTGTTAAGAGTCTAAGTCTGTGGATTGTATTGAGCTTTAAAGGCTTCAATTCCTTCAGCAGATTTTCTTAATTGATCCAGAATTTGATTTAGAAGACTGTCAGATGAAGGGAGAAGATGAAGGGGCAAAAAGTCTTCATGTTGAATCCAAAATAGGTCAAGACTTAACTTATCTCTCATCTTGATTTCTTCAATAGAGAACTTTCTCCATCTACCATTGGAATTTGTTTCTTTGTTGTAAGTTTCTTGTCTTTCGTGTCTCCGATTAGGTTTGTAACACTCTACAAATTCCTTTAAGTCTTCATCTCTTAGAGTCTTGCCTTTGGATAAGTGATTATTGCTTCTCAAGTCATAGAACCAAATCTCCTTAGTTTGAGTATCAGGACTTGCTGGTTTCTTATCAAAGAAGATGACAGAAGAGTTAACTCCTGCACCCAAAAAGATTCCCTTAGGAAGTCTGAGGATTGTGTGCAGGTCTGTAGTTTCTAGCAATTTTTCTCGTAAGGTAACAGAACCTCCACCCTCGAATAACACGTTATCGGGAATAACTACTGCTGCTTGACCATTTGTCTTCAAAATAGTGTTTATGTGTTGCAAGAAGTTCAGTTGTTTGCTCTTAGTCTTGAGTCAAAAATCAGCTCTGTTGTAGACAGTCTCTATAACTTGTTGAGAACCGTCTTGAGCTTGACTAACAGCAGTTTTGCTCTTTCCAAAAGGAGGATTAGTTAGCACAAAATCAACCCTATAACCAGGGTCGCTTAATAAAGAGTCACATCTTTCGACTGGCATTCTCCCTTCAACATCTCCAATTCCATTTAGATAGAGGTTCATTAGGCAAAGCTTGAATGTAATTTCAGCTATTTCACCACCAAAGAATTGACCGTCTCTCAGAAATTCTGCTTCTTCTGTGTTAAGCGAATATTTGTCTTCTATGTATCTCTTAGCCAACAGTAGGAATCTACCAGAACCGCAACAAGGATCTGCAATAGTTTGCTTAGGTGCAGGATCCATACACTTAACTATTGCCTTAATAAGAGGCAAGGGGGTAAAGTATTGTCCAGCTCCCTGTTTGCCTTCTTGAGAGTGTTGATGAAGAATAACTTCGTAAATATCTCCTTTGACGTCAGAGCCTAAAGAGGTCCACCTTTCTGAGTCAATTGCTTCAATAAGACGAGCTAAAGTTGAAGGATTCATGATCTTGTTGTAGGCATTTGCAAAAATGTGAGTGATCATATTGTTTCGATCATCTTTCTTGAACTCCCTGAGTGTTTGCAGCATATCTCGATATCTCTCCTTGAGAGCTTCACCCTTTATGTGGACTAAATGATTTCAACCGCAGGTATCTGGAAGAGAAAACGTCTTAAAGTGAGGAGGCCCTTGAAATTCGTGCATAATCTTCAAAAAGATCAACAAGGTAATCTGTTCAAGAAAGTCAATGCTGGAAATCCCATCATCTGACAGACACTTACAAAGACCTAATACCTTCTGTACGATTGGGGAGGCACTTGTTAAGGCCTCATCTTTTTGTTGAACCATTAAATTTCCTTACTTATATAAATATCTTTAATTTTTAAAGGTTTCCTGCAAAAGAAGGAAAAGGAAGGTGGATTTCTCTAACTTGCTCTCTATCTAATACTTGAGAAGTTCTCCCTGTTTCTATAGCTCCATAGTTTATAGAAAACAATCTCAAAAAGTTAAGAGAGAAAACAACAGTATCAGGAGGATAGACCTCTAAGCTCCTACCCTTAAGTCCTTCTTCTGTTATCTTTTTCTCAGTTTCAAAAACTTCCTCCAACGAGAGTCCTCCGCCTTTTAGTCAGTTAATAGATCCTCCTCAAAATGCAGGATTTTCTCTAGGAGGAGTTCTGCCTCTTTCTACCTTAAATAACTCTCCTATGCGAAGTCTTAATTAAGAATCAGGTTGATTTAGTTGAACTTCTCGTTCATCTAAATTGGTGTCTTGAATTTTCCTCTTCCTCTTTAGCTTTCCGTATTTAGGAATCTATGAGCAACAGTGAAGGCTGTGACAGTCCTAGCGTAGCCATTACATATCTGAATAAGTGCTTTAGGTCTAGATGCAAATAAAGAGGCCTCAAGAGACTTAATGGCTGAAATTTGAAAGATCTTAAGCTCAGAATCAACAAGCTCTGGAAATTGGCTAAGTTTCAGCTTCATCAGCTCTTATTTAACTAATTCAGAGTTCAATTCTGCCAAGAGGACTTCGTAATCATCACCAAAAAGGTCATAGTACTTACCTAACCCTCCTTCTTTGGAAAAAGGACTAGAGTAAAGATCTTTAGCCTTAACACTTAAGGAAGTTGCAATCCTGTCCCTTAGCATCTGGAATCACAACATTTTCTCATCTCCTCTAGTAGTTAAAAGAGCAGACTTAGAAGAGACTCACTCCCGGAAATTAGACCCAACTAACTGAGCAAAGGGAACGAGTCTTGGTATCAATCCCTTTTCAAATTTGATGATCTGAATTAAGTCTGCCAACTTAATGTCATCTAACTTATCTACTCTGTCTTCATCTAAGAGTCTGTAGGATTCCCAGAGTCTTGCAATGGTTATGTTGATAGTTTGAATAGCTTCATAAAAGGCTTTTAACTTCTCAAATGACAGAGGTCTCTCTCGGATGAAATCTAACTCTGAACCTTTATCTTCGATTATCTTCTTAAAGGACTCAAGTATTCGCCGAGCATTCTCTACGCCTTCAGGACTTCAGCCTAAGTAGAGGACTGAATCTATATTTACATCGTCAATTATCTGATCATGATTTAACCTAAGGCGCTCCAAGAAGTCTCTAATTCCTGGATCAAAGAAAGGCTTAATGGCCTCTTCAATCATCTTTACCTGCACCTCTTTCATCTTCTCTCTTTCCTCATCACTCAAGATTCTGTCTTCGTCTAAATCTATCCCTGCTCGTTGAGCTATCACCTCCTCCTTGTAGGCATCCAAAAGATTGTGAGCTATATCGCTAAGTCCGAGGCCCACCTCCTCCTTAACTTTCTCTTGTTCTTCATCGACTAGCTTACTGTTCAGCCTCACTATCCTATTAGCTAGAGAGGACAAAGTTTCTTCGTCTCTGATTCCTCCCGTTACATCTTTCATTAGTTCCGTAAATGACTTGTGGGGATGCCTTTCTAATGTTCTGGTCACAGATCACTTGTGAGTTTTGGTAACTCCTACAGCATCAACAACTACAAATCGATCTTTGGCTTCTGTAGCTGAAGGAGAGACCCTCATTAGGTCTTCTCTTTTTAGGGTTCTTGTCCCTCTACCTTTCATCTGTTCAAAGTAAATTTGGCTCTTTACATTTCTCATAAATATCAGACACTCTAGAGGCTTCACGTCAACTCCTGTAGAGATCATGTCTACAGTTACAGCAATCCTAAGGAAGTAGTCATTTCTAAAAGAGTTGAGTATCTTTTCAGCTCCCCTTTGAGAACAGGTAATCTTCTGACAGAATTCATTTCGCTCTCCAAATTCCTCCCTAACTATGCGAATAATGTCGTCTGCATGACTATCTGATTTAGCGAAGATCAGTGTCTTAGGAACCTCCTTTCTGCCAGGGAATAAAGCGCTGAAGAGATTCTCCTTAAAAGTTTGGATGATAATCCTTATGTGAGACTCGCTAAATACATGATGATCTAAAGAGCTTGGGGTGTATTCAAAATCATCATCTATCGTTATCTCATAAACCTTCCTGCTTCTTCTGTCGCGTGCTTCTAACGTTTGAGGAGACAGTTTAGCTCCATGAACTCCTATTTCTGTCTCTATCAGGAAAACATCCTCGCCTACATTGACTCCGTCGATGATAGCGTGCTCTCTGTCATATCGACTTACTACGTTTTGATTGAAGTAGTTAAAGGCCCTAGAGTCAGGAGTGGCTGTTAATCCTATTACGAAAGAATCAAAGTAGTTGAGTACTTGCTTCCAAGTTTTGTAAATCGATCTGTGACACTCATCAACAATGATGCAATCAAAAAACTCAGGAGGATACTTCTTGCTATAGCTAACTTCTATCTGTCTTTCTAACTCTTTTTTGGTTAGGGAATAAGAAGACCTATTCTCTGAAGCTTCTAGTGACTCATCGTTTCCAGACTCTCCCTTGAGGATTGAATACATTCTCTGAATAGTGCTGATGCACACTTGAGCATTCTCAGGGATAAAAGAGTCCTTAAGTCTTTGTACTGAGTAGACGTCCCTAAACATCTTCCCTGAGTTGTCGAGCTTTTGATTGGTGAAGGCCATTTCAGCCTGCTCACCCAATGACTTTGTATCTACCAGGAAAAGAATTCTGTTCATTCGTCCATATCTCAGTAGTCTGTAGGTAGCAGTAATGGCTGTCACTGTTTTGCCTGCTCCTGTAGCCATATGAATGAGGGCTCTAGGTTTATTCTCGGCAAAGGAAGATTCAAGATTTTTAATAGCTTAAAACTGACAGTCTCTTAAGTTTTGCTTCTCTAATATGGGGAGGTTTCTTAAGTGATTTCTAATCGTTTCTCCCTCTCTTATTCACTTCTCAAGAGTTTTAGGTCTGTGAAATGTATAGACCCTTCTGGATCTACAAATCTGATCTTGATAGTCAGTAAATTGAGTTATCTGTCCTGTAGCTTCATAGACGAAACGAACAGTACAAACTATAGGATCAACATTCTTAAATACTGAGTTAGCGTACCTTCTAGTTTGGTCTTCTACCTCTGTGATCTTTTCTCCTCAATCATCCTTTTTGGCTTCTATTAGCCCGCAAAGTCTGCATTTAATAAATAAGGAATAATCTACAGGACCTGAATCAGTAACGTGTTCTCTAACGGCAACACCTAAAGCAGCACTGGGATTGAAGTCATAGAAATCTTGAATTAACCAACCAGACTCTATCAGCTTCTTATCTATAGTCTGTCTAGCTTTCTGTTCTAACATGACTCCCTAATCCTTATTTAAAAGAGACTTAATTCTTTTTCTGGATTGCCTCCTCTCTTCTAGTCCTCAAATTCTTACTCTTCAGAAGTTTTAAAAGTGTCGTATAAGGCTCTACTCTTGAGGTTTTTCAGCAAACCTTCAATCTTGTCACAATCTTCGAAAAGAGCAAACCTAGACTCTATCTCCTTCGCAACTTCTTTCTGTTCTTCGAAGGAAGTGAAGGGGATATGTAAAGATCTAACTTTCTCCTTGCTGAAAAATACAACAGAATTGCCTGACTCCTTAGATTCTCAAATTCCACAGATTAGCTGAAAGTAATGCGACAGAAATTCAGGACAACAAGGAGTTTCAGAGACAGAGATAGCCGCAACCGCATCATTAATAGTTGATGGACATTTAAGAATTGCCGACTCTCCTCCCTTACATAGTGAAAGAACAACAGTATTTTCGGGAAATAATCTTAAAGAAGAACTTTCACATCCTAATTTGGTAATTTTTTCTTCGGTTTCGTAAATATTCTTAAAAAGAATTTCTCCCGACTTAACTCAATTAATTGTTCCGTTTCAGTATTCTTTTACCTTTCTTGACGGAGTAACTCCTCTTTCTACCAGAAAGATTTCTCCAATTCTGACTTTTAGTCAGGTCTCAGGAAGGTCTAGTTCAATCTCATGCTCATCAAGATTAGTGTCTTTGAATTTCTGTCTCTTAAGTCTTATAGATTCAAAGTCTTTTAGGGGTGAATGTTCAGGATGTTCTTTTCTTCAGTTAGCAGTTAACTTGCCTTCAAAAGCTTCCTTGAGGACTGCTTTTTTATAAAGTCAGCAGAGTTCTTGAAGGCGCTTGATGCCCCCCCCTCCGCGTCTAGGAGAACAAGAGGTTCAACCAGCTTTTGTTGTTCATCGAGGGAAGGTAGAGGGATCTGTAGAGACTTGAGAAAATTTCAGTCAATTTGGGGTATCATTGCACTTTTTCCTTTGGACTTCAATAAGTGTTCTTTGTCTAAAAGGAAGTAATAGAGGAAATCTCTGATCAAGTGCTCTGAACTAAGCCTCACCAAAGTAGATCCAATGACGCCTTGAATGGCTTTTCCCACTAAACCTACAGAACCCCTATCGACTATCAAAATATCTCCTACATCACAAACAACACCTTTTAGAGAGTCACAATATCTTCGTATCCTTCCTGTCCTCATTCATTCAACGTCTAAGTAGGGGAAGTAACCCGCTTTAGGTTCGCTAGAAAAGTTCAAAGGCATCTTGCCTCTGTGAATTTCTAGGATAGTTCCTAATTCAACTAACTTACTCACTTTTTGTTATTTTCGCCAACGAGATCATTAGTCCAACTTGGCCTTATATATAAGAGAAAACAATTCTGGAGGTTTAGAAGACTAAAGTTAGATGTTTCTTACCTTTCTGGAGAAAAAATCTACTCCAATTACTAGCCTATGTCTCTGTCTTAAAAGATTGTTATCAAGAATATCTCTGACTTATTAAAAATTACAGAAATTTACTGAGTCCTTCTCTTAGGGCAAACAAAAAGACTATAAAGCTATTGCTCTTCTTTGTCTAAACCAATACATTTTTTTCAAGTATTCATTTCCTTCAAGAACTCAAACCCTCAACCACAAAAGTCCTCATCTGATGTTTCTGAGTAAACATCTCCCTCCTCTGTGTCCTCTCCAGGTTCGGTGTCTTCAGCTAAAATGGCACAGGTTTTAGCATCTAGAAGACAAGTCTCTCCAAATGACTGTCTACCTTGTGCGGGGGGGGCGCTCACGGCATTAGAACTAACCATTGCAACACCGTAAGGACCAGCCCCTACAGCTGTACAACAAGATAAAGCAGTAAGTACCTTATTAGCAACAATCACTTTTAAGGCTTCTTAAGGAGAAGTCTCTATAGATTCCTTCTATTATAAGTAACTAGCCTAAGGACTCTTGGATTGAAGGACTAAATCTGTTATCTTGATTATTTACATAGATTTTTGTCTCCTAAAGCGTTTAGCTTAGAGGGAGTACATTATCTAAAGCCTATTAAGAAGGATTCACTTTCAGTACCAGAACCGCTATAGCTGATATTTATTCCTGTTATTTCACATTCAAAGTTTTGTCTTGATTCTTCGTCAGAAACATGAGAGCAAGAAATTAGGGCTTTCTCTTTTCCTAATAGTATTTCTCACTTATTTTCTGGTTGTGCATTTTGATAATCGCAAAGGAGTCAAGCTTGATCAGTTCCAACATTTTGAGACTTCAGGGTTACAAAGAATCTAGAGTTTCTTCCGCACTGCAAGGTCACTGTCTTTTTTCTACTTCCGTTAGTAAGGGTGAGCTTATAGTTGGCTGCTTTACCTTTTTCTGATCGTTGTGAGCTTTCTTCTTTTGCAGGTTGATCGGACATAACAGTATTAGGCCCTAAATTTGTTACGTAATAAATCGTTCCTCCTATTCCTCCTGCAGCTCCAATACCTAGAAGTCAAACAGCTGCTGATTTACTGAACAAATTAAACGTAGTTAACGATTATTTAACTGTTGTATCGGAGCTACTAATTGTAGGATATATTCTCTTCTGTAATCGAGAAAGGGGAGAGTTTTAGTCCTTAGACATACAGTACTTGCAAACAAACAGCATTATTCTTGCCTTTGTCAATCCTTAAGAAACCTCAATAACATCTCAACCTGCAGAGCTATCTGCCTTTTTGTAAATAATGTCTGTTCCCCGAACATCACAAGAGATTCTTCTCTGTCCTGGTTCTCCGTCAACCCTCTGACAGGAGATGTTTACAGCCTTATTCCCTAAGTTTTGAACTCATCTGTTTTTAAAGGATGCCCTGCTGAATGCACAATTGATTCAATATTGAGTATTTACTCCGTTGCTCCTGATTTGAAAGCCAGCATAAGAACCGCTTTCCTTACACCAAAAGGCAATAGTTTGTGCAGTGCCTTTGTTAAAGACATTTATGTTGTAGCTGACTGCTTGACCCAAATCGTTTGTGCTTAAGATTTCCTTAGCCTCAGGAAGTGAGGCTTCAGAAGAAACCTGAGTTAAAGCTCTATCGTGATTGTTGCCCCCCCCTCCGGAACTTAAAGACACATAGCTAACACTTCCTGCAGTACACCCTAGCACTAGGCTACCAACACCAAATTTAACTGCTCAAGCACTAATCATATTGAACTAAATCTTTCCTTGGACCTTTAAGAGACTAAAGCGATAAAAAATTAAAGGTCCTTAGCGTGCTGAATTTTGGGTCTCAAGAATGTTGCAAAGAGTCAAGTGAGAAAGGTCGTTCAATCCTTGGAAGGAACTTGAGTTTACTGTGAAACTTAATGGTTGTTGGTTTTCTTGGCGAGCAGGATACAAGCATGCAACGCCAGATACTTGACTTGACTCTAAAGATACTGTACCTGTTGTTCATGTATCCAATAAAGCCTTGTGAGTGGCACTAGACACAAAAATGTAATCATCTTTACCTACGCTAGTTTGAGATTCCCCTTGTTTTGTATATCTAGTTACCTTTACGCCTACCTTTTGCCCCCCCCAGCTACTGCTTCTTTAATCCCTATGCCTCCTACTGTACATAAAGCTCCTGCGCCAGCAACATAACAAGCTATCTTACCTATAAACATCATCTCTATGTAGCTTTACTTAAGTCTGCATTAAATAAACATTTAAAATTTAAGATTTGGCAAACTAACTCAATAGAACTCCTTTTCTATCTTTAATTTCTTTGTTTCGTAGTAAATCTGTTTCTGAAATCTTAGGTACTCTCTTGTTGGTTTTGCAGGTATAGGTATCTCCGCTTAACTTACATTCAACTTCAGTTCTGTCAGAAGATTCTGACCCCTTCAACGTTTCCTGAAGTTGAGTCCCTCCGCACAAGATAACCGTTCTATAAGCATCAACCCCTACAGAGGGGTAGGTACTGTGGGTGCAATTTAAGGTAACTGATTTTTGATTACCAGCTACAAACTTATAAGAGTGATTTGTGGAGGCACTAGAGCTAGGAAAACTAGCAGGAGACGAACTAATTAAGGATGTTTCTTTAACAGGAATACTGTCTTTTGGACCTCCCTTTACAGAGTAATGAGCAACACCTCCAGCAGCAAGCAAAAATAAAGTACCTATAGTACCCATTGTTGCCTTATGAAGAGACATATTTAGAAACTATCTAATAAATCTCTATCTACTTCACTTCAACCTAACAGAGGACTTCTCTGGATCTCTAAAAGATAGTTTCTTGTGAGAAGTGTCAAAGTCACTGCACTCATACCTTATCACTCCTTCCTCTCCCTGATAATAGTTGCATGCAAGACTATTGTAGGAGGCAACCCTTAAGCCTTTAGTTAGAATTTCCTGTTTGTTTTTGGTTTTTAGAGAGCCATAATCACACTTGATGACTACCTCATTCTCTCTGCCTAAGGTCATTTCCAGGTAGGCGAAACTATCAGATCCCTTATCTACACAAAATAACTTGTGCTCTCCAGAGTCTTTTAGGGCCAGGGAGAAGTAGGTACCTGAAGGTTCAAAGACATCTGTAGCTACTGCAGTAGCTACCAGAGAAGAGCCTCCTCCCAAAGATAAGACAGCTATGCCTACCTTACCTAATGTTTTCACTTAACTTGGGTTAGTTATTTTCCTAAAAAAGAAAAGCTGATGTAAAAAGTAAAAACTATCTAACGACAGTTACGTCACAGGACTGTGATCCTCCAAATGGTACTGGTCTATGGCAACTAGTTAGCTTGACTGTCTGCCTTGCGGAATCTTCCTGTTGACTGGGACTGCCTTGCGCATTTGTCCCCGAAACTTGAGTCTCTTGCCTAGACTGACTTGATCTTCCTGGACCCACCCTCATTCAAGACTTAGGAGTTAACTCATAGGCTCCGTAACCTGATCCGAAGGCAGCACCGGTCCCTGCAAAGCCGATAGCCACTCACTTCAGACTCACTAACTAAGAGAGGCCTCAAGTGTAGTAATTCTTGGGAAACACAAATTCATTTTTAAGTTCCGAAACAACAGGTGCAGATCTTGCTCCATCTGCTTTAGGACACTCTGCCACTAAAGAAGCAAAAGGAAGGGGTAATCTGCACTTGTACTCAACTCGAGGAGACTCTTGTTTAACTGAAGCTGTCGGGTTAGGACCTGATCTTTCTTGAGCGCCTGAAGAATCAGAATTATGTCCTACAGAAGTTACTAAAGGCGATGAAGCTAATACATAAGCACCATAACCTCCTCCAGCTGTAGCTCCAGTGGCAGTCAAGGCCATTGCCACTATCTTGAAGCTCAAACTGACCTAGCGACTCTTAGGACAGAAATAATAGTGCTTAGCATTTCCTGTGTGACCTCTCTCTACTCAGTAGCTTAGTTTGCCTGGTTTATAAGAACATTTGTCCTTACTGGTAAAGAAGAGAGGAAAACTGCCCCATTTAACTTCTTCAGAGGTACGGGGCATCTCCCAGAAGTGATCTATAGATTTCTCTACTCCCTTATAAAAACAAAACCTGTTCCTGAGAGAGCGCCGAGTGCCAAGAAGCCTTTACCTATTAGTTCTGCAGGGATCAACATTTCCTATACGCATGCAGTACTTAATCAAGGAGTCACATAACACTTCTTAGGTTGAGTGTCTCTAGACTCTACGCTCTCTTGAACTTGAGGGTCTGGATTGGGCAAAGCAGCTAAGTAGGTCGTATAAAAAGAACCTCCTATTAATCCAGAGGCTAAGAGACCGACGACAACTGATTGTGAAGCCGTATCTTTTATGAAGGAGGTAGCTCCATTATATAAAAGGAGTTAAAAGGCTAGATACCTAAACCCTAACTACAGAAGCATTACCCGTTGTAGAACCTGCCAATCCAGACTGAATCCCCTTAGCAGCATTATCACCTTGAGGTTCAGTCTTTCTTTCTCCTGAAGGGGCAAAGATATAGACAATGCCAGCCATACCTAGCAACCCTAAGGCAACAGCCCCAAAGGATTTGAAGATAGAAAGAGCGAACATTGAACTAGATTATTTAGGTAGGGCCTAAGTAATTGTAGAGATACCAGCTCAACCTATCGACTCAAATCAGACTGACACTTAATTAGTAAGACTAATCCTCCTTGATAAGTATTCTTGAGAAAATCCTTCTCTGTAGGCTGTTCAGGACATTTACCTGTATGAATATTCATAGTCGACTGATCTCTCTCAGCGATTAACTTTCTTTCATCCTCATTTACAAAATCTGCATACAAATTGATGTCTTTTAGACAGATGTGACCGCAAGGCAGTCTGCCATTAGAACTTGTCTGAGAACAAGAGAACATGTGATCACATACATCTCCCTTACACTGATCCACCCTAGATTCTGTGTGATCTGATTGGTGCTCTTTAACTCGCTTTTCTAATCTCGAATGCCTTCCCTCCGTTAAGTCGTAGATACCATAACCTCCTGCGCTCAATACACCAACACCACCTAGACTACTCCCAACAATACATACTTGCTTGAATAACATCTACAGTTTTTGCTAATGTTTGCACTTTTCAAAACTCTTTTCACTTTGATAGTTAACTTCCTTATAGTCATGCTCATCAGGATCAGAAGGACAGGTATCTTTGTGAATCTTTCACTTGGATGTATCGGCTAGAGTTACAAGATGCTTCTCCTCTTCTAATACGTAATCTGCGTAAAGATTTCTGTCAGCTAGACAAACATGACCACAGTGTAACTTAGCGTTATCTGAGGCTTGATAACAGTTGAATATGTGGTCACAAACATCACTCTTGCAGTTTACTACGTGATCTGAATGAGGTTTTTCGTGTAATCTAGTTCTTGTCTCTAAACTTAGTTGCCCCCCCCCAGTCGCAAAGAATCCTCCAGCACCAGCTGCACTAACTCCCCCTAAAGCTCCGAAGATAACAGCTATTTTTGAAAAAGCCACTGTTCTAGATTACTTCAGTGATGAATCAGTTAATAGTGTGTATGAAAGACTTGCCTGCTTCTAACCCTGTAACTGCTATCTTTTGCAAACAGTTAACAAAACTTAAAGAAGAATACCTTCCAGACCTCAACTTAAATTTAAGGTTTTCTAGATTATTGGTCCTGTTCATGCGAGTTCATTCCTCAAAAGTTACTTAGCTGCAGCAGTTAAGTTTTTGCAACTGTAGTAATAGTTATCGCTCCCAGAACGATAAAAGTCACCCTCTTTATAAGGTTTTGGGCACTCACTAGCGCTGTTATAGTACTTTGAAGTATTTACAGCAGTAACTTTACTCCTTTCACTTTCGCTAAGGTAAGTCGCATAAAGTGATGTGTTGCTGAGACAAACGTGACCACACTCTAGAGTTGGATTGTTGAGTCCGCAACCAACATAGTGGTCACAAAGATCAGTCGTACAGGGACTTGTGTGACTGTTGTGAGATCCCTTGTGATGATTAACAGCTTGCTCGGGACTTAATTGCCCCCCCCAGCCTGCTTAATGCCATAAGCACTTGCTCCACATAAACCTCCTACACAGAGAACGCAAACACCTATCTTTAAGGAGGCTGGACTCATCAACATAAAAGAAACGACTGTAAAAATCTAAACTCCTTTCTGAAAGTTATTTTTTAAAAGTTCTTGTAAAATTAAAAATTTTTTAAGTAACTATGATCTTCAGAGAGCTCTGAGGTTCAGACTCTTTAAGTAACTCGAACTTTAAAGTCTTATTGTTCTCTCCCTTACAGTCATATTTATCGTTTCCTTTGTAGGTACATTCAAATTCCTTATCTCCCTCTTGTTGGCCAGCCCCTTTTTGTTCAAACCTATACAGATTGGAAGAAGTTGTCTTGGAAGAGTCGTATTCACAAACGATCTTCTGCTTATCTGAAGAAATATTGGGTAGAGGAAATTTATCTGATTGAGCAGGACAATACAGATAGTGAGACTCTGAGCCTACAGTGAATGTAAATGTTTTGCTATTGTCTTTTGTAGATAAAGAAGTAACAGTTACTGCTGAAACACCACTACCTAGACTAGCTATAGGAACAAAGATCTTCAAGAAAGGATGCATCTCTTCCTAACTGATCATTACCTCTAGGTAATTCTCCTTTTTAACAGGATCTTCCTTCCTTTCTAGGGTGAACACCTTCTTATCTTGAGTTTCACAAAGGTATTTGCCTGTTGACTGAACATCACATCAAAACTCTTTGTTGGCGTTAGATTCTTGACCAAACCCATATAAATTGGGGACTTTGGTGTCATCTGATTCGTAATCACAGGAAATTTTCTTATTCTTCCAGTCTAATTGAGGTTTAGCAAAGTAACTGGCCTTATAAGGACAATACAGATAAGTATCAGGGGCTGACTTTCCCTTAAATACAAAGTATCTGTCAGGGTTAATCGAAGAGAGAGAAGTTACTGTGATTGCAGAAGCACTACCTCCTAAACAGACAGATCCTATAGCTATCTTTGCAAAAAAAGTGATTAGCTAAAAAGCCTTAGGTAACTGTTATCTTTAAGGACTTACACTCAAACTCCTTAGCGCAATTGTGGCCAGATTCAAAACTGTATAGGGCTGACGTTGTTACTGCAGTAACTCCTCCACTCAATCCGACGATGGGCATAAATATCTTAAAAAAGACACTCGCTAATTAGTTATCTGTTTGAAGGTTAGGTAGAGATAAGGAGAATCAGAAGCTCTATCTCGGCGTTTCGTTAAGACTAAGTCGTTATTTCCTGACATACAAAAGTAACTATTGGAAGATGGTTTGACCATACACGTAAAAGTTCAGTAACCATCTACTTCTTTTTCAGAGTGATCTTGTAAGGTGGAAGGAATTTCCTGTCTTCCTTCTGAGTATTTACAGATAATCCTCTTCTCTTTCGCTGAATAATGAGGATAGGGGAATTGATTGTCTCTTAGGGGACAATCTAAGGTAGGTTGATCCTCTCCAAAACTAAACGACTCAACTGGTCGGGATTCTGGTCAATAAACGTAAGTGGTAGCTATTGTTGAGGGAGCAGCTACTAGCACAGCAGGAACTGCTAATTTAAGGATTAGAGGATTCATATCTTTTAAGAAGCAGGACTAAAAGTTACGTAAAGGTAATAATTGTCGGCTTCCCTATCTCAATGTCTAGTCAAAACCACCGTATTGTTACCTGCAGAGCAGTAGTAATCATCTGTCTCTCCTTTTCTTAAGCAGTTAAAGGTTCCAAAAACAGTTCCCTGTTGTGCGCTCTCGTCCCTTAAGGTTTGAACGGTTTCTGCTTGATTTTTATATTCACAGGTGATCTTTTTATCTGCAGCCGAGACCTTAAGAGTAGGGTAGAGATTCTCTTTTAATCGACAGTAAAGCTTGGGGTGTTGTTCTCCGAAGCTAAAGGTCTTAGTGGGAAAAGAAGGAGGAAGAGTAGAGGTGTAAGTGATGACTGCAGTGCCCCCCCCCAGAGCCTACTAGAAGAGCGGGTATTCCTGCTTTGAGGACTAGAGGATGCACCTGCTACCTAAATAAATACTTGTTTTTTAATTTTCCCCCCCAAGGAAACCTATCTCTGTGACCTTTATCTCCTCTATTTAAGCTCTAGGATTTAAAATTTATTGACTTACGCCTAAAGGAAAGTATGACCAAGATCCAGATAATTCTGTCAGGGTTAACCGCTGGAACTGGGGTTGCTGGAGGTACTCGTCTTGTCTCTGATTATGTCGGAAGCACAATCATCGATGGCCATTCTACTATTTCTGGCGACAAAGATAAGAAGCTACCCTCCCATTCAGAGAACCCTCAAGATAAAGAATCTCAAGTGATAGTTGAGAACAAAGAGTCTGGCGATGAAGAAGAGCTTAAAAAGGATGTTCCAGTTGACCTCGCTGCCCCTGAGGGAAATGTTGCAGAAACGCCCGATTCTTCGCCTAAATTGCCTAGAATAGCAGAACCTAATGTTCCTGTTTATAGAGAGGATGTTCCTTATGAGCCTCCTAAAGCAACAAAGAGGGCGTTACCTAAGGGAACTAGGCAAAAACCGGACATCATATGTGTAATTGAAGAAACAAGTGAAGGATGAAGCCCTAATGGAAGAAGGAGTGATGTGACTTGAAAACACAGACCTGCTTGTATCGTTAAGGAAAATGTGTACTACCCTGAATTGCTAAGACTTCCAGTATGCAATCAAGATCAGATGTACAGCACTGAACTACCTACAGGAGAAAAAGTGCCTGAAGGTCTCAACAATAGAGAGAAAGTTAGATGTCGTTATTGAGACTCTTATCAGATGTCTAATAATCAACATCTGCAATTTACATCTGATTTAGTTCCCGAACTCTTCTCTAAGTAGAGAAAGTTGTTTAGGTGACGAGAATCCAGGTTGTCTTCACAGGATTAACTGCTGGAACTGGAGTCGCTGGAGGTACTCACCTGTATTCAGGCTCTAGAGATAATATCCATCTAGAAGTTGATTTAGGAAAGTCTTCTGCTAATCGTTATCGAGAAGTTTTTAATCGCGAGCGAACGATTCCGCCCTCTCAATCACAGGGTCCTCAAAATTCAGCTCCTGATTTGAGATCTGAATTTAAGTACGAAGACAATTTAGGAGATAATTCCCAAGATACTGTAAGCGTCAAAGAGCCTGAAGCTTTAGCTACACCTATAGGCCCTGAACCTGAAGTGCCACCTTATAGAGAAGAAGAGTCTGCTGTTCCAAATAAGCCTTCAAAAACAAAGCCTCTTAAGGGAACTAAAAACAAACCTGAAGTGATTTGCGTAACTGAAGAAACTGAATTAGATCTAGATATCGACACAGTTAGAAGGCATAGGATGCAAGGTCAACCTAAACAATTAAGGGCCGCTTGTATCAAGAAAAACACTCAAGGCTATGAGAAGCTAATGGCATTGCCTGTATGTACCCAAAATCAGATGTACAGTATAGGTTTAAAAGGGGAAGTACCCAGAGTCCTAGATAGTCCTGATAAGTTGAAGTGTCGCTACTGAGATTCTTTTTCTGAGTCTCTAGATAAACAGCTGCAAATAACTGCTGACTTAGTGCCTAAAGAGTATTTTCAATAAAGTCTTAAGTACCTATTTAATCTGTGATGGTCTTCGGAAAAGTAGCCACTGGGGTCTTAGGTCTTCTTGCTGTAGGTGGTGTTGGCAGTACAGCCTATGTGGCTGCAAGTGATCCTAAAGATTTTGTCGCCATCTTTACAGGAGAAAAAACTTACGAATTTAGTACGAAAGATAACTCTGTCTCTTTGAGTTGTTCTCAAGGTAAGTATCCAAACATAGGGGTTATGAAAAATGGCGAAGTGGTCATCTTGTGCCAGGGAAAGAAGCAACTAGACTCATTTACTGGCTATTCAACTAGAGGTACAGGGCCTGTTAAGTGTGAGTGAAGGTGAAACTTAGTTTCTGGTCGCTATGAATGTAACTTTGAAAAGCAAGAAAGTCAATCAGTGACTCTAAAGAACACTACAGTTAGCTTTAATGACCAACAGGTGAGTGCAATTGTGTTAGTCTAGACCTTAAGAGGGTTGGTTACCTACAAGGCTGTTACTGCAGGATTGGGTTTATTGACTGTAGGAGGAATAGGAAGTACTGCTTACGCAGCGTTCAAGGATCCTAAGGAGATTGTGGCTTTCTTCACTGGAGAGAAAACTTACACATTCAAAGCCGGTCAAGAAGAAGTTAGGCTAAAGTGTGATCCTGGCAAGTACCCTAATATAGGGGTAATTGACAACGAAGTAGTCATACTCTGCCAGGCAAACAAAGAACAACCATCGTTTAAGGCTTTGCTAGATTTCAAGAGAGAAGCTATTCAGTGCTCATTAGATTCAGGTACTTACTCTTGTTCCTTAAATAACGGACAAGTGCATCTAAAGAACACTCAAGTAAGGTTTGAACAAAAGAAGGTAGAGGCGATATCACTGTCTCAATCTCCCTCTTAGGAAAATTTTTAATTTTATCAGAAAAGCCTTAGTCAAGACATGTAAAGGAGAGTAGCAAACAATGAAGCACAAGGCTGTAACTACTATCCTTAGCATGCTAGCTGTGGGGGGGGGGGCAACAGGTACTACCTACACAGTCGTTAGTAACTCTCAAACACAGGAAAACACAACAGTAAAGCCGGCACTACAAACTAAGACCTTCACCTTTAAATTTGGAGAGCAAGTAGCAGCTATTGAATGTCCTTTAGGCTCTCATCCTGACGAATCTCTAGATTTCAGAACAAAACCTAATAAATTAGCCATCTACTGTCAGAGAAGGGAAGGTCCTTGGAGACAAATTCACGAACAAAACAAAGTCTTCAATTGGGAATACATGTTCAGCTATAAAGGTACAAGGCCTGTATGTACCACAACAGATATGACTGTCTATCAATGCACTACACCACAGAACCTAAAGGTAGAAGAAGTTAAGGACATTGCAGTAAGAAGAGATGCTGCTGCAGTTAACTGGATCAGAATAGGATAACTTGAATAACCTTCAAAAGATAGCTGCTTGTGTAACTAGTTGTCTAACAGCTACAGGAATAGGAGGGGCTACTTATACCCAATTGACTGATCAGGGCACACAAAAACAGAATACTGTCACTCAGGCCACTAACACTAAACAAACTGCTGGTAAGGTTGCTCCTGAAGTAAAGCTAAAAGATTACAGTTTCAAATTTGGAAATGAAACATTTACCCTTCAGTGTCCGGAAGACTCTCATCCTGACGATACTCTAGACTTCACTCAAAGACCAAATAAGTTGGCTATTGTCTGTCAAAAGAAACTGTTGTATAGAGTACCCCATGAGCAACAAGATGTGTTCAAATGAGAGGATCTATACAGCTTCTCTGGCATAAAACCTAAATGCACTGTAGACAATAAAGAAAAAACAGTTTACACATGCGAAAACAAAGGTAATCATCCAGTTAAGCTGATGAATACTAGACGATCTTGAGACGATGCTTCCAATAGCTGACTACGAATAGGTTAAGTTGACAATTTCTGTAAAGATCTTCTAAATCTTGGGCTTACCTATGAGATATAAGGCAATAGTTACTTCTTTAGGTCTGCTTGGTGCGGGAGGGACAACTGGAGCTACCTACCAAGTCATTAATGATCTTCACCTAGGTAGTGTCGAAAACACTAAAGAAACAGTAACTCAAAAGAAAGTAACTCCTCCTCAGGTAAGGATGAAATCCTATAGCTTTGCCTTTGGAGATCGAGAATTTAAGCTAGAATGTCCTGAAACTTCTTCTCCCTATGACTCTCTGGATAGAGCAAGAGGACCTAATCCTAAGTTAGCTATTTACTGTCAAGCTCTTAGAGGGAAATATAGGGAGGTTTACGATCCTAAGACAGAACTCACTTGGGACAGTTTCTTTAACTTCAAGGGATCACTTAAATGTACTGCTACAGATGCAACCAAAACTAAATATAGGTGTGATAATCCAGGTAAGTTGCGTGTAGAAAATATAGACACAAAGAGAATGTGATGGGACATCTCAGATAAGTGAATCAGAATAGGATAACTTTAGAAATTTGAAACGACTAATTAACAGGATCTAGGCAGTGAATTACAAAGCAGCAGGTGTAATCTTAGCTGTTATTGGTGTAGGAGGTGGGGGCACTGCAACCACCTATACATTAACTAATACTTCCTTAAAGAGCGAGATTAATCAAGAAAAAGGACTGTCTGAAACTGCCAAAGCTCAAGAAACTGTAGCTAAAAAAGCAGTAAAAACAAACACCTATACATTCACTTTTGGAGATAAAAAATACGAATTAGCCTGTCCAGAAGGCTCTACCCCACATGATTCTCTAGATCTGCAAGACAGAAAGAATCACAAACTTGCTATCTACTGTCAGTGAAAAAAGGGAGAATATAGACAGGTATATGAACCTAAAAAGACTCTAGATTGGGACGCTATGAATAGCTTCAGAGGCCAAAAAGCTAAGTGTGTAGCTACCAATCAAGCTATGACTGAATATCAATGTCAAAATCAAGATAAACTACGTATAGAAGTCAAAAACAACTGACTTAGAAGAGGTACTGCTGCAGCTAATTGAATCTGATTGGGTTAGTGTTGATTATTTAAGCATTGGCAATTACTAAACAGATAGTTACGGGAGTCTCTGCTGCATTAGCTATTGCTGGTACTGGAGGAGCAACTTACGCACAAGTATCTAATGTGTCTGAAGCTGCCAACCAAACAAAAGAAAATGACACACTTAAGAAGGTTAAAGAGCCAGTTATGACCACTTATACCTTTGACTTTGGAAAGGAAAAGTTCACTCTGGCGTGTCCGGAAGGTTCTCATCCATCAGGATCCCTAGACATCAGCGAGAGAAGACACACTAATTTGTCTATTTACTGTCAGGTAAAAAGAGACAGATGGGGAATTCCTCACTACCAAGAAAAGGTGTTTGATTGAGATGGTTTAGGTAGCTTTAGAGGAATAAGACCTAAGTGTGTTACCCAAGATATGGTTAACTACACCTGTCAGAATCCAGGAAACATTTCCATTAAAGAGGTAACAACTAGATGATTACCAGAACATGCCTCACAAACTTGGTTACGTTTAGGCTAAATTGAACGGATTCAAAGTCGCTGGAGGGGTATTAGGTCTCTTAACTCTAAGTGGTAGTGGAGGAACTATAGCCTATACAACCCTTCCTGCTTCAGCAAGTGCCTTACCTAATAAAGCTACTGAAAATCAACGTCAATCCTCTGTAACTAAACCTAAGACAAAAACATACACCTTTAACTTCGGAACAGATAGCTATAAACTAGAGTGCCCTGAAGGCTCTCATCCTGATGACTCTCTAGACATTAGCGAGCAGAAGCACAGAAAATTGTCTATCTACTGCAGATGAGAAAAAGAGTTTGGAAGAGTTATGTATCGACAGGAAAAAGTCTTCAATTGGGAGTATCTAAATAGCTACACAGCAACTAAACCTAGATGTGAAGCTACAGATGCCCAAATGACCAACTATAGTTGTGTAAATCCTGGTAAGAGGACTGTTACTCCCATAAACAAGAGGGTTAGAGGTTATGCTTCTGATAATTGGGTTCGAATTAGTTAGTTCATAGCTTGAAAGCCGTTAGCAAGATAGTTACTGGCTTTACCGGTGCTCTTGCAGTCTCTAGTGCAGGGGGAGTTACCTACACTCAAATGTCTGCTACAACTGAACCTACCAAGCAAACTGCAAAAGTCCAAAAGCCTGTTATAACCGCCTATACCTTTGACTTCGGAACTAATCAATTTACCCTAGAATGTCCTGAAGGTTCCTTTCCTGACGATTCTCTAGACATAAGTGAACGTCCTCACAATAAGTTGTCTATTCACTGCAAGATGGAAAGACTCTACGGAAGGAAAACATATTGACAAAAAAATACCTTTAAGTGAGAAGACCTAAATAGCTTTAGGGGTAAAGCCCCTACTTGCAAAGCTACAAATTCAAAGATGACAGCTTATAAGTGTGAGAATCCTGGAAAGCATGCAGTTACCCTAATGACTAGTGAGAGAAAAATTCCTGATTACGCTACGTCCACCTGGATTAGGATAGCTTAACTTGAAACTTCTCTACAAGGTAGCTGCCGGAACTGTTGGTCTCTTAGCAATAGGGGGAAGCAGTGGTGCTGTTGCCACGACTACTTTAACTGCTAGTTCTAATAAAAAAGAAGCAAAACCAACAACTCCTAAGGCACCTGAATTCAAAAAATTCACATTGAAGTTTCCCGATCAGACAATCGAACTTGAATGTCCTAACAATTCCTACCTAGATGAGACTTATCTGCTGAAGGAAAAAGCTCTAGCTTTAGCGTGTAGAAGGAAGATAAGCAGATGAGATATGCAGGAAGAACACTTCAGATGAGCCGATCTAGGTTACCACAAAACCTTACCTGCTTGTTCTGTTCTAAACAAACCTCACAAAACTATCTACCAATGCTGAAATGGAGGCAACCTTCCCTTATCCATTAAAGAGACTGAGAGCCCTCTTTCAGATCCAACTACAAAGAGAGTGCTGCAAATAGGTTAATGACTAATAATTCTGGAAGTTTAAAGGTAAATCCTTAAATTTTATCAAAAAAGTCTTTAGAGAAAACATCTAAGGAGAAGTCTAAATTATGAAATCAAAGATAGCTGGAACTATAGCAAGTGTTCTTGCTGTGGGAGGGGCAACAACAGGAACTGTTTTTGGGGTCAATAACGACTCAAATGACGCTGTTCTCTTAAAGGCCATAGAAAAACAAACTTTAAAACAACAGGAAACTAAGGCCTACACCTTCCAATTTGGGGACAAAACAGTCTCATTAGCTTGTCCTTTAGGTTCTCATCCCGATGCTTCTCTAGATAAGGCTTACAAGGGCACACATATGGCTCTCTACTGTCGAAAGAATCAAGGTAGAAATTGATGAGAAAGATATACCCAAGACAGAGTCCTAGACTGGGACAGTTACGCAAGCATTAACGGTTACAAACCTAAATGTACTGTCAAAAATGGAGATATGACCAAATATCAGTGTACAGAGCTAAAACACCTAAATATAGAGGAAAAGAAGGAACAAAGAATGAGAGATGATGCTTCTAACGATTGAATTCAGATAGGATAGGCTAGTGAATCTTCTTCAGAGAGTAGGTGCAGGTGTCTCCAGCATCATAGCAATAAGTGGTAGTGGTGCTGCAATTTATCAAACAGCAACTCCTAAGCTTCAAGGAGAGACCAAATCTGTTAACCAAGTAGCTGTTAAAGATGCTAAGTTAGAAGCAACTCAATCTGCAGCAAAAGCGCTTCCTAAGACTAAAGATTTCAAATTTGTATTCGGAAATAGAACTGTAACCTTAGCGTGTCCGGAGGGATCTCATCCAGATGCATCCCTAGATAAAGCATATGGTCACGATCAAAAGTTGGCGATCTTTTGCCAAAAAGCTAAAGGTAGATATCGATGAGAAGATCGACCACAAAATAGTACTCTAGATTGGGACTATCTTCACAGTGCTAGAGTCTCCCATAGACCTACCTGTACATCTACAGACGGATCTATGACTACCTATGTCTGCAAAAACTACGGAAACCTAAATATAGAAAACAAGGACAATAAAAGACTCCCAACAGATGCCTCTAGCCATTGAATAAAGCTGAGCTAAGTACTTAAAAATGAACTGACAAAAAGCAGTTGCTGGTACAGTGGCTTCTCTAGTAATTGGTGGAGGTGCTACGGGGTCTACCTACGTAGCAGTTAAGGATTTACCTGTCTTGAGTCAAGTAGAACAAAAAGAAGCTCCTGCAGCAAAAGTTCTTCCGACAAAAACATTTACATTCAAGTTCCCTGGTAAGGATGTTCAACTCGCGTGTCCTATAGGCGCTCATCCTGACTATTCTCTTGACAAGGTATCTGGTAGAGATCCTAGATTGGCAATTCTGTGTCGTTGAGATAAGGGACCTAACTCTTGAGACAGACACGCTCAAGAAAGTGTCTTTGACTGACAAGGGTTAGCTCATGTTTTGGTTTCTAAACCTACCTGTACAGCCAATAGAAAGATGACGACCTATACCTGTACTAATCCAGGAAATCTAAATATAGAAAACAGAGATACTAAGCAACACCGAGAAGGAGCATCTAACAATTGAATCTGAATAGGTTAGATTCAGTCGATGAACTGACAACAAATAACAGGAGGGATTGCAGGAACACTGCTTCTTGGAGGGGGAAGTACAGCAGCTACATTTCAAGCACTTGGGACTCCTTTACAAGAAGCAAAAAAAGAAGAAACTAATTACACATTCTTAGTAGAAGGTAAGTCTTTCACTATTGCCTGTCCCAATAATTCTAGACCTACAGATACAGGTACATTAGATGGCAATAGAAAATTAGTTGTCTCTATAGGTTGTGAAAAAAAGGACCTAAAAAACAACCTAGATTGAGATGGTTTTATTCGTTACAAAAAACCTAGATGTACCTTAGATCAAAAAACAAACACCTATAGCTGTACTTACAACGGATCTCCTAACTTCAAAGAAACAACTCTGCCTAGACTTTGAGGAGATCTAACCTCAACTAAAGTAATTCAATTCTGATAATCTAGCGGCCTAAAGCAAGCAGAAAATTATATCAGAGCAACTTCAAGGAAGTCAATCTAAAACTGAGGGATAATCTATCAAAGAATCTCTCCCTAAGTTACTAGTTCTCTGACAGCAGGTAAAACAGTACGACTTATAGTTCTCAGAATGACCAACAAAGAACGAAGGAGGGCCTCATGTTTAACTAAACTACCTATTTATTGCTTCTTAAAAGGAGATAGATAAATCCTTCTAATTAATGTCTCTTCAACACATAGTTATGAGTGCAGTAGGTCTACTGACTGTAGGAGGAATAGGAGGGATCGTTTACAACTCTACAGGTTCAAGAAACGCTATTAAACAGGAGAATCCTCCTTCTGAAACGGGAAGTCAGACACAACCTGTAACGACTAGTCCAGAGAGTGGTCGGTCTTCAGGACCCTTAAGAAGTATTAGTTCTGTTTCTCCGTCTACAGAGAGTCCTAAAACTTCAGGAATTACCTACCGATTTTCTATGGGGCAAAAAACTTTTTCTCTAACTTGTCTAGACAACAAACATCCAGGATCGGGGTATGAAGGCAATAACAAGGTAATTATCTGTTCCTCAGACAGAAAACAAGACTCCATTAGCTGGTATTCGCAACCTAAACAGGCAAAGACTGAATGTGACTGAAATACTTCAAAAAATGCTTACGTATGTACCTCCCCTAGAAAGAGATTGGAGTCAACAGCCCTAAAGAATAATCAGCATATAAAGACTAGAGAAGCAATCCAGATTAGTTAATTCTGATGGCATTTCAAAAGGTAATTGTAGGATCATTAGGACTTTTAACTGCAGGAGGAGTTAGCGGTACTGCCTATAGGGTGATGAGTTCGTCTCAAACAGAAAGTTCAATTGCGTCGTCAGAGAACGCTCAACCTAGAAATCAAGAGTCAGGAGGTCCTGTAAGTGCTGTTAGATCTAGTCCTTCAGGTTCTGGAAGAACTGCTCAGTCATCTACAGCTATCAGGAGTATGAGCTCTGTAAATCCCAACCCTTCAACCCCAAAAGCGGATCCTATTACATATAGGTTCTCGAATGGTAGCAAAAGCGCTGAATTAACTTGTGCTAATGAAAAATATCCTGGAGCTAGTCATGATAAACAAAAAGATGTAATTGTCTGCCAATCTGGTACAAAACAATACTCATTTCAGTGGTTTGCTGCACAAGGACAATCTCCTAGCTGTGAGCTAGAGGGCAGTTCGAATTTTTATAGATGTACTTCCAAGAGGAAGAATCTGCAGAAAGTGACACTACAAGGACATAAAGACATCACCACTAGAGAAGCAATTCACATAAGCTAGCAGGGATTGTCGTTTCAAAAAGTCATTGGATGCTCCCTAGGCCTCTTGACTGCTGGAGGCGTCAGCGGCGTTGCCTGCTCTTCCCTAGGTAGTTCAGGAGAAGCTGCTTTACATTCACAAGCTCCTCGGGTAAAAGTTCAGGAAGGCCAGAAAGGGCCAAGTCAAGAAGTTCAAATGCCCTCAGCTATCATCAAGAATGCTACTAGCGTTTCTCCTATTCGAAGTGAGCCTGAACCAAATAAAGTAACTTACAAGTTCACTAACGGACGAACCGCTTCAGAGTTAACCTGCACCAATGGACTCTATCCTGGTGCAGGCTATGACAGCAGCAGAAATGTCATTCTCTGTCAAGAAGACAATAGGAGGGACTTCTTCGGTTGAATCGCCATAGGGAAAGCGCAGCCTTCGAAGTGTGAGTGAAACTCTCTAACTCAGGGCTATCAGTGCAGCTCTAAGGGCAAAAAGTTAAATACTGTTATGTTAAAGGGATCTCCTCGCATCAAGACAAGGACTGCCCTCCAGATAAGCTAAAAGTAATTAGATGATCATCAAGAAGTCAGCTATAGCTCTAGGTAGTTCTTTAGGTGTCGCAGGAACTACCTGTGCAGGAGTGGTTTTGCTTGATCCTTCTTTAGTTTCAACTGATGATTCCCGAGACTCTGAGACTAAATCTGCCGACAGGAACTTCAAGTTCTTAATTCAGAAAGGAGACCGAAAAGAGGAGATAAACCTAAACTGTCCTAATGCTTCAGTGACTAGCTCTCCTTCTGAGATAAATTGCATGGAAAATGACCCTAAACATACTATTGCGTGAAAGAGTATACAAATCTACAATGTTGAAAAATCTAAGTGTAAGCTATTGGAAAGCTCTACAGATATCTTTAGCTGTGACAGAGAGGAAATACCGAAATAGGGGAAAAATTTAATTTTAAATGTATGATTATTAGGAAAACTTAAAGTCCTCTTATGCATCCAGCAAAAATAGGAGCAGCTTTGGCCTGTCTAGGAGGTACTAGCTATGGTGGCTACTTAGCTTGCGGGGGGGGCAACTAAGACCTCATAAAAATCATCAAGAACTAACACCTCTTCAAGACTGTAAAACTAAAGGAGGATGCTCAACCTTTTGCGAACACGTTATAGGATGTCAGTTTGCCGGGAACTCTGCTGTGCTAAGTGAATGTGGCTTTCACTGCTCTAGAGAATTTCAAAGCAGATCAGATGCTAATATCTGTACTTCAAACCCTAAATATGAACCTAGCACATAATCCTATAGGACCTTAGTCACAAAAAACTTATTATTTTTTAAACACACAAAAGGTTTAGATCTAAGAAATTCAACGTGGGGGGGGCATAAAATGCCTAATCTATGCTCTATCCTAAGTACGTTGTCAGCCTTCTGGCTGTACTCTCAGGAGGAGTTAATACCTTAATCTTCAATCCCTATAGTTCTGTTAGCGTAGAAGGTCTAGATCAACTTACATCCATAGAGAAAACCCACAACTCTCTAAATGATTCCTTAGAACAAGAACAATCAAGACTAAAGCAAGAGGGTTCTAAGAGGGAAGCAACTTACACTGACCTTAAAACTAGGGACAGCAAAAACCAACAAGCTAGAGCAGATACTGATAAATCCAAAGGTCAACTACAAGAGAAACAGAAGAGCCTAGAAGAAAAAACTAAGTCTGAATCTGAAAGGCTAAAAAAGGAGGGAGAAACAATTACTGAACAACATCCTAAAGAAGTGCAAAAGATTACAGAAGCTATTCAGAGGCCTGTAGAGTCTTACTTCCAGGGACTTCAAGGACAATGAACTGCTCAACAAAAAGTATTGGAAGAGGCTCTAAAGAAATTACAAGATGCTAACAAAGAACGTATTCAAGAATTAACAAAGAATCTTGAAACACTTACCAATCAGGTATTTCAACGAAAATAACCTTCTAGGCAAGCCTCTGCACCTAAAGCCTAAAAAATTTATCATTTTTTAGACACAAAAGTATGTACTTTTACTTGCAAACCTTTTTGGCGGGGGGGGGCATAAGATGCCTAATCTATGCTCTATCCTAAGTACGTTGTCAGCCTTCTGGCTGTACTCTCGGGAGGTGTTAATACCTTAATCTTCAATCCCTATAATTCTGTTACTCAGGAAGGCCTAGAAGAGCTTACAGAGCTACAGGATACCAATAAAGCTCTTAGTGAATCCTTAGACCAAGAAAGCAAGAGACTTCAGAAAGAAGGAGCGAAAAGAGACTCAGATTACAAAGGACTCAAAAGCAAGGACGAGCAAACTAAAGAGGTTAGAAAGAAGACAGATGAGTCTAAAGGTGACTTACAGAAAAAACAAAATGAATTAGCAACAAAGACTAAATCTGAGCAGGAAAAGCTAAATCAAGAATCAAAGACTATCTCTGACGGTCACTCTGAAAAAGTTCAAAAAATACATGAACAGATAAAGACTCCTGTTGAGACCTACTTTAAGCAAATTCAGGAAAAATGAAATGAACAAAACCAACAACTTAATCAGACCCTAGAGAAATTAAAAACAGCTAATAAAGAAAGAATCCAACAACTTTCAGACAGCTTGAAAGATATGACCAAACAAATATTTACTGAGGCTTCCGTCAGCACCAGCTCCTAAAAAACAGAAATAGACCTAAAGATTTAAGGGGAACACTTAAGTGCTGATTAAGGTTTTTGGTTTCTTCGCTTTTTAACTACTTTCTTCTTTACTACCGGAGGTCTCTTTGGTGTTTGTTGGCGACTAGGAGTAGTTTTTGCAACTTCAGTCTCGGTACTGCTTGAATCAGATCCTTTTATTTTTTCTTCTTGCTTATTGGTCTCTGGCTCTGCTACAAGTTTGCCCCTTAGGCTTAAATGTTCAGTCTTATAAGGAACTACTTTCGAAGTAAGAAGCGCTGTCTCTTTTGGTTTCGACTTAAAAAAGGGGATTGTAGTAGCGCCCTACAGAAACTACGCTTCAAGTGCCTAAAAAGATTCCAATTAACTAATACTTCAACTAGGCGGGTCAACTTATGCCTAAGACTATTAAGCTGCAACACTGGGCCATAAAAATCTCTGCTCATAAATTACTAAAGATTCAGGAACAAAGACTATATGTGTCTTACAGCAATCTATCTGCCTACCCCCCCAAGATACTCCTGTGATCATATAGACAAAAAAATTTTAACCAGGTTTAGGTGTACGCGATCCACCAGCACCCCTTACTTGGCTAGATCTAGGTCGCTGAGTCCTTACTACTCTAGCTCCTGCAGGCAATTGACTTTTAGGTGGTCCTTTTTCGCAATTACCTTCTTCGGTTTAGGGGTTTTGTTTACTCTTCGACTACCTAAGACAGTTGAGTTAGCGGGGTTATCGACAAGAAAAACAGAAGATGTACCTATAGAAGCGCAAGTTACTAAAAAGATAGAAACCACCTTTCAAAAGGGGAACATCCATTAAGGCTTTGCTGCTTTAGGCTTAGCCTTTCCTTGTTTGCCCTTCCTTACATATATCGCTTCATATCTGATTCTTCTACCTACATTCTCGTTGGAAGGTTTTTTTCCTACTCTCTTTACTCTTCTGACCCTCTTAGCTCTTTCATACCCGAAATAATCGGGCTCTTTTTCTTCTAAGTATTTCTTTTCCGTGTTAACCGAACGAAAGGGAACTCTAGGATCTCTCCATTCAGGTTTATGAGTAGGTACATCAGATCCTTTAGAAAGGAAGAAGGTACCTGTACCTAAAGATGAACCCAAAACAGCCAGGATGGCTGCTATCTTTCCTGAACCTAACAAACTCTAAGTTCTTCTAGTACTAGATGCTACTTGAATTCTATTCCCAGGAGTTTGGCCTCGAGTTGACTGTCTTCTTAGCCAAGTTTGACATCTATTTTTTTGTTTATTACAACCAACTCTAGATTTATAAACCTTTTTGGACTTTTTGGACTTTTCCTTACCTCCTTGATTTGCCTGATCAGAGGAAGCTTCTGAAACTTTGTCATCATCTTCTTCCTCATCTTCGTCTTCTTCTTCAGAACTATCTTCTGAATCTTCACTTAGACTTTTCTCTTCAGTACCAGAAACACCAGCCTTTGAGTCTAGCTCGGAGGAGACAGTTCCAGAATCATCTGAACGGGACTCTACTTGAGAAGTTACTGGTTCTGCAGGTGATGTGCTTGGCTGGTTAAGAGTCTCTGGTTGCTGAACCTTAACAGTTAATGGTTCAGGTGCAGGCAGAGAAGGTTCGGGAGCAGCTACCTGCGAGATGCTGTCCTGAGCTTCTGAGGAACTTGAAACAGTTGTACTAACTGTAGTGACTGATACGTCGTTTTCTTGCTTAGGACTCTCCGAAACTGCAGTAACTGGATCTACAGCTTTAGGTCCAGAAATAGAAGGAGTTGAAACGTCTCCGCCAGGATTCTTGACAGAATCTACAGAGGTTAAGGGTGACTCTGGTTTAAGAGAATCCTTATTTGTTTCAGTGCTAGTGCCCCCCCCAGAGACTAAGAGAACTCTACCTACTGGAGCTGAATGAGTTTGTTCCGATTTAACAGGTGCCTTAGATTCTTCTTGCCCAGAAACCTTTGATGAGGGATCAGGCAACGATACAGCAGTTACCTCATTAGGACTCTGAGATGGTAGGGGAACTTCTTGTGGTTGTACAGCTTGAAGGTTCTTTTCTTGTTCTAAATTCTGTCTAGTTAGATCTTCGGTTTTCGGCGTCTGCTTAACAGTTGCGGTTGAATTGCCAAAAAGAGGGAGTAGCTGAGTGCCTGCTCCTACAGTTGTGCCTGTACATCCAAAGACAATAGCTAATTTAGCTGCAGCTATCAACTCAGTTGCAAATACCTTCTAGCCCTATAGGAAGTTTTTAACGCATTTTTGCTTTTGGGCTTCTAGGATTGCCCTTTCTTCTTGCAGGTGTGCCTGCACTTCCCTGTCTAACCCTTTTGACGATTTCTTTAACCTTCACTCCTTTCGTTTGAGCCCCCTTAGCAGGCTTTCCTTTTTTCTTTACTATTTTTTTCGAATCTCCAGAAGAAGGACTGGAACGCCTAACTCTTGAGTGGCCAGAAGATGAAGAAGTTCCAGATTGTGTCAACACAGTACCGTTAGCCGGTACATCTGATCCTTTAGATAGAAAAAAAGTACCTGTACCTAAAGATGAGCCGAAAACAGCCAGGATGGCTGCTATTCTTCCTGAACCGATCAAAAATTAAGCCCTTCTAGCTCTAGAAAAAGGGATTTGACCATTAGATTGTTGGAGTCTTTGTTTAAGAGCTATACATTGACGGCTATTTTGATCTCTACATTTAGCTCTACCTCGTCTGACTTTTATGCCCCTCCTGCTTCTACTTCTAGCAGTGGAGCTTCCTTGACCTTTTGAAAGTTGATCAGTGCCTTGTCCTCCGCTGTCTGATCTTGATTCTTCTTCGTCATCACCTTCTTCCTCCTCTTCTTCTGAAGCTTCTTCCTTTTGATCTGTTGATGTTCCTGAGTCTAAATTACTGTCTCCCGCAGATCCTGAAGATCGCACTTTCGGTTCTGGCTTTACTTTAGGTAAAGTGGAGTCTTCAGAGTGACTAGAGCCTACTGAAGTAGTTGTAGCCTCCTGAGCAGACATAGCTGGTTCTAGTTGAGCAGGTTGACTAGTAGGTTGCACTGACAGAGCTTGAGGGGATTTTAGCGAAACGGGAACAGTTGTCACAGAGGTCTCTGGCTGACTTGCAGGAGGACTTACTTCTGAAGTCGATCTAGAAGATGAATCTTCTGTACTAGGTTTCTCGGCGACCCCCTCTGGACTGGGGGGGGCAATCTCAGCTGAAGGCCATTCAGAGTTGCTAGATGTTTCTGGAGCTTTTCCCTCTAACTTAGGGCTTGGAGCTGAGGCAGAGGCTAATGGAGGCATTGCAGTTACAGGGTCACTCTCGGCCTTTAATAAGGGAGTTGCTTTAGGTCCAGGTTCTTCGTCGCTTGCTTTCTCTGATAGCACGACACTAGGAATTTCAGGACCCCGTTCTTGGGCCTTAACAAGAGTTGAGCCCTCCTCCTGACTCGCTAATACTATTGGCGCAGAGACCGATTGGGCCTGAACAGAAGAATTTGAGAATCCAAAGGGAAATAGACAATAGGTACCTCCGGCAACAGTAGTGCCTGTACAGCAACAATAAGTGATGAGCTTTGCTGGAAAGAACGCAGCCATAACTTAAGTTACTTACGAATCTATATAGAAGTTTTTAATGTTTTTCGTCCCAAAGGCTTTTGGTACCTGTGAAGTTTAGGATCTTCTTCTTTTAGAGGCTTGGGTCTGTCTAGCTTTTTGTTCTCGACATTTTTGCCTACAAACTACCTTCTTTTTTCTAATGACACGAGCCTTCTTGCGCTTACCTTTAGGGCTAGAGCCTCTCTGTGTAGTTGCTTCAGAGTCTTCGTCTAGTTCTTCGTCATCATCTTCCTCTTCCGGCTCTTCGGTACCGGCGTCTAGCTGAGAAGACTCGCCGCTCTCTGAACTAGAAGTTGACTGAGCCGGAAGCTGCTCTTGAGATTCTTGTGCTGTTGTCGTCGAAGTCATATCAGAAGCTTCTGTAACAGATACTGTAGGTTCCTGCCCTGAAGCAGGAGCAGGTTCGACCGATAGTTCAGATACTGGTAACTTGGGTTCTTCGGGATCAACTACATTTTGAGTCTTCGTATCCTTACTTGGACTCTCCGAAGACACGATTGCATCCGGTTGACTAACGGGACTTGCTTGTGACGCTTCAGAGGATTCAGTAATTACTGAATCAGAATCAGGTTTTTGCTCTTCTGTTTGTGTTTTAGGTAAGGGATCAGGTCTAGATTCAGGCTCTACAAGTACACTCTTGGGATCGCCTGTATTTTGAGTGACTAAAACAGGGAGAGGAGGAGGTTCTGTTGGGCTTCCTAGAGTTGTAAGAAATTCTGGATCTACCTTATTAGGTTCTGGTGTAGCTAGCTGTTCTTTTCTAGGACTCTCTTCTACATGAGTATCTAACGAAAGAGACCTTTCAGGTCTCGATACAGGTTGAGATATTGATTTTTCCTCAGAGGAAGCCTTCTGAAACGAATTAGCGAGTAAGGGAACTGAAAAGTAAGTTCCTCCGGCGACGACAGAACCTGTGCAACAACAGCATGTGATGATTTTGACAGGGAAGATCAACTACTAAAAAGATGTTGGGCAGAGAGATCCTTAGAAAATTATTTAAATAATTTCGCTTCAAAGGCTCCAAGAGAGGCCAAGCCTCTCTTTAGGAGTCCCTAACGACTTGGGTAGTTCTTTGTTAACTCTTCCTGACTCATGAGTTGCTTATAGGCCCATTCGTCTTCTTGTTTGAGACACTTGTGACCGCAATCTAGATCAGCGTTGTTGGTAGCGCACATTACTGCATGATAGCAGGCAACAGTATCGCAATTAGTTGTTGTGTGACGGCCTTTCGGATGCTGCTCTGGTTTAGTGTGTTCTAAAGCTAGCTTTTGGTAGTTGATTGAATGCCCCCCCCAGCAACTTCGTAAACAGTGTAGGCTCCTGCACCTACACAACTACCTCCCACTAAGGCACAAACTCCCAACTTGACTGCAACAGGACTTACAAGCATACTTACAAATAGACTCTTTAAATTTCTAAGACTGCTTTAGTAGTAAAATTAAATTTTTGTGTCTACGAGCTTAAGTTACTGGTGACTTAATGATCATTTGAGTTAACTTCTTTTTATTCAGGCCAACAAGCAAATAGTCTTCGACTTCCTATAAAGGGTTGTAGGGCTGTCACATAATCGCCTCTACGATTTGTTATTTTAAAAAGACTTTTTAAAAGCAGGTTCAAGAATCTCAGAGCTTCTTGTTCAAGTTAGGCTACAGAGAATTACTTCTATTTAGTAACTTTTTGAACACTCAAGCGGGGGGGGGGCATCGAGCGTCAACAAGGCAAGAAATAGCTCCACAGCTCCTTCTCGAAGTTCACTCTTCAGTATCTTCTATAACCAATAACAGCTACACCTGAATGAAGTAGATAACCTACACAGACTACTCCAAAAAAAGTCAATGTAGGTCACTTAGCCTTACCGTGTTTTCAGTAGAATTCGTACTTACTTCAGTGGCCCAATATCCCTCCGTCAACTATGTAGAAGAGACTTGAGAGAGTATTAGCTATGACTACAAAACCTAGCGTAGCTCATAAGAGTACAGAGAGATTCTTTAGATAGAATGAGTACTTCCTATAGAATCTGGAGGCTACAGATCAGTCTCCCTTAGGGAAGACCCGCAAGAGACCTAAAAAGATAAGGGCTAGACAAGGAGTAGTTATCCAGTAGGAGATTAAAAGTATTCTGGTAGTAAAGTAAAGGTCCTGAGAAGTCTCAGACACCCCTACTCCTTAGCTTTTCAGCAATCTCTCTTTCATTTCCTTATAGAACTTATGTTCAGAAAGATAGTGTCTGTACTTACTGGTCTCTTTCTTAACTAATTCAGCAGGGGCATTAGCTTTAAAGGTATCTCTAGAAAGTATTTCCTTAGACCTACTGATCTCAAAAGAATACTTCTCTATCTCTTTGTCTATGAACTTCCTGTACCTGTCTATAGGAAAAGAGTCAAACAACAATTCAAAGTAGTTCTTACCTATCTTGATAGTTGGGACAAACCCTCCCTCCCTACTGGATTTGAATTCATTGAGTGAGTGATTTAACTTCCTGAAATAAAAAGATAGATCGCCTATATCTGACTTAATAGAAGCATCCTTGCCTTCTAAGACTATGTTTAGCTTTACCTCTTGATTAAATGTCATCGATAATGCTGTATACAACCTTCTGACTTCCCTCATATAGGTAAAAAATCACTCATACCTAGCAGGATTGCTGCTGATCTTTTCAGGATAGAACCTATTAGGGTAAGTGCCCTTCAATTCCTCTTTAAAGATCTTTCTGTAGCTTTTTCTAGAGAATTCAGGTACGAAAGGATAAAGTATTCTGCAAGACAACCTTCAGAGATATGCAAGAAATTTAAGGCTGTTCTCGCTTAGCTCTCCCTCAAACTTAAGTAACTCTAGAAACTGATTAGATAGCTTTTCCGAAAAGAACTTAATTACCTCCTTAAATAGAGAAAAGTAATCATATTCAGAGTAAATCTTCTCTAATTGGTTTCCTAAAAGAGAGAATTCGCGAAGTATTCAACGTTCTGCTCAGCTGAGTTTCTCAAACTTATAGACAATAGGCTCTTTGAGGTCTTCTGAACCTGCTAAGTCTTTTAACTTAGAAAGGAAAAAGTTGAACATATGTTCTAGCTTGTGAATAAAAGTTCCTGATTTCTGAAAGATTGACTCGCTGTATCTAAGGTCTCTATCGTAGTGGGTACTCGACAGAAAAGCTAGTCTAATTACATCAGAACTGTACTTCTTATAGAGCTCTTCAGGAAGTATTCCGTTTCCTAGGGACTTAGACATCTTTTCTCCCTTATTGTTTCGTAAGAGGCCATGTAAAAAGACATTCTTGAAGGGAAACTTAGAGTAAAAGTGCAGTGACAAGAAGATCATTCGAGAGACTCAAGGAAGAAGGATATCTTTACCAGAAATCAAAGTGGTAAAGGGAAAGAACTGAGACCTCTCTCTAGGCCTCCCTTCAAAGACAATGACTGGTCATAGAGCGGAAGAGAATCAAGTATCTAAGACAATCTCTTCTTCTATTTCCTTAGAAGGATCTGTAGCTCTTTTATTAGCTCTGTACTGTCGAAATTCAGTGTCATACACCATAGGTATCTTTATTCCTCACAGTATCTGTCTAGAGATGCATCAGTCTTCCATATTGTCTAGGTAATAGAGAAGTCTTTCCCTTTGGGACTCAGGATAGATATTTAGCTTTAGCAGACCTTCTCTAATAGCCTCTGCAGCTTTAGCAGCCAATACAGAAGAAGATAAGAATCACTGTTCTGTAACTAAATACTCTACTAGGGTATTGCTCTTTTCTGAAAGGACTAGCTTAGTTTCGTAGTCTTCTATCCTTTCTAAAAGTGACAAGGAATCCAATCACTCAACTATCTCTCCTCTAGCCTCTAATCTGTCTCTACCTTTAAAGCGCCCTGCTACATCTAGGAAGATTCCCTGTTCGTCAAATATCTGAATACTTTTTAGAGAGTGCTTTTCCCTAAGTAATCAGTCTGTCTTGTCGTGAGAGGGAGTGCACTTCATACAACCTGTTCCGAAGTCTCTGTCTATTAAAGAATCAGAAAGAACAGGTACCTCTCTGCTGACTCCAGGAACTAATACTTTCTTATTGAGAAAAGAAGAGTATCTCTCATCTTCAGGATTGACAAAGACAGCTACATCTCCAAAGACAGTTTCAGGCCTAGAGGTAGCAACTAGTAGATACCTAGAAGGATCGTCAACCAAAAGATACTTCAGGCAGTAGAGCTTAGAGGTAGTCTCTCTGTAGGTACACTCGCAATCAGCTAGGACCTCCTGAAGAGAGATATCTCAGTTAACTAGTTTTTTCTTCTTGTAGATGAGTCCTTGAGAGAAGAGAGTTAGAAACTTATCTACTACAAACTTCTGTGAATCTTCTTCTAAGGTGTATCTAGACCTCTCTACAGGTAGGGAAGAACTAATCGACTTGAATTGCTCAAGAATAGTCTCCTTCAGCTGAGAAGCGTATTTGTGCATCTCTGAGAGATACTCTTCCTTGTTTTCCTTGGAGAGTCTAGAACCAAATAGGGAGTCAAACTTAGACTGGAAGGAAAGGCCTGCATGATCGACTCCTATTGCTCAGTAATTGGCATGTTTTCTCATTCCCTCTCACTTGAATCGAAAGTCCTGGAGGATGATGTTTCACAGGTGCCCTAAATGTAGGACTCCTGTGAGATTAGGAGGAGGAAGAAGTAGGGAGTGGAAGCCCAAAGTCTATTGTGTTCGCCCTCCCAACAACTTTGGGCTAACCAACTGCATTATAAAGAGATAGACGGAAAATCCTTATTCACCTCAGTAAGCTTCTAGAAGCTTATGCCTAATAGAAGTTTTGAAGTTTCCTGAAAAAATTACTGTCCATTTCGGTTGTTGATATCAGCAAGTAATTGCTTTATCTGCTTCTCTGTAGGAGTTCTGCCCATTGCTTTATAGAGTTGTCTTATCTGAGAAGCTGTTATCAAGTTTGTCCTAGATAATTGTTTAGAAAACCGTTTAGCTGCAGCTCTTCAACCTAAAACGAGGCCTAATATTAAGGCTAAGCACAGACCAACTGCTCAACCGGTATGTGTGCTTGCATCTTGAAAAACTAGGAATATCCCCCTAAAAGGGATCATTTCCTATCTCTCTAAACTTTTAGTTTTTTGTCCCTTTTAAAGCTTATTAACTAAAAAATTACAAAAGTCTTAAACGCTATTCCTGGGTAATCTAAAGCTCTAAAAGATACACCTACTGATTACGTCATCTAGCTTCATCTCTCGTTCTAAAGCTTGTTTGTACATAGACATTAGATAGCAGTCTTTATTAGCCTTGTCTTCACTTGGTTCTTTTAACTTAAGTCAAACATTAGGTCACTTGAAATTGAAGCTAAAGAATCTGTCCTGACTAGATTGATTCTTGATCAGCTTTCTTTCTGTAGAGTAACTAAAGAGACCATATCGGATATCTCCTGAGATCACTGAGTTAGACAGAGTATCTACATCTAGTAAAAATTTCTGTTCGGCACTCTCAGTAACCTGAGTTCCCTGGCCAGAAGCAACTGTAATTGCGCTCGAAGTTTGAGTTGAACCTCCTGAATTCTTGTCTTTTAGGTGCATCTTGACTCTCATAAATGAAGGAGACATTAGGCAATCTTGAGAGGCACTAAATAACTCTTGAAAGATCTTTTTCTTATCTGAACTCTCAGCAATCTTACAGGCTTCTGCTACCTTTTTTAGATTTGCGTCTAAATTAGTTGACTTTTGAGGATCCTTCTCAAAGTTACTTTTTTCTTCATATACAGACAACATGTTGAAGACGTGACCTACCTGAAGATACTTAGGGAGAATGTTTAGGATGTAGAAGATAGACTCAGCACTACTCTCTGCTTCAGCATCACGTCTGGTAAATCACTTAAGACTACATAGAGGGCTCTTAGGTTCAGAAGAAGCTGCTGCAGCTACAGGGCTTGTACCTTTCTTTTTTAGGGGAGATCCTTCAGGTAAGCAGTATTTGTATCAACTAATATCTCCTAATCTGTTAAGCGGTAACTCCACTACCATTGCTGGTTTAGGCTGTTGAGTTTGAGAAGATTGTTCCGAACTAGAAACTTGTGTCACTAGAGCCGCTTGAGAACCTGCCGCCTGAACTTGTTGCTGTGCCTCCTTAGGTACGTTATCTAGATAGACTCTGACCCTTGTATAGAGACCGTTAATTTTGGGAGTAGACCATTGATTTACCTGAATAGGAGAAGCTAAAAAGGTAAGTCCTGCTAAGGGAGTAGAGGAAAGTAAAGCTAACAAGGGAACTCTATATTGAGAAACTCAAGATCACATAAAAGGGTAGTCCTTTAATTTTCTAAATTACAGAGGTTTAGTGTTGAAATCAGATAATTTCAAGTCTTGAGCTTGAAGCTTCTGGTAAAGAGTCTCTAGGTCTATTCTGTTGCTCGATCTGTGCTTTTTAGGACTGTAACTAGATTCTTGGAGGGCATACTCTATAGGAAAGGTAAAGTCAACGCTAACCTTCTTATCTCCTAGTGCTTTAGGTTTTCCTCAAAAGTCAAAAACACCATAGGTAATTCTTCCTGTAAGAGAGCCTGCTTTGATCTGTTCTTCTAAGGTAAGTGCACTATCTTCCTTTTCCTTCGAAATAGGTTCTGTATTGGGTTTGCTATCTCAAGGAGTTAGAGTTACCTCTACTTCCTTAGGAGGTAGATAGCACTTTCTAAAGGGATTTGAAGAAAGTAGTAAATCCTTCATCTGAGTCTTCCTGCTTGAAGTGTCAAGACCACAGATTCTCATCAGAGAAGTATAGGTAGACTCGTGACTGGGATCTTTCTCATAAGCCTTAGGTTCTGAATGAAAGAGAAAGATCATGTTGACTGCATGTTGCAGATGTAAAAACTTGTAAATCAGATCTAATAGATAGACAAGTAGGTCTCTATCTATCTCTTTTTCAGGTTTTGCTCTAAAGGACCAGTAGTCTAATTTGCAGATCTTGCTAAACGCTTCATAGGGATCGAAACTTACCTTTTCACCTCTATTGTTCTTTAGTAGAGAAGAATCAGGCAAGCAGAACCTATAGTGACTTTTATTGCCTAAGTTTTTTAGAGGTAACTCGACTATCAGAGCTAAATTAAGTTGACCAGAATAGTGGTGGTTTTGGACTTCTTCTGAAACCCGATTAACTTCATGACTGTCTATTCGAGACTTGATTAAGGGTCCTTGTGTCTTCTCTGTTAACGATTTAGAGATATTGGAGCTGTCAATAAATAACTTGACATTGGTGAAGAGACCGCTAGAAATAGAGGGTTTGCTTCCTCACCCATTTGTGGCAAAGTAGGAAATAGCTGTTGCGGGAGCTACTGTAAGTCCTAGTAGGGATAGAGAACGCCAACCAGAGAGAAAAGCCATACTATCTAGCCGAAGCTAGATGGCTTTAGGACTATCTTTTCTGGGCAGCTTGCTGTGTCCTCTTAGGATTAAAGTCCTCTAACTTTAGGTCTTGGTCATTCAGTTTCCTTCACAATTTGCTCATGCTTACCTTATTTTCGTTAGTTTGTGTAGGTGAGGTTGACGATGTTCCCAAAGAGGAACTTTCCTCCTCTTCGAGAGTATAAGTCAGAGGTAGGGGGAATTCTAAGACTATGCTTTCACTGTTTCCCTGATCCTTCAGCTTGACTTTTTTGTATTCGGCTCAGTAGTCAAAGAGGCCATAGGAAATAGTCCCCTTAAGACTGGACTTTCTTATTCTGTCTACAGTTATTTGATTATTGGAAGTTTGTTTTTCTTCAGAAGCAGCCGCAGCAGACGTTGTCTGGGGAGCATCTGAAGATAGATCTAACGTTATCTCTGCTATGTGGGGAGGCAAATAGCATTTTCTGTTCGGATTAGACGACAAGAGTAAGTTCTTTAAGTTCTCCTTAGAGGATGATGCTGATTGTTCGCAGACCTTCATCAAATCATTTAGGTTAGGTGAATCAGATGATTGAGAAACCTGGGCACTTTGAGTTCTATCTCCTGTATGAAACAGATACATCATGTTGATTGCATGTTGTAATTGCAAAAACTTAACAACTAACTTAAGTAAATAGTCAATTGCTTCCTTGTTTTCTTTATCTTCTTTGTGGTACGTAAATCACTTAAGACTGCATGACTGAGACCCTTGAGCCGCCCCTGCCGATGTGGTTTGCTGCTGAACCTGTGCAGATTCCGTATTTTTCAAAGAAGACTTTTCAGGCAAGCAAAACCTATAGTAATCAGACCTACCTAACTTAGTTAAGGGTATCTCTGCAATTAAAGCTGGTTCTGATTCGGAACTTGAGGGCGTAATCTCTGAGGAAGCTTTCTGAATTAGATAATTCATGCGTCCATTATTAAGGCCTTGAGTGGATGCAGCTGCTGCAGGAGACGAACCGCCTCCTGAATTCGCATTCCGAATATAGAGCCTTATCTGAGTAAAGAAGCCCTTCGGAGTAGACCAGTCAAATTGAGCCTTACTTAAAAGCATCAGTCCCGCTAACGGGACTGTTAAAGCTCCTAAGAGTGTAAGTTCTTTGAAGTGAGAGATCCAATCAAGGAAGTTCAATCCAAGCTACCTCCTCTCTCGTTTGTTTCCTTGAGACTCAAAATCCTTTGAATCAAGGTCATTAGATTGAAGTTTTTCGTATAGCTTGGAGAGACTTATCCTATCTGTCTGCTGAGATCCTTGTTCACTTTCTCTGTATGGCTTTTCGTCATCTAAGGTGTATGTGGTTTGTTTGGTGCGTTTTAGGTAAATATAGGTATGTTTTTTCTCTTGTGAATGAGAGCTGTCCAATTCCTTAGAACCTCCTCAGTAATCAAAGAGACCATAGTAAATCAAACCGGTCAGAGTACCCTTTTTAATCCTTTCTGTAGTTATTGCTTCTTCTCCTTGTCGGGATGAGACTGATGCTTCTGAAGTAACTGTTGTGGGCGTTCCCGCAGGGCCAGACGCTGCCTCTGGCTTAGAGACTGCGCCAGGCTCTAAAGTGAGCTCTACAGTACTAGGTGGTAGATAGCACTTTCTATAGGCATCTGACGAGAGCATCAAGGTTTTGTATAAATCATGATCTTGACTCCCTTTAGGAGTAGTGTCGCAAGCTTTCTTTAGCTGTTCCTTATTAACCGTGCTTTGTTGAGATTGAGTTGGTTCAGAACTTGCAATTAAAACAAAATCTCTGCTATAGCTTGCAGGGGATCCTGCAACCTGCTGGGTCTTCTGGTCATCATTTGAAATCTGTTTCATATTCGCAAAGTGCTGAACATACAGTCACTTAGTTACTAGGGTTAGAAGGAGAAAGACCACACCTTCTTCTGCCTCTTGGTTGGACTTTCAACCCTCATATCACTGAAGGTCGCAATCTTCATTAGATGTACTTGATTGCGCAGATACTGAAGCGGTTTGAGGCTTTTCTTTCTTCTTTAATAGAGAATTTTTGGGTAAGCAGTATCTGTAATAGCCTCAGTTTCAGAGTCTTTTGAGAGGAAGCTCAAGGACTAATGATAGTACCTTGTTATCCGTATCTCCTGAGGAGGGAGCAGTCAAGGAAGAAGTAGCTTCTAAGGTCACTCCTGAACTAGAAGATCTACCATCTGAAACTTTTACTAGTTGGTAACGCAAATGTTCGTTCGACTTAGGTACTGAGGAGTTAGCTTGAGCTGGAGAAACAGAAGAGCTTTGAGGCTTTTTCGTAAATAGCTTTACCTTCGTGAAGAATCCCTGCGGATTTGATCATTCAAATTGTTGCTTAGTAAAGAATAACAGTCCCGCCAAGGGGACTGTTAAGACTCCTAAGCAGGTAAGCTCTTTAAACTGAGAAAGTCAGTCAAGAAAGTTCACATCAATCTACTTTGGAGCTTGCCTTTTATGTCCAAATTTCTCTAGATCAATTTCCTGAGATTGAAGTTTTTCGTACATTTGAGCCAGGCTAACTTTAGGGGGCGAACTTTCTGGTTGAGACTGAGGACTTCCTGGCCCTTGAGTATTCTTGTCTAAATCTTCGAGAGTATAGGTAATAGGATTAGGCCTCTTTAAGTAGATAAAAGTATTTTTAGGTTCTGAAGATGTTTCGTTCTCTAGGGGCTTAGTCTTTCCTCAATAGTCAAATAGCGCGTAGTAGATTTGACCATTTAACGTTCCTTTCTTGATTCTTTCGACATTCACGTCATTCTCTGTTACAGCAGGACTAGAAGCAGCCGACTTTATCGCTTCAGGTTTACTTGCTTCTCCCGTCTCTAAAGTTAGTTCGATGGTATGAGGTGGAAGATAACACTTTCTATAGGTATCTGACGAAAGCAACAGAGTCTTGAATAACTTGCTATCTGTTTCCGAACTTTGGGGTGCTTGGGCAAGATCACAGGCTTTTTTTAACTGTGATTTATCTACCTGTCCGTTCCCTGATGACGCTTGAGTAGAAGACGCTTCTGAAGTTAAGGTAAATGTAGCCTCACTAGATGTTGAGATTGACCCTCCGGAAGCTTGAGTCCCTGGAGACTGAGGGGCATCCAATTCAGATAGGTACTTCATATTGACTGCATGTTGCAAATACAGTCACTTAGTAAATAAGTTGAATAATAGGGAGATAACATTCTCTTTTGCTTCCTCGTTAGCTCTATAACCTTCGTATCACTTAAGTTCACAGGAGTCTGAATTAGAAGATTCAGTTGCTGCTACTGTCGACGACTGTACCTGTGCCTCTTTTTGTTTTCTCTTTAATAGGGATTTTTCTGGTAAACAGTACCTATAATAGCTTCAGTTTCATAGATTTTTTAAGGGCAACTCGAGAACTAAAGACAAGGTCTTATCTTGAGATGAAGAAGGTTGAGAACTAGCAGATTCAACGGTAGCTCCGGGACTAGAAGAGCTTTCATCAGAGACCTTGACTATTTTGTAACTTACATCTGATCCTAAATGAGATACAGAGGAACTAGCTTGACCTGCTGATGCGCCTTGCCCTCCCTTCATAAATAACTTCAACTGGATGAAAAATCCTTTAGGAGTCGATCAATGAAACTGTTCTTTAGATAGGAAAAACAGTCCCGCAATAGGGGCCGCTGCAATTCCTAAAAATGTAAGTTCCCTAAATTGAGAAATTCAATCTAAAAAATTCACAATGAGCTAATCTCGGCCATTAACTTTTCATAAAGCTTAGTTAAGTTAACTTTGTCCTTGCAGTCTCTAGTTTAAAGAGCCTGATTAATAAGATTTTTTGAAAGTTCTTCTTGCTTGCAATAAATGCAAGTTTTAAGCTTCGACAGTATTATTAAGACTAACTATTTTTTGGGTACCTAAAGCCTCTTAATTTTGATTTTCTTGAGATAGAAAGCCTGAAAACTTGTGACAAAAAACTAAGTCTGTTAAATGGTATCTTGAACTAACCGAAAAGCTACTCCTCTGTCTGAATTATTGCATTTGCTCAGGTACGATAATCCATAGATCTATCTAAATCGTAATGAGAATAATATTTTTCAAAATCTGCATTTGGTCGACCTTTAGTACAGCCCATTGAATCTCTTCAGAAACAAACGTCTCAAGGAGTCGGCTGAGAAATTTCAAGAACTCTCTCTGATTGTGCATCTTCTCCAGAATTTTGAGTCAACCCAACAACTGTTCCATAGGTAGTTCCCACTGCGCTACCTAGAGAGCCGATTAAGACGAATACCTTAGTAACTAGTAGCATACTTTTTCGTTAGTTCTTTTCTTATATATTAAGAGATTTTAGCAAGTGCAAACTTCCTATGTTCAACAGCTCAACCAGGTGATCTTTGTTATTTTTCTTTGCTTTTAGGCTTAAAGTCCTCCAAGTCCACCTCCTGATTCTGTAGTTTCTCATAGAGCTTGGCAAGACTCAACTTTACTGCTTCAGTGCTAGAATGTTGGCTCCCTGAAGAAGTCTCTTCGGGCTTTTCGTCTGCTAACAAATATTCGAGGGGAGTATTTCTCTTCAGATAAATGTAGGTAGATTTGGTGTCAGAGGTAACTTGTTCTACTGGCCTTTTCTTCCCTCAATAGTCAAATAAACCGTAGTAGATCTGACCTGTCAAACTCCCTTTCTTAATTCTTTCTACAGAAATGTTCTGATTAGTGGACTCCGCAGTCGTTGAAGTAGGAGGTTCTGATGCAGCAGCACTAGCCGCTGCTTGGGGCTTACTCTCTACAGATCCAGGAGTTAGAGTCAGATCAATTACGTGGGGAGGTAAGTAACATCTTCTGTTCGGGTCTGAGGACAATAACAAAGTATTAAGGAGTTTGTTATTGGTATCTTGTGCTCCATTCGCCCCTGAATTAAGGTCACAGGCTGACTTGATCTTTGACTGATCAACACTATTCTGGGAGCTACCGCTCGCCTCGCTACTAGAAACTAGAGAAAATTCAGAACTTGCCTGAGTACCTGCTCCTTGACTGCCCTTAGATCCCTCTGAAATGTATTTCATATTGACTGCATGCTGCAGGTAAAGTCACTTAGTAATTAAGGAAAGAAGAAGGTAGATGACTCCTTCTTCTGTATCCTTCTCCTTACTAGGCTCTCATCATTTAAGCTCACAGGAAGAATCAGAGGTACTCACTGATGTGCTTTGACTTAATTGCTGCTGTTCCCGTGCCTTCTCTTTTTTCCTTAATGGGGAGTTGTTAGGCAAGCAATACTTGTATCAGTTTTGCTGTCACAGTTTCTTTATGGGAAGCTCAAGTATCAGAGAAAGAGTTCCCTTAGATGTGTCTGAAGAGCTAGAAGTCTGAACAGTTCCCTCTGTCCCTGAGACTTGAACTATTTGATAACTTACTTCACTTGTATATCCTGCCGAAGAAACGGCACTAACCTGACTAGCTGTAGAATCGCTGCCTGTTCTATTCATAAATAGTCTCACCTGGGCAAAAAAACCTCTTGGATCTGATCACTTAAAAGAATCTGAAGCAAAAAATACTAAAGCTCCCGCTAAGGGGAGTGAGGCTAAACCTAGAAGGGAAAGTTCCTTAAATTGAGAAAGTCAGTCCCACACTACCTCCTAAGGTTTTGACGAGTGTACGTTAGTTTAGTAAAAGACAGTAATGGCGGTTGCGGAAGGAATCGAACCCACAGTCAATAGTTTTGGAGACCATTGTTTTACCATTAAACTACGCAACCAGAGTAAGGCTCCAAGAGCCCTCCCGTCGATTAATGAGCTTAATTATACCTAGATGATAACCTTTAATTCCGTATTAATGCTTAGTTTCAGACTCTAAGGATATGCTCCTAGAGTTCAAAGCAGAACTGATCGGTCTGCTCTCAAAGATGGTTGAGGAGAATCAATTAGTCCTCCTAAAAGACAAAGTAAATATAGAAGAATCTAAGTCCTGTAAGTTTGGTTTTTGCTTCACTAATCTTCCTCATCTTCTTTCCTCTATATATAAGAAGTCTCTAGAAGAAAGTGGTCAGATACTACTTGAGTTATTTCCAGGCCACCCTTACATCTCTAAGGTTGAAGTTGTAGGAGGATATCTCAACTTCTTTCTAAGACATGAAGTCATTAAGGAGTTCTTTGAAACTTCTCACAAGAAACCAAAAATCATTTTTTCTCTAGATAAGAGTCAACCAAAGAAGAAGTACCTAATTGAGATAATCTCTGCGAACCCAACAGGTTCTTTGCATATAGGTCACATTAGAAACGGAGTAGTTACAGATACACTCTCAAACCTTCTAGAGTATGACGGGTCCCATGTCTTCCGTTCATACCTCATAAATGACGGAGGACTTCAAATCAAAGAACTGATGAACTCTCTGCACATCATCTATACTTGCATGGTCAAAGCTATCCCTGTTGACGTAAGTGCTGAAAAACTAAAGTACTCTGACTCAACAGTCAGAGACTGTGCTGAACAGATAGCTAAAGAATTTGGTCACTATTGAGACCTACAAGATCCTGAACAAACACAAAAGATCTCTAAATTTGCTGTCGAATACTTCCTAAACCTAATAAAGAAGGAGATGCAAGAATTGCGTATCCAAGTAGATAGTTGGGACTATGAGACTCAAATTTGTTCAGAAGGAGCCTTAAGTAGCCTCATTAACAAGCTAAAAGATCACCTATATATGAAAGATCAAGCTCTCTGATTCAAAACAAGTAAATTTAGCTCTGAATCCGACAAAGATGATGTAGTAGTTAAGAGTGACGGTTCTTTAAGTTACTTTGGTCAGGACTTAATCTACCACATCTACAAACTAGAGTTTTTAGGTCACAATGGCACTATTATCAACACCTTAGCAGCTGATCATAAAGGTCACATAACGAGAATGGAGGCCTTCTTCAGGGCACTGGAGATACCTGAAGATGTAGTTAAGTTCAAGATGACTCAACTGTCTAGGTTGATCATTGACGGAAAGAAAGTTACATTCTCGAAGAGAGAGAACATTCTCTTGTCTTTTAAAGACTTAACAGAGCACCTTTCTATAGATGAGATACGTTGATTCCTAAGCTCCAGAGACGAAGAAACAGAACTAGATATAGAGCTAGAAAAGCTAAGAGGAAAAGACTATAACAATCCTATCTTCTACATTTTGTATGCCCACTCTAGAGCTGTTAAGTTAATAGATGCAGCTAAATTAGATGTACTTGATGCTCAATTTTCATTTGAGAAGCTCAATAATGATGCGTCTCAAGAACTCATCAATCACATTCTCTCTTTAGAGTGACAATATAAAAAGGCAGTAGATACCTTGAAACCTCACATATTGGCTGTTTATCTATATGGTCTTGCTAAGAAATTCCATTCTTTTTATGAAAGCGCTCCTATACTCAGTGAACCGGAAGTGGAACTGAAACTTGCCAAACTAGCTCTTGTGCATCTAGTTATTAGAATATTTAGGGAATTTTTGCCTATCTTTAGGATAGAACCTAAAAAGTCTTAATCCTGAAATTTAGCTTTACCGAACCAGAAGCTGGATCTGACGAAAGCGGAAAGGGAGACTTCTTTGGAGGAATACATGTTTCTTTAACTTATCTAGATACAGAAAGTTACCTTAAGTTAAGAGAAGCTAACTTACTCCCTAAGATCAATGACTCTAAGTTGCTCAATGACTCTACTGTTTACTTCTTAGCTCCTAAATTAAAGGAGTTACTTTCAGAAAAGATCTTTTATCTATCTCTAGGTGCTCGCGAATACAACTCTATGTATTCAGGACTCAGAAACATCAACTTGATGTTGAGTAAATTACACAATGAATTGTGGACCCAATTATCTTCCTATTTAGAAGCAAGGGGGGGAGGGATACCTAGAAAGAGCGTCATCGATCAATTTTGTACAAGAGAAAAATACTATGAACACCTAAGAAAAATAGGCATTAAAGGCCAGTGAGTCTCTTTGTTTTTGCCTAAAGCTGAAGGTCAATTCCTTTCCTGTGCTATCTCTTCAATAATCAGTAGGTATCACTTCTTAGAGGAGATGAATGAACTCTCTAAAAGGTTAGGACTAAACCTTCCCTTAGGAGCTTCTAGTCTAGTTATTGAGAGCTACAATAAAATCTCTTCAGAGGGCAAGTATCTAGATTCAGAGTATTGTAAGACCCACTTTAAGACGCTACAGAAAGCTAAGTCTCTTTAATCTTTATCCTTTAAGTTAGTATGATTGTCGATACTACTAAGACAACTTTATTAACTAGAGAGCAGGCGTTAGCTCAGCGAAAGTGGGTACTTATAGACGCTAAAAACGAGTACCTAGGAAGAGTAGCTGTAAGAATAGCTAACTTACTCAGAGGAAAAGACAAGGTGAACTTCACTCCCTCTTACGACTGCGGTGAATTTGTAGTAGTTATCAATAGCGATCAGCTTAAGTTGTCAGGAAACAAAGCTAAAAAAGAATTCTGATACAGACACTCCGGTTATCCTGGAGGATTAAAGCAACGAAGTGGCGCTGAAATGTTAGAAAAATACTCAGATAAGCTGCTTACCTTAGCTGTTAAGAGGATGCTTCCTAAAAATAGATACTTGTCTAGAGCCCTTCTAGAAAAACTAAAGGTATATAAGGGTAGTGAACATCCTCATCAGGCTCAACTATCAAACAGCTAGGTTCTGAATAATAGTCTTAGTCATCTTATAAGAGCAAAGTAACGGAGAAGCCTGCTTAATTAGTAAGTTAATAAATTTAGAGTCAACTTCCTTCAGAGCAGGAATATCAAAGAACTTCCTAGGTAGTTGAAACTTCTCCATATGCTTAATCAACTGCAACAACAACCCTTCAGTAGAGGTAACTTCATACATTAGATAGGCTAACTCTAAAGCTCTATCGTGTCCTTCCCTGTCATTCAAGGTAATGTATTCAAGAAAGGAAGGTAGAAACAAAGCTAGGGACTTATATAGATCTATCTTTGCAAGATTAGTTAGGTTAGCAGCTAACTTGTATCAGGTTCAATAGGAAGACTTAGTCATAAAGTATCTACCGTCAAAGCATTTGGCTGCAATATTCATAATCATCTGGGCATCCAATAGATTCAGCGAAAAGCCTCTGAATACATAGCTGATATATCACTCAATTGACTTAAGTTCTCTGATTAACCTAGTTCGTTGTTCTACTGTTAACTCACTGTCAAAGTAGTTGAACATCAACTTAAAGAAGAGTAGATGCAGAGTTTCTAACTGTTTTGGCTTAGAGTATTCAAGTAGAAAACCTGGGTAGTAAAACACATAGTCAGAGCTATCTATAGGGTTAAAAAGATAAACAGATTGATCAAAGTAACTCAGACTCTTCATAATAGGTTTGTTGCTCAAGAGATGTTGTTCAGTTAACTTAGGACTAGGAATTACCAATGTAGGTATAGAGAAGATAGAGTAGTAGGAAGAAACAATTGGTTTGTTGCCATTAGGAGTCAACCTAATGCTGTTAGGCTTTATGAGTTTCTTGATAACTAACTTAGAAAGGTCTATTAGGGTAGTAGAGCCTACAACAATAATTGAGTTAGATCTGTGCTTATAAGCAAATTGGACTATCTTTCCTACTGAACTTCTCTCTAACTTAGGTTGAACATTTGTGTATTCAAAGTACTCTAGCCCTAAGTCTTCTAGTTTTTGAATAACTTTTCTATAGCCAATTAGCTGACGAGTGTAAGCATCATCGCTCAAGACAACTACAGAGTTAATCTTTGCTGCCTTTAACTTAGCTTCTAACTGTTGATCCAATACAGAATCTTTAACTGTTCAGTTCTGTAGTAGAGGGATTCTTCTGTTGTCTTTCTTCCTCTTCTCTTTTTTCTTTCCCTTATTAGATGCCTCTTCCTGAGCCTTCTCTAATTCTGCTTGTCGTTCCTTCTTTTTGAGAGTTTCTGTGTAGCAAGGAGATCCAAAGTCTTCAACCCCTACAACCTTATAGTCAATTACCTTATCGTTGTTGACTATTAAATCCTTAAATCTGTTTAACTGTAACTCTTCAGAAATAGGTAGATAACCATTCTGTCTAGACTTCTCTAGCTTAGGGTAGTAATCTGTTTTCTCTAATTCCTTAGCTAAAGCTGCTCTTTGACTCTCAAAAAACTTCTGACTATCTAGTGAGTTCTTGTGTATTGTCTCTTCAATTGATTCCGGTCTAGGTTCTGGTACTAGTTCCTCTACCTTATTTTTTATAGCTTTACTGATTGACTTTCTAGCCATTAAGCAGGTCTGTGTAGGAGAGATAGCCTTTCCTTAGCTTCTTGCTCATAGGAAGAAAAACTATGCACTAACCAATTGTGATTGTTCTTGATGCCGTGAGTTCTCTCCTTCAATCCCTTTAGGTCTTTGTTGATTGATTCTGTCTCGTCCTCTACCTTCTTTTCAGGAAGATCCACCCTAATCTGAAAGAGCTTGATAGCTGACAAAAGTTTCTTGCTATTTTGTTGTTCAAGGTCGTAAGCCCATTCGAGGATTCTATTCTTGCAAAAGAGGAAGAACTCTTCCTTTAGTAGTAATTTCTTGAATTGTCTCTCAAATTCCTGTAGGGTAGTGCTTAATTTTTGATAGCGAATACCAGGTCCTTTAGGCACCTGCAATTGAGAGATAAATTCAGCTACTTGCTCATCGTGAACCTCCTTCTTTCTAGCCAAAAAATAAGAGTCCTTCCTGAGCTGAAATAACTCTTTTTTAATCTGCAAAAGATTCTGGGTATACATATTCTTTAGCTTTACCCAAAAGAAAAAGAAAGCCCCATATAAAAAGATGATTGCGATCCCAAAGGTGCTGTAATTTACCCAAGAGTAGAAGAGCAAATCCTTTTAGAAGCTAGAGATATTGTCTCAGTAAGGTCGTTTCGTTCACCTTTTAATTTAAAATTTTCTCCCTTTAAGAAGGATGCTTCCCGTAGAGATACATATATAAATTTATAAATTATCTATAAAGTCTTCTTTTAGGCCCCTCAGTTAGCCCTATGCCTTTAAAATATCTTCTTTGTGTCTATGACACTTCAGAAACCCTGAGGAGTCTTAAATTGCCCCTTCTAGGTTGCTCTACCCCAAATATCTTATTGCTGTATTAACAGGATTGACGGCGAGGCATAAACGTGGTTGTCTTTAATCCTTTCGGTGACGCTTTATTGCCTTCTCAACAACTAAGAGAGGAAGCTAATCAACTTAAGGAAAACTCCGAAGCACAATCTCTATTGATAAATAAGGAGAAGGATCGACTTGATTCAGAAAAAACAACAGCCAACAAGAATTACCGGTTATTAAAAGACAAGCATGAAGAGTCTAAATCAAAAAGAGAAAAAACTGAATCTTCCAAGAAAGAAGTATTAGATGCTGAATCTAAGAACAAAGAACAGATAGAAGTAGAAGCAAAAAAGCTATCAGAGACCAAAAATAAGGAAACAGAGGCATTTAATAAAAATGTCCAAGAGCTAAAGGCTAAGTTGGAGACAGGAGCAAAGAGTTATCACTCCTACCTTAAATCTCAAATGTCTGAAAACAAAAAGAAGTTAGATGAAGCTGCCAAAAAACTTTCAGCAGACAATCAAAAACGAATAGAAAAACTACAGGGAGAGATTCAAGGGTTGGCCCAATCTATCTTTAACTTAGAGTCGAGTACCAAAAGACAAAAACAACCTAAAAAGACTTAGACCAGTACTCAGAGACTGCCTGAAAAACCTCAACTATCTTATCTGTTAGGGAAGAAGTAATCTCAGAGACAGAACTAGCTGAATTTCGCAACAGGAGTTTTTGAAATCTAATTCCTGTTGTTGCTGAGTCCAACACTAGGTTGTGAGTCCTCTCTATAAGTCCTATACCCTTCAGTTCAGGAGGGTCCAGAACATCTTCATTTATTTCTTCCTTCATGCTCTTTAGGTCTAGAAGTAAGCTACCTAAAGCCTCGATATCTGCTTCTGTACTCTCTATGTCTATGTAGGTAGATCTAATTGTTGCTGAAGATTTCTTTCTTACTGGAGAGGAATTAATGTAGGGATCTTGAGGAATAGGAACGGCAAAATTAGATCTGTATTCCAGTCTAGAGTTAATTACCTTCAAAGATTCAACAGCAACCTTCAGTATTTTTAAGGCTACTCCTGCTCTTAATTGCTTTCTAGATAGACTGATTTCTCTTTGGAGCGCAGAGATAAGTTCAGTTGTTTCATCTATAAGAGTCTGATATCGTTCGCTTAAAGTTGCTTCCTTAGAGATAGATGACTCTAAGTTACTCTTAATCTTTGTAGGATCGCCCTTAGAGAATTTGTCTAGAAAGCCAAAAGCACGTTTTAGGTAAGGCTGTAACTCGCTTAACTTGGTCCAGACTTCTTCATTTAGGTTAGTCAGGTAAGTAGATACATCATTACCTTTAAACGCCTTAACTACATCAGGATCACTCAACAAAGGAGGAAGAAAGATAGCTCCAGTTAAGCCTACAGAGCAAGAAAGAAAGGGAGTGATTCACTTTCTTGGCGAGAGGAAGCTCACAACCAAAAATAAATATTTTATCCATCAGAAAAAGCCTTTGGGACCTTAAACATGCTGATTCTAAAAAAATCAAATACTCTATGTTGTCGACAGTCCCTGTCGTGATTGCCCCCCCCGCACCAAGAGACCTTTAGACAATTCTCTATCCCAAATACCTTATTTCTGTACTTACAGCCTTAACAGGAGGAGTTAATGCAGTTATCTTCAATCCTCTAGGCGAGACTTTTGAAATCCTCGCTGAGTCTCAATCTATTGAGTCATCTTCCAAGTCCAACTACTCTCTAATAGACAAAGAAATGGAGAGACTTAAGACAGAAAGGGGTAAATCTGAAGAAAGCTACAAGGAGTTAGAAAAAAAGAACAAAGAATCTCAAAATAAGAGAGAGGAAACTGAAAAGACTAAAGCGAAGGTTGGGGCAGCCCAAACAGGAAATCGAAATAAGGCTTCTGAGGAAGAATCTAGATTAAAGGCTCAAGCAGAAGAGGAAAAGTCTAAGTTCACCAAAAGCTCTCAAGAATTAACTGAGAAGTTCCAAAAGGGGGCTCAAGAATATCATCAAAAGCTAAAAAGTGGTCTTGATGAACAAAACCGAGCACTCGCGTCTGCTCTGCAAACCCTAAAGAGCAAAAACCAAGAACGAATAAAGGTGTTGAGTGACTCTTTGAGTAAGATAACTGATCAACTATTTACTACAGTTAAGCAGAACTAGGTCTTGGTTGAAGTTTTTGTTTTTAAAGGACTTACGAAAAACTAAAGAACTAAATTAAATCCCTGCTGACTACCTAATCTTTTTGTTCATTACGACTTTCCCTTCTTCTTTACTTCACTCAAAATCATCGTAACTTAGACTCCTATAGGCATTATCACATTCAAGGAAGTAACTGCTTCTGTGACTCGATCACCTTTCATTGACCTTTCCCCTATACCAACACTCGATTCCTAGTTTTTCTGATAGCTCATTGTCTTTAGCTACTTTTGTATCTGTCGTTACCTGACTACTGCCCTTGTCTTGGCAGACAAATTCAGCTTTTTCGTTACTTATGCTACCTAAAACTGGGTACTTTCCTGTTTGGCAGTCTAGGTAAGTTTCTCTAGACCCTAATCTGTCTCCGTTGGTCCTATAGTGTCTTCACAGAAGTCATCTTTCGTGACCTTCAGGAACGCGTTCTCAAAAAAGAGGAACTCAACCCGTCTTGTCAGCTATTCACGATGCCCCCCCCCACGACTCCTCCGGAACCGATCAGAGTAAGCATCACTTTAGGTACTAGGGTCATTGCCTTCTAAGTTTGCCGGGTAAACAGAAATTTTAAGGATCTAATGTCCTTGAATCCTCAGGAAATTATTTTCATCTACACATAGAAAAGTTACTGAAGCTGCCTAGGTTGGGGGGGGGCATCGAGCTCCTTTACTTTGGGCTAATTGATCTACCCAAAATACCTCATCTCTGTACTTACAGCTTTAACAGGAGGAGTTAATGCTGTTGTCTTCAATCCTTTAGGAGAAACTGCTGAGATTCTCTCTGAATCTCAATCTATCGAATCATCCTCTAAGAACAACTACTCTCTAATAGACAAAGAAATGGACAGGCTTAAGACAGAAAGAAGTAAATCTGAAGAAAGTTACAAAAAACTAGAAGAAAAACAAAAAGAGTCTGAATCTAAGAGAAATGAAACAGAGTCAGCTAAAGGAAAAGTAGGAGAGGCCCAACAGAAGAATAGAGAGAAATCATCTGAAGAGGAAGCTAAGTTAAAGAAAAAAGCAGAGGAAGAAACGCAAGACTATAACTCTAAATCTCAAGAATTAAGTCAAAAGATGCAATCCTCAGCTACTGAGTATCACCAAAAGCTTAAGGGGAAGTTAGACGAGCAAAACAAGGTACTGCAAGCTGCTTTAAAAGAACTACAGACCAAGAATCAAGAACGAATTAAACAATTAAGCGAGTCTCTTACACGCATAACTGATCAGGTATTTCAACACACAACTTCATCACCTAAAGGGAAATAGTTCTGTTACTTAGGCTTTAAAGGACAAGCATTTTCGACTGTTTTAAGGTCACATAATCTCTCAGCTATCTGATTGGAATAGTGTCTCAGAGTGCTTGAGTGTTCTCTCAGGAACTCTATAGACTTATAGGCTTCTTGAATAAACGAAGTTAATTGGTTTATGTTTTCTACTAGCTTCTCTGCTGCTTTAGTTTTGGAGTCTATATCGCCCATTAGCATTACCTTCTTAAGGTCCAGTCAAGCTAGTGCAGCATCTATATAGGCGCTGAAGCTCAGGTAGGCTGTCTTCAATTCTGCTAACTTTGCCTTATTTTCCAGAGACTCTTTTCAGGTTTTCTGTAACTCTTGACTCATAGACTTCAGAGAGGATTTGATCTCCTCTAGATCTGTAGAGGAATCGAGAATAGTTGTCTCTCTTTCTACAGATTTGTGTTTGAATTCTTCAGGTGGTTGATCAAAGTAAAGCCCTAATTGGACTGTTGAATCGATACTTTTTAGGATGTTTTGAATGGGAACTAACTTAGAAAATTGTTCACAGTTAGACCTCTTCTCGACTATGCACATAATCTCTTGAAGGGTACTATCTCATTCATACAATTGCCTATTTAGAGATAAAAAGACACTCTCATAAACCCTCAAGAAGGCTATTGTTTGATCTGTTGCTATCTTTCTTAGAGAGAACTCTGTATGCTCGTCAGCTAATTCAGTCAACTCATCTATCTTTAACTGAAGTTCGTCATATTTCCTCTTAAGTTCTTCTTCAGACTCATCGATTAACAAGAAACTTTGGTAGATACTCCTTAACTTTCCTGTCTTTAAATCACTTAAGGTAGATAAAGCTATTAGGTACTTTTGATTAAGAGCATCTAACTTACCCTTAAGTATTTGTTCTGTTGTTTCTAACTCTTTAAGGTCGAAGGTATTCCTTAGATTTTTCTTTTCCTCAAATAAGACCTTCAGGTTCTGGTTGTCTCTAGAGAGAAATGCAGTGACTAGGGCGCTTGTTGTGGCTAGAGTGACTGTTCCTAGATAGAGGGCAAGCCTGCTGGAGAATTTGAGCAAATAGACTCAGAGAAAGGTATAAAAATAGATTTAAAAAGAGGCAGTCAGCCTCTTGTTACCTAATTAGGTTCTGAAGATGGGAAGCAGTCTTCCGCCTTGATTGTGTTCAAATTGCAAAGCTCATTCTTGACCTTTCCCTCAAATGTCTTGATAACTGTATATTGATCTTTTAGCTTCCCTCACTCCTTATTCACTTGGACTATCTCCCCATTAAGTTTGTTTATCTGATTGACAATCTCCTTAGCTTGATTGGTTGTTTCTCCTATTTCTAGTTTCTTCTTTTCCTTTGAAGTCTTAATTAACTGAATCAAATAGTCTAGATAGGCTCCATAAGTCTCGAAAGCTATCTTTATGTGCTCTGACTTACTCTTGTCAAAAAGTATCTGTTTTCAACCCCGTTCGATGTTGTTGCTCATAGACTCAAGTGCTGCTTTAACTTCGTTTAACTTTTTTAGTGCTTCTTGGGAGGCTTCTCCCGTTTGAGATGACCCTGAAGCTTGTTGATGCCCCCCCCCGCTGCCTGCTTGAGTCTCAGGTTTACCGTAGACTCTTGATACCAAAGAGGGAATTTCGCATTCTTGTTCGTCCTCTTCTTCCTTCTTTTTAGTGGGTTTTGTTTGTGTAGAGTTGATGGCACAGACTATTTCTAGGATGGTCCTGTCTCATTTGTGAAAGTGTCTTGACAAAGCATCGTAATATTGCGAATAAGTATCAGCTAGAGCTTGAACAGACTGAGCCTTTAACTTCTTTTCAGTTTCAGAAGATTCTTCAGAGAGCAACTTAGATAATTCTTCAACCTTTTTGGTCAGTTCTAGGTACTTTTCCTTTAGATTTCCTTCTGACTCTTCTACCTTTTTGAATTTTTCGTGCATCTGCGAGAGCCTCTTGTTACCTAATGCAGAGGTAACTCTTAAAGCTAAATCAAGTTTCCCCTTCAGGTTGTCTAGCTCTGACTTTAGCTGTTGTTCAACTCCCTTAAGAATCTCTAGGTCAAGAGAGCCTTTTAGTCTTTCCTTTTGCTTAGTGAATAGGTCTAAAGGCAAATCCTTTAGAACAGCAGGGGCCACTACAATCCCCGTTGAGCCTAACGCGAGAGCTCCTAGAGAGGTACCTACAACCTTTGAAAAGGTAAACACTAGATGGTTTCCTGCTCTAAAGCAGGATTTGCGCAATTGGTCTTTGAGGTGGTGCGCAGACTACACAGGATGTCAGAAAGCTTACCTTCATAAGCCTTAAAAACTGTGAACTGTTGTTTTAAGAAACCTCAGTCTCTATTGAATTGGACTATCTCTTCATTCAACTTGTTTACCTGGTTAACTATTTCCTTTGACTTTCTGACTCCTTCTTCTACTCGATCACTCCCTTTCTTCTGATAGAGCTTTAGTAACTTAACAGTACTGTCTGCGATAGCCACATAAGTTTCAAAGATAGCTGAGATCTTTTTAACTCCTTCGTTCTCGCTGTTGATTCGAGTTATTCAAGTTTCAATTTGTTTGCTCATATTGTGTAGAGTTTCTTTCACTTCTCCTAGCTTTTTAAGGGCTTCTTCTGAGGCTTTCGGTCCTGTATTCGGCGACGATGCCCCCCCCCGCCGCCACCTGATTCTGTCCAGCTTGACTCGGACTTTCTAGTGTCTTCTTTCAAGACTCGTCCGCACAAACCTGTCCTGATTGAATTTCTTGCTTCTTAATGGTTTTGTCTATGGTGCAAACTATCTCCAATACATTCTGTTTTTGGTCTGAAAAATGCTTAGAGATTGTTTCAAAGTGCTTTTCGTAGACCTTCAGAAGAGAAAGCGCTGACTCTGAATTTAGCTTTCTTTTAGAAGCTTCAGATTCTTTGGTTAGTAGGTCAGAGATCTTTTTAATTTCTTCAGTTATCTCTTCGTATTGTTTCCTTAGGCTCTCCTCTTTGCTCTTGAGTTCATCAAATTTCTCTTGAATCTTTTTTAATTTGTAATTTTTTGATGCCTCTGTAGCTAGTAGAGCTTTAGAGAAGTCTGTTTTTAGACTGTCTAATCTTGTTTTTAATTTGTGTTCTTCGTTTTTGAGTCCCGCTAGATCAAAGTGACCCTTGGCATTCTTTCCTGTCTTATGGAGAGAATCTGTGAAGGTAACAGGAGCTACTACAGCTCCTTTCGAGCTTACTGTTAGGAAACCTAAAGCAGAGCCGACGAACTTAGCGAACGTGAACACATTACAAAACCTCTACTGCATCTTGAGTAATGCAATTAGGTTTCTCAATGGTTTGTAGGCTACACAAACTATTAACTATTTTTCCTTCATAAGCCTTCAAAACTATGAATTGAGATTTAAGTTCTTCCCAATCTTTATTTGTTCGGACTATCTCCTCATTAAATTTATTGATTTTTTTGACTATTTCAGAAGATTCTTGAGTATCAGATTCAATTCCCTTCTTTAACCTAGATTGATAATCCTGAAGCAACTTAACTAGGGACTCAACAAATGAGATGTATTGAGTTAAAAATTCTCTTGCTCGCTTAGCTTCTTCTTTGCTCTCATCTAGCTTTTGTGTGTAATTCTTTACTTCCTTGCTCATACCGTAAAGAGCCTCTCTAACCCCACTTAAGCTCTTTAAAGCTTGCTGAGAAGCTGTTTCACCTTGAGCCTGACTTGTTGATGCCCCCCCCGCAGAAGGAGGGCTGGAAGACTGAGGACTCTCCTCCAACTTCTTTATTCAGTCTTCTGTTGCGCAAGTCTGCTCTGAAGTACTAGGTTGTGCTTGCGTTTGACTCTGTGCACTCTCCCTAGTTTTGTCAATGACACATACTATTTCTAAAACTGCCTTTCTCTGCTTCTCGAAATGTTCAGAGATAGTCTTGTAGTGAGCTTCGTAAGTCTGCAAGAGAGTAGATGCTGACTGAACATATAGCTTTTTAGTTGACTCTAGAGATTCCTGCTTCAATAGGTCAGAGATCTTTGAAATCTTTTCTAAAAGTTCCTCATACTTTTTCTTTAACTGACCTTCTGATTCACTTACTTGAGTAAATATCTCCTGTATCTTTTCAAACTTCTTGTCTCTAGCAAATTTAGTAGCTCTGAGGGCTAACTCTCACTTTTTTCCTAAAAGATCTAGTTGAGCCTTTAGTTCCTTTTCAAATCTTTTGAATCCATCTAAATCTAGATGTCTCTTAGTCTTATGTCTAGCTCCATAGAGGGAATCTGTTAAGGCAACAGGAGCTACAAAAGCTCCTGTCGAGCCTACTGTCAGGAAGCCTAAAGCAGAGCTGACGAACTTAGCAAAGGTGAACACATTAAAGAGCTTCTACAGACTCTCCTTGATCGATGGAGACACAATCAGTCTTTTTAACGGTTAATAACGAACAAAGATTGTTGCTTACCCTACTTTCATAGGCCTTAAATACTCTAAATTGTCCTTTTAGTTTCTCTCAATCCTTACCTGCTTTAACGATTTCTTCGTTTAAGTTATTGATCTTAGATACTGTTTCCTGAGTAGCTTGAGTTTGGACCTCTATATCTTTCTTAGTTCGTTCTTGAAGAGCAGTAAGTCCCTCAATTAGAGCCTCGGTGAACGCTTGATAGTTAGATCAAAACTCCTTTTCGTTAGAAGCTACTTGCTTTCCTGTTTTCATTATTGCAACCTTAGACTCGATATCTTGACTCATCCGGTAGAGTTCCTGTCTTATTTCTTTTAGCTTTACTATCGCCTCCTGAGATGCTGTCTGTTCTTGAGCTTGACCATTAGAAGAGGAGGCTGATGCCCCCCCCCGCACCAGCAGAGCTACTGGACTCGCTTTCTTTTAATTTTTTGATTCATTCTGCAGTTGCACATTCTGACTCTTGACTCTGCTGAGATCCTCCTGAAGAAGGATTGCTGGTTCTGTCTATGGTGCAGACAATCTCGAGAATCGTTTTCTCTTGCTTTTCAAAGTGCTCTATTAACTTGTCAAAGTATTTCTCATAACTCTCCAGGAGAGAAACAGCTGACTGCATACGCAATTTCTTAGAAGACTCCTGTGATTGTTGTCTAAGTAGATCAGATATCTTCTCAATCTTCTTAGTTAGTTCTTCGTATCTAGATTTAAGGTTGGTTTCTTCCTTTTTTACAGACTCAAACTTTTCCTGCATCAGGTTGTGCTTGAACTTCTTTGCTGCTTCAGTAGCCTTCAGAGCTAGAAGTAATTTGGCCTTCAGAGAATCTAGTCGAATCTCTAGTTTTTGCTCAGAATCTCTCAGGGGTTGTAGGTCTCAATGGCTTTTTAACTTGTCTTGTGATTGATAGATAGGAGAATCTAAAGCAGCAGGAGCTACAACAGCTCCTGTTGATCCGACTGTTATGAAACCTAAAGCAGAGCTAACAAACTTAGCAAAGGTAAACACACTAAAGCTCTTCTAACTTAGATTGAACATCCGGACACTCTTCTTTGATAGTCAATAGAGAACAGAGAGAGTGAACTATCTTTCCCTCAAATACTTTAAAGACTGATCATCTTTCTTTGAGCTTCTCTCACTCTTTGTGAGTCTTCACAACAGAGTCATTTAGGCCATTTATCTTCTGGACTATCTCTTTAGCTCTCGTGGTGTCTTCTTCTATGCGAACTCGTACATCCTTCTTAGCTGTTTTGATGATCTGGTCAAGGAATTCTAGGTAAGACTCGTAAGTTGACAGAAATCCCTTGAACTTAGATACAGAGTCTTTATTTATAAGTAGAGACTTTCATCTGTCTTCTACCTCCTTGCTCATACCTTCTAAGGCTTGCTTAACTGACTCTAGTTTCTGTAGGGCTTCTTTGGATGCTGGCTCCTGTCCAGATGAAGTTATTGTAGATTTTGCTGATCTCTTAGCTCTTGCGGGGGGGGGGGCAGCAGTAACGCTTCCTGCTAGTCTTTGAGCAAAAGTCTGTTCATTACAGTCTTCAACTTCTGATTGTTGCTTAGAGGGCTTCTCAGGCTTAGACTGACTAGTTTTGTTGATTACACAGACAATTTCTAATATGGTCTTGTCTCACTTGTGAAGGTAGCGAGCTATCTGTTCAAAGTACCTTTCATATGTCTCTAGAAAGGCTATTGCTGTTTTATTTTGCATCTTCTTAGAGGCTTCATTAGCTTCATCTTTCAGTAACTTAGAGAGTTTTTCTATCTTTTTAGAGATCTCTTCGTATTTTTCCTTCAATCTTCCTTCTTCCTTATCTATCTCTGAAAACTTATCGTGAATGGATTTCAGCTTCTTATCTCTAACTACCTCAGTTACCTTGATAGCTAGACCTATTCGTTTTTTGAGTAGGTCTAGTCTAGACTTCAGCTCTCTTTCTGAGTCCTTTAAGGTGGTTAATTCGAAACTACTTTTAAGTCTCTCTCCCTTCTGATAGATAGTCTCTGAGAAGGCTGCAGGAGCTACTACAGCTCCTGTCGAGCTTACTGTTAAGAAGCCTAAGGCAGAGATAACGAATTTGGCAAATGTGAACACATTAAAGATTTTCTTGCTCTGCTTGAGAGTCAGGACACTCTGTTTTAAAGGTGTGTAAGGAGCAAAGACTGTCTATCAATTTACCTTCATAGGCCTTACAGACTCTGTATCTTTCCTTTAGTTTCTCTCAATCCTTAGAGGCCTCTACCATCTCGGCGTTCAATTCATTGATCTTCTTAACTGTGGATTTGGATAGATCCATATCGGCCTCCATTTGGACCCTTAAAGCTGACTGATAAAGCTTCATATATTGGATTGACTGTTCAAGAAAGGTTACATAGGTATTTAAGAATAGTTTCTCGTGAGCTACATGGCTCTTCTCTGCTAGAGACTTCTGCCACTTAGAGCTAATGTCTTGAGCTAAGCCAAAGAGTTTCCCCCTAACCCCTTCTAGGCTCTTCAATGCTTCAGCTGATGCTGAAGCTTCTTCAGGTTTAGCGTTTCTCTTTGATCTAACTGGTGCGGAGGGGGCAGCAGAGGCTGTTGCTTGTTGGGATAGTGTCTTTATTCAATCCTTGTTGATACAATTTCCTTCAGCTTCTGTTTGCTGTTGGGACTTAGGGCTCTGAGCAGATGACTTCGTTTTGTCTATAACACAAACTACCTCTAGGATGGTCTTTCCCTGTTTCTGCAGATGCCTAGAGTAAGAATCTAGATACTTTTCAAAGGCCCCGAGCAGAGAAGAAGCTGACTGAGCATGTAGTTTCTTCTGGGACTCAAGAGATTGCTTAGTCAATAACTCTGAGATCTTGTCAATCTTTTTCTTGAGTTCCTCATATTGTCCCTTTAGATTTCCTTCTTCCTTTTTAACTTCTTCAAAGTTCTTGTTGATTCTCTCTAGTCTGACCTTCTGAAAAACTGAGGTGAACCTTAAGGCTACTTGAAACTGTTTCTTAAGGGTTTCTAGTTTGTCTTTTAGCTCCTTTTCTTCTGCATTAAAAGACTGAAGATCCAGGTGATTTTTGGTTTTTTGTCCTACTCTATAGATAGAATCTGTAAGGGTAACAGGAGCTACTACAGCTCCTGTCGAGCTTACTGTTAAGAAGCCTAAAGCGGAGCTAACGAATTTGGCAAAAGTGAACACATTAAAGATTTTCTCGCTGTGACTTTAAGTCACCATTAAGGCAATTGAGCTTAGAAGAAATAGCAAGATCACACAATCTATTGGAGATTTTTCCCTCATAGACCTTAAAGACAGAGAATTGAGTCTTGAATTTTTCTCATTCCCTGTTAGTTAGAACTATTTCTTCACTTAAGCTGTTGATCTTGGCGACAATGTCTTTGGATTCTTTAGTGCCTTCTTCGATTTCTTTCTTTACCCTATCTTGATAAGTCTTAAGTAGATTGACTAGTCCATCGATAAAGTCGCTGTAGGTTTTCAGAAAAGTTTTTGCCCTCTCCGCTCTAGTCTTACCTTCCTTCATCCCTTTCTCTTTAGCTTCAACATCCTGACTTAACTTGTAGAGCTCCTTTCTAACTTCCATTAACTTAGCAAGAGCTTCCTTAGATGCTGAAGCTTCGGCGGGGGGGGGCACTAGCTGTCTCTGCTCGCGGATTTTCCTTTAGCTGCTTAAGCCATTCTTCAGTGGCACAAGGTTGATTTGACTGAGTCTCCTGAGGGTTTTTAGGGTCCTGTGAAGAAGCTTGTGTCTTGTCAATGGTACAGACTATCTCCAAGATAGTCTTCTTTTGAGACTCAAAGTGTTCTGTCAACTTCTGAAAGTAACCTTCATAGGCTTCCAACAAAGAGATTGCTGATTGCATATACAGCTTCTTCATAGATTCTGTAGATTGTTGCTTCAGTAGCTTCGAGAGTTTTTCAATTTTCTTAGTTAGTTCTTCATATTTATCCTTCAAAGACTCCTCTTTTTGCTTAATCTCTTCGAACTTATCTTTCATCTTTTTGTGTTTGAGATTTTTAGCGGCTTCAGTGACTTTTAATGCAAGAGTAAACTTGCTTTTAAGCTCATCTAGTCGATCTTTGAGTTCTTGCTCAGAAGAGGTAAAAGGCTGTAGAACCAGTCTACTTTTGAGCTTTTTTGTTGGTCGATAAATAGAAGAATCTAAGGCGACAGGAGCGACAATAGCTCCTGTTGAGCCTACTGTTAGGAAAGCTAAAGAAGAGCTTATAAATTTGGCAAATGTGAACACATTAAAGGGATTCTAGATTAGGTTCAGAGACAAAACAGTCCTCTTTAGTTATCGTCGGCAAGCTACAGAGACTAGCAGTTACCTTTCCTTCATGCCTTTTAAGAATTGAGTAATACACCTTTAGGTCTTCAATCACCTTACTGGACTTGACGATAAAGGCGGTCAGATCATTAATTTTCTCCACAAGAGACTCAGAGTCTTTAGTGATCTCTCTAATCTTTCCCCTTAAGGAGACTTTCTCATCTTCTACAAACGCTGCAGCTAAGTCTAAGAAGGACTGATAAGTCGTAAAGTGCTGCCTTTCGTCAAGAATCTTCCCTCTATTTGTTAGAAAGTTCTTTCAGGTAGTCTCCAGAGACTGACTTATCTTCTCTAACTCTTCTCCTACCTTTTTCAGTTCCTCCTTGGCCTTAACTGAGGCTAACTCTTGAGCTTCTTGGGCCTTTGCCTCTCTCTTCTTTCTTTGTGTGGCGGGGGGGGGCACTGATGAAGAAAAATGAGAGCCCTGTTTTATTAGTGAAAGCATACTTGCGTAGGAAGTCAGTTCTGCTTTTTTCTTGCAATCTAAATTAGTGTCGGTATCTTGCTGGATAACACAGATGATCTCGTGGATTGTCAAGTCCCACTCACGGAATTTGTCATTTAGCTTCTTAAGGATAGTTTCATAAAACTTCAAGAGTTCTAGAGTCTGTTGAGTCTTCATTTTCTTTGAGGAAACTTCAGATTCTCTTTCGATTCACTTAGTTAATTCCTCTACTTTTTTAGTTAGCTCTTGATACTTAGACTTCAAGCTTTCTTCATTCTTTGAGATAAAGTCAAATGCCTTTTGAATATTTGAAAGATGATGACCCTTTAAGGACTCTACAGAGAGGAGTCCTGAGTTTAAGGTGGAGCTAAGCTTTTCTAATTCAGCCTTTAACGCTTGATCTCTACCCTCTAGATTCTTGAGATCTAGGCGAACCTTTCTCTTTTTTACTTCTTTAGTAAGGTGATCTGAAAGGGAGAAGGGGACTACAAAAATTCCTGTTGATCCTACTGTTAAGAAGCCTAAGGAACTGCCAACTATCTTGGCAAATGTGAACACTACATAATCTCTGCTTCTGCAGGAGAAGAACAGCCTGCCCTTGAGATAGTTTTCAAACCACAAAGACTTGTAGATATCTTTCCCTCATAGTACTTTAAGGTCGTATGATGAGCTTTCAAGTCCTCCAAAGCTTTGCTGGCCTTCACCATAAAAGAGGTTAAAGTGTTGATCTTTTGAACCAATCCTTCTGAATCCTTAGTGTCTCGAGCAATCTTGCCCTTTAACACAACCTTTTGGGCCTCTATGAATGCTGAAGAAAAATCTAAGGCTGCTTCATAAAACTTCATTGTTTGCTTCTCATCTGTGATTCTTTGCTGCCAGCCTAACAAGTTTTTTCAAGAGGATTCAATATTTTGAGTCATCTTTTCTAACTCCTTCTTAACGTCTTCTAGTTCCTTTTTAGCTTTTTCTGAGGCTAATTCTTCCTGAGGCTGCGAAGATTTTGCGCTTCGTTTCTGCCTACCCTTCTGAGCGGGGGGGGGCATCAGAGGTTTGACCAATGCCCTTGACTATCGCAGTAAGTATTCCTTTAAGAGAAGATTTTTCTGCTTCTTCCTTACAGTTCTTTGAGGATTTATCTACTCTGTTAATCTCGCAGATGATTTCGTAAACAGTGTCATCTCACTCTTTAAATTTCTCGCTTATCTTCTTAAAAGCCTTCTCGTAAAAATTAAGGAGCTCTATCGTCTGAGTAGTCTTCATCTTTTGTTCAGCAACTTTAGATTCTTTTTCCAGTCACTGAGTAAGTTGTTGAACTTTTGCAGCTATCTCTTGGTATTTTTGCTTCAGGGATAGTTCATTCTTCTTAACTAACTCAAAGGCTGTCTTTATGTTCTTTATCTGTTCTTCTTTAAGTGACTCTGTAGCTTTAAGGCCTGAATTGAGTTTCTTGCTAAGTTCCTCTAGCTTTTGCCTGAGGGTTTGCTCTTCAGATTCAAAAAAAGCTAAATTAAAGTAATTCTGTTTTTTATTTCTTTCTTTATATAGAAAATCAGAGCCTGCAGCGAAAAGATTGGGAGTAACTGCTACTCCTGTTGAACCTACTGTTAGGAAACCTAGGGAGCTACCAACTATCTTTGCAAAAGGGAACACTAGAGATCATCGTAACTAGCTTCAGAATTAGAACATCGTTCTATAGAGATGGTGTGTAGACTACAAAGACTGGTCGTTATCTGGTTTTCATAAGCTTTTCAGTCTGTATATTGAATCTTTAGTTTCTCAATAACCTGATTGGATTGAACAATAACTTCAGTGATGCCATTAATCTTCTTGACTAAAGACTCAGCTTCTTTAGTATCTTGAGCTATTTTTCTCTTAAGCAGTAACTTCTGAACATCTATGTAGGCTTTAGCGTAATCCATAAAGGCTTCATATCTAGAGAACTTTCTAGCCTCAGAGACTAATCTTCCCTTACTGGCCAGTGACTTTCTTCAGGTGAACTCTAGTTGCTGACTGAGATTTTCTAATTCGCGTTGCACCTTAGCCAGTTCGGCTTTAGCTGCATCTGAAGCTAACTCTTCCTGGCCTTGAACAGCCCTCTTAGCTCTCGGTGCGGGGGGGGGCACTGACTGAGCATTTCCCTTTATGGACGCAATCATGTTTTCGAAGGGAGTGTATTTGGATTCTTCAAGACAATTACTGTCCGCTTGCTCTCCTTTTTTGATAACACAGACGATTTCGTGAATTGTCTTGTCTCATTCATAGAATTTTTCGTTGATCTTTTTGAGAGCTTTTTCATAGAGCTTTATTAACTCCAGAGTCTGTTGAGTCTGCATTTTCTTGGAGGCTATTCCTGATTCTCGTTGGACCCACTTGGTCATTAAGTCAATCTTGTGTCTAAATTCTTCGTATTTGTTTTTCAGTGAGCTTTCATGTTTTTCAATTAACTCAAAACCTTTTTTGATATTGGAGAGCTGACGTTCTTTTAAAGAGCTAGCTGCCTCTAATCCTGAACTTAAGGTCTTACCTATCTCCTCTAACTTTTGCTTTAGCTCTTGTTCTTTAAGTCTCAGACTTTCAAAATCGTAATCACCTTTTTTTCTATTTCCTTCGCTATACATAAGATCTCAGAATGAAGGGTCACTCAGAGAGAAGGGAGTGACTGCTACTCCTGTAGATCCTACTGCCAGAAAACCTAAAGAAGAACCTACTAACCTAGAAAAAGGAAACACTATAGCTCCTCAGTAGAAGGGGTTTCGCAGCCTTCTCTAGGTATGGTTTTCAAATTACAGAGACTAGTTGCTATCTTCCCTTCATAGGCTTTTAAGACAACATAGTGAGCCTTTAGGTTTTCTAGAGCTCTGCCTACCCTCACAATAAATTCAGTTAAATCATTTATGGTCTTCACTAACTCCCTAGATGCTTCTGTATCTTCTGTGACCTTTCCCTTAAGCAGAACTCTTTGAAAGTCCGTAAGAGCTTGAGCATACTCTAGATAGGCTTGATAGTTTTGAAGCTTAGATTTGTGACTCATTGTCTCTCCTTTTTTCTTGAGAGACTCCTTTCAACTATTCTCAAGGTTCTTACTCATCTGTTCTAGAGCTTGACGAACTTTTTCTAATTCGGCCATTGCAGTTTGGGAGGCTGTAGCTTCTACTTGAGAGGTGTCCCTAGTCGATCTAGTAGTTCGACTGGGTGCCCCCCCCGCCACAGTAGTTGACGAACCGAACAACCTAGAACTTTTTTCATCCTCCCTAAACATATTTCTTAAGGGAGCTATCAAGCCTTCTCCCTTACACTTGTTCTCTTCATTCTTTGTAGGTTCTTTGAGTACACAGATGATTTCTTGGATGGTACTGTCCCAACTGTAAAACTGGTTGTTCAGTTGATCAAAGGCCTTTTCGTAGATACTCAACAACTGAAGATTCTGTTGAACATTCATCTTCTTAGAAGCTATGCTAGATTCTTGCTTCAGCAATTCTGTTAATGATTGAATTTTTTTAGATAAAGAGTCGTATTTCTGCCTAAACTCCTCCTCTTTCTTCTCGATGCTGCTAAATCCTGCTTTTATAAGGCTTACTTGACGAGTTTTTAAAGTTTCAATGGCTGAAAGTCCCTGATTAAGTTGGGAATTCAACTTGTCTAGCGCGCTTTTGGTTTTCTGATCTTCCTTCCTTAGTCCATCTAGGTCGAAACTAGACTTTGTCTTCTTTTCTTCCTTATATAAAGAATCTAAAAATAAAGCATCTCTAAGTAAGGTAGGAGTGACTGCTATTCCTGTAGAGCCTGCAGTTAGACCTCCTAGGGAGATACCAACTAATCTAGAAAAGTGAAACACAAAGACAAGAATTTTAAAAGCTTAATAAATAATAAGTTCCAAAAAAAGACCCTCAGGGAGTCTATTCCCAAGACCGATAAACTCAAACTACCTTGGTGATGAGCATCGCGAATCTCTTGTGCGGGGGGGGCGTTCAAGCAAAGTCTTAGGGCTTGCTCTATCCAAAATACCTAATCACTGTCCTGGCCGGACTAACTGGAGGAGTTAATGCTGCAGCTTTCAATCCATTCGGTACAGGCTCTCTCCAAGATATTCAGAGTGAATCTGATGATTTAACGAATCAATCAAAAACAAATAACTCTTCTATAGATAAAGAGTTAAGGAGACTTGGTGAGGAAAAAACCAACTCCAAGAAAAGTTATGAAGAACTAAACGAAAAGAATAAAAAGTCCCAGAAAAAGAGAGAAGATACCGATAAATCTAGAAATAACGTAACTGAGGCTACTCAGGAAAACGAAAGAAAAGCTAAGGAGGAACAGTCAAAACTAGAGAGGACAAAGAGTACAGAAGAAGAAAGCTATAAGACCAAATTGAAGGACATTACAGACAAATTCCAGTCAGGAGCCTCTCAAGTGCATGGTACTTTGAAAAGCAAATTAGATGAGCAGAATAATAAGTTAAAACAGGCTCTGCAAGAGTTACAAGAAAAGAACAAACAGCATATAGAAAAATTAATGCAAAATATCTCTACTATGACTGATCAATTGTTTAAGTCTCCTGAAGCTACGAAAAAGTAATTAACTAAGTTACAGAAAAAAGAGCCTTCTTACTTCTTTTATTTCCTAACTTCTAAATATCTGATATGTGTAAGTGGTTGCTAAAAGCAGTGAAAAAATAATTGATAGTTTTTGACAATAAAAGGTAAACAGAACGGTAAAACCTCTTCCAAAAAAGTAGGATATTTTATCCTAATAAAAAGTTTTCCACCCGCACGTTCTCGTACGGGTACCTTGTTACGACTTAACTCCAATCAAAATTACCAATCTAGACGCAATTAAATGCGGTTTCAACTAGTTCTTTCTTTCATAGTTTGACGGGCGGTGTGTACAAGACCTGGGAACGTATTCACCCTGATATAGCTGACACAGGATTACTAGTGATTCCAACTTCAAATAGGCGAATTGCAGCCTTTTATCCGGACTGAGATAGGTTTTAGGTGATTAGCTCACTATCGCTAGTTTGCAACACATTGTGCCTACCATTGTAGCACGTTTGCAGCCCAAGGCATAAGGGGCATGATGACTTGACTTGGCCCCAACCTTCCTATATCTTACGATTCAGTCACTCTAGAACTAATTAACTAGAGAGTAGGGTTGCGCTCGTTACGGGACTTAACCAAACATCTCAAGACACGAGCTGACGACAGCCATGCACCACCTGTCATACCGATAACCTCCACTATATTTCTATAGTTTCGCAGTAGATTACAAGCCTTGGTAAGGTTTTGCGTGTATTATCGAATTAAGCAACATGCTCCACCACTTGTTCAGGTCCCCGTCAATTTCTTTGAGTTTCATATTTGCATATATACTACCCAGGCGGGGTATTTAACGCGTTAGCTACAGCACTCAGTTTTAAACCAAATACCTAATACCCATCGTTTACGGCGTGGACTACTGGGGTATCTAATCCCATTTGCTCCCCACGCTTTCAAGCCTCAGTGTCAATTATGTCCCAGGTACTCGCCTTAGCCTCTGGTGTTCCTCAATATATCTACGCATTCCACCGCTACACATTGAATTCCAGTACCCCCTAACTAATTCTAGAGAAGCGATATCCATCGCGAACACCTGTTAAGCAGATGCTTTTGACAATGGATCAACTCCTCCACCTACGCTTTCTTTACGCCCAATAAATCCGGATAATGCTCGTGACCTATGTTTTACCGCAGCTGCTGGCACATAGTTAGCTGTCACTTATTCAATTAGTACAATCACGGCAGAATCATTTCCTATCCTGCTTTTTTTCCTAAATAAAAGAACTTTACAATCAGAAGACCTTCATCGTTCACGTGGTATTGCTCCATCAGGCTTTCGCCCATTGTGAAAAATTCCTCACTGCTGCTTCCCGTAGGAATATGGGCCATATCTCAATCCCATTGCGGCTGTCCAACCTCTCAGTTCAGCTACCCATCACCGGCTTGGTGGGCCTTTACCCCGCCAACTACCTAATAGGACATATTCCTATTTATGCACAGGGCTCCTTGCGGCGCCCCTTTAATTTAGACTATTTCAAATCTAAACCTATGGAGTATTAATAACTCTTTCGAGTTGCTATCTTCCTTGCGTAAGTAAGTTAAATATGTATTACTCGCCCGTTTGCCACTAAGCTAGCAAGCTAGCTTCGTACGACTTGCATGTGTTATGCATACCACCAGCATTAATCCTGAGCCAGAATCAAACTCTCATTAAATTGTCCGGTTTACCTTTATTAGATTATTGTCAAATAACTACCTGTAAAACCAAAATGACATTGGTTCCTAACTAATTTTAATTCCCAGCTTTTCAACTGAGCCCTCAAAGACCTAACAAGTCTAGCTCTGAAGAGAACTTGATGAGAAAAATTGACTATCTTAAAGACCTAAATAGAAGAAAAACTACTTAGAGAACTTAACAACAATAGCAATGATCAACCCATAGATAGCCACTGACTCACAAACTGCAGCTCCAATAATAAATTGACGAAATATTAAGGCCTCTACTTCAGGATTCCTGGCTAACGACTCTACTGCTTTTCCTCCTATATATCCCTGCGCTAGCGCAGCTCCTATTCCAGCTAAGATGGCAATCCCAGCACCTATATCTTTGTACTTAGCATCCTCTTGAAATAGCAAGCCATTTGCCCCCCCCCAGAGAAAGCTCATAGAGTAGGTTTTTGAGTTGAAACAATCAGTTAGCCACTAACTCCCAAATCGAATAACTATGGCAATTATTAATCCGTAAATTGCAACAGACTCGCAGACAGCAGCACCAATGATGAACTGCCTAAAGATCAAAGCTTCAACCTCTGGATTTCTAGCTAGTGACTCCACAGCCTTACCTCCTATGTAACCTTGAGCTAAAGCAGCACCTACACCAGCCAAAATGGCTATTCCTGCTCCAATATTCTGAAAGTCCTTCCCATTCTGAAAGACGAAATTGCCCCCCCCGCCACCAAGAACTCAATCTTCCAATAAGGCCCTAATTTGGCTGAGCCAAATAGGCACTTGAGGATTAAAGGCTAAGACTTAAACGTCTTTTTTAATAACTGTGCTTTAGATAAGAAGCTCTAAACACTTCCCTTAAAGATTTGATTTTCTGTTTTTAAAGTTTATTTCCAAAAAGGACTGAAGTCTACTTGGCCTCAGCAAGAATCTCTACATCAGTTAACTGTCCCATCTTCTCAACCATTCAAGTAGCTACAGTCATTTCAATCTCAGCTTCAGCTTTGATGACTTCGTATCAAGAAGACCTAAAGCTACTGTTTCACTTACTTTCCTCTTCAGACTTCATCTCTCCAGTGAAGATCTTGACTAAGTTCTTCTTGTGACCTTCTTCTTTAAACGACTTCATTGCATTCACAAATGCCTGTCACTTACTTTTGTAGTCATCTTCAGATTTAAAGAACAACTTAAAAGGATTGTTGTTTCATGTATCTCACCCTAAATTCTTGGAGTCAGAATCATCAACAGGAATCACAATATGTTCTCTTTGTTCTCAACCTATAGCTATGAGCTTCGCCTTAAGTTCCTCTATCTCAATAGGTACTGTAGCCAAAGGAAGGTCTTGATCAGTGCTCTTCACATCAGAGAGATCACTTAAAAGCTTTTTCCTCACCTCACTTAACCTGACAAACTTTTTAAAGACTTTCTTTAGAGCCTTTCTCTGATCTAAGGTAAATCTTCCAAACCTTCAATATTCAGAAGATCTTTGCTTATAAGTCTCAATAGCTCTTAAGGCCGTTCTATAGTCATTCAATACCTTTTCAGTTAATGCTTTTGTGTGAGCGTTGTACTTTTGAACTTGTTCCTTTTCTATGTCCAGTACCTTGTTTTCTCTAATGGATTCTCCTTCAATATCTTTGATTAAGTTCTGGGAATCACCAATATCTACCAAATCGGAAACTTTTAAGAAGTCATCATCGCTAAGTTGTTGACCACTTAGTATTCGTAAAAACTCCTGAGTATCTAATTCTTTTTGAGCATTCAGTAAACCTCTTAATTGAGGTCCAATTGTTGCGTAACTCCCTCCGATTGTGAAGTTCTTGGAATCTGTTGCTTTCTCTGAAATAGAGTTGTTAATCGAAATACCTTTATCTGAATAAAGAGGACTTAGATTGCTAGCTACCTGTTTAGATTGGATGACTGAATAGGAGATTCCATTGAGTCCTAACAATCCAAACAAAGAGGTGAAGAGTTTGGTTTTTACTGAAAGAGACAATTAGATAAAGCCCTTGTTGGAAGGGCTATTAAAGCTTCTGAAACACAAACGAGGTAAATATTAATACAGATCGCAGGCATAAGGTTCGAAAGGGCTAGATCCTTTCTAATTCTCTATTTATATGTAGAAAGAAAATTACCGCTGTTGAACGACTATACCTGCTAAGGCCAATCTAATTCAAGAAGGTAATTCCCCTCTTTGCATTGAAGCTTCCGACTCCTTAACTTCAGGGAGATTGCCTGTCAGACTCAATAGCTTTTCTGCAATCCTCAGTTCAATCTGAGATTTAGCTTGCTTAACTGCTTTTTCATAATCCTCTACATTTCCGACACATAAACTACCGAACAGAGAGCCCCAAGTGACTATGCACTGTTCACCTTTATGGACATAAGACCTCCATTCAGATTCGCTGTAGTGATAAAAAGACATCATCTTTAATCACTCATCTTGACTACTAAACAAATAGTAGAAGGGATTTTTATCACCTCATTCACCTCAACCATAGTCTCGCTTAGCTTCTAAAGGATTAAATAAATCGTTCTTCTTTAGAGTCACCTTTTCTTCCGATCAATTCAAATCCTTCAATGCTCTAATAATTCCTTCCCTTCTCATCTTTTCTAGCTCAGGGTGATAGAGAGCTTCTTTTCGACCCTTTAGCTTGTTGATCTTGTTTTCAAGCACCTCACTGTCTTCTTTTATGAGGGAGTACTTCTCGTAGAAAGTCATTAGAGCTTTTCTCTCCTGGGCATTCAAGGACAGATCTACAACAGAAGAAGTTATCTTTCCTTCCGCTAAATCAGAAACAGAGCTCTTAAGTTGCAAGTTCTTCTGCACCTTTTTTTTAGCTGACAGATAGCTAGATGCATGCTCGGCTAAATCTTGAGCCCTTTTGGAATACTTCTCTAATTTCTTTCTCTCAAGTTCCTGAAGAGCTTCATCCTTACCTAGATTTCTGTTGATCTTCTTAAGAGATCTGCCTAGCTTTCCTGCAGAAAGATCAGAACCTAAGGACTCAAAATCTATAAAGTAGTTTTGTAGCTCTGGCTTTAGAACATCAGCACTTAAAGAAGGATGAACAGAAGGCTCTTTTAAATCGATACCACTAACTCTATCGGAACCTAATTCAAGAGACAGGGACTTCGCATTAGGGGAATTAGCTTCATCTAACTTGTGGTTGTTGGAGTGTCAATACTCGGGAGAAGAAGAAGGAGTAAGAAATTTGCCTTCTAAAGACGCTACAGCAGCACCATTAATTCCTAGGACCATTAAGGCCGATAAGAGTTTTGCCTTTAAAGTCACGAGAGGACAGTAAACGCCCTAAGCTGGGGGGTCCCCAAAGAGGGGACTAAGCAGATAGATTATCAAGCCTAGAGAAAATCACAGACTATCTCTTCCTGTCAGGTACAACTGCAAATATTGCATCTAGTAGATGTTTGTATTCTGCACAGCAAGCTTGAAGTTCGCTTCTAAAGGCATCGATCCCTGTCTTGAAAGTGTGTCTATTTCAGAAAAAGACAACTGGAGAGCCCTTATCTCCCAATATCTTGAAAAGCTCTACCTTGTTATTTAGAGAACCTAAAAAGTGATTCAATAATTCATCTTTCGACACGGGAGTAGGAATTATCACTGCATCTAACTGTCGGAAGTTATATTGTCCGGAGAAGTATTCGTCTGCAGAAAGAATAGAACCAACATAGGCTTGACCTTCCAAGGTAGCTTGAGCAGACTTATACATCACTAGGACTCCTTTTGTGATTTTTCTGAGCTCTTCTTTTTGTGGCAAGTCATTCAGCTCTTGCTCTTCAAACGCAGGAAGAATTCCCTCATGTAACGGCAAAATATCTCTTTTAATGTCTCAGTCTTCATTTATTGAGTCAGATCCTTCAGAGAGCTCAATAGAGCTTGACTTAGCTTTCTGAATAGGTTCATTTCCCTTATCTGAAGAAGACTGAAACAGGGTAGGCCTAAGTATTTCATAGGTAGCTATTCCTCCTACATTCAGCGAGATGGCTCCTGTTAACAAGAGAAAGCTTTTTGTGAATCCTGTCAAGTAGAGCGCGAAGACCTAATGGCGCAACAGAAAAAGTATTTTAAGCATTGTCTCTAAAATATTTGTCCCCAAAGTGATAGTAGGATCAGCTAAATAGCTGATCCTAAAAACTACTCTAAGTTACCTGTTCAGTAATTTTGCGATAAGGCCCCCTAAACGATGTTTAAAAGTTAAAGACTAAAATTAAAAATTTTTAAGAAGTGATAGACTGTCCCATTCACTCAAGCATCTTGGATGCCATCTGTAGCTCTATCTCAGTGCTGGAATAATTCATCTCCTTAAACCTAGCTACAGAACCAGGATAGCACCACTCAAGATCTTCGTTATTTTTAACGTTTTTGAACCAACAACCACTCTTTCAGAATCTAGACTTAAGCTCTTCATTTCAACTAGCATTAACCTCCTTTAGAGCTTGATCCTTTCTCTTTCAGGCTTCCTGTCATTCCTTTTCATCTTTAAAGAAGATCCTGTAATTGTGTGTCTGTCAAGAACCTCAGCCTCAATTGTTAGAAATATCTCCTACACTTCCTGAAGCTACAGAAACTTCCTGTCACTTAAGTGTTCTTAGAAACCTTTCAAGCACTACGTAGGAGTGATTTGTTCTCCTAACGACCTTTGCTAAGGTCTTGTCTTTTTTGTGTAGCTCTCTAGTGAGCCTTTCTCTAAGATCGGCTGCATCAGACCAAAACTTGTAGGAGTTTTGGAGGGCTTTCTTTTCTTCAACAGTTAACCTAGGTAACTCTGACAGTTTAAGAGTGCTCTTTTTAGCTTTTGAGAACTTAGATATCTTTTCAACGACAGAGCGAAATAACTCTAGATCTTTAGAGCCTAGTTTCTTCTGTCAGTCTTCTACAGCCGCTTCTCTTTTTTCCTTTAGAGAGAGGACTTCTGTTTCCTTAGTTCTCTCTCTATTTATTGAAGAAATAGATGCTTTTCAGGGAGAGGTTGTTCCTGAAGTAGCTTCAAGGCTCTGCAGAGATAGTTGCAGAGTATTAGGTGCTTGTAAATCTAATCTAGGACTTAAATCAGTTTTGTGTTGCTCTGCTAGAACTATTCCCTCTCGGGTAGATTGAGCTAACTTAAAAGAGCTGGAAGTTGCCCCCCCCACTACAGCAGAAGTGTCTTTAGATGGGGTAGTAGACTCTGAATTAGTTACAAATACATCTCTTAACTGAAGGTTTGCTGACCCTCCTACAGAAGAATTAGAGTAAGCTGAGAGATCAACAAAGTCAAACCTATCGCTCAGGAAGGTTAGTGCAGCTCCGTTAGTTCCAGCAAGAAAGAGACAGCCTAAACCTACAGTAGCTTTAGGTGTAATGGAGTGTGACCTAGATAATTTCTAACTTTGTATGTTTCCAAAAATCTTAAGTAAGGTGCTCTAGCGAGTCTCTGAGGGCTCTTGAAAATTCAGAAAGCTCAAAAAGCAAACAATAAATTTTAAATTAAACAATCTTCTTAACTAAGTTAAGGAACTTAATAGTTAAGAAATGCCAGGGATTTTAAAGATAGCTTGTCCTTGCATAACCATGGTAGCTGGCGGAAGTGCTTGCGCAGCTATACCCGCAACTTTATCTTCTAGAGGAGAAGTTCCTGTTGTCCAAGTGGCTAGACCAGCTAATCAGGTAACTCTAAACCCTAATTTTTCTCCCTTACCTAAACCTCAACCAGATGCTCCTTGACTGAATTGAACACCTCCAAGATACCCTAAGGTTTCTATAGAATGTGAATTCTGAAAAGGCTCCGTAGGAGGTAACTATGAACTCTGCTTAAAAGGTCTCCTCTAGTTGAGTCACCTTCTAGCTAGAGCAGGAGTGGGGTGTGCAGTCTTTATGGGAGGAGGAGGCGCTTGCGCTTCTATCCAGCCTATAGTTAACAGTCTAGGTAAAGCTACTACTGTTACTGTTTAAGGTAGTTGAAGAAGCTCCAAAGACTAATGAAGTTAAGCTAAATCCCTACTTTGTGTCGATGCCTAAAGCTCCAGCAAATGCCTTTTGACTAGATTGAAAGCCTGAGAGATACCCTCCTGTAACTGTTCCTTGTAGCTTCTGAGGGAATAAACCTGATTCTCCTGTAGAGTGTCAAGCTAAAAAATAGTTTCCTTAGTTTCTCCTTAGAACCTTAATAACTAGAAAGAAGTAAATCTTAGGAGAGATTCTTAGAGGGGTCTTCGGCTAGACCCATTCAGAAGAGAATCTTCTGAGCTACATGCAAGTCTATCTTTATATTTGCTTCAGGAAAAGTTGACTTTATTCTCCCAGGAACTTCAGAGATACACAACTCTCTAGACTCTACTATCTGTAATCTGTGACACTGACCATTCCTGTAGTCTTCCTTCAAATCATCTCTTCAATCAAATAACTCTCTCCTTATGTTGTCTCTTTCGTCCCAGAATTTTCTTCATAGGTTCTCTCTGTCAAAGAAAGCTCTTCAGGGATTTTTGCTTCAGTCCCTGTCGAACCCATAATTGTCTGCATCTCTCTTGCTAAAGTCACTTAGGAATCTGGTAGCGTTTAATCTTCAGTAGATCGCATTTAAAAGGTCTCTAACTTCTCTATCGGTTTTACCTGCAGAAGTTGAACGTCTAGATCTAGATCCTGTTTGTAAACGAGACAACCTTGTCTGAGCTTCCTCATCCGCTTGCTTTAAGGCTGCATATACCTTATATGCTCTGGCCAGAGCTTCTCTCTCTTCCTTAGTGAGAGCTACCAGCTTAGAAGAAGATTTAGAAGCATAGTCTGTAACTTTCTTAACTGCTGACTCAAATTCTTTCTTTTTCTCTTCTAAGCTCTTTAGTTCCTTTTCCTTAGTCTCTGAGTGTTTCTTAGCTATAGATAAAAGTTCACTTTCCTTACCTAACTCTACTCTCAGAGAGTCTATGTGAGGCCCAAACTCTTTGGAACCTTCTCCTTTAACAGATAATCCTTCTAAAGCTATTGGAGTAGATTCTGAGTGTAAATCCAAAAGGGGAGAGGAAAGAGAGCTAGATACCTCTGAGACGTTTAGTCCTGATCGAGTGCTTGACCCTAAGGTTAGGGAACTAACTGGATTATCTAAACTGCTTCCGCTTAAGTTGAGATCTGACTGAGAAAGTAATAAGTCTTTTAAGGGCTCTTTAAAAGCTGTAATAGCTGCAGCGTTTGCCCCCCCCAGACCGACTAGGGCAGCACCTATCTGAACCTTTGTAGTTAAGACCAACCTCTAGAGGAGACTTTTAAGTTAGATGTTTTTTTAGAGTTTGAGAGACTACTTAATTAGGAGATTTTATATACAGAGACTAGCTGCTAGGGAACTTTTCGCCTATTTAGTCAAAGAAGCTGTAGGTATGTTCATCCACTCTAAGAGTTTTTTGCCTACAAGCAACTCGATTTTGATGTTTGCTTCTCCGAAGATTCTCCCAGTTCTGGTTTTCATGTCCTCAAAACAATAGTTTCTGGTGTCTTCACCTGAGTAATAAAGAGGAGCACATTGACCCCCTAGTCACTGATCATTAAGTTCGTCTTTTCATGATTTAAAGATTTTTGTCCTAATCTCCTCTCTTTCACTTCAGGTTTTTAACCATTCTCCTTGATCTTCAAAGAAAGGAGATCAAGGATTACTACTTCAATCACCAAATCCATAGTTCTCCTCCTTTTTAGCTAGGTCTTTATTCAAGAACCTAATTGAATCTGAGAATCACTGAATATTTCTAAGTAGACTAGCTACCTCTGCATCCTGTCTAAAGGAAGAGGCAGATCTTCTCCTTCTGGACCTTTCCCCTCCTAAGCGTTCTAATCTAGACAAAGCAGTTTCCTCTGCTTGTTTAGTTGCTGACCAAACCTTATAGGCCCTAGCTAAGGCTTCTTTTTCCTTTTTATTTAAGGCTCTCACAGGACCTTTAGGATCCTTAGATAGAAACGTTTTTATCTTCTCAACTGCTGAATCAAAGTCACTTTTCTTATCTTGTAGGTCTCTTTTAGACCTTTCAACTTTAGTCTTCTGTTCCTGAATGATTTCAGCTATTTGTCCTTCTAGCCCTAACTCTGTTCTTATAGACCCTACTTGGGCCTTAAAGCTACCCGAACTATCAGACTGGGCATTCAAGCTCTCTAGATTAATAGAAGGCTGATCTGCCTTCAAAGATAACTCTGGAGAACCTAAAGAACTAGAGACTTGAGACACACCTAATCCTTGACGAGACTGAGGACTTAAGTCTAGTGAAATGTTTTTGCCTTCTAGTCCCTGGCCGTTAACTAAATCTATGGGATTCTGGTTCAGAAAAAAATCCTTAAGAGGTTCCTTAAAGTGAGTGACTGCAAGTGCATTTGCCCCCCCCAGACCGACTAGGGCAGCACCTATCTGGACCTTTGTAGTTAGGAACAACTTTTAAAAAGTAGCTTTGATTAATAAATTTTAGGGGTCTAAGCAGTTGTTAAAGGGTCTTTCGGTTTAGTCTAGCTTGTAACTCATTCAGTCAAGGATCTTCTTACCGACAATCAACTCTATCTGAATATTCGCTTCCCCAAATACACTTCCATTCCTGTTGACCATATCTGCTAGACAGTAATCTCTCCTGTCGTTGGGTAGAGCATAAATTGGATGACACTGTCCATTTTGTCAGTCGTCATTTAAAGCAATCATATAGCTCTTAAACACAGCTTCTTTGATTGTGTCTCTATTTGATCAAGTCTTTAATCAGTCATCTTGATTGGTAAAAAACTCTCTTCAAGGATTAAGCTCTCAGTTTTGGTCATAACCGTAATTATTTGCTCTGGTAGCTAGTTCTTGTTTGACAAACATGATTGCATTGCCCTTCCAGGCAATTGCATTTAACAGATTTGAGACTTCTCTCTCAGACTTAAGCTCTGGAGCTGATCTTCTTCGTCTAGAAGGAGTCTTATCTAATCCTTCTAACTTATTGCGTGTTTCTTTTTCTGCTTGCTTGGTATCTCATCAGACTTTATAGGCTCTAGCTAAAGCTTCTCTTTCTCCTTGAGTTAGCCCTCTTACCTTCGTATCTGGTTTATTAGCAAAATAATCCCTAATCTTTTGAACAGCTGATTCGAAAGATGTCCTCTTATCTTCCAGTTCCTTCTTTGCTTTTTCTAGCTTAGCCTGTTGAGTCTCAAGTATTTCCTGTATCTGATCTTCTACACCTAGCTCTGTTCTAAGAGACCCCACTTGGTCCTTAAAGTTCCCTGAGTGATCTGATTGTTCACTTAGGGCATCTAAGTCAATAGAAGGTTGACTAGCCTGAAGCGCTAATTCGGGAGAGTCTAGAGAGCTTGAAAGATCTGAGGATTCTAACCCTCTTCTAACCCTGGACTTTAACGTTAGCGAAACATTGGAATTATCTAAATTGCTTCCGTTATTGAGATCTAAGGAATCTTGATTGAGAAATAAATCCTTTATTGGCTCCTTAAAGTGAGTGACTGCAAGGGCATTTGCCCCCCCCAGTCCGACTAAGGCAGCGCCTATCTGAACCTTTGTAGTTAAGAACAACCTCTAGAAAAGATTTTTAAGTTAGGTGTTTTTAAAGATTGAGAGACTACTTAATTAGGAGATTTTATATGCAGAGACTGACTGCTAGGGAGCCTTGCAACTATCTGGATTCAAGAGTTAAAGGAATGTTCATCCACTCTAGGAGCTTTTGACCTACCAGCAGCTCGATCTTGATGTTTGCCTCTCCAAATACTCTTCCTCCTCTATTAGCCATCTCTACTATGCAATACTGCCTAGAGTCACCTGAAATAGACTGCAGCACATTACATTGATCTCCCGTTCATCAGTCATTTAAAGCATCTACATAGGACTTAAATAATTCACCTTTAATTGCGTCTCTCTCACTTCAAGTTTTCTCTCATTCAGTCTTGTCACTAAAGAAGGGCTTTCAGGGATTCTTGTCTCAATCAAACTCAAAGCCTCTATTCACTTGCCCTCCTGCATCATAGTCTTTTCCTAGGAAACGGATAGCATCTCAAGTTCAGCCTATATTAGCTAAGAGAGATTCCCCCTTTTGTTCCTGTTCAGATAATGATCTTTTCTGTCTTCTAGAAGGTTGGCCTAATTTAGACAGTTGATCTTCAGTCTCTCGTCTTGCTGCTTGAATGTCTAATCAAGTTTTGTAGGCCTGGCCCAACGCGATTCGTTCTTGTTTAGTTAGTCCCTTAACTTTTTCAGAAGGATTTTTAGAAACAAAAGTTCTGATCTTCTCTATTGCTGTGTCAAGCGCAGACTTGTGGAGTTCTAACTTCTTTCGAATCTCTGAAACTTTTTCTTTATTTTGCTTCATTAAAGAGACCATTTGATCTTGCTTGCCTAGCTCTTCTCTGAAAGCACTAATTTGAGACCCCAAGTCAATTGTTTGGGCCCCTCCCTCCTGTAGGGCTTCTAGTTCTAGCCCTGAACTTTCTGCTGAGAGTTCTAGATTAGGAGCCTCTAAATTTCCTGATACAGTTGAAGCTTGAAGCCCTCTTCGGGACCTTGAATGAAGCTTTAGAGAGTGACTGCTTGCCTGCTGGTTATTAACTCCTGGTAAATCTAACGAATTCTGGGTAAGAAAAAGATCTTTTATAGGTTCATTAAAAACTGTGATGGCTGCAGCGTTTGCCCCCCCCAGTCCGACTAGGGCAGCACCTATCTGGACCTTTGTAGTTAAGAACAACCTTTAAAAGATAGCGTTTGGTTAATAGATTTTAGGGCCCCAAGAAACTTTTTAATGACGGCAAAAAATGTGTGTGCCTAAAGAGTACTTCTTAAGTTTCTAGAGAATAATTCATTCACTTGAGTATCTGTTGAGCTACCTGAAACTCAATCCTTACATTTGCTTCACCAAATACATTTCCTGCTCTATTGGTCATTTTGGCCAAACAGTATTGTCTCTGATCATCCCTCAAGATAGCAGTGATGTAATTACATCCTTCTCCCGATCATTCATCAGAAAACTCTACCTGACCGGTGTAGTAAGACTTAAACAATTCTCCCTTAATAGAGTCTCTTTCGTTTCAGAAAGTTTTTCACTTAGATTCTTCACCAAAGAAGGGCTTCCAGGGATTTTTATCTCAGGGCATATCAAAGCCTCAGTTGATATTTCCTCCGCTATTATAGTCTTTAGCCATAAACTTGATGGAGTCTGCAGTCCACCTGATATCTTGTAGCAATCTCTCTCCATCAATCTTCTGTTCATGAGAAGATCTTCTAGACCTAGTAGTATCTCCCTGTAAAGCAGCAAGTCTGGTTGCAGTAGATTCTCCCAATTCTTTAACTTCCTTTCAAACCTTGAAGGAGGCAGCTAAGGCTTCTCTTTCCCTTTTACTTAAGGCCCTCACTTGAGTACCTGGTTTCTTATCTAGATAGACCTTTAACTTCCGAACAGCAGAATCAAAGTCAGACCTATGCTTCTGTAGCTCTTGAATAGACTGTTTAACTTTCTCCTTTTGCTCTCTATCTATAGTTAAGGCTTGACGCTCTTTTTCTAACTCTCCTTTAAAAGAGCCTACTTGGTCTTGAAAGTTTGTTGTTTGTGATACTGCTGATACTAACCTCTCTAACTCTATAGAAGGTTGATTAGCTGAAAAATCTACAAAAGGGGAACTTAAGGAACTAGAGAAGCCTGAAGACTCTAATCCTCTTCTGGACCTAGTCGCTAACTCTAGGGAGGTATTCTTGCTATCTAAGTGAGTTCCGTTAACTAGATCTAGTGAATCTTGATGGAGAAATAAATCTTTTATAGGCTCCTTGAAGACTGTTATGGCTGCAGCGTTTGCCCCCCCCAGGCTCGCTAAAGCGACTCCCAGTTGGGCCTTTGTAGTAAGTATCAAATCCTAAGGAAGAAGTAACTATTGAAGAGATTTTACCCAGTGTTGCCTAGGGAGAAGGCAAGTCTTGGAAGCCTTTAACTGAAGGGTGTCCCATTCACTCTAGAAGCTTCTTAGCAACAATCAATTCAATCTTTAAGTTAGCTTCACCATATACTCCCGTTAGGAAGGACGCCATCGGGACAACACATATCTCTCTACTTTCTATAGAAGGTCGTGAAATCTTTGAACATTTATCGCCTCTGAATTCTTCCTTTAAGCCTGTGTAACTCCCTCTGTACTGTGAATAAATTTCTTCCTTAATCTCGTCTCGGTTGTCCCAGATTCTCTTTCATTCCGTAGAGTCTTTAAAGAACTCTTTTCAAGGGTTCTTGTTTCAGTCTGTGTCAAATTGTCAATTCTCATACTCACTGTAGTTAGAGCCCTGAAATTTGATTGATGCAGACTGTCAGTGAATTTCACTTAACAACCTACTGACTTCCTGATCTGTTTTTCATGAAGGTTGATTAGAAACAGAACTACCTAACTCAGACAGCTTCAGAGACGCCTCCCTCTCTGCTTGCTTGATGTCTGAAAAGACCTTATAAGCCTTAGCTAAAGCTTGTTTCTGAGGAAGGGTTAAGGCCCTTACCTTGGAATCCGGCTTAACCGAAAAGAACTCTTCAACTTTCTCTACTGCCGAATTAAAGTCCGTTTCTTTTGCCTTAAGCTCAGATCTAGCTTCCTCTACCTTGACTTTCTTCTCCTCTTCTATCTCTTTAACTGTTTCTTCCTTGTTGAATTCGGTCTGAAAAGTACCTACTTGAGCATCTAAGACCAAAGGATCTAACTCAATAGATGGTTGTTCTTGTTCAAGCTCCAAAGTAGGAGAAACTATAGAACTAGAAATGCTTGTTGAGTCTAATCCTCTCCTGTTTGTAGAGAGAAAGCTTAAGTGTCTGTTAGTTCCTCCTGAATTACCTAAGTCAGTTACCTCTAAATGATTTGGGGTCAGAAAAAAGTCTCTTAAGGGTGTTTTAAAAGAGGCAAGGACAAGGACATTTGCCCCCCGAGGCCGGCTAGAGCGGTAGCAAACTGCATCTTTAAGGGAAAGATCAATGCCTAAGACAAATAGGAAGGTAACTGTAGTTCCTTTACAGAAGAATGATTCATTCACTCCAATAATCTCTTTCCAACCATTAGTTCGATAAGTAAATTAGATTCACCTAATACTCCTCGTTGTTTTTGGTCCATCTCGACTACGCAAACCTCTCTGGTATCGTCTAGCAGGGCATTGATTTGCTTGCACTTCTTGTCCCTTCAGTCATCTTGTAACTTTCAGTAATCGTCATAAATTTCCTCTTTAATCTTCTCCCTGTGTTCTCAAACCTTTTTTCACTGACTCTCACTAACAAAGAATTCTCTTCAGGGATTTCTAGACCATCCTTCAGTGAATCCAAAATTGTTGTCTTCTTGCCAACCACCTTTGAATTTGATTGAAGAAGACTGCCAGTGAATTGTTGACAAGAGCTGCTTGACTTCGTGTGCTGTTTTCCAGGTACCTAAAGAAGGGTTGGGAGTGTTTCGATCTAACTTAGATAGTTTCTCTTGAGAGTCCCTTTCTATCTCCTTGATTTCTGCCCAGACTTCATAACTCTTCAGTAAAGCGCCTTTCTGAGGCAAGGTCAGAGCCTTTATCTGAGAACCTGAAGTTTTAGAAAAATAGTCTTTAATCCTCTCAATTGCTGATTGAAGATGCTGTTCTTGGCCCTTAAATTTTGATTGAGCTTCCTCCACCTTAGACTGCTTATCTTTTTCTATTTTTTGCACCTCAATTTCTTTTTTGAATTCAGAGCTAAATTGACTGGTCTGTGCATCTATTTTTAAAGACTCAAGTTGAATTGAAGGCTCCTCTACTTTGAGCTCTAACCTAGGAGAAGACAAAGAACTAGGAATGTGGGATGTAACTAAACCCTCTCTAGGCCTGGGTCGAAAACTCGAAGACTGGCTTAAATCTGTTAAGTTGTTGGAGTTTAAGTCCAAAGAATTCTGACCAAGAAAAAGGTCTTTTATTGGTTCTTTAAAGGCAATGATCGAAGCTGCGTTTACCCCCCCCAGACCGACTAGGGCAGCACCTCACTGGGCCTTCGCAGTTAGGATCAAAAAGTCTACTAGCGCCTCTAAGTTTTTAGGGGATAGTTCATTCAATCAAGTATCTGCTTTCCGACTAACAACTCTATCTTTAAGTTAGCTTCACCATAAACATTCTTCAACTTAGGAGTCATCTCTGCTACACAAAGTTCTCTTTTTTCACCAGATACTGTTTGAAGCCTGTAACACTTATTGCCTTGTCATTCATCTTTTAGATCTCCATAAAAGGTAAAGAGCTCATTCCTTATAGCGTCTCTATTCTCTCAAGTTTTTCTTCAATCCTCCTCGCTACTAAAGAAGTGTCTTCAAGGGTTCTCGTTTCAACTCTTAAATCCTCAATTATTGGATTTGGAGGAGCCTGAAGATCCCAGGAATCTGATAGCAGAGGACCTTCAATTAATTCCTAATAGGAGATTTCTGGCCTCAAGATCTGTCTTTCAAGTATCAGAAGCAGTGGGAATAGGTTCATAACCCAATTCGGAAAGCTTAGCTGAAGTATTCTTCTCTACTGTTTTGATTGCTGCAAATACCTTGTATCCTCTTGCTAGAGCTTCTCTTTCAGCTAATGACAGTCCCTTAACGGGAGTATGAACGTCATCTTTTAAAAAGTCCCTGACCTTTTGGACAGCCACATAAAAGTCTCGTTCTTTTTCCCTAAAGTCCCTTAGGGCTTCATCAACCTTAACCTTCTTTTCTTCTTCTATCTTTAGTACCTGAAGTTCCTTAGCTACCTCTCCCTGGAAGCTAGCTATCTGGGAACTCAGACCACTATCTCCTGAGTCTCTATTTAACCCTTCTAGGTCTACAGCAGAAGTAGGTGACTGGAGCTTTAGTGCTGGAGCTTCTAAGGAACTAGAGACTTTAGCTTCCTCAATACCTCTCCTAACTCGTGTATTAAGACTTAGAGAGGGATTAGAACCTTCTACGTTACCTCCGTTAACTAGATCTAGTGAATCTTGATGGAGAAATAAATCTTTTATAGGCTCCTTGAAGACTGTGATGGCTGCAGCGTTTGCCCCCCCCAGGCTCGCTAGAGCGACTCCCAGTTGGGCCTTTCCAGTTAAAAAGACAGCCACTATTAAGAGGAAGGTACATCCTTTTGTTGATTAGCTAAGGCCGCTTTAGGCCGTTCTCCTTCAAGAGGGTAGCCCATGTACAGGAGGACTCTCATGCCCATTTGAAGGCTTATATTCGCATTAGCTTTGTCAATTACCTTAGCCAACCCTTTGTGGGTAGGATCCCTATAGCAACCTTCAAAATACTCTACTCCATTAACCGATGCAAAGCAACCATTGTCTCATTCATGCCAACCTCTTGTTTTTTGTCAGTCTTCGAAATACTTTTTCTTTAGTCTAGCCCTATCTTTCCAAAAGGACTTCCATTCTTGTTCGTTGACAAAAAAGTCTTTCCAGGGATTAGAGTCCCAACCGCTGTCTCACCCTCAATTGCTCGACTTGCTGACATAGGCAGTCTTTCATCATTCTGCCCAAGTGCTATAGGAGCCTCAGGTCTCAGATCCGTCAAGAAACTTATTAGTATCACCTAATACTTGAATGCTAGGGCCTGACCACTTTATCCTGTCTAATTGCTTCTTTAGGTCTTTATACTGTTTAAAGGTTTGGGAATTATCTCACCTGGTTAATTTGCCTTCTTGATCTTGCTTAAAAAACTTAGTTACGTCTATTCCCTTTTCTTTTAGGTCTGATCAAGTTCTATAGTAGGTCTCTATAGCCTGTCTCTCCCTTTGATTTAGTTCCTCTACATTAGAATCTCCTTTAGCATACTTTTCTACTTTCTCTAAAGCTGAAAAGAAAAATCTAGTATCCTCTGCAGTTATTTGTTTGGCGATGTCATTAGCCCCTCTTCGCTGAAGTTCTAACTTAGCTAATTGTTCTAGCTCTAGAGCTGAAGCTTCATGTATCCCGTCAATTGTTGACTTAAATCCTCAAAGATAGCCTAATTCGCCAAGATTTATTGAACCTTCCGAATGCAGACTTAAGGTAGGAGAGGACAAAGCATCAGAAAGATCAACTCTACCTAAATTAGCCCTGGAAGCAGGATCTAACTCTAAATTACCAGATGCTCCATAGTAACTTCTATTTCCGAATAAGTCCTTAAGCTCTCAGTTAGTTAAGGAGGTAAGTAGATCTTCCTTGAGAGTGAGCATCCCTGCACCGTTTGCCCCCCCCAGCCCGATAATTAAGATTCCAATTTTTGCCTTTGCTGTATGTAACATTCTTGGATCTCTAAGCTATCAGTATCTACCTAGAACTTGAGTTTAAAAAAGCTGTTTAGGACAAATTAGGGATTAGCTAATTCATTTCCTTAGTGACTCTTTCTTTCCCTATCTAACTCTACCTTAACAGGAAATTACCTATTGAGACTAGAAAAGTCTAAGAAGCCTTAACAGTTGACTTATCGCCTACTACTGACTTAGGTAGCTCTCCTTCGAGAGGGTAGCCCATTCAGAGTAGGACTCTCATCCCTGTGTGAAGGGAAATCTTTGCATTTGCCTTATTAATAACATTGGATAAGCCCGCCTGGGTAGTCGATCTATAACATCCTTCAAAATACTCGACTCCATTGACTGTGCAAAACTGACCGTTATCTCATTCTCATGCATGTCTGGACACTTGCCACTCATCAAAGTATTTCTTCTTCAACTCAAATCTTTCTTGCCAGAATTTCTTTCATTCTTCTTCGTCTTTAAAAAACTCCTTCCAGGGATTTTGACCTCAAGATTGTGTATATCCTCAATTACTAGAGTCCGACTTATGTGTACCAAAATAAGGACACTGATGGGGATTCTTTCCGCAGGAAGTTCAGGAATCAGATCCATCTACGAATTTATTGGTGGAGCCTAGTACCTTCATGCTGGGACCTTCCCACTTCAGCTTCAGCAATTGAGACTTTACCTCTGAATATTTCTTGAAGTTAGTTTGAGTATCTCATCTAGTTAACGTACCTTCTTGATCTTGCTTAAAAAGCCTGGTAATGTCTATACTTTTCCCCTTTAGGTCGGACCAAATCTTGTAGTACTTCTCTACTGACTGTCTCTCCTCTTGGGTCAAAGCCTCTACACCTGTTTGGCCCTTCGCATAATCTTCAATCTTCTTGACAGCAGAAAAGAAGAGCTTAGTGTCTTCTACAGTTATCTGCTTCTTAATGTTTTGAGTTTCCTTGGCCAGCTCCCTCAGTTGATGTAATTGCTCTATCTCTAGGTTAGAGGCTTCTCTTATTTCGTAAATTCGTCTGCTGAAGCCTAATAGGTAACCTAAATCGCCGAGCTCTAGAGATCCTTCTGAGTAAAGGTTCAGATAGGGAGAAGCAAGAGAATCAGAGAGATTAACAGCGCTTAGGTGAGTCCTCGCAGAAGGGTCAAGTCTTAAAGCACTACTGACTGAAGAGTTTCCTTGAACACCAAAAAAGTCCTTAAGCTCTCAGTTAGTTAAGGAGGTAAGTAGATCTTCCTTGAGAGTGAGCATCCCTGCACCGTTTGCCCCCCCCAGACCGACAAGGATTGCAGCTAGTTTAGCTTTGGCTGTATGAAACACCTAAGGTAAGTGAGTAATTTAAAATTTTTGCGTTAACTCTTTGCTGTTGTTTCTTCAGTTTAAAAAAGCTAAGAGTTAAGAGACTTTAACGACTGGTTTGCCCTCAGCAGCCGACTTAGGTCGATCGCCTTCAAGGGGGTAGCCCATTCAGAGTAAGATCCTCATACCTGTTTGTAGGGAGATATTTGCATTGGCCCTATCAATAACAGGAACTAACTTCTTTTGGGTCGTAGGATAACAGCCTTCAAAGAACTCAACTCCGTTGACTGTACAAAACTTACCAGCATCTCATTCTCACCACTGTCTTTGGTTTTTCCACTCCTGATAGTACTTGCTCTTTAGTTCAAATCTTTCCTTCCAAAAGGCCTTTCACTCATCTTCGCTAACAAAGAATTCCCTTCAGGGATTTTTAGCCCATCCTTCATTAAAGCCTCAATTACTGGAATTACCAATGTGTGTAGTCTTTCATCAGTCTGCTCAGTGATCGTAAGTTCCCGATCACTTCTCAGAGGAGTCAACAAACTTGTCACTAGAGCCTAGTACCTGAAGGCTGGGATTGTCCCACTTGATCTTTTTGAGTCACTCTTTAACGTCTGAACGCTTTTTAAACTTGCTCGAATCTGAAAATCTTGAAGCTGTATCCTTTCCTTTTCTTATGAATAACTGATTGGTCAAGTCTACTCCCTTCTCCTTAAGTCTCGATACTACGTCGAAATACTTCTCAACTGCCCTTCTCTCCTGTTGGGTCAACTCCCTCTCATTATTGGAGCCTTTAGCATAGCTTTCTATCTTTTTTAGCGCATCAAAAAAGTATCTACGGTCTTCTGTTGTCAATTCCTTGATGATCGTTTGGGCCCCAGAGTTATGAAATTGAAGTTGTGCAAGTACATCAATCTCTCTTGCCTGTTCTTCTCTAAATTGATAGAGAGAACTGGTAAATCTACCTGTACCTCCTAGGTTACCTAGCAGTAAAGAGCCGTCAGAGTGGAGGTTTAGAGTTGGTGAGTATATTGACTCGGTGGAAGGAGAGTCTATTCCCTTTCTATCTGGAGAATCTAAGTCTAGTGAACTTGCCTCCTTTGAAGGACTGTTACTCCCGAAAAGGTCTCTAAGTTCTCAGTTAGTTAGAGAGGTAAATAGATCTTCCTTGAAGGCGAGCATCCCTGCTCCATTTGCCCCCCCCTAAGCCGACGAGGGCGAACCCTAACCTCGCTTTGGCTGTCAGCAATTACCAGATTCTGAATATTCGTGTAAGAGAAATTTATTTTAATCGCAGCTCTTTGGATTTAGTTAAGTCTCCTTAAATGCTCTTAACTCAATGACTGTTGTGAGCGCTCAGGGACTACACCCTTTCCAGTCACAACCTGTTTAGGTCGATCTCCTTCAAGAGGATAGCCCATTCAGAGGAGGACCTTCATCCCTACCTGTAGAGAGATATTTGCATTAGCCTTATCAACCACTTGGGCCAATTCACCTTGAGTGGCAGAGTAGCAACCTTCAAATAGTTCAACTCCGTTAACAGAGCAGAATCTACCGCCATCTCACGACCAGTATCTGGTCTTTTCTCATTCCTTAAAGTACTTTTGTTTTAGTTCGAATCTTTGTTTTCAAAATGCCTGTCACTCGTCTTTATTAATAAAGAAATCAGACCAAGGATTTTTATCTCAGTCAGGATCAAAACCTCAATTCTCAGAGTTACCTACTCAATCTTTTAGGTTAGGGCACTGACCAGGAACTTGACCACAAGTTGTTCAGGCTTCAGAACCATCTACGAATTTTCTAGGATCTGAAAGTACTTGCATGCTCGGTTCTTCGAACTTGATCTTTGAGAGTAGGTTTTTCATCTCAGCACTTGACATTGACCTAGAGGGATTGCTCAATTGAGAGACCTTCCCTGTGTCTCTGGACCTAATCATCAGTTGGTTCATAACATCTATTCCCCTTTCCTTGAGTTGATATCAAAGGTCATAGTACTTAACAACAGCCTTCCTCTCATTTTGGGTCAACCCCTCCTCCACAGTTCCTCCCTTGGCATAGACTTCAATCTTCTTTAAGGCTGAAAGAAAATACTGCGTCTGGGTCTTAAACGACTCCAATAACTTTTTTCCTTCTCCGCTTTGATATCTCAGTCTGGCCAAAAGCTCTGACTCAGTTGTTGACGCCTCCCTAATTCCCTCTATTGAGGAGGTAAAGCCTAATAGGTTGTTGAGGTCCCCTAGTTCTAGAGGTCCATCAGAGTAGAGGTTGAGAATAGGAGCACTCAGAGGATCAGAGAGAGCTAAACTACCTAAATTAGATCTAGATACAGACTCTAAATCTAAAGGTCTCTTTTCTTCAGAAGGGTTATTAGTACCAAATAAATCCTTAACCTCTCAGCTGGTAAATCTAGAAAAAAGATCATCGCTGAATGCAATCATTGACACACCGTTTGCCCCCCCCAGACCAATTAGGGCTAACCCTAATTTGGACTTAAGAGTTAGCAGACTAACTTCCTAAAAATACTTATCCCGTAGTAAAGAGTTAGTTTAATGAAGTGTTCTTTAGCGCGCTTAGTCGGTAAATGCTTTGTTCTTTTTTGAGTCTCTTTCTTTTTTTTAAGGAAATATCTAACTTAGATGTAGCTGCGAACGTACCCTTAAGACTTAGATCTATACTCTTGAACTCTAGAGCCTTCAAGGGGGTAGCCCATTCAGAGGAGGACCCTCATACCTGCATGTAAACCTAAGTTGGCATTAGCCCCATCAATCACTTGAGCCAATTCCCTCTGGGTCGAAGGATAACATCCCTCAAAGTATTCAACTCCATTAACAGCTATATGACAACCAGAATCTCATCAGTATCAAGGCAGCTGTCTATATCAAGAGTCATACAGTTGTTTCTTTAGCTCTGTCCTCTTAGTCATGTAACTCTTTCACTTAGATTCATCTCTAAAGAATTCTGATCAAGGATTAGAGACTCAATCAGACCAACCTCAATTATCGGAAGAATCTACAAAATTATCACTCTTCCCTAAAGCTTTCAAGCTAGGATTGTTCCACTTAACCTTTGACAACTTGCTCTTAATCGTTGAAGGATCAATCATCTCTTCTTTTTTCAGAGACTTAATATCTTCTTCCTTCTTTCCCTCTAACTTCAGTAGTTCTTTTGAGATGTCTATTCCGCTCAATTGGAGCTTGTATCAGACCTCATAGTACTTTTCAACTGCCTGTCTCTCTGATTGAGTTAACGGCTGTACTCCCTCAAGTCCCTTAGCATAGTCTTTTATCTTTTGAAGGGCTTTAAAGAAATCGTTTAGGTTTTCCTTGGTCAGTCTAGCCAGAGTAGCTCTATCCTCAGCATTCTTTAGATTCAGTTTTAGGAGTAGTTCAGAAGCCTTTTCGGCTTCTTCTCTTATCTTCTTAAGCTGTTCTTTGAATGATCCAAATTGTTGAAAGTCTCCCAAGAATAACAGAGAGCCGTCATAGTATAGCTTCAGTGTAGGGGTTTGAAGAGAGCTAGAGAGATCTAGCTCCCTTAGCCCTCGCCTGGAACTAGATCCTAAGCGTAATCCTGAATTAGATTGATAGGAATTGTGACTGCTGTTGGTGTATTCTAGATTTCCTGAGTAGAAATAGTCTTTAATCTGATCCCTATAAGCTAAAGCTGTAGCGCCATTAGCTCCTCCTAACCCTGCTAAGGCGATACCCAATTTGGCTTTGACAGGCAGCATCCCTTACAGTCGAAAAACCTAAGCTTGGAGGAAAAGCTTTTTTAAGCAAGAAATATTTTAATGAAGTGGGTCTCAGAAACTTTTGTCTACTTCCGGAAAATTCTCTATCTACAAACTACTATTTAGGCTTAACTGAACTAAAGGAATAGCCCATTCACGTCAGTATCTGTTTGCCTGTTTGCAAGCCTATTTCAGAATTAGATCTATCTATTACAGTTCCCAGAGACCTAACCGTAGAAGGATAGCAACCTTTAAAGTATTCAACATTGTTTACAGAGGTAAAGCAACCGTCATCTCATCAGTAGTAGGGCAGACTGCTATATCAAGCCTGAAACAATTGAGTCTTCTTGCTATCTCTCTTTTTTCAAAAATCTAATCTTTCAGAGTCAGAGCTAAAGAAAGGCTTTCAAGGATTAGTAGACCAATCTTCTCAACCTCAATGATCTGATTCTCCCTTAACAAATGCTTTTTCAGTGCCCAATACCTTAAGGCTCTTGTGGTTTCAATTAATTCCCTCTAGCTCCTTCTTAAGGTCTTCGTATCTTTTCTCCTTAGACTTATCTACCTTTGAAACTGTTACTCCTTCTAAGGTAAATAGCTTATCTGTGATCTCAATGCCTCGCTGAGTCAACTCTCATCAGACCTTATAGTAAGTGTGAATAGACGTTCTCTGCTCCTTAGTTAACTCTTCAACTGAGACATCTCCCTCCGAGAATCTCTTGATCTTGTGTAACGCTTCTAGGAAGTAAGAGATATCCTTGGGAGTCAACTGCTTCAGTATCTCTTGGGCTTCCTTCTTAGACAATAGTCACTTAGCTCAAATTTCTGCTTCTTTGGCTGACTCTATTTGGATCTCACTCAACGATTCCTTAAATCCCTTAGTACCTACTGTCTGAAGTTTTCAGTCTAGCTCTTTTGATTGAAGATACAGGTGCGGAGAGTCTAGAAACCCTGAGTCCTTTACAGTGACTGAAGACCTAGAAGAGTCGGAAAGATCCAAGGAAGAATTAGAAGAACTAACTTCGTTACTGCTACTCAGATATTGAAGACTTGAGGAAGAAAATAAGTTGTTTAGAGAATCACTAAAGGTAATTGCTGAAGCTCCATTAGCTCCTCCAATACCTAGTAAAGCGACTCCTAACTTGGCTTTAAGAGGAAACGACAAAAATATCTGAGTACTGAAAAAATAGATTAAGAAATTTTAAGTAGTTTATAAAAGTAAGGTCGTTAAAGAAGCACAGCCAGAAGGCTGTACTTACTTAAACCCTAGAAACTAGGTGACTGGGATTCCTTCTCTTAGTTGTTCTCTCACTACATAGTCATTTAAGAGGCCAGTTCCTGCAGGAATCAAATTACCTACGATGATGTTTTCCTTCAAGGAGACCAAATTATCTAGTTGAGCCTTAACAGAAGCGTCAATCAAGATCTTCTTGGTATCTTGGAAAGATGCAGCTGCAAGGAAAGAGTCAGACTTTGCAGGCACTTCCTCAAGACCAAACAACATAGGGATAGCTACAGGTGGATTCTTTCTGTCTAGTAGCAATCTTGTAACCTCCTTGTGAAGATCGGAGATGTCTACTATCTCACCTACATTCATGCTAGAGTCGTTAGATGCAATTATCTTTCACTTAGATGTCAATTGAGTGACTATCAACTCTATGTACTTGTCAGAAAGATCAATACCTTGTAGTCAGTAGACCTCTAGGATCTTCTCAACCATATACTCTCTAACTCTGTCTAGACCTGCTATTTCTAGAAGCTTTTTAAGGTCGATCAGTCCGTCAGAGAGTCTGTCCCCAAATCTAACTGTATCTCCTTCCTTAACAAGTAGAGGGATGCTCAAATCTACCTCATAGACTCTGGTACATGCTTCTCCCTTAACCTCTACTATCTTGTTTTCGCCTTGTCTTGAGATGCTCTTGATAGTTCCGCTTATTTCAGTCAAGACTGCCTTTTCTCACTTGTTAGGTGTAATGATGTCAAAGAGCTGCTTCAATCTCTCAAAACCTTGAGCAATGTTTTGTTCACCTGCGACCCCACCAGAGTGGAACGTCCTCATGGTCAATTGGGTAGCCGGTTCCCCTACAGACTGTGCAGCAATGATACCTATAGCAGTACCGACCTCAATAGGCTTCTTAGTTGTTAGGTGATAACCAAAACACTTTTGACAGATACCTTGTTTTTGTAGACAGTAGAAGGAACTTCTAACTTCTATAGCTGTTATTCCTGCTTCCACAATCTTTTCAGCTGCTTCAGAAGTAATGTACTCTCCTTCAGGAACAATTACAGAACCATCTGCAGGATTAACTACATCTTTAAATGCACATCTGTATCTGATTCGTTCTTCGAAGGTTTTAACTTCCTTTTCAGACTTCTCAGCTTTAATAGCTTGTACTAATAATCCCTTATTGGTTTTGCAGTCCAAAGACTTAACGATTACCTCTTGCGAGGTGTCTACTAGTTTTCTAGTCATGTAACCAGACTTAGCTGTTTTAACTGCAGTGTCAGCCATTGCCTTTCTAGAACCATAGGAGGAGTTGAAGTATTCAATCATGTTTAGACCTTCTATAAAGGAATTCTTAATAGGTACCTCAATGATGTCCTTAATTACCTTAGAGTCAGTGTTTTGGGCATAGTTATAGGATCTGTTCATCAAACCTCTCATACCTGAAAGCTGTACGAAGTTAGACAAGCTACCTCTAGCACCTGATCGTTCCATGATTGCCATTGGATTTTCCTTGTATTCAGTCCCTCTGAATCATTCCTTAACCTTGTCAGAAACCTTGTCTTTAACTTCACTTCACAGGGAGATGACTTTTTGATATCTCTCGTCTTCAGTGATCATCCCTAATTCGAAGTAGGCTTTTTGATCCTTTACCTTAGCTTCAGCTTCCTTAATTAGATCCTCCTTGAAAGAATCCTTGAATCTAGGAATGTCAAAAGGAGAGATAGTGATACATGATTTTGTAGAGAACTCAAATCCTAGAGACTTAATGTTGTCAAGCATATTTGCAGTCACGATGATGGAGTAACGTTCATAGACTTCTTCAATGATTGTCTGAACAACTGATTTACTGAATGGAGCCTTTTCCTCCATATTGGCTATGTACTCCTTGTAGTTTTCCTCTGGAGGAAGAATGTCTTCTAGGGAAATGAACTTCTTAGAAGAGTCGTTTACGTATCTGTAGTCAGCTGGGAGTGCTAAGTTGAAGATTACCTTCCCTGGAGTAGTTATCAAAAGACCTTCTTTTTCCCAACTCTTTTCAGGGAATTGAGAGGTATGAATAGCTATCCTTGCGTTTAGATCTACTTCACCTGTAGTGTATAGGTACTTAACTTCTTCTGTAGAGGAACATAGTCTTCCTTCACCTTTAGCTCCTTTCTTGGTGTTGGTTAGGTAGAAGAGACCAAGGACCATGTCTTGAGAAGGCATCAAGATAGCTTGACCATTCTTAGGAGCTAAAACATGTCAAGGTGACAATAGGATAGCTCTTGCCTCCTTAACTGCTTCTTCAGACAATGGCAAGTGGACTGCCATCTGGTCACCGTCAAAGTCAGCATTGAAAGCTGTAGTTACAAGAGGGTGTAGGCAAATAGCTTTACCTTCTACAATCACAGGTTCAAAAGCCTGAATCCCTAGGCTGTGCAAAGTAGGAGCTCTGTTCAACAGTACAGGTCTTTCCTTGATGATTCTGTGCACAACAGGTCACAGTATGTCTTCCTGATCATCAATAATCTTCTCAGCTAGTTTGATGTTTTGAGCTATCTGAGTTCTCTCTCCTGTCTTTTCGTCTATGTAGCTTCTGATCAATTCACGAATAATGAAAGGCTTAAACAGCTTCAGAACAATCAAGATAGGAAGACCAACTTGATGAAGTCTAAGTTCAGGACCTACAACTACAACAGATCTACCAGAGTAGTCAACTCTCTTACCTAGAAGGTTTTGTCTAAAGAGACCTTGCTTACCCTTAAGGTGATCAGTTAGAGACTTAAGAAGGTGTTTGTCCTTGGCGACAAGAGGTTTTTTTCTTGAAGCATTGTCAATCAAAGAGTCAACAGCTTCTTGAAGCATTCTCTTTTCATTGTTAGCGATGATTGAAGTTACATTTAGGCTCAATATTCTCTTCAGTCTTTCATTTCTGATGATGATCCTTCTGTAGAAGATGTTGAGGTCGCTAGTTGTAAATCTACCTGCTTCTATCTGAACAATAGGTCTTAAGTTAGGAGGAAGAACTAATAGATTCTTTAGGATCATTCACTCAGGTTTGTTTCCTGATTGCTTGAATCATTTAATAACTTCTAGTCTTGAAAGGAGTCTCTTTGTAGCTACATCTGAGTAGTTAATTCCTTCCTTGTCTTTAGTTAGCTTCTTTTGAAGTGAGTATTCCAGAGAGTCTAGGTCTACCTTCTTCAGAAGCTCATAGATAGCTTCTGCACCAGTACCTATCTTGATACCGCTGTATTGATAGATGTATTCGAAAACATCGTAAAGAGAAAAGGGAAGGTTAGAAGATGACAGGGCCTTGTAGTAAGCCCTACCTTGTTGATATGCTAGAGACTCTCTTCCCTCAGGATCTTTTCGTTCTATTTCTTCACAAATTAGACGAAGAAGCCTTCTAAGCTTGAACAACGACTTCATAGGACTGTCTTGATCAGATACATTGATGATTTCTAGAGGTTCAAAGATGTTCTTGTGGTCAAAGCCTATGTCTGTGACTTCAACAACTATGTAGTTAACAAAGTAGACAACTTCTTCTACATTCTTGTACTTGATACCTAGAACCAAAGAGATCTTTGAAGGAAGGGGCAATTCCTTGATCATCCAAATGTGAGCAATAGGACAAGCCAAGGCAATGTGGCCCATTCACTCTCTTCTTACCAGCGATTCAGTAATGCAAACGCCACACTTTTCACAGTACTTACCTCTGTATCTAACCCTCTTGTACTTACCGCAGAAGCATTCATAGTCTTTTACAGGACCAAAGATAGCTTCACAGAAGAGACCTCCCTTTTCAGGCTTAAAGGTCTTGTAGTTGATAGTTTCAGCTGACTTAACTTCACCTCTAGACAGAGAAAGAAGGAACTCAGGAGAGGTAATAGAGATTTGTAGTCCGTTAATTGTTAGGTCTTCTTCCTCTATTTCTTGCATAGAGTCTCAGTTTCTAGGACCTTCTTGATCATTTCTCATAGCTTGATTAGACCAAGTTAAGAATTGAATTTGTTCATTGAGCTTGGCCCTCTTAGCTAGGTACTCATCAAAACCAACAATCCTCTTGAAAGGCCCATATTGGAGGTTGACCTTTAGGCCCAGAGCTTGAAGCTTCTTGACAAGAAGCTTGAAAGACTCGGAGATTCCGGGAGTAGGGAGCATCTGGCCCTTAATTACTGAGTAGTAGATTAAGTTTCTAGCTTGAATATCGTCTGACTTAAGCGTTAGAAGTTCACGAAGGTTATAGGCAGCACCGTAAGCTTCCATAGCTCATACTTCCATCTCCCCAAATCTTTGACCACCATTTTGACACTTACCGCCTAACGGTTGTTGGGTGATCTTAGAGTAAGGACCTACAGATCTTGCATAGATCTTGTCATCGACCATGTGGTCCAACTTAAGCATGTAGATGATTCCGACAGAGATAGGATCCTTGAACTTTTCTCCAGTTCTTCCGTCAAATAGGGTAAATCTACCATTGTGAGCTTTGTAATCTACTCCAGCATCAGACATGATATTTATCAAGTCACTATGCTTGCAACCAGCAAAGATAGGAGTCAGTACCTTGATCTCTAGTTCGTCGTACTTAAACCCTGACTTAGACAAGATGATGGAGAAATCCAGTTGAGTTAGTTGTTCTGAAGCTTCTTGTAGAGTATTTATCCCTTTTTCCTTCATGTAACTATCGAGCACCCTTTCCAAAGCAATCAACTCTGACTTGGGTTTAGAGAACAAAGCCGTCAAACTCAGCAGATCCTTAGAGAAGTAATGAGTCAATACCTTCTTGAAGACTAACTTTCTAGATGAGTAAGCCAGATAGGTTTCAAGAATCTGACCTATGTTCATTCTTGAAGGAACACCTAGGGGATTCAAGAGAATATCTATAGCAGTACCGTCTTCTAGATAAGGCATATCCTCTACAGGAACTACCTTAGATACGATACCCTTGTTACCGTGTCTACCAACCATCTTGTCACCAATTTGGATATTTCTCTTCGAGGTAACGAAGATCTTTACTGTTTCAAGAATGTCGTCTCCTAGTCTATCTCCGTTAGCAACAGAGTACCTAAGGATCTTTGTAACAACCCCTTCAGCTCCTGCAGGAAGTCTTAGGGAGGAGTCCTTAACGCTCTTAGCCTTTTCAGCAAAGATAGCTTGTAGTAGTCTTTCTTCAGCGCTTACTTCACCTGTAGCTTTTGGTGATGTTTTACCTACAAGAATGTCACCTTCTTTAACAGCGGCACCTACCAAAACAATCCCTGATTCGTCTAGGTACTTCTTTTCCTCAGAAGTACAACCAGGAATGAATCTAGTTATCTCTTCATCACCTATCTTGGTTCTCATGCAATCAATGGTGAATTCTTGAATGTGAAGAGAGGTATATACGTTTTCTTGGACGAGTCTTGAAGAAAGAACAATAGCGTCCTCATAGTTGTAACCGCTTCAGGTAGTGAAGGCAACTAATACATTTTGACCTAAAGCTAATTCACCTGCTTGGATAGCATGACCATCTATCAGTAACTCTCCCTTCTTGACTTCATAGGTATCCCTAGGGATGATTAGTTGATTCTTGCAGGTATTTTGGTTTGACTTACCAAACTTTTGAAGGTAATAGGTCTTTTCTCCTAGTTGAGCATTTGAATACTTAACCTTGATGCAGCTGCTATCTAGATAGGTTATATGTCCATCATCTTCTGCATAAACAACTATCCCTGAGTCCTTAGCTATTTTGCTTTCAGTCCCAGTAGCGACGATAGGTGACTTAGGAGACAGCAGAGGCACAGCTTGTCGTTGCATGTTTGCGCCCATCAATACCCTGTTAGCGTCATCATGTTCCAAAAAGGGGATCAAAGAAGCAGAGATAGAGGTCATTTGAGAACAGTCAACATCGATAAAGTGGACAACTTCAGGATCTACTGATTCAACTTCTTCATCTCTTCTGACAGTTACAGGACCCAATAGCTTTCCTGAGTCGTCCCTTTCAGAAGTTGCAGCAGCTATGTAGAAGCTTCGTTCCTGAATAGAGTTCAATCACACAACGTCGTTGGTGATTTGACCATTCTTAACCCTAAAGTAAGGAGTATTTATGAAACCATATTGGTCTACCTTAGATAGGGAAGCTAAGGCCATAATAAGACCGATATTCATGCCTTCAGGAGTCTCAATAGGACAGATACGTCCGTAGTAGGAATAGTGGACGTCACGAATATTTAGGTTAGGGTCTTCTCTCTTGATACCTCCTGGGCCCATCGCAGAGATCTTTCTCTTGTTTGTAAGTTCAGAAAGGATATTTTGTTGGTCTAGGAATTGAACTAATTGGTGAGAGTTAAAGAATTCCTTGATAACTATTTGGAAAGGCTTTGTGTTGATAATCGAACCTATGGAGAAGTAGTCATCCATCTCATCCTTTAGGGAGAAGTAATTCAGCTTAGATTCAAGGCTGTTCATTCTGTCTACAGAGAACTTTTGCATTCTTGTTAAGGCTAGGATGATTCTTCCCTCTAGAAGTTCGTCTATTAGCTTTAGTCTCTTATTACCTAGGTTGTCAATGTCATCGTACTCACCAACTCTGTGCTTCAATTGGATGATGTAAGACATAATGGACACAATATCTGAGGCAACAATAGGACTTTCATCATGTAGATAAGGAGTTCCTAATAGGGTAACTACTTCGCTGTCAAGACCACCTACATGTACAGAAACTTTTTCATAGGTAGATTCATAAAAATCCTTGTATCTGTTACCTAAGTCTTCAAAGCTAGTTGCAGTCTTAAATGAATGCCTTATGTCAAGTTCGCCTTTCATATCCATTTCCTTGAATTTGGACAGAGTATCAAAGTCCATAAAGGTGTTTTTTGGGAAGACAACCTTTCCAGACATGTCCTTCACATCTTCTGCTAGATACCTGTTTCTCATTCTCTCTCATACAGAAAGCTTGTGATTAATCTTGTATCTACCAGCAGGAAGAATGCTGTAGTAGTACTTGTCAAACAAATAGGACCAGAGTAGCTCTTGATACGATGTAACTCCCCTTCTTGCTGTCTCTGTACTAATAGATAGAGAGGTGATGATTTGAGAAGCTGCTAACTCTATATAGATCTTTTGAAGTAATTCCTGTTTGGTTTTCTTATCTGCTGTTTGTTCTATGTCTGAATAGGTCAGACACAGAGAGTAAAGTGTTTCCTTAATCCATCCTTTAGATAGATCCTTTATCTTTTGAATGTTCTTAGAGCTGGTGATTTCACTCATAATAGAGTCAAACTTTGCGTCTTTCTTGATATCAGCAACATTCAAGTTTTCTTGAGACAAGGATCTAATAACCTCAGGATCATCTTTAAACAGTTCAACAATAGTTTCGTGGGTCATTCCCATAGCCTTCATAAATACAGTCACAGGAAATTGGAAGGCATTGCTGCCTGATGCATTTCTGGCAACTAGCTTGATATAAGAGTCAACTTCTTTCTCAGTAGGTAGACAGAATAGAAGAAGAACTCCCTTTACAGGAAGAAGTTCACAGACAATCCCTTCTTGGATTCTCTTTCTGGAGTTTGATAATCTTATTTGGGCCTTATTTAGAACATAAAGACCAGGAGATCTAACTATTTGGCTAATTACAAATTTTTCAGTACCGTTGATGATGAAGTTAGCTGAAGAAGAAAAGACAGGCATGTTTCCGAAAAAGATCTTTGAGGTAGAATTTTTTGACTTTTCCTCATGGAACTTAGAAACAAGACGAAGCTTCAGATATAGGGAGCATTGATAGCTCATAGAGCTGTTGATGGCTTCTTCTTCAGAGATATCAGGTTCTTTTGTGATAATCTCTTCAAGGAATATTTGTGTATTCCCTGATGTAGAAGACATAGGAAAGTATCTATATATAAGTTCTTCAAGGCCTTTAGCAAGAAACTTGTGATAGGAATCTATTTGGATCCCCCTCAAGTTCGGAGGAATGATATCCCCCGTTGAGAACTTAGAAAAATCTATCCTTCTTACAAGGGAATTAACATCCTTAAACTTGTAATTCAAGTTAAAGGGGAACTACTCTTACTTCTCCTTTTTCATATAGTGCAATCAACTTACCTGATGAGGAAAGTCCACAAAGGTCTACAAATGCCTTTGAACACTCTTCAAGAGTTTCTGATGAATGATCTAGCATTGAGACCCTATACAAACCTCTGTAGATCGAGCTGAATCTTGACTTAAGGTGATCAGAAGCATTCATGTAGTTAGCTTCTTTGGAGAATACTACGAAAGGAAAAGGTAGTTTTAAGGTTGACAGCGTAGGAATTTCTTCATCGAGTAGAGCATCTGCAAACAAGAAACAAGCAGCTATATCTTCCAGTTTTGTCTTATTTTGAGCAAAAGATTCACCTAACTTAGAGAGTCTTGAGTTTGTGCATTCTCTTGAAAAATGAGTGTAAAGCTTGTCGTAGTTGCACCTACGTTCACCAGATTGAATGATCTCTGACATGGTAGATACAGCTACCAAAGGAAAAGCTCCTTGAGCAGTTTCTCCTGAAAGCATAGTAGAGTCAGCAGATAGTTCGGCAGCCCTATACACATCCGACACTTCAGCCCTTGTAGGAACAACAGTTCTCTCCAAAGAGTCAAGCATCTGGGTAGCTACAATCACAGGCTTTCCCTGCTTTGCTGCTTTTCTTAGTATTTCTTTAGTTCAATAAGGTACTTCATGATAGGGAGACTCAAGTGCTAAGTCTCCCCTAGCAACCATAATCCCGTCTGAATGAGAGATTATCTGATCTATATTCTTCAAACACTGAGCTGTTTCTATCTTTGAGATGATTAAAGGCTTTGTCTTAGAAGGATCACACTTCTCTTCTAGTAACTTCTTAACTTCGATGATGTCTTCAACCTTATTTACAAATGAGAGAGCAATAAAGTCAAAACCTTGTTCTAGAGAAAAGATGATGTCATTTCTATCCTTGTCACTTAAGAAAGGTAGTGAATAATCAGCATTAGGAAGGTTAACCCTCTTATTGGCCTTTAGAAAGTGATCATTTTCAACGATAACTTCAACAATTCCTTCATCTACATCGACTGACTGAATTAGTAGGGAAAGCTTGCCGTCATCTACTAAAATCTTTTCTCCTACAGAGCAGTCTAAGGCCATATTGTATTTACCTGTAGAGTCAGTAACTGAAAAAGCGCTAGAGTCTCCTATCTTCCTGTCTATACAGTGGATCTTCACCAACTGACCTCTCTTGTATTGCTGACCACTAGAACTCATATTCCAAACTCTAATTTCAGGACCCTTAGTGTCACACATTTCAGAGATAGGAAGAACAAACTTAACGTTGTAAGGCGATTCTCCCTTTTCATTAACTCTGTTGAAGCGATTGAAGAATTCCCTCTTAATTTCTCGTAGAAGTTCAAGTCTGAAGATTCTCTCTTCATTATTTGAGTGAGAAAAGTTGAATCTAACGCAGTTAAGTCCCTTAAAGAAAAGATCAGTAACTAAATTCAGTACTTCTAGGTAATCTACATTTGACTTATTTCTTGTAGCTTCAGGAGTTAGATTTAGGGTAACTGAAGGGCCAATAGTTGCAGTTATCTTGGTACACTTCAGAGGGTAAATCACCTTTGAAATCTTTCTAAAAAGCTAAGCTGTTTTTGTATTCAATTAAATCTAGTTTACTGCCTTTAGAAGAGTGGCTCAAACTAGACAGTGGTGTCTTGTAAAATTTTTGGCCATCAAAACCGATAGCAAGATCTAATTCTCTAGACTCAAAGCACTCGAACGCTGTTCTACCAAAGCCTTCAGCAACAAATCTCTCAAAAGTAGTAGGTATAGCTCCTCTCTGAGTGTGGCCCAATACACATCCCCTAACGGTTATTCCCAGATTAGACTCTAAGGTCTTTGTTAATTCTGGTAGGGGAGGGAGCGTTTGTGAACCTAATACCTTCTCAACAACTACAATAACCATTCCTTTCCTTCCTTGAGTCTTTAATTCCCTTATCTTCGACTCTAACTCTTGGACAGTAGGTACCTTCTCTTGGGTAATAACCATCTCAACAAAGGGAGAAGAGATTGAAGCAAAGACACCTAGATCGGAGCAATCCCTTCCCATTACCTCCACAAAGGTAAGTTGAGAGTGAGAATTAGCTGTGTATCAGATCTTTTGTATTACCTGACCTATCTCCTCTAGAGCTGAAAAGAAGCCTATAGTGTAAACTGTCGAGTTTACATCATTGTCTATAGTTGCGGGTAAGAGAATGACAGGTAATCCTAATTTTGAGATTAATTCTCCTCCCTGATAGGAGCCGTTACCGCCCAATACTACCAAAGCTTCTACTCCTTGATCCTTTAAAGCTTTAACGCCTTCTTCTCGTAACTCTTGGTCATTTTTGAAGTCCAAAGATCTACTAGAACCTATGTGAGTTCCGGGAGCATATACAGCCTTCTTTAGGCAACTAGCATTTACCTTTCTATATCTCTTCTCTATGAGTCCTTGATAACCGTCTTCGATAAATACGACTTCATAACCTTTCTTTTGAGCTAGACTACTAAAGCTATAGATAGCAGAATTCATTCCAGGGGAATCACCCCCTGAAGTGAGTATCGCTACCTTCCTCAAGTGTATAGGTAGAGACTAACCAACAAAGAAAGCTTAAGCTGCAGGAGCTTCTGTAGATTCTTCTATCTTTTCTTCTAGTTGAGGTACTTCTTCAGAAGCTATTTGAGGTTGTTCTGGTGAAGACTCAACTTCCTCACTTCTAACTTCTCCTGACTGTTCGTTCACCAAATATCTCTTAGCTTTGAATAGTTCAGTGTTGTTAAAGTCAAGGCTAAACAAGCTGTAGAGACCATAGAAGGTCGACTTAGCTGAAGTCAATTCTATTTCTATCTCAGCCAGTCTATTGTACTTAGCTATTCTCTCAGACCTAGAAAAAGAACCGGTCTTGATTTGTCCTGCAGCAGTCCCTACGGCGATGTCAGCAATCGTAGTGTCTTCAGTTTCACCAGATCTGTGAGAAACAATACATGATCATCCAGCACTCTTAGCTAATTGCATAGTCTTTAGTGTTTCCGAAAGAGTACCTATTTGGTTTACCTTGATCAAAACAGAGTTAGATAATTGCTTTTCAATCCCCATTTGGGTCAACTCAGGATTTGTACAGTAAAGGTCATCTCCAACTATCTGAACCTTGTTTCCTATTCTCTTTTGTAGGATTGCAAAACCTTCTAGGTCATCTTCAGAAAGAGGATCTTCAATAGAGATAATTGGATACTTACCAATAAGTTCTACATAATAGTCAATCATCTGAGCAGTTGACTTAGTTCCTGCCTCTTGACTAGCCAATCCTGCCTTAATCATCTTCTTGAATACATAGTTACCAGTGTTTTTGTCAAATAACTCCGAAGCTGCACAGTCCAAAGCAAAGGCAACATGACCATGAATCACACCAGGCTTATACCCTGCTCTTTCAACAGCAACCATCATTGCATTCAAAGCTTCTTCAGTCGAATTAAGGTTAGGAGCAAATCCTCCTTCATCCCCTTTAGCAGTACTCATCCCCTTTTCATTTAGGTATTTAGCGAGATTGTGAAAACACTCAGCAGAGATCCTGATAGCTTCGTGCATGGAAGAAGCTCCCACAGGAACAAACATAAATTCTTGGAAGTCAAGGGTATTGTCTGAGTGGGCACCACCATTAATTACATTCACCATAGGCAAAGGAAGAACATATCTGCTCACCTTAGGATTCCCTGACAATTCAGCGATGTATTGATAGAAGGTCAGTCCCTTAGCTTTAGCCATAGCCTTAGCAACAGCTAACGAAACTGCAAGTATTGTGTTAGCTCCATATCTTGACTTATTGTCTGTTCCGTCTAGGTCTATTAAAAATTGGTCTAATTCAGCTTGATCAGCTGGGTTTACATTGCTTTCAATCAGAGAAGGACCTAAAACATAGTTGATGTAGTGAACTGACTTCTTAACGCCCTTACCTAGGTATCTTGACGAGTCTTGATCTCTTAATTCAAGAGCCTCTTTAGCGCCGGTGGAAGCCCCCGAAGGGACCATCACCTTAGCTGTAAAGAACTTCTTGCCTAGAAAACCACCCTTTGAAACCTTAGCGATGCAAGAAACAGTTGGGTTACCTCTAGAGTCAATCAACTCATATGCAAAAAGATTTTCAATTTGAAATCCCATTATCGTAAATTTATCTTAATCTTATTAGGACTTTTGGCTTACCTTAGATTCAGCATTAACTTCTTGACCAAAAGCATTCATAATTCTTTCAGTTATCAGCTGTTCAAGTATGCTTCCCTTAACCCCTTCTAATTTTTCAGGATTATTTAAGTATTCATTTACTGATTTTCCTGTATGCTGATAAAAGTTCTCTAAAACCATCTTAGTGGCCTCCGTAGTAACTTCTATCTCTCATTCCTTAGCAAGATCTTCGTAAATTAACTGTTTGTATATAGACACTCTAGCATTACTCTTTACCTGTTCCTCAGTAAAGAAAGGATGAGACTTCCTAAATTCTTCTTCTCTTTCCCTTTGATCATCCTCATGCACTTCTATGTTATATGCCGATGAAACCTCATCCATAGCAAGATTGTAAAGATTGTCCCTAACAATCATCTTAGTCTTTTCCTCCTCTATTTGAGCCTCTGTTAAGTCTGGATGGTTTGACTTTAATGTCTCTACAAAATTCTTAACTAAAAACTCATTTGCATGTAATTCTTCTACCCTCAAGACTCTACCTCACTGAACAGCTTTCTTACTTACTATCTTCGACTTCATGCTATCTATATTAGCGTTCATTAATTGCCCTATCCTGAAGTATTGAAGCAGCTAAATCTGCACAAACTCTGTGACTCTCTTCTAAAGCATCTAGGCTATTTCGAAGTTTTTTATCAACTTTATCGTAGTCAATAATAGGAATTGTATTTAACTTTAAGAGACAATCGTACTCTACCTTGTCTCTGTGTATGCATACATTCCTAAAGTAGTTAGCATAACTTCCCAATATAGATGCGCACTTCTCGTGAAACTTCCCCTCTGGGGTAAATTCTCTTATAGATTCACCTATCTTTCTCAGATATTCCAGGTTTATTTTAAGCTTAAGGTACTCTTCCATTCATCCCTCTTCACCCTCTTTCCAGCTGTGTATAAATGGCGAATACTCATGATGTAGTCTAACTAAATATCTCCTAGACTCTCCATTAAATTCAGCATTAAATCTAGTTCAAAAATACTGATTTTCTCTCAATAAGTCTTCACAAAAAGCATTGCATTCCTCTCTCAGCTGAGCAACTATAGAGTTAGTCTCTTCAGTCAAGGTATCTTCCATATTCTCTAGTAGCTTTCTCTTGTCATTCATAAACTTCTCAAGTCTATCCTTTTCCTCTTTGAATCTCTGAACAAAGGCCTCAATAGACCTATTCTTTAACTCCTTTAAGGTTGTGTACTTCCTCTCAGAGTAGTGAATGTTAAAGCAATATCTATTCTCTACGTTTTCTATCTCTGCATCAAAAGAACTCACCAAGGGAATCAATATTTTAGAGTATTTAGTCTGTAGCTCTTTTACTGAAGACTCTATTTTCTCCCTCTCTAGTTCAATAACTACATCTATATCTTCAGGGTTAAATCTAAAGTTCTTTCCCTTTAAAAAAGAATTGTGATCGTGAAGCTTCTTAAAGAGTATGTTTATTAGGTTTAGGTAATTTTCCCTTATATAAACAATTAATTTCTCTAACTCAAAGCTAAAGAAAGTCTGATACCTAATCACTATCTCCTTGTAGTAGTTAATGATTGAAGATAATTCCTTAAGGCTTAGAAGATATTGTCTCTTGAGCTCCTTACAGTTGTCTTCTAATTGAGTGAAGTCATAGTTCACCGTATTTCCAGCCTGCAATTTCAAGAATTGAGCCTCATACATCTTTGACTCAAGCTTTTTGTGTACAAACTTCTTAAAGTTAGTTGATTTGCTTGCAGGTAAAGAAAAGTGTCTTAAGGTCTCATAGTACTCTTTAACTGTTTCAGAAACAAATATCTTGGAGTCCTTTAAGAATTCTTCCCTAAATTCCTCTAGAATAGTGTAGAGATCTATATATTTGTTAGCTAGGTAATATATAGCCTTCTTATTCTCTGCCCCAATAATTGTGTTTCTCAATTCAAAGTTGACATCTATAAGTCGTAATCAACATTCAAATGCTTCTTCCTCTATCTTCTTAAGTGCAGCAATGTTTAGTTTGATTGCAGAAGCAGAGAGCTGTAACTTCCCCTCTTTCCGCTGATCATGAAAACTAAGTAACTGTTTAAAAAAGTTAATCTGTTCTTCTCCCTCTCGAAACTCCAGTAGGTCTTTGTTAGCTATATAGTTGATGTAGTTTCTAACTTCAAGATGATTACCTGAAGGTACATGTCTCCTAAACTCTTTCATCAAAGAGATATTCTCCTTGTACTTCTCGTTAAGCTTGTCTGCAATCTCAACAATCTTTAAGGCTATATAAGACCTAGCTTCAGACCTAAAAAAATAGTAGGAAAAGAGTTGATAGAGAGCACAAATTCTCCTAGTCTGCTTAGGCCTTTCTGCTTGTATCCCTAAACTCTCACCTAACTTAATCTTTGATATCTCCTCTTCAGTAGCTTCTAAGAGGCTGCTCTTCTGAAGAGTTTCTTGCTCCTTGGCTGCTAAGCTGTCCATAGCCCTAAGTGTTTTCTAGTATTTCAACTACCTGAGCATCTATCAACGAAAACTTAGAGACTCTCTTTTTCTTAGAGGTAGTTTCCAACTCTACAAATTTCACTAAGTCATCTTTTTTAGCTCCATTTAAGTTTTTTTTATGTACAAAGTGAGAAGACTTTTTGTACTTTTCACCTCCCTCCTTGATAGTTATGAAACCATTCCCGCTGCCTTCATCTATGTCTAATATCCCTACTCCATAGTTCCCGTTAGGCTGATAATCTAGGTAATCTATAAATCACTTCCCTCACTGATTTTCTCCTATTAGATACTCTCTTTTGAGACTTGACAATGTATCTACGAAAGTCTTGTCTGTAATGAAATCTGAAGGATGATTTGACCTTATGTACCTATAAAACTTAGACTTAAGTACAACAAAAGGTACAGGTCTAGGATCGATAGCTAACAAGTGTATTACTATTTCTCTTAACTGCTTCTCTGAAAGACTTGTCTTATCTACCTTTGGAGTATTAGACGTTAAGTCCTTTTCCAACTTTAAGAACCTGAAATTTAAACTTCTACCCCCTTAAAAGCTTAGTTTATTTATCGAAAACTTCCTGAGGCCAAAAAGCCTCAGGGAGCTAAATCTCTGATTCCTAGGAGTTCGAAGGTTCTACCTCTTCTACTTCTTGAACTTCAGGCTCAACAGACTCAGCTTCTTGAGGTCCCTTAGAATCTCCCTTCTTCATTGCTTCTTCCATCATCTTTTGACCTAATGTCTTTATCTCTTCAATTCGAGTCTTAAGTTCTTCTATCTTTTTATCTTTAATTAGCTCTCTAAGCTCAGAGATAAGTTTTTCTGACTCTTCTTGAGATTCCTTAGAGATAGAATCCTTCCCTTCCTTAATTTGATTTTGAATCATAGAGATCCAAGATTCAGCTTCATTAATTACCTCTATTTCTTCCTTTACCTTCTTGTCTTTTTCAAGGTTTTCTTCAGCTTCCTTGATAATCTTGTTAATTTCATCCTCTGACAAACCCGAAGAGTCTTTAATTTCTATCTTGTTACTTTTACCAGTGTCTTTGTCCTCAGCTCTTACAGTCAAGATCCCGTTTGCATCAATTGAGAAAGAGACCTCAATCTTAGGAACACCTTTAGGAGCTTGCTTTATCCCGTCAAGTACAAAGGTACCTAGAGACTTATTTTGATTAGCTAGTGGTCTTTCTCCCTGAACTACGTGAATATCTACGCTAGGTTGATTATCTGAAGCTGTAGAGAAAATCTGCTTCTTTTCAGTAGGAATGGTGGTATTTCTAGGAATCAATGGAGTAGCTACACCACCTAATGTTTCAATGCTCAAGGTCAAAGGAGTCACGTCCAAGAGAAGAATATCTTTAATTTCACCAGCCAAGATACCTGCTTGAACAGAAGCGCCCAAAGCTACCACTTCATCAGGGTTGATAGATAGGTTAGGTTTCTTGTTAGTCAACTTCTCTACAAGATCTTGAACAGCAGGCATTCTGGTGGATCCTCCAACCAACAAAACTTCATCAATGTCCTTAAGTTCAAAGCCTGATTCTTTCATAGCATCCTTTACAGGCTTTTCAGTTCTATCTAGCAAATCTTTTGAGAGCATCTGGAATTGATCGCGAGTCATAGATAGATCAACGTTCAAAGGTTCTCCCTGAATCATCGTCAAGAAAGGCAACATTATTTGAGTTTGTTGTACAGACGAAAGTTCTATCTTTGCCTTCTCAGCGGCTTCTTTGAGACGTTGCATAACAAGATTGTCTTTAGAGACATCAACGCCATGTTCTTTGTGAATGGTTTCCTTTAATCAGTTAATGATTCTTTGGTCTCAATCATCACCACCCAGGTTGTTGTCTCCTGAAGTAGCTAAAACTTGGAAAGTCCCATCCTCTGAGATTTCCAACACAGAGACGTCAAATGTACCTCCACCAAGGTCATAAACAAGTATCTTCGTATCCTTGTCTCTCTTGTCAAGACCATAGGCTAATGCAGCAGCTGTAGGTTCGTTAACAATTCTTACAACATCTAATCCCGCAATTCTCCCTGCAACTTCAGTTGACTTTCTTTGAGGGTCATTAAAGTAAGCTGGAACTGTAATAACTGCCTTTTCAACCTTGGAACCTATTCTCTTCTCTGCATACTCCTTTATATAGGAAAGGATGTAAGCAGAGATCTCTTCAGGACTATACTCCTTTCCTTGAGCAGTTACCTTCTTGTCAGTACCAATAAGTCTCTTAATAGAGAAGATGGTGTTCTTGTTGGTAACCATCTGTCTCTTTGCACTTTCCCCAACAATTATTTGGTCTCCCTTAAAGGAGACTACCGAAGGAACTGTTCTCTTCCCTTCTGGGTTCTCTAGTACCTTAGGCTTTCCATCTTCGATAATTGCAACACAAGAGTTAGTTGTACCAAGGTCAATCCCTATGATGATCTCCTTTCTTGTTGCCATTTCAAAAATTATTTTAGCATAGAGAATCCTTGACTGCTAAAGTCTCTCTTTTCCTTATATAAATAAGAACTTTTTTCTATCTACTGGTCATCTCTTTAACAACAGAACAAAAAATTCAAAAGGCAAATGCTCTATAAAATAGCTACTTTTAGGGCTTTGAGGAGAAATACAATCAAACTATTCAACAATGTACGACATTCTTCTGCCCTCTAAACCTCTTGATTAAGAGGTACCAAATACCTCAATTAGAGCACTTCTTTAGCGATAGCTCAAAATACAAGCGTTGAACTCTCCTTGAGAAAGAAGTACTTTACTCCTTATCTTCCTTTCTTCAAATACCAGAAGCAGAGGTAATTCAGCTAGAGAGAAAGATACCTGAACTTAATCCCTATGAGGTAACAGCTGCTGAATCAAAAACTAAACACGACTTTGTAGCTTTTCTTAGGGTACTAGAGGAAAAGATACAAGAGGTAACAGCTTCTAAATTTCTTCATTACGGTCTTACCAGTTCAGACATAATTGACTCTGCTGTTTCTCTAACTCTTAGAGAGGTAAACGATCTACTGATAGAAGAAATAGAAGAACTTCAAAGTACGCTATACCACCTTGCATACAGATATATAGATACAGTACAAGTAGGGAGAACTCACGGTCAGCATGCAGAACCTACCTCCTTTGGCTATAAATTCGCTATTACCTATCAAGAAATAGAGTCTGCTTTAGAGTCTCTCTATCAAGATAGAAGAAATCTAGAGGTCATCACTATTAAGGGATCTGTAGGTACCTATGCCCACATAGGTCCTGATGTCCAAGAAGATCTTGCCTACAGACTTCACATGTTTTCTGGAGGAGCTTCCTATCAAGCTCTACCTAGAAATAGATATACAGCCTACCTAAACTCTCTCTCGTTAATAGGTCAAATAATTAACTCTCTAGCTTTTACCCTAAGAACATTAGCTAGAGAGGAAATAGCAGAAGTCTGTGAATGCTTTGAAGAAGAGCAAGTAGGTTCATCTTCAATGCCGCACAAACTAAACCCAGTTACGTTGGAGAACATCTCAGGTCTAACTAGGTGACTCAGTAGTCTGGCCTCTCTCTCTCAAGACAACATCCCTCTTTGAGAAGAAAGAGATATCAGTCACTCATCTAATGAGCGAATGTCACTGATGGATGCTCCAATCCTCCTCTATAACATAGTGCACAAGATGACACAAACCCTAAAAAGGATGAAGGTCAATGAGGAACAACTAAAGCAAAACCTTTCTCTAACTAAGGGACTAATAACTTCTCAGAGCGTGATGCTAGCTCTACTAAAGTCTCCAAAGATAAAGAGTAGGGAGGAAGCCCATACTCTTATCTCTCAACTCTCTCAAAGAGTCAGGAATAAAGAATCTGCTTCTCTACTAGAAACACTTTCCTCTCCTCATATAAAGGAACTACTAGCTGACGAAGAGATAGAGGTAGCTTCTGACCTCCAAAGACACCTAAAACATTTACCTAGGCTTTATCAACAAATCTTCAAAAATGAGATAGAGAGTAGCTACTATCACAGACGATTGCTAAACAAATATGAAATAAAAAATGCAATCCACTATTTGGCTCAACGACTCAATTGGTACTACACTGATCCAAATAATCTGTGGGATCCTGAAGACTTAAGTAGAGAAAAACTAGTAGACAGTAAATACAACCAAGAAGCTGTGTTAGTTCTTTCTCTACTAGAGGGAGCTTCTAACTTTGCTGGTAACTTACTCCCTCTACTTAACTTCCCTGTAGTCTTTGTTTCTCTGCACTGTTCAGGTTTTAGCAAGTCTAAGTGAAAGTTTGAAGCTTCTAAGTATCAAGAACAAACTGCGGAAGATATACCTCTCGAAACAGGAAAAGAGTCTGAACAAGACGATGACTATTCGCTGGGAGACAATCTAGAAAGCTCAAGAAGCTTTCAAAAACTACTAAAGCTATCTAAGAAATACTCAAGAGTCTTGATACTTGAAGACATAGTCGACAGTAAGACAACCTTAAAAGCTCTGTATAAAACCTTAGGAGAGATACCTACTATTAAGGAAATAAAGTGTGCATCTCTCTTTGTCAAGGTAGTAGATCATGATATCGACCCTATATATAAGGAGGAATACTACAGAACTACCTTATTCTCTCCTGACTACTCAGGTAGTGTTGAAGCCAAAAAGACAAGAGACTTTAACTTCAAGAATTGATCAGAAGGTATGAATATAAAGTTCTTTAACTGATACGGCCTTCTTATCTCTGAAGACGTCTGGGTAGTCGGTTTTGGTCTAGATAACGATCAGAAATACAGAAACTTTCAGTCTCTTGGAGTCTTTAACCCTAAATATTCTTAGTCTTTAGAAGCCTAACTAAGTACTTCGTAATCTAGAAATTTTTAGTTTTTTATGTCTATAATTTCCTATTGTGTTTGTCCTTAAAGTAGCCTACAAAACTATTAATTTTAAACAACCAATCTCTAAAAACTTCTTCCAAGCTTCCTAGAAAATCTGAAACTTTCCTTAGCCTTAAGGCTTAGATAAACGATTGATCTTCAAGATACCTAAAGGACTAGACTACTTTTTAACAAACATTAATCATTAAAATTTGGGAGCGTTCTCGCTTCCCTTCTATTTAAATTAAAGTTGGCGAGAGTTCCTCAGTCCTCCAACTCTGTCCCCGTTTAAGCTCACTCCTTTGAGTGTTTAGTTAGCTATCGTTCTGTCTTCTTTCAAAAAACGTTTACTCCTATCCTTGCTCGCAGTAGCAGGGGTTAACGGTCTCGCGTTTACCCTCTGACGAGGTAACCTCTTGACCAACAACTACAGTTCGATTCAGAATAATTTGTCAGTTAGATCTCAGGATGTTCCTTCTATTCTTTCTGAACCTAAGAGAAGCCTAGACCTTGACAATGGAGAGGTCAAAAGGTCTAGGGGACAAACTAGACATATTCGTTCGTATGACGTCCCTAATCCTAGGGAGGATCTATTCAACTTCAATGGACCTAGAGGGTTTAAAAGGCGTGAATCTATTAGAGAAGAAAGGGTACTACGACTCCTAAAGGAAAGAAATGAACGATTGAAGAGGTACTTCGATGAACTTTCTAGGTATCAAAACGATTATGTGAACCTCCGAAAGAAGGTGTCTGAATACTGAAGAAATAGAAATAATCGAGTAGGCGTTGTGATCCCCCAATTACTTACTCAAAATGAACGACGAGCTATTCAGGAGTTCTATAAGAAGTTCAGATTGATCGAACTGGAACACGAGTGGTTCGTTCATCAACTACATTATGTAGACCCCCCTTACCTGGATTGATCCACTCTAAGGATCTATGACGACTGGGTAACTAAATCCCTATCAGACATGAAGTGAGACCAACTAAGGATTAGATTGGACGACAAGAAGGATCAACCTATAGATCACGAATATGAACGAGATTGAGGTAGTTGAGATAATGACAATCCCTTCAGACACTACTTCCCTACTGAGGATGAATGGCTCAACAAGAGTTATCAAGCTAGAGAATTCAATCGAAGACAACTCAACTATGAAAACACTAAAGCTGTATGTACTCTCTTTTCTCCCTATGTCTACTCTTCTGGAGATGAATTCTGTAATCTATCTAGATTTGATGAGTCTTACGAGGTGTCCCAAAACCCTACGGCAGTGATTGAGTATCAAGTCGCAGCTAAAGTCTTAGAAATAATGAATCAATTAGACAAGGAAGACCTTGTTTTCGAGCAGAGTTGATCTTTTACTCCCAAAGAGTTCCTTTAAATCCTATCTACTATGTAGACTGATAGGTCTTTCTTAATTAGTAGCTAGCATAGCTAGCTACTTCCGCCGAGGAAGCGCTAAGCAAAATCCTCGAATATAATATGGGAAAAGTAGGTCTATTCTAATTAGGCTTAGCGCGTCTTCTTAACGGGAGGGCGGGCTTGTGCGTGAAATTGATACTAACCTTCTAAGTTGGCTCTCTTAATCTGGAAGAAACTCCTTGTTGAAGCCTCCGTTTTGGGAGGCTTTGGTACTGGCGTTGGTGGATGGTTTGCTACTCCTGATGGCTATATTCGGGAAGGTGATGATGAAAATGGTGAACTCTTCTATACCCCTGTAGGTCACGAATTAGGTAAAGCTCCTTCACTAAAGCTAAAAAACAGAAAGAATGAAGATAAGATCAGCAACCATTTAGACCACTGATACTTAGGTCAGTGAAGGAATTTAAGTGAAGGAGGTACAGAAGATCTGTACATAATTGACGGAGAAAAATTACACAAGATAGAAGCTAAAGGACATGCTCAAAGAAAGCAAAGATTCTTAGAAGGTCGACTAATCAACGGAAGACACCGTTGATTCGGACCTAGAACCTTTCCTTTTGATATACCAGACACAACTACAGTAGATCAAGACGTTAGTCAAAACTGAACGAAATACCAAGAAATCTTAGGAAAACTAAATCACGAAGAGCTAAAGAAATTAAGTGATCATATAAACAAATTCTCAGATGATGATTACTGTGAAATCATTGATGTCTTCTCTAGTTGTAACTTTTTGAAGCCTATCCTGGTTAGAGATAACAAAAAGATTAGTGAAGACGTAGTTCTTTCTCTAGAAAAGATCCTTGACCTTCAAAAGAAGAATTCTCTAGATGAAGCTTGAGATTCTTTATCTGGAATTCTTGATAAGGTAGTTCAGCTAAAGAACCCTAAGGTAAGTATCTTCCAAAGCTACGCATCAGGCGCAGGAGTTAAGTTTGCCCAAGCTGCATGAAAAGAAGAGTGAAAACCTGGTGAACCTGTTACTCCTCTGGCTATGATCATTAGAGCTTTAAGAGGTAGAGAATTTAGTGAGGTCTGCAAGGAGGACAAGTTAAAGAAGTCCTATTTTGAAGATGAATGTGACAAGATCATCAACCTAGATAAAAATGACAAGGAGATCAAGGTGATTGATGTTCTTAAATCTGCTTACGATAGTGGAAGCTGGTATAGCCCTACTTGAAGAGTTTCTAAGAAAGGCGCAGGAGGAAGTTGGTCCGGCCAGACTCAGTTAAGCGACTATAGCGCTACAAGCGATTTGAAAAATAAAGGCTACTCAAATGGTCTTGTTGCAGAGCAATGTCCTCAATTGCGGCACTGGCTTACTTCTCTTCAGAGCGCTGCCGATCAAAAAGTATGTGAAAAGATTCTTGAAGGAGCTTTTGGTGACACAGTTAATCAGAAGAGATATTGTGTCTAGTAACAAATGTTTAGTAGATAGAAGAATCTGCTTTAGATAAGTAGACAAGTTCTTTTTAGGAGGCTGAGAACTTTATTTAGAAAGATTTGTTCTCCTTCAATAGAGTTGTTGTTTTAGGTATTAGGAATTTCTAGCTAATCGACATTGATGTCTTCTGGGAGTGCACTCCTTTTAAAGAAGCTTTGATTGATAAAGACACAAACATCAAAGATGGAATGACCCTAAAGCTTCAAGAGTTATTAGAGCTACAAGGTAAGAAGGACTTTGATGATGCTTGAAGAGCTTTACCAGGAATCATCAATCAATTAGTTAAGTTCAAGAAGAGCACTATAGCTTTGGCACAAGGATATGCAGCCAACTCGGGAGTTAAGTTTGCTAAGGAAGCCTGAGAAAAAAGTTGGGATGTCACAGATCCCGTGACCCCAGTAGGGATGATCATGAGAGCCTTAAGAGGTAAAGAGTTCAGCAAAGTTTGCGAAAACCCCTCTCTTAAACAAAAATACTTTCGCGATGAATGCGACAAAACTATTGAGTTAGAAGGACAGAAGGCTACAGTCGTAGATGTCCTTAAATCTGCTTATGCGACCGACTCTAAGTGGTACTGAGCGGGTAGCGACTGAAGGGTCCCTAAAAAAGATGCAGAAGGAGGTTGGTCCAATCAGACTTCTGTAGCTGACTCTGGAACTAAATATTCACTAAAAAACAAAGGCTACAAAGACGGTCTTGTAGCTGAACAATGTCCTCAATTAGGTCCTAGTCTCAATCTTTTGAGTATGGTCAACGATATCGCTAACAAAAAAGTATGCGGAGAGCTAATGAAAGCTGTCTTCGGAGAAAAGGTGAGTGATAAGAGATATTGACTCTCTAGTTAGTAGAAGTAAGGAATCTGTTTTAGTTTTTTAGGTATTCTCTTTTGAAAGAAGATGGTTTGTTTTAGAGATAGAGTTTTCTCTCCTTATTAATAAAGCGAATGTTTTAGATTGCATTGAATTTTTAAGTACTTCCTAGACAAGAGCCTCTTGTCCTAGAAAGTTTCCTTTTGATATACCGGACACAACTACAGTAGATCAAGACGTTAGTCAGAACTGAACGAAATACCAAGAAATCTTAGGGAGACTTAACAAAGCAGAGCTAACTCAATTAAGTCAGTTCATCAATAAGTTCTCAGATGAACAGTACTGCGAAATCATTGATGTCTTCGCTGGCTGTGATTGATTCAAAAGTGTTTTGATTGAGGGGAATAAAGACATAGCTAAGGGAATGCCCTTAAAGCTTGAGAAGATATTGGAGTTACAAAATAAGTCTTCTTTAGAAGAAGCTTGATCAGCTTTACCAGGAATCATCGATGAGTTGGTGAAGTTCCAGAAGACAGAAATTAAGTTAGTGCAAGGCTACGCTTCCAAAGCAGGAGTTAAGTTTGCTCGTGAAGCTTGAAAGAAAGTCTGAACACCTGGAGATAAGGTAGATAGTCCTGTTTCGCTAGTAGTTAATGCTTTAAGGAATAGAGAATTCAGCAAAGTTTGTTCAGAAGAATTTAAGGGAAAAAATTCCAGTATGACTGAGTTTTTTAAAGATGAATGTGACAAAACTATTCAAGTAGATGGCGATTCTGCTCAAAGGATAAAAGTAGTTGACGTTCTTAAGTCTGCTTACGAAAGTGGAGGAGGCATCTTCAGCAGCAGCACTTGAAATGTTGCTAAGAAAGGAGTAAGAGGAGGTTGGGCGCGACAGGCTTCTGTGGAAAGCTCTAACACTAAAAGTGACTTAAAAAGTAAAGGCTACTCAAATGGTCTTGTAGCTGAGCAGTGTCCTCAATTAGGTTTTGGTTTGGGTAATTTAGATTTTTTTAGTGCAACAGCTAACAAAAAAGTATGTGAAAGGATTCTTGAAGCGGCCTTTGGCCCTACTGTGAGTGACAAGAGGTATTGTCTCTAAGAGCCTTTTAGCAGATAGAGGAAGATGTTTTTGTCTTTCTTCGCTGCTCCCTTTTAACAGAGGTCTTTGTCTTAAACAGTTAACTAGAGTCTCTTTTTTAGAGATTCTGTTTTAAAGCAGAAGTATTTTTAGGTCATCAACTCAGTCAAGCTCCTTCACTGAAGCTTCCTTTTAGGAAGAATACTGACTATATAGATAGCAAGCTAGATCACTGATATTTAGGAGCTTGAAGAAATATGAGTGAAGGAGGCGAGAAAGAGCTCTATATCGTTGGCGATGACAGCAAATTGCGAAAGATAGACATTAAAGGTCACGCAAAAAGAAAGAGATTCCTTGAAGGTCGACTAATCAACGGAAGACACCGTTGATTCGGACCTAGAACCTTTCCTTTTGATATTCCTGAAGCAACTACAGTAACCGAAGATGTAGATACTAACTGAAAGAAATACCAAGAAATCCTAGGAAGACTCAATCAGGCAGAACTAAAGAATTTAAGTGATCATATAAATAAGTTCTCAGATGACGACTACTGCGAAATCATTGATGTCTTCTCTAGCTGCAATTGATTCAGAGACCAGTTGATTGATAAAGATAAACAAATCAGTCAGGGGATGACCTTAAATCTGGTTAAGATACTTGATTTACAAAGCAAGAGAGACTTTAATGATGCTTGAACAGCTTTACCAGGAATCATTGATGAAATGGTGACCATTAAGAAACATAGATTGATTCAAAGCTGAGCCAGTTCTGCAGGAGTTAAGTTTGCTAGGGATGCTTGAGAAAGACCTTGAAAAGAAGGAGATGTGGTAAGTCCAGTAGCCCTAATAATGAGAGCTTTAAGAGGTAATGAGTTCAGCGCAGTTTGCTCTAAAGATGAATTGAAGCAAAAGTACTTTAGCGATGAATGTGACAAGGAAATAAAGATTGAAGGAGGAGCTAAAGCGAAAGTCGTAGACGTTCTGAAGTCTGCTTATGACAATAGCAGCGGTTGATATTGAAGTAAAAATTGAAAGGTAGCTACTAAGGATAGAGTTGGAAGTTGGGCCAGCCAAAATCAACTAAGCGACTCTAGCGCTAAGAACGACTTGTACTATGAAGGCTTTCATAAAGGTCTTATTGCAGAGCAATGTCCTCAATTGGGTCCTAGCTGAAAATTCTGAAACATGTGGAACGATACTGCTAACCAAGAAGTATGCAACAAGCTATTGGAAGCTGTCTTTGGAAGTCAAGTTAACCAAAAGAGATATTGTCTCTATCGAATTCCAGGAATAAAGGGCTATCTCAGAACGTACCATTTTAGTATCTTTCACATTCCAAGATGAGAGAGAGGAGATAAGTTCTGAGCTAAGTGTTCAGCTAACGGTCATTAGACCTTTTTCCTAAGGCGTCAAGACACCTTAATCAAGTCTAATTACCTAGTAACTAAGGAGAGACTTAAAAGGAGCTCAGATACTTACTCCCTTCTCTCTAAAGCCTTTAAGTAACGTTACAGCCCTTTTTCCTGAATAACAAGGAGCATCTTAACTCCTGAAGGGAAGACACAATCGTTAAAGAAATGGCAATACTCTTTTACTGACGTAAATACAGAAACCCTGAAGTAAACCTACAGACTCCTCTGTAAGCCTAAACACCCCCCTAGCCGGGGGGGGCTAATCAAAAGAGACCCAAGTGAAAACTCTTAGTGTAAATAAACAAGAAGGCATTGAACCCACATGCTGGCTTCCTACTAATTACCTACTAACAATATGCTGTTAAACAGACACAAAACTATAGGTGTACGTGTAATAACTAAGTAACTAACAAATAGGTTAAGAAAGAAATACCTTAAAAGACCTTACACACGAGAAGTACCTAGTCTGACTAGAGAAGCTTAAGGGAGCTAAATTCTCACAAAATAAAAGACATAGTCCTCTAGTGAAGAGGCTTCTCTTTTTATATATAGGTAGATACCCTAACTGAAAAGCAATTACCTTAAGAACTAAATACAGCTACTATAAAGACCTCTTCTCTTCTAACTATTCTCTACTTTCTGAGATAGCCCTTTATTCCTGGAATTTGATAGAGACAATATCTCTTGTCACTCACATCATTTTGAAAGACGCCTTGCAGAATCTTGTTACATACTGTTTTGTTGGCCAGATCATTTGCCATATCTCAAATAGCAATACTAGGGCCTAACTGAGGACATTGCTCTGCAATAAGACCTTTATGAAAGCCTTTATAGTACAAGTCGCTCTTAGCGCTAGAGTCGCTTAGTTGATTTTGGCCGGCCCAACCTCCTACTCTATCCTTAGTAGCTACCTTTCAATCTTCACTTCAAGATCAACTGCCGCTATTGTCATAAGCAGACTTAAGAACATCTACTACTTTTGCTTTTTTGTCCCCTAAAACAATTTCTCTGTCACACTCATCATTAAAGAACTTCTCTTTATGAGAGCTAAGACTTTGATCAGTGCACACTTTGCTGAATTCTTTACCTCTAAAAGCATTAGCTATCAGAGATAAAGGGCTTTCTACTTTATCTCCTGGCTTTCATTCTTTAGTTCAAGTCTCTCTAGCAAACTTAACTCCTGCACCAGCAGCATAACCTTGGGCTGCTTTTATCAATGCCTTTTCAAAAGTAACCATTTGATTAATGATTCCTGGTAAAGCATCTCAGGCTTTCTCTAGAGATTCCTTGCTTTGAAGATCTAGAATTTTCTCTAGCTTTAAGGTCATTCCCTTACTGATTGTTTTGTCCTTATCAATCAACTGTTCTCTGAATCAGTTACAACTAGAGAAGACATCAAATTGGCTGATATCTAAGTCCTTTATTGGGACTCAAATTTAAAAAGAATCTAAAACACTAACTCTTAAATAGAGAGAAACTCTTCAACTACTAAGTGTTTATGTCTATTTCTAATGGCAATCGCTTAGATATCTAAAACAACAAACGAAATAGATCCAATATCTCTTTTCATTCACAGTAGGTCCGAAGGCGCCTGCAAGTATCTTCTCACATACTGTTTTGTTAGCTGTATCACCAATAACACTCAAGATGCTAGTTAAACTAGGTCCTAGTTGAGGGCACTGTTCAGCCACAAGACCATCTTTGTAGCCTTTATTTTTTAAGTCGCTTGTAGCGCTATAGTCACTCACCTCAGGCTGGTCGGACCAACCTCCTCCAGAAACCCTATCGGCAACTTTTCAATCACTGCTAAATCAACTGCTGCTATGGTTGTAAGCCGATTTCAGAACATCTACTACCTTGACGTCACTGTGGCTAGATATAGCCTTGTCACATTCATCACTAAAGAATTGAGTCATATTGGAGTGCTTGCTCTTGAAGTCACTTGAACAAACCTTGCTGAATTCATTACCTCTTAAAGCCCTCATAATCATCCCTACTGGGGTCACGGGATCTGTGACATCTCAAGTGTTGTCTCATGCTTCCTTGGCAAACTTAACTCCTGCTTTAGAAGCGTAGCCTTGAAAGGTCTTTATGAGAGTCTTCTCGAACTTGACCATATTGTCAATGATTCCTGGTAAAGCTGATCAGGCTTCATTGAAATCCTTCTTGCCCTGAAGCTTCAGTATCTTTTCTAATTTCAAGGTCATTCCCTCCTTGATTGATTTGTTGTTATCAATCAAAGCATCTTTAAATTGTTGGCAGACCCAGAAAACATCAATGATTTCGCAATACTGCTCATCTGTGAAGTTGTTTATATAGGCACTTAACTTCTGTAGCTCTTCTTCGTTTAGTCTTGCTAGGATTTTTCTAAATTTCCGTTCTTCTAAAACAAATACACCTTAAATAGCCAAAAACTTCTCCTCTCTTAAGACTCTCTAACTGTAATTGCCTAAGAGAAACCTCCTAATCTAAAACAGAGTCTTTTCTTTTCCTATTTAAGACAAGAAACAGAAACAATATCTCTTTTCGCTCACGTCTCTTCCGAAGACGCCTTCGAAAATCTTTTTGCAAACTTCAGCATCTGCATAACCTTGACCTAACGTAAACAAGACATTCGTTCAATCAGACATGTGCTTACATTGTTCACTAACAAGACCATCTTGATAACCATCTGAGCTTAATTTGCTGTAATTTGACAGTGGAGTTTGGTCGGCCCAACCTCCTTTTCCCTTAGTAGCTACTCTTCAGTCACTAGAGTTTCAAAATCCCCCGCCACTTTTGTCATAAGCAGACTTAAGAACATCTACAACCTCGACTTTATCGTGATCTTTTATTTTTTGACCGCATTCATCTTTAAAGTACTTCTCTTTGACGTCTTTCATTTGGTTGTCTGTACAGACTTTGCTGAACTCTTTGCCTCTAAAAGCTCTCATAATCATCCCTAAAGGAGTTACCTTTTTAGAAGGGTCTCAGGTCTCCTTTCAAGCTTCCTGAGCAAACTTAACTCCTGCTTTAGAAGCGTAGCCTTGCACTAACTTAATTTCTGTCTTCTGGAACTTCACCAACTCATCGATGATTCCTGGTAAATCTTTTCAAGCTTCATCTAATGATTTCTTCTTTTGAAGGTCAAGGATCTTGTCTAGCGAAAAAACTACGTCTTCGTTTATCTTCTTGCCCTGAGTAACCAGTAAGGGTTTTAGGAAATTACAACTAGAGAAGACATCAATGATTTCGCAATACTGCTCATCTGAGAATTTGTTTATATGATCACTTAATTTCTTTAGCTCTTCGTGATTTAGTTTTCCTAAGATTTCTTGGTATTTCGTTCAGTTTTGACTAACGTCTTGATCTACTGTAGTTGTGTCTGGTATCTCAAAAGGAAACTTTCTTGGTCCGAATCAACGGTGTCTTCCGTTGATTAGTCGGCCTTCTAAGAATCTTTGTGTCCTTTTGGAATGCTTTCCTGGTTCTAACTTATGTAGCTTACTGTCGTCATCAATTACATAAAGCACTCCTGCATCTCCTTCACTCATATTTCTTCACTGACCTAAATATCATTTATCTAGTTTGCTATCAATAGTGTCTTTATTGACCCTATTGGTGAGCTTTAGTGAAGGAGCTTTACCTAATTCGTGACCTACAGGGGTATAGAAGAATTACGAAAGATCTAAAACATCATCTCTCTTTAAAGAGACTTACCTATCTAGAAAAAACAAAACCTTAATCAACTCTACTCCCTACTAATCCCTTTCATTACATACTGTTTTGTTAGCTAAATCGTTTGTCATGTCCCAAAATCGCCAACCAGGGCCAAGTTTCGGACATTGTTCAGCCACAAAACCTTTGTGATAGCCTTTATTTCTCAAATCGCTTTTGGCGTTAGAGTCGTTTAGTGATGTCTGACTATTTCAGTTACTTACTGAATCCTTATCTACAACTTTTCAATTGTTACCTGCTAACAAAGCGTTTCCGTCAGTTGCATAAGCAGACTTGAGAACATCGACAGAATCTCAAAGGATCTAAAGCAACAGCCTCAGTAGTTGGAACTGGCCCTCCCAAAAATAAATCAGCCACTAAAAGCCTTCTTATCTCTCTAATACCTAAAACAAACCCTCCAGAAGAATCTCTCCTTTCTACTAACTGCTTACAGTATGTCGAAGTGACTCTTTATTCCTGGGGCTTGATAAGGACAATATCTCTTTTCACTCACATCATTTTGAAAGACGCCTTGCAGAATCTTGTTACATACTTCTCTTTGTCCTGCTGTGCCGTTGAGTAAACCCATAATGGGACTAGACATGTGACTACATTGCTCATTCACAAGACCATCTGAGTAGCCTTTATATCCTAGAGCGCTCTTAACTGAAGAAACCTTCAGCTCAGTCTGGCCGGACCAACCCCCTCCTGCATCTTTCTTGGGCACTCTTCAGGTACCTGAACTAAATCAACTGCTACTACTTTGTTCATAAGCAGACTTGAAGATTTACCTAAGACGAATATCCTAGTTAATAGATTGAGTCCCTCTATCGAAAACACCAAGCTTTCTAATGTTTAAGTCTCTGTCACTAAAAAAACATTGACTTAAAGGTTCAATATCTCTACTAACAGATCCCTTCAGTTCTTGTCACATACTTTTTTGTTAGCTGTTGCACCAAAAACATCTCAATTACCTCAACCAAAACCTAATTGAGGACACTGCTCAGCTACGAGACCATCCTTGTAGCCTTTATTTCTCAAGTCACTTTTGGTTTCAGAATCCTCGACAGAAGCCTGCTGAGTCCAACCTCCTGGCTGATCTTTCTTGACGACTCTTCAATTGTTGCCACTAGTTCAAATACCTCCGTCCGTAGCGTAAGCAGACTTAAGAAAAATACAGACACCTAAAACAGAACCTAAACTTGATAGGACTATTGCCCTTCTCTTAAGGCAAAAACCTTTCCTCTAGATCCTTCAGTCCCCTTTAAAACAGCTATCTCTCTATCTACTAAGAAGTTTTCTAGGGGCCACAATATCTCTTTTGATCAACTTGATTACCGAAGACACCTTCGAGAATCTTGTTACATACTGGTTTTTCTGCTGCAGTACCGAATAAAAAACCAGCGAGCATGCCACTCATGTGACTACATTGTTCAGAAACAAGACCATCTTGATAACCCAGAGAGCTTAACTGGCTATAGTCATTTACCTTAGGCTGGCCGGCCCAACCTCCTTCTTTTCCCTTAGTAGCTACTCTTCAATCGCTACTTCCTAATCAACTGCTGCTATTCTGGTCTCAAGCAGACTTAAGAACATCTACGACTTCGACCTTATCGTGATCTTTTATTTTTTGACCGCATTCATCTTTAAAGTACTTCTCTTTGACGTTTTTCATTTGATTGTCTGTACAGACTTTGCTGAATTCATTACCTCTTAAAGCTCTCATAATCATCCCTACTGGGGTTACTGTAGTCCCAGGCTCTCAAGTTTTTTCTCAGGCTTCTTTAGCAAACTTAACTCCTGAATTGGCTGCCCATCCTTGCACCAATCTAATTTGAGACTTCCTAAATTCGACCATCTGGTTGATGATTCCTGGTAAAGAGAAAAAGTTACAAACTACCTAAAACAAATCCTTTCTAGAGAGACGAAGCCTGTTGAATATAAAAGAGGTTTCTCTGTATACAGTGCAATCGTTAACTCTCTAAAACAATCTCCTTTAAGGATCTACTAATAGCAGACAGAGACCATATCTCTTTTGGTTAACTTGACTTCCAAAGACAGCTTCCAATAGCTTGTTGCATACTTTTTGGTTAGCAGTATCGTTCAACACATTCACGATATTTCAGCCAGGGCCCAATTGAGGACATTGTTCAACAACAAGACCATCTCTGTATCCTTTTGACTTCAATTCACTGTAGTTATTTAGCTGAGTCTGCTCGGACCAACTTCCTCCTGCTCCTTTTTTAACGACATTTCAAGTGCCACTCCAAAGCAAACCTCCTCCGGTTTCGTAGGCAGATTTAAGAACATCTACTACTTTAGCTTTAGTTGCCCCTTCGACCTTTATTTCTCTGTAGCATTCATCGCTAAAAAACTGACTCTTTATGGAATTCACTTCCGGTTTAGTGCAAACTTCACTGAATGTTTTTCCTCTAAAAGCTCTAGCTATTAGAGATAAAGGGCTCTCTACTTTTTTGCCTATATCTCACTTGCCTTCTCAAGCTTTTTGGGCAAAAGTAACTCCTGCACCAGCAGCATAGCTCTTAGCTAACCTAATTGTTTGTTTCTTGAAGTCAACCATCTCTGTGATGATTCCTGGTAAAGCTTTCCAAGCATCATCAAAGTCTTTCTTACCTTGTAAGTCAAGTATCTTAGCCAGATTTAAGGTCATTCCCTCTCTAATTGTTGGCTTATCAATCAAAGAATTTCTAAAGTCTTGACATCTTCAGAAGACATCAATGATTTCACAGTAATCATCATCTGAGAATTTGTTTATATGATCACTTAATTTCTTTAGCTCCTCTTCGTTTAGTCTTGCCAGGATATCTTGATACTTCTTTCAGTTAGTACTTACGTCCTCTTCTACTGTAGTTGTTTCTTCTATATCAAAAGGAAACTTTCTAGGGCCGAATCAACGGTGTCTTCCGTTGATCAGTCGACCTTCTAAGAATCTTTGCTTTCTTTGAGCATGTCCTTTAGCTTCTATCTTGTGTAATTTTTCTCCGTCAATTATGTACAGATCTTCTGTACCTCCTTCACTTAAATTCCTTCACTGACCTAAGTATCAGTGGTCTAAATGGTTGCTGATCTTATCTTCATTCTTTCTGTTTTTTAGCTTTAGTGAAGGAGCTTAACTTTGGTAAGCAGCTAAAACCTTAATAGTCAGAATCTCACTGATACCTAAAACAGTCTCTTTATTAATAAGGAAAAAGAGAAGCCTAAATAAAAACAATAAGTTAGTTAGAAAATGAAAACTTAAAGCTCTAAGGCAGCTGCTCTTTGCCTACTAACTATTTTTCAATGAAGGGATCCAATATCTCTTTTGGTTAACTTGATTACCGAAGACGGCCTTCAATAGCTGCTCACATACTTTTTGTTCAGCTACGCTTTGGCCTATTGTTCTGATAATGCTCATTATTCCTGACATGTGACTACATTGTTCAGCAACAAGACCGCTTGAGTAACCTTCATTCCCTAGAGAACTTTTAGCTAAAGAGTCGCTTAACTCAGGCTGGCTGGCCCAACCTCCTTCTGCATCTTTTTTAGGGACCCTTCAGTCGCTACCTGCTGAGTACCAACTAGAGTCGGTCGCATAAGTAGACTTAAGAACATCTACGACTTCAGCTGAAACACCATCTCTGCTTATTTTTTGACCACATTCATCTTCAAAGAACTTAGACATATCAGAATTTGAGCTTTTAAATTCCTAAGAGCAAACTTTGCTGAATTCATTTCCCCTTAAAGCTCTCATGATTAAGGCAACTGGAGTTGCCTTGTCATTAACTTCTCAAGTTTTGTCTCAGGCGGCTTGGGCAAAAGTAACTCCTGCAGAACTAGCATAGCCTTGAAATTGCTTTATCAAGGGCTTTTGGAACTGCACCATTTTGTCAATGATTCCTGGTCAGGACCCTCAAATTCACCAGAGTTAACTTATTACCTAAAACAAAAACTCTGAAGTCGAGAATGCCTTTCTAACTTCCTAAGACAAAAGCTTCAAAAAAAGAAAGACTTATTTATCTAAAAACATCTTCTCTTGCCTACTAACAGGCAATTGATCTAGACAATATCTCTTTTGATTTACGTCATCTCCGAAGGCGCCTGCAAGAATCTTTTCACATACTGTTTTGTTAGCTATGCCGCTAAAAAGATCTCAGCTTAATCCTCCTAGCTGAGGACATTGCTCGGCGACCAAACCATCTTTGTATCCCTTTGACTTCAATTCACTGTAGTCATTTAGCTGAGTCTGACCGGCCCAACTTCCTTTTCCATTAGTAGCAACTCGTCAGTCATTAGAGCTTCAAAGCCATCCACTACCTTTGTCATAAGCAGACTTCAGAACGTCTACGACTTTCGCTTTAGCTCCTCCTTCAATCTTTATTTCCTTGTCACATTCATCGCTAAAGTACTTTTGCTTCAATTCATCTTTAGAGCAAACTGCGCTGAACTCATTACCTCTTAAAGCTCTCATTATTAGGGCTACTGGACTTACCACATCTCCTTCTTTTCAAGGTCTTTCTCAAGCATCCCTAGCAAACTTAACTCCTGCAGAACTGGCTCAGCTTTGAATCAATCTATGTTTCTTAATGGTCACCATTTCATCAATGATTCCTGGTAAAGCTGTTCAAGCATCATTAAAGTCTCTCTTGCTTTGTAAATCAAGTATCTTAACCAGATTTAAGGTCATCCCCTGACTGATTTGTTTATCTTTATCAATCAACTGGTCTCTGAATCAATTGCAGCTAGAGAAGACATCAATGATTTCGCAGTAGTCGTCATCTGAGAACTTATTTATATGATCACTTAAATTCTTTAGTTCTGCCTGATTGAGTCTTCCTAGGATTTCTTGGTATTTCTTTCAGTTAGTATCTACATCTTCGGTTACTGTAGTTGCTTCAGGAATATCAAAAGGAAAGGTTCTAGGTCCGAATCAACGGTGTCTTCCGTTGATTAGTCGACCTTCAAGGAATCTCTTTCTTTTTGCGTGACCTTTAATGTCTATCTTTCGCAATTTGCTGTCATCGCCAACGATATAGAGCTCTTTCTCGCCTCCTTCACTCATATTTCTTCAAGCTCCTAAATATCAGTGATCTAGCTTGCTATCTATATAGTCAGTATTCTTCCTAAAAGGAAGCTTCAGTGAAGGAGCTTGACTGAGTTGATGACCTAAAAATACTTCTGCTTTAAAACAGAATCTCTAAAAAAGAGACTCTAGTTAACTGTTTAAGACAAAGACCTCTGTTAAAAGGGAGCAGCGAAGAAAGACAAAAACATCTTCCTCTATCTGCTAAAAGGCTCTTAGAGACAATACCTCTTGTCACTCACAGTAGGGCCAAAGGCCGCTTCAAGAATCCTTTCACATACTTTTTTGTTAGCTGTTGCACTAAAAAAATCTAAATTACCCAAACCAAAACCTAATTGAGGACACTGCTCAGCTACAAGACCATTTGAGTAGCCTTTACTTTTTAAGTCACTTTTAGTGTTAGAGCTTTCCACAGAAGCCTGTCGCGCCCAACCTCCTCTTACTCCTTTCTTAGCAACATTTCAAGTGCTGCTGCTGAAGATGCCTCCTCCACTTTCGTAAGCAGACTTAAGAACGTCAACTACTTTTATCCTTTGAGCAGAATCGCCATCTACTTGAATAGTTTTGTCACATTCATCTTTAAAAAACTCAGTCATACTGGAATTTTTTCCCTTAAATTCTTCTGAACAAACTTTGCTGAATTCTCTATTCCTTAAAGCATTAACTACTAGCGAAACAGGACTATCTACCTTATCTCCAGGTGTTCAGACTTTCTTTCAAGCTTCACGAGCAAACTTAACTCCTGCTTTGGAAGCGTAGCCTTGCACTAACTTAATTTCTGTCTTCTGGAACTTCACCAACTCATCGATGATTCCTGGTAAAGCTGATCAAGCTTCTTCTAAAGAAGACTTATTTTGTAACTCCAATATCTTCTCAAGCTTTAAGGGCATTCCCTTAGCTATGTCTTTATTCCCCTCAATCAAAACACTTTTGAATCAATCACAGCCAGCGAAGACATCAATGATTTCGCAGTACTGTTCATCTGAGAACTTATTGATGAACTGACTTAATTGAGTTAGCTCTGCTTTGTTAAGTCTCCCTAAGATTTCTTGGTATTTCGTTCAGTTCTGACTAACGTCTTGATCTACTGTAGTTGTGTCCGGTATATCAAAAGGAAACTTTCTAGGACAAGAGGCTCTTGTCTAGGAAGTACTTAAAAATTCAATGCAATCTAAAACATTCGCTTTATTAATAAGGAGAGAAAACTCTATCTCTAAAACAAACCATCTTCTTTCAAAAGAGAATACCTAAAAAACTAAAACAGATTCCTTACTTCTACTAACTAGAGAGTCAATATCTCTTATCACTCACCTTTTCTCCGAAGACAGCTTTCATTAGCTCTCCGCATACTTTTTTGTTAGCGATATCGTTGACCATACTCAAAAGATTGAGACTAGGACCTAATTGAGGACATTGTTCAGCTACAAGACCGTCTTTGTAGCCTTTGTTTTTTAGTGAATATTTAGTTCCAGAGTCAGCTACAGAAGTCTGATTGGACCAACCTCCTTCTGCATCTTTTTTAGGGACCCTTCAGTCGCTACCCGCTCAGTACCACTTAGAGTCGGTCGCATAAGCAGATTTAAGGACATCTACGACTGTAGCCTTCTGTCCTTCTAACTCAATAGTTTTGTCGCATTCATCGCGAAAGTATTTTTGTTTAAGAGAGGGGTTTTCGCAAACTTTGCTGAACTCTTTACCTCTTAAGGCTCTCATGATCATCCCTACTGGGGTCACGGGATCTGTGACATCCCAACTTTTTTCTCAGGCTTCCTTAGCAAACTTAACTCCCGAGTTGGCTGCATATCCTTGTGCCAAAGCTATAGTGCTCTTCTTGAACTTAACTAATTGATTGATGATTCCTGGTAAAGCTCTTCAAGCATCATCAAAGTCCTTCTTACCTTGTAGCTCTAATAACTCTTGAAGCTTTAGGGTCATTCCATCTTTGATGTTTGTGTCTTTATCAATCAAAGCTTCTTTAAAAGGAGTGCACTCCCAGAAGACATCAATGTCGATTAGCTAGAAATTCCTAATACCTAAAACAACAACTCTATTGAAGGAGAACAAATCTTTCTAAATAAAGTTCTCAGCCTCCTAAAAAGAACTTGTCTACTTATCTAAAGCAGATTCTTCTATCTACTAAACATTTGTTACTAGACACAATATCTCTTCTGATTAACTGTGTCACCAAAAGCTCCTTCAAGAATCTTTTCACATACTTTTTGATCGGCAGCGCTCTGAAGAGAAGTAAGCCAGTGCCGCAATTGAGGACATTGCTCTGCAACAAGACCATTTGAGTAGCCTTTATTTTTCAAATCGCTTGTAGCGCTATAGTCGCTTAACTGAGTCTGGCCGGACCAACTTCCTCCTGCGCCTTTCTTAGAAACTCTTCAAGTAGGGCTATACCAGCTTCCACTATCGTAAGCAGATTTAAGAACATCAATCACCTTGATCTCCTTGTCATTTTTATCTAGGTTGATGATCTTGTCACATTCATCTTCAAAATAGGACTTCTTTAACTTGTCCTCCTTGCAGACCTCACTAAATTCTCTACCTCTTAAAGCTCTAATGATCATAGCCAGAGGAGTAACAGGTTTACCAGGTTTTCACTCTTCTTTTCATGCAGCTTGGGCAAACTTAACTCCTGCGCCTGATGCGTAGCTTTGGAAGATACTTACCTTAGGGTTCTTTAGCTGAACTACCTTATCAAGAATTCCAGATAAAGAATCTCAAGCTTCATCTAGAGAATTCTTCTTTTGAAGGTCAAGGATCTTTTCTAGAGAAAGAACTACGTCTTCACTAATCTTTTTGTTATCTCTAACCAGGATAGGCTTCAAAAAGTTACAACTAGAGAAGACATCAATGATTTCGCAGTACTGTTCATCTTCAAACTTGTTTATGAATTTGCTTAAGCTCTCTAGCTCCGCCCTATTTAATCTCGCTAGGATTTCTTGGTATTTCGTTCAGTTCTGTCTAACGTCTTGATCTACTGTAGTTTTTTCTTCTATATCAAAAGAAAAGGTTCTAGATATCTAAAGAAATTTGAAAACTCATTGAAATCTAAAACATTCGCTTTACTAGCAAGAATTGAAAATCTACGTTCTTAAACAATTTCTTTTGCAACAACCAAAAACTTAGTTATTTAAAACAGTTTCCTAAATCTACTAACAAACTGTTCGTCAAAACAATATCTCTTTTGATTAACTGTGTCACCAAAAACGCCTTCCAGAATTTTTTCACATACTGTTTTGTTAGCAGTATCACTAATAACACCTAAGGGATCCCAAAAACTCGGACCTAACTGAGGACATTGTTCAGCAACAAGACCTTTTGAGTAGCCTTTATAGATTAAATCGCTGTAATTTTCGACCTTAGGCTGATCGGACCAACTGCCTCCTTTTTCCTTCACTGCAATTCTTCAATCAGTGCCACTAGAGAACAAGTTAGAGTTAGTTGAATAAGCAGACTTAAGAACATCTACTACTTTTACCTTTTTACCTCCTAAAGTAATCTCCCTGTCACATTCATCTATAAAGTACTGGTTTTTCAGCTCCTGGTTAGAACAGACCTTACTGAACTCTTTGCCTCTAAAAGCATTAGCTATAAGAGATAAGGGACTTTCCGCTTTACCTCCTGCTTTTCATTCTTTAGTTCAAGTCTCTTTAGCAAACTTAACTCCTGCACCAGCAGCATAACTTTTAGCTAGCTTAATGTCGTATTTTGCGAAGTCAACCATGTTGGTGATGATTCCTGGTAAAGCTGATCCGGATTCTTTGAAGTCTTGCCTATAGAAAATTCAGAAGCAGAAAACAACCTAAAACAGAATCTATAAGTCACTAGGAGTCAAACCTTCCTAAAGAAAACAAATTCTGATTGGTAAGTTTTCTCTTTTTCCCTCTAAAACAGACTCCTTAAAAATCTAAGCCCTATAAGTTAAGCAACAATATCTCTTTTGTGGCACGTTATTACCGAAGACAGCCTTCAATAGCTCCTCACATACTTTTTTGTCAGCAGTACTTTGAATAAGAGACCATCAGCTTCACAATTGAGGACATTGCTCGGCAACAAGACCTTTTTGATAACCATTATTTTTGAGATCACTGTACTCGTTTAGCCGAGGTTGATCGGACCAACGACCTCCGGTTGAGCTTTTGCTAGAAACTCTTCAATTAGTCCCGCTGCTTAATCAACCTGAATCAGTCGCATAAGCAGACTTAAGAACATCAACTACCTTGACGTCATTGTGTCCAGAAATAGCCTGGTCACATTCATCGTTGAAATACTTGCTCTTATGGGTTCTCAAGTCAGGTTTGGTGCACACTTCACTAAATTCTTTACCTCTTAGGGCTCTCATGATTAGGGCTACTGGAGTTACCTCCTTTCCGGGTTCTCAAGTTTCCTTTCATGCAGCTTGGGCAAACTTAACTCCTGCAGAGCTAGCATAGCCTTGAAACATCTTAATCATCTGCTTCTCAAACTTGACCATTTGATCGATGATTCCTGGTAAGTCCCTTCAGGCTTCATCTAACGAATCCTTCTTTTGAAGATCTAGGATTTTCTCTAGCTTTAGGGTCATTCCCTCTTTGATTGTTGGTTTATCAATCAAAGTGCTTTTGAATTCGCTGCATAACCAAAAGACATCGATGATTTCACAATACTGATCATCTGAGTAGTTGTTTATGTGGTCACTTAATTTCTTTAGTTCTTCTTGGTTAAGTCTTCCTAGGATTTCTTGGTATTTCTTTCAGTTACCATCTACGTCTTGCTCTACTGTAGTTGCTTCGGGAATGTCAAAAGAAATCTATCTCTCTAACTTAAAAACTCCTCACACCTAAAACATCTTCTTTATTAATAAGGAAAAAAGAAGTTACTGAAAGCGACACTCTTCTTGAGAGCCGACAACCTTAAAAATCTAAAACAGGCCTTTTATCTACTAAATAATCATTAGTACAGGGACAATATCTCTTTTCGCTCACCTTTTCTCCAAAGACACCTTCAAGAATCTTCTTGCAAACCTAAACATCTGCAATACCTTGAATGAAACCTCACAAACTTTTTAGTTGAGGACATTGTTCAGCTACAAGACCTTTTGAGTAGCCTTTATAGCTTAAATCGCTGTAATTTTCGACCTTAGGCTGATTGGACCAACCTCCTCTCCCCTTGGTAGCAATTTTTCAGTCGCTAGAAGTGAATAAGCTGTAACTGTTTCCATTTCTGTCGTAAGCTGACTTAAGAACATCTACTACCCTTGCCTTAGCTCCCCCTTCAGTCTTTATTTCTTTGTCACATTCATCGCTGAAGTACTTTCGCTTCAGATCATCTTTAAGGCAAACTGTGCTGAATTCTTTACCTCTTAGGGCTCTCATTATTAGGGCTACTGGAGTTACTTCCTTTCCAGGTTCTCAGCCTTCTTCGTAGGCTTTTCTAACAAACTTAACTCCTGCAGCACTAGCGTAATTCTGATAGAGAGAATGCTTCTTTAATTGGACTGCCTTATCAATTATTCCGGGAAGAGCGCCTCAAGCTTCATTCAGTGAATTCTTATCTTTTATGTCGAGGATTCTCTCTAAAGAGAGAACTACCTCTTCGTTTAGCTTTTTATTGTTCCTGACTAGTAAAGGCTTTAGGAAATTACAACTAGAAAAGACATCAATGATTTCAAAAGGTCAAAAGTGAGACTTAACCTAAAACAGGATCGTTAAGAAGACTGAGATAAGGAGCTCTTAAAGACACTTACTTCGCAATTAACTTTCAAAGTTTCTGACTACTAAAACAGACTCTCTTAAGGAATTACTAATAAACAAGAACGCCAAACAATATCTCTTGTCGTCAACGTGATTTTGAAAGACGCCCTTGAATATCTCCTGACATACTGTTTTGTTAGCTACGTTCTGACCTCCAGTGATTAAGGTATTCCAAATTCCTGACATGTGACTACATTGCTCAGAGACAAGACCTTTTGAATAGCCATGACTGCCTAATCTACCGTAGAGCTGAGAGTCTTCTAATTTTGTTTGTTGATCTCAGCCTCCAGCTGAATCTTTTTTAGACACATATCAAGGACCACTGCTTCCGAAGAAACTACCCCAACCACTTCCTCCCTTGTCGTAAGCAGACTTAAGAACATCTACTACGTGGAGCCTTATGATCAGATTCCTCTAAGTCTGCTCAACTCCCTCCTTCTTGCGAAGGCCTAAACAATCACTACTACCCGCCCTTGAAACTTACGCTTCCCTGGTTGAGATCAGACTAATCTCGGGTAACTGTTTTTGAGTGAAAAAGATGAAGATCTATCTGAGTTTTTATTACTTGAAAAAGGTCTTTAAGTCCTTGCCATAGCCAGCCTAAAGTAGGCTTTTAGGGATTCTTTGAAAGACTCAATTTCAAAAATATAAGAAAATATTTAACAGAAGGTTTGTGACTCTTCGCCGCCCTGGGCGTTTTTCCAGTAAAGCTTAACGCTTTATATCAAAGTCTGAAAAAGGAAAAAGTCAGGATTAGTTCTGTTTGTTGCAGATAGAGCTAGCTTTATAAACATCAAACTGTTCATCAGTTACCTCTAAAAATTAATTTCCTCTGTCTGTCAAAAACCAGCAGTCATAGATAGCTATTAAACTATCCCAATCTGTTAATAAGGAGAAACTACAAAAAAGAAGAAAACACTAAAAGATCTCTTCTTTAAGTCTCTCTAAGTAACTAGCTTTTAAGTTAGTTCAATAGATAGCACAGCAACTATTAAGTTACTGATATTAAGAGTGATTATTTAGAGCTAATTTGCAGAATTCCATAAGCTAAATCTTCAATAGTTGATAGAAAGACAAACACTTAGTAGATCAGTTTCTTAGAAGTAATTAAGCACTAACTCTTAAGGCAGCTTCCTAAGTTTTTAAGCCCGCACGCCCTGTTTCAGAGATTCTCTTGATTAGTTGCGCAGCTTTAAAGGTCTAACGTAAGGAGATGTTTTTTCTATATATAGAAGTTCTGGCCCCTGCTGAAGCGGTCTCTCTTGCCTAGCCTACAAGTAATTTGATAGATACAGGTAGGTAGATACCTTTGATCTTTACATAGGATCTGAAGATAGAAAAGGCATAGATAGCAGCAAGGATACCAAAGACACCGAACATAAGTCCGTGGCTTAGGGTAAGAGGTAGAAGGATAGATTGATTCAAGAACAAGGTATTTACATACTTATCTAGAACAAAAGGAACTATCACAGAACCGATAAAGGAGGAAGCGAACAAAAGAGACAATAGATAGACAATTACAGGCATGCTGTTTTCTTTGCTCCCAAAACCTAATAGCTTCATAGTTACAAAGACATTTTCTAGGTCTTTAATGAGCAAATAGACGATCGTGATAAGGCTCACCAACAATAGAGGGAAAACAATGAAGATGAACAGATAGGAGACGTTGTCGGTTAGATTACCTAGGTTTTTGAATACTACATCCCCTGCAATTGCGTGGTCCATTAGACCCACTATGGAATTGTTCATCGGGTTTGGATACTCCTTGAAAGCCTTTAGGAATTGATTAGAGATAAACTTGCTTGATTCTGTTTCTGCGGTTGATTCTGCTTGGGTCTCACTTTCGGATGAGGATGAGGATGAGGATGAGGATGAGGATGAGGATGAGGATGAGGATGAGGATGAGGATGAGGATGAGGATGAGGATGAGGATGAGGATGAGGATGAGGAACCGAATTTCTTATAGCTGACCTCTTCTTTTCCGATTAAGTCCATGTAGATCTTGTAGTTTCTAATGCTTTGCTGGTCACCATTTGCTTTTTGTTTGATGTCCTTAATGGGTGGATACCATCTCATAAGATTTCTAAATCCTGCATTAGCTTGCTTTTGTTGAACATTGGTGTAGATACCAGATACAGAATAGGAGGATAGAGCCTTACTTAACTGAACAGGTAACTCTCCTGCAGGTTTCTTAGGAGTAAAGATCCCATTGAAACCTTTATCTTCATCTAGACCAATAATCTTGTTTACATCTTTTTGACTCATAAAGAAAGCTTCCTTGTAGTAGGAGTCAAATATTCCTACTACCTTTAGTGTGTGTGACTTTATTTGTGTGTTCTTTCAAGAAACTGCAGAACTTCCGTTTTGATCTTTTTCACAAACTTCGCCCCCACTTTGAGGTTGAGGTTGAGGTTGAGGCTGGGGCTGCGGTTGAGATTGACTTTGTTGATCAGTGCTCTTTAGTTTGCAGGTAAATCTTGTGTAGTGATTATCAGGGGTGAATTGAATGGTGTCCCCCACTTTGAGGTTGTGTCATTTAGCTGCAAAAGTATTGATGATGATGGGCATCTCACTGCTGTCTGTAGAAGCTTGAGTGCCTACACCATTACTGTAAAGCTTCTTATTTAATAACTCACTTCCTGAATATAGCTTGTAGAAAGCGCCTCTAGCATCTTCCTTAAGTCCGTAGATTTTCGTAATACCTAGAGAACCATTGCCCCCTCTTCCCGTTAGCTTACCTTTGGTTCACGTATATGACTGGTCATATTCCGGAGTTTTTGAGGGTTCAAATTGCTGTTGCTGTTGCTGTTGCTGTTGCTGTTGCTCGCTAGAAAAACATTTTTTCATTGTTGAGCAGTAGTGCATAGGTTTTTCAGATTGTTGCGAAGAAGCAGCTGCAGCTGCCTGGGTGCCTACTCCAGTACTTTCAGGCTCCTCTGAGTGGCCTATCTGACCAAAAGTGTACTTGATCGGCTGGGTGTACTTGTAATCCTTTACTTCTTTGCTATTGAAATGATCAAGAATGTTGTACATCACATACAAAAAGTCGAGGTGATAGAGAAGTATCAATTCTTTATCAGACTCATTAGATTCATTTATCAAGATGATTTTGCTTCCATCTAAGTAGTACAGTCCATCGGTAAATGTTTGAGAACCGGACCCAGAAGATCCCCCATGACCACTAGACCCTCCACCACCAGAACCTGAAGAGCCACTATTGTTGCAAGATTCAGTTAGGTCTGTACACGGTTGTTTGACTTGCCCTTGCCCTTGCCCTTGCCTTAGGTTAGTTTGTTGATTCTCTCTGCCAATCTCGTTTCCACTTAGATAGAAGGTTTTCTTATTCTTATAGGTTTCTCCCTGTCTACTTAATTTGCTCTTAAGATTAGTTTGGTCACTTGAATCCCCCTCGTGCTTAGTCATGAATTTAGAGACGAAGTAAGGGCCAAACTTACTTTGAACGATTGACTGAATAAAGGCGTCGTGATTCTGTTCATCTACCTTTAAGAGAACTGGCTGGGCCTTCTCCATATTCTTGGAGACTCAGTCTCATATGTTATAGGTAATAGTTCCTGAATCTGTTTTGTACTCAATATTCAAGTCCAAGAAGATACGTAGCAGGGTCTTATCTTTGAAGAACCTCATATCTTGTTCGGACATGTCATAGTCTCTGGAGGAAACAGTTCAATATGAAGCGTTTTCTGTACCTAAATCTTTAAGGGATTTTGCAGACTCACCAAAAAGCTTTTTAGACGAGTCATAGTAAAGTGTCAACTCTTCGACTGAGGAGACTTCAGTAACGTCAGAGGATTTTCATTCCCCGAGCTTTCATTCATTCCCCGAGCTTTCACGTCAGAGGCAAAAGTGTGTGAAGTCTGCATAAGACCCCCTTTCAGCTCCCTTGGCCTTGCATTTTTCCTTTCACTGATTTCCCTGACTTCCTGGGGACTTAAGATGACCCCCTTTCAGCTTGTCTAATTTAGGCAACAACACCTTCAACTCAGGTTGTTTGCCTGAAGTCTCTCAGGTGATGCTTTGGTCACCATTTCCCGCTCCCTCCTTTCCTAATCTGGAGTAGGGAACTAAGGTATATTGACCTGATTCTTTAGTAGGGGTCTCAAACTCAATTTCGAACCAATGCTTCTTGAACGCTTGCTCCACTTCACTAACCTTGTTGAACTTACCGTGATTGTGTAGGAAGAAATTAAGGAACAAGAAACCAATAATTGAGGTAGCTGAGAGAATGCTTGACTGGCTAACAGTGTTAAAGACAAGAACTGATCTGAATTTCCACATAGCTGAGATCCTGTGAGCTAGTCGATAGAAGAACATAGTCACCTGATTCACCTTCATAGAGGAAGTAGTCTTCAACAGAACACTTACGTTGTCTTTGATAGTTCACAGAGAACAGAAGTAGGAGATAGGAACTACAAAGGCAAGGACCTTAAGAATGAAGTAGAGAGCATTACCTACACCTAAAGCATTGACCCTAGTTCCTAGGAATCAGTAGGCAGAAATTATTGAATAGAAGGAAGATTGGGTAACTAGAGAAAGTACATATCCTGCTACTGTAGCTGTCGCTAGAGGGATTAATGCAAATAGACAGATGTTGATAAGTACATCTGTCTTCATCATCCCGTTAGCGATAAAGTTCCCGAAGAGATACATATTGCTTTGCAGGTATTTCTTAATAAGGATCAATAGAAGTATCAGAACGACTGCATAGACCAAAGAGGAGAGAACGTAGGAGATAGCACCTATTCTTGATTGGAATGTAGGTACATAGGTATTTCTCATACTGTAAAGCTGCTCACTACCTTCATCAGCACCTAACTTAGTTAGTAGGTACTTGTCCTTGTGATTAGTTAGCTTCTCATCTAAGTGTTTTTTTAGCTTCTCAATGTACTGATTGATTCGAGTATCTCCTTGTCTTCTTATCTCTTCAGGAAGAGCAATAGTTATGTATTGCTCTTGATACTTGATATTCCCCCTGTCCTTTAAGTCATTGAAACCAAACTTGTCTACGTAGATAAGCGCTTCTTTGTATTTGTCTGGTTGCATAGTCACTCACGATTGAACAGGATATAGAAGTTCAGGAGTAAGACCTAAACCTACGACGATCATCTTTCTCCCACCCACATTAACTACATGCTTGGCGTTCTTGTTGTCGGTAACGAACTTGTTGTATTCTTCTTCTCATTTTTCTTGTGTTAACCACAAGTTGTTTACCAGTTCTCTGAAATGCTTGTAATCCTTGTCGGGAATAGGCTCAAAACCATTAAGCCTTGCGTATTCTGGAGAAATGACAGTAAAGTAGGAGGTGGGTTGTTCTATATACCCAACCATCTTGAAGTTGGAAAGGCTTATGTGCAGGCTAGGTGCTATGTTCTTTCCTAGTATGTAGAACTTGTGGTCTGCAGTGAAGTTAAAAACTAGTCTAGCTCCGTTTCTAGTTCAGGTGTTGTCTTGTATTTCGCTTAATCACAGTTGAAGATTGTCGTACATACTTAGTTCGAACTCCTTCGCTTTAATCGCGGGGATGTTTCAGGTGTCTCTCCAAGGGTATTGGAGGTAATCGACCCATCAGTGGAATGTCTTTCTGACATTGTTTTCGTATTCATCTTCTTGGGCGCTAGCCTGTTGCTGTTGCTGTTGCTGTTGCTGTTGCGCCTCCGGCTTCACTTTATTAACAGGGAACTTTGCTCTAGAAATCATCCGCAACATAGGTACCATTCATGGGGAATAAAAAGGCAAGTCATAGGCAGCTATGAAGTCTTTAAGTAGTTGTTCTTGATCTTCTCTAGCTTCAAATAAAGGATTACCCTTAACGATTACCAGAGGATTGACTACCCCTCTCTCTTTGTGATTCTCAACCGAAATTACCTTGAATGTATGTCCTGTTTTATCGTTGTCAGTCGTGTGAGCCGATGTACCTGCAGCATTCGCAAGCTGTACAGAGCTGTGAGTATTGAACTTAATTCTCTTATCTTCTTTAGCATCTCTATGGTAGCGTCTCATCTGGTTGTCCATTAGGTGCTTGTACTTCTCAAAAAGCGATTTCATCTTCTCATCTTTTGCCTTGGATTTCAACTTTCTCTTTAATTGCTCCTTGAGTCATGGAATGTCTCAGGCGGACTCCCATATGTTTAATGCGCCTTCATTTACTGTTGATGATGCTTGTGTAGCTACCTGACTGCCTACACTAGCTTGAACTAGTTCAAGCTGACTCTTATCTTCTCTAAATTCTTGAAGTAGTTTTCGAACATCCAGATGTTGGGTATTCATCAATCATTCTTCTAGTTCGATTTTTAGCTTAGCTTTCCTTCGTTCGTTGTACTTGTCTAGATAGCTCTTACTAGTTAACTCGTCTTTCTTTTTACCTACAAGTTCCGCTATGCCGTTGGTTCCCGATTTCATGCCATATACTCTCCCCTCTTGAGCTATCTCAGCAAGGTCTGCTGGACAGCCACTTCAACCTAAACCTCCACTCCCTGTCTCTCCGTCTCCTTTGTAATACGAATACTTGTTCTCGCTTCCCTTACAGTCTTCCGTCATGCCTACCCCATTAGTGAATTTCCAATCCTTAGTTTCTTCTTTCCCTTCTGTTTGAGAACCCACTGAATCCTCTGAACTAAAAGTCTCTATTTGTTTATTAGTGTCACCAACCTTCACAGTAGTAGACACAAGCTTCTTAGGAGCACCAATAAACAAAACTCACAACTTCTCATCATCCCCCTTCTTGTCCTTCAGCCTCTGGTCATTAGCTCCCAACACCAAATAGTCATAAATCATAGGTCCAAGAAAACTGTCTTGGATATCGCGAGACTCGCGATATCCAAGACATTCACGATGGTAGTATTTCTCATCCTTAGCTTTAAGAGCCCTTTCTCGATCAGGCTCAGCGTCTCATTGACCCTTAAACCTCAACTTAGGTCGAAATCAATAACCAGAATAGATAGAAACAAGACCCTGAACAGGCACGCAGTAGTCGGCGCCGTAGTCGGCGACTGTCTGCTTGCCGTCTTGTTTTTTAAACCTTTCAGGCTGCAATTGGTGCTTACCATTGACAAATCACCCCAGAGGGGTGAGATACCTTAGTTTTCCAGTTGACTCCTTTTGTTCGGAAGTTTCCTGAAAGTTAACTTCCACAGGTAAGGTAAAGCTAGACCCTCCTTGGTACGCACTTTTATCCCCAACTTTCAAAAAAAGGTCAACTCCCTTAACGGCCGAATACGGCCTAATAGAAGAGTCAATGATCTGTTTGATATTGTCGGTTGAAATCTGCACGAAGGCAGAACAACCGGCAAAAAAGGTGATTACAGAAGTAGAAAATAAGTTATTACGTACATGGTTGACGACAGTCTTCGAGAGGAGAAACATTCTTGATTGGAGTTAAAGAAAAACACCTAATTGTTCGAATAACGAACTAAAGGCGGTCTTGCGACCTTGATTGTTTGAGGCCGAAGCAACTTCGGCCTTCATTTTCTCTACATTCTTTTACGAGAAGGTTGGCAAGATTGCTCGTCGTAGCCTCGCAAAGGCTGTCCAGCCTAGGCGGATTGTCGCGCGCATTAATAAGTAAAAGATATTGTTAATCAACCGAGCAAGGTCTGTTGGACAGCTACTTCAACCTAAACCTCCACTCCCTGTCTTTCCGTCTCCTTTGTAATACGAATACTTGTTCTCGCTTCCCTTACAGTCTTCTGTCATGCCTACCCCATTAGTGAACTTCCAATCCTTAGTTTCTTCTTTCCCTTCTGTTTGAGAACCCACTGAATCCTCTGAACTAAAAGTCTCTATTTGTTTATTAGTGTCACCAACCTTCACAGTAGTAGACACAAGCTTCTTAGGAGCACCAATAAACAAAACTCACAACTTCTCATCATCCCCTTTCTTGTCCTTCAGCCTCTGGTCATTAGCTCCCAACACCAAATAGTCATAAATCAATCAGATGACGAAGAATAAGGGTACAGCAGTTAAGGCTAGGGAAAGAAAACAATCTAAATTAGCAACAAAAAAGTTCACTTAAGAGGCTCAAGAATCAAAACTTTGATTTTTCGAGAGGGCCGGCCAAAGTTTTGGATTCGAGCTATTTGAAAAATTAGATATTTGTAATAGATAAGAGGGCCGAAGAAAGATGACTAGCTTGGTTGCTGGAAAAGAAGACAATGCAGTTTAGGATCTTCTCCCCTCTTGAGCTTTCTCAGCAAGGTCTGTTTTGCAGTCGTTTCAACCTAAACCTGTTGGTTTACCATCACTCTGCTTCTCATGCTTGTAAAACGAATACCCTTCACTTCCAGAACACTTAGGCTTATCTTCTCCCTCAAACTTTCAGTCAGGTGTTTTTTCCCCCTCCTTGCCTGCCTCTGATGCGTTAGAACTTTCTGAACCCTTTGAGCTAAAAGTCTCTAAAGTTTTTTCTTCGTCACCAATCTTGAGCGTAGTCTTAGTAGCTTGTTGAGGAGCACCAATAAACAAAACTCACAATTTCTCATCATCTCCCTTCTTTTTTAAGCTCTCGTCATTAGCTCCCAACACCAAATAGTCATAAATCATAGGTCCAAGAAGCGAGTCCTTGGTTTTAGGATCTACAGTTCCCAATGTAGACGAAACTACAAATTTGAAATTACTATTATAGCTTTGAGTGTCTAAGAAAGGTATCAACTGAAGCAGAAACTACCTATCTAGGGCCTTTAAGGTTTAACTGCTATTTTAAGTACGGAAGGCTTTTAAAATTCCAATTGCTATAGCTAGCGCTTCTGTTCGAACCAAGTCAGGCTAGAAATAGAGCAGCTTTAAGGACAGAACGTTGAGTTATAGTACTCTTTACCTTCTATAGACAGGACAACCATAAGCTACTCAAAGACAAGCCCCTTTAAAGAGATATATAGGCATCTGAAGTAACTGAGCGCCTATTTCGAAGATAGAGAAAATACCTTCCTTTCTAACAGCTAATTCATCAGTAGCATCTATCCTTCTAGTTCGTAATTTCAACCTATATAGAGAGAGAAAGGGAGAGCTAAAAGAAACAAGACTGCCTGTTAAAAGAATTAGAAGTGCATATCACTTTGTTTTTGAAGTAATCAGAACAAACAGAAAGACAGCTGCAAAGAGAAGGCCGTAAAGCTTTAAAGAAGACTCAACTAAACGTCTTAAGTTAAAGAGAATCTCTCTTTTAGTTAACGAAGCAGAGATGGAGTAAGGAATGAAGTAAGCTAGAGCCCACCCTCCCAATAGTAGAAGACTGGCAAAGATATTAGTTCTAGGTGTTTCTCCATCTTTCTTAAGTAGGAGCTTTAAGAAAATCAGTACCAAAGAGCAAAAGGTTAAGGAGAGAATAAAAAAAGCTTTTCTGGTAAATCTAGACTCCAGAAGTTGGGCATCCATCCTGTACTTCGGAAGAAAGTAAACAAACAAACATATACCTGAAATCGAAGCAACAGTTCCTAATAAGGGATAGAAGTATCTATCTAGATCGAAGTCTCTTAAGTATCGACTAGAAGATCCTAATAAAGCTGCAAAAACAATAGATAAAGTGCTTAAATAGAGAGAAGCTTTTTTAAAGCTAGTTCCTATAAATCTAAGTTCAAGAGAAGAAAGTTCTTCATCTAGAAACTTTTTAAAGAGATTCCAACTAAATAGGGATCTCAAAGATTAAATTGGAGCAGCCAGGGGGAATCAAACCCCCATCCTTTGCTTGGAAGGCAAATATTTTATCACTAAACTATGGCTGCAAGGAAACTTAGTCCCTAAAGGACTAAGCTATGTGACACTTAACTAATGGTGCTGGGAGAGAGACTCGAACTCACACGTAGGGCTACTACACGGGGTCTTAAATCCCGGGCGTCTACCAATTTCGCCACCCCAGCTTAACTGGTCTCAATTGTTATTTTATTGAACCAGAGAGAAGGGTCTAAGGGGAGCTCTCTAAGTAATGGTGACTCACCTGGGATTCGAACCCAGGACCCTTTGGTTAAGAGCCAAATGCTCTGCCGCTGAGCTAGTGAGTCTTAACTCTAATTTAATAAAAAATCCCTAAGTAAAGGGTTTGAATGTGTCTTATTTGGTGATTCACCTGGGATTCGAACCCAGGACCCTTTGGTTAAAAGCCAAATGCTCTGCCGCTGAGCTAGTGAATCCTATGGCTGGGCTGGAAGGATTCGAACCGTCGCATCATGGAGTCAAAGTCCATTGCCTTACCGCTTGGCTACAGCCCAATAAATGGTGGGCAAGGAGGGATTCGAACCCCCGTAACCTAAAAAGGTAACTGGTCTACAGCCAGTTGCGTTTAACCACTTCGCTACCTACCCATTCCGGGAAACCGGAAAACTACTTTTTATTTTAGAAAGAAAAGCTAGTTCAATCTAGACATAATCTGGTCTATCTTCAGCTCTGTTTCTGAAAAGGCCTTTAGTCTTTCCTTAGAACTAATAGAACCTACTACCTGAAAGACCCTATTAGTTCCCTTCTTTCAAGAAAAAGAACTTTCTAATTTGACAAAAACAACATTCTTAAAGGAGTTTAGGGAGAGCTTTTTTAGTTGGTCCAAATCATCAGAAAAACAGACTAGAGAGTGTTCAAATTCCTTGAGAAACTGGGGAGAAGGAACTCTCTCTAGTATCTCTACAGAAGAGGTTAAGAAATACCATCAAGGCCTGGAAGTAGATAAGACACAATACCTAAAGAACCTAGTGAGCTGATAGGTATCTCTATAGAAGTTAGAGAGGAGAAAGCCTAGAGAAAGAATCTCTCAGCTAAAGGACTTACTGTATAGGACTATTAGAGAACTCTTTCTAGATAGATGTTCTTCTCCCTCTAAGGTATCTATCTGTCTCTGTAGTTGAAAGATAGAGAGGAATACTTTTTTAAAGAAAGAGTATCTATGTGTAAAGTCTTCTGTACCTTTGTATCCTTTTCTATGCCTTCAAGAGTAGAGAGAAAAACCTAAAAGGAAAACAGAGAGAAAAGGAGAAAGAAATATCCCTAAAGGGAAATAGGATTTATTTGGAGTGGTACTTCCCATTGAGGGTAGACACAAACACCTTGTCTCCCGGTTTACAGAATAAGGGAACTAGAGTTTCAAACCCTGTACCAAAGGAAGCCTTTTGTACCTCATCATTCACAGGAGTTAACTCTACTATAGTCAGCTGAACTTTTTCAGGAAGTACAAAATTAATCAACTTATCTTCAAATCAAACTAGTTGAAGCGTAAGTCCTTCTTCTAGGTAGCCTAAGGCTCATTCGTATTCCGCAGCAGGTAAGCTGTATTCTTCGTATGTAGAGGTGTCACTGAACTTAAGGTTAGATCCCTCCCTGTGGGTATACAACACCTCTTGCTTATTGAGATTCGCCTTTTCAAGTCTCTGATTAGATAGCTCCTCAATAAAGATCGAATGGGTATACAAATTCTTCAACTTACACTTAACAATTCCTCCCCTCATAGCTGTCTTGTTGAAGGAATGATCAAGGACCAGGTGAGGAACTCCTTTTCACAGGATAGTTTGTCCAGCCCTCAATTCTCTAGCCTCTAACATCTTGTCGCTAGACATTAGTTAACGTCAGAGGGCTCTAAACCTAGTCTTCGAAAGTTAAGTTCTCACTTAAGAAGGTATCTTTCCCTAATCTCTTTGCCTGTTAAAGCTAGAAAGAGACTCATTGTTTTGATTCAACCTAGTCACTCAGAGAAGTTCTGAGGTTCTATAGCTTTAAAGATCCCCTCCATTCAGTCAAACTTGATATTTAGAAGTTGTGTTCTCATCTTCTCATCACTTCTAGCTTCTACATATCTATTAGATAGCTGCTCTTCCTCAGAAATGCCTAACTTGCAATCATCAGCTAGTTCTTCAAGACCATAGATAAGGCACAAAGACAACGTAAAGTGGACTATGTCTATATATTCCTCCTTAAGCTTCTCTAGGTTAATTTCCTTGTCATTCCAATACTTAAAGAGCTTTGTTTCGTTTAGGAATTCATAGTATTCACAGATTAAGGCCATCTTTCGCGCTAGAAAGAGACTAGAAGGATTCATCTTGTTGTTCATTAATTCCATAACGGCTTGGTCCAGTTTACTCTGATAGCGAAGTAGCTCAGAGAGTTTCATGTAAGTTCTTTATCTCTGAGACTTTCGTTGACTTCACTCCTTTGTAGTAAGGGTTAACTCTTCAGGAGTAAACCTGCTGCAGTATCTGTTTAATTCTTCTAATCGTCTAACTAGCCAGGTGAACCTCTTTACCTGAAAGTCTCTAGGAAATGTCTTAAGTCAACTAAGTCCTACTTGAGATACATCAAAAGCTAAAGCAGGAAAGAGTTGTTCTACTAATTCATCTCCTGATCAGGAATTTTCTAAAAAGATATCTCAGCAGATATAGAGAAAGTTGGTGTTTTCGTCTAGTTTAAGTCTCTTTTCAAAACTTAGCAGGAGAACCTCCCTTAGTTGGGCCTCGGGAGTCACCCCTTAGAGTTAAGTTCCCTCAGGAATCAGGGGCTTTACCTGTTCATTGATGATCTTGGAAAACACCTCTGGATTATTAATAGCTAACTCTGAAAGAGCCTTTCTATTCATAGAGATATTTGCCTTTTTTAGGTAATAGATTCCCTTAGAGTAAGTTAGGTCAAATTGTTTGAAAGCAGCGCTTAACCTAGTTATTCACAGTCTTCTGAAGTCTCTCTTTCTATTCTTTCTGTCCCTGTAAGCGTAAGAGTCTGCTTTAAAAACTGACTGCCTAGCAACTTTATAACCTATGTGTCTGTGACCTCAATAGCCAGAAGCTCTCTTTAAGACCTTCTTTCGTCTCCTCCTTGTAGCTACTGAATTAGTTGCTCTCATTGACTATCTACGACCTTGAAGCAGGTGAGCAGTTATCTTGTACTGAGCATCATTGAACAAGACGCTCTTTCTAAGTTGTCTCTTTCTCTTGGTTGACTTTGCTGAAGAACAGTGGGTCCTATGAGACCTCTTTCTCTTGATTGCGCCTGACCCTAAGAGGACAACTCTCTTAGAGAGAGACTTCTTAGTCTTATGCTTTATCCTCTTTGGTTTTGTCACCCCTAATAGCTATTTACAGATCATTCTATAATATTTGACCTGATTTTAGGCTATCTTATTAGCCCTAAATAGGGCTAATAAACTCAAATGCAGGTCAGGTTGTTCTCCACAATAATTGAAATTTAAGCCTATTTTTGTAAACGAGTGTCCTAACCTAGTCGAATTTAGAGTCAATTATCTTCCAAAAGACCACATAGAGAAAAGAGTTAAGAGACCCAGAAAGAAACACTCAGTAGTCATCAATGGAATCAAAAGAGCCTATAGATTTCACCAGAGGTATTTGGCCCAAATTTGAGCCTTTCTTTTTCTTGCAGTCGTCTTTCTAAATTTCTTCTGACTTCAACCAATTAGTTGAAGCACATTCTCAGCAATATTCAAAAGTGAATATTCAAAAACAGCTGCATTCATCTCTGTAATCGTATTTGGTTTTTTATTCTTCGTCATTGTAGAAGTCGTACTTGGTCGTCTAACCTACTTTGGTCGTATCAATACCTTCTCTAGAGGTGAACAAAAGGTCTCTTGGTATGAGTGACTTAAGTTGCTCTCTGTCTCCTTCTTCATTAGGTCTATCACTCCCTTCTCTATAGGTTCAGAGCCCTATGTAATCTGATGACTTCGAAAAAGAGGAATTCCCCTAAAGCAAGGATCGGCTATTGTCTCTGCACTCACCATCAGCTGGTTTATAGCCCAAGGAGTCATTACCTGACCTTCCTTTATCTATCTACATATAAGAGGTGAGTGAAATACCAAAGAAAATGAAACAAGTTACTACTGAATGATCGCTGCAGGGTTAATTGTTGACCTAATATCTGGTGCTTTTGTATTTACCATCAGCTATAGCAAGAAGGTCCACTATGGTTTTGCATTAATCAAATACCACTGAAACAATCTGTTCAGAATCCAAAACCTGGTAACTAAGGAGTTCCTGAGACAAAAATACATCGAAAACACAGCATTTAAAAGCAACTTCAAGAGGGTCTTCTTCAACATAACAACCGTCAAGACTGTATTGGTCCTGACTGCTCAGAATCTACTCCTCTACTCCCTGTATGCTTTGCTCGTACTAGCGATCAACAGTCAGTCAGGTTTCAAAGCTTTTATGGATAATTTCCACATCATCAACATCTCTACCACTTCGAATAACTTCGTACCTACTCCTGGCTCTGAAGGATCGATTCAATTCACAATAGACAAGATGCACAATCTCATCTCTAAAGTTCAAGAGTCTCAGACACAAGATAACAATGGCAAGAACGCAGAAGTCATCTTTCTGTGAAGGTGATTTCAAAAATATCAGCCTGTTCTCTTGAGTGTCTTCTTCTTTGTATTTATCTATATAGAGAGACTAGTCGCCAGGAGGTCTAACAAACATCGTCCAAACAAGAATATCTACCCTGGATCAGCTTCTTTATATACTGCCAACGACTCTTTAATTCAATTTCACTAATACCTAGTTGGGCACATATCTCTGAATTTCTTAGGTCTTTTGCCTTAAGGTCTCAGATTAGGGAATAGATAGGCTTCTTAGATTCAAGGAACTTAAAGATGATGAAGCTTTTTTCCTTGAGCTCAAGAGATTCACAGTAAGCGCTAGGGTCATTCTCTCTCAGCATTTCTTGTTCTTTGACCCACTTTTGCTCTGCCTTAGGAATGCAACCTCACTTAAAGGTGCTCTTTATCTCAGCAATACTTTCATACTTGATAGTCTGGTATAGATAGTTCTTAAAGGACAAAGAGTTACCTTCACACCTATAGTTCTTGGCTGCTTTTCAGAAGGCAAGAAATACATAACTCTCTACTTCTCCTAGGGTATAGCTAATCAAGTTTGAATAAACAACACTATTGAGGTATTTAGTTGCATACATACAAGAAGTCTTGTAATACTTCTCTAGTAGGTAGTTAAAAGACTCTCTATCGTCTTCTAGTTGAAACTTCTTTAAACAGAGTCTTACTTGCTCCTCACTGGAGGTCAGGGACTTCTCCATTTGGGAGATTATTTTAGGAAGAGAGGGCCCTTTTTATGGTCACTAGTTAGTCCTATGGAAAGATGTTCTTTTTTAATAGTTTTGTCTGAGCCCCACTGTGAATTTTTCTATCTCTTGTCTACAGCTACTCTGAACATTTAACAAGAAAACCTCTCGAATAATAGACCCTCTACAGTTCTTCTGAAGATCTATAAAGATAGCTTCCATTTTTTCAATAAAGATATTTAGCGGAGACTTATGTTCTAGAGATTGAAGGTTTATGGTGGTTCTAACCTTGTCAGCATCATCGAGGTGTTGCTCCCAAAAGAGGTCAATCTGCTGGATCATTATCTCCCTCAACAGAAGATTGACATCTATATTGACTAACTTAGACTTCTTGAGCTCCCAAAAATAGGTGAAGATTTTTATCAGAAACTCTTCTATAGCCTCTAACCTTCTGTGTTTGAAATCATCTATCTTGAACAGTTCGAACTCAAAGAAGTACTTGTTAAGTATGTAGGTTAGGTGATCTGGTCTATTCTCCCTCTCATCAATCTTGCTCAAGAAGTCAGCTACCCAAGTCTTCAGTTGACGAACAATCATACTTTCGAAGACCTTTTCATTGTTGTCTGAAGAAAGAATGAACCTTCTCTGGTTGTAGATAATGTCCTGTTGAATAGAAAGGATCTCACTATATTCAATTAGATTCTTTCTCTGGTCAAAGGAAGAGTATTGAATCCTTCTCTGCAAGGAAGCAATCGTCCTTGATAAAAAACCTGATTCGAAGTGTTCTTCCTTAATCTTCTTTGAGAGCTTCTCAAACTTATCAGCACCAAACCTCTTAAAGATGGTGTCTTCAAGAGAGATGAAGAAGACAGACTTACCAGGATCTCCTTGTCTTCCTGATCTCCCTCTTAACTGATCATCAACCCTCTTAGATTCATTCTTTTCACAAGCTAATACATAGAGACCTCCTAGTGCTTTAGCTTCAGGAGAGACCTTAATGTCTACTCCTCTACCAGCAATGTTAGTGGCTATTGTTACCGCATACTTCTGTCCTGCTCTAGCAAATATCTCTGCCTCCTTATAGTGATTCCTAGCATTTAGGATCTCACAAGGTATCTGTTCCTGCTGGAGTAAAGCGTATATGTGTTCAGATTCCTCTACAGAGCTAGTACCTACTAAGAGAGGTTGTCCCTTTAGATAGTGGTGTTTTATCTCAGCAATAATTGCCTGAATCTTTACCTCCTTGTTTCTGAAGATCATGTCTGGAAGGTCAATCCTCTGAATCTTTCTGTACGTAGGAACCTGAACGACGATCATGTTGTAGGTCTCTGACAACTCCTTAGCCTCGGACATACCCGTCCCTGAGAGGGCGGCAATCTTCTTGTACTTTCTAAAGAAGGTCTGATAGGTGATCTTTGCAGAGATTTTGCTCTCATTCTCAATAGTTAGATACTCCTTAGCCTGAATAGCTTGCTGTAAACCGTAGCTATAGCTTCTATCGTCTAGGATACGACCAGTTCACTGGTCAACTAACTTGATCTTGTCTTGGTCCACTATGTATTCTCTCCCATTTTGAAAGACAAAATTAGCTGACAGAGAGTTGTGAATCCTATTGATGATGATTGAATTTTCAAGAGCATAGAGACGTTTAAGCCCTAGCATGTACTCTAGCTTCTTAACTCCCCTAGAGTTAAGAATTACTGACTTGCTCTCCCAGTCTACCTTGTAATCTAGTTGGTCTAACTGCTTGACAGCTCTATCTATGGCTACGTAGAGCTCATAGTCTCCTGAAGTAGGCTTAGAGATGATCAAAGGCGTACCGGCTTCGTCAATCAAGACGGAGTCTCCTTCGTCGATGATTGCGTAGTTAAGTGCAGGAAGGACTAATTCTGAGGTTTTTCTGGCCATATTGTCTCGAAGGTAGTCAAAAACCAACTCCGAGTTGGTTGTGTAAGTTACATCACACTTAAACATCTCCCTCTTTAGGTACTTAGAGAGTTTGGTGCTGTTGAAGCCTACTGTGATTCCTAAGAAGTTAAGTACCTTTCTACAGAACTCTGCATCTCTCTTGACTAGGTATTCATTCACCGTGACTATGTGCAATCCTTTCTTCGAAAGAGAAAGGATGTAAGCAGCTAAAACGATAACTAAGGTCTTGCCCTCTCCTGTCTTCATCTCTGCAAAGTTACCTTCATAGATAACTAGAGCTCCGATTAATTGGGTATGAAATGCAAATAACTTGTGAACTCTAAATGCAGCCTCTCTAACTACAGCTAGGGCTTCCGGAACCATATCACTAAGTTCTTCCCCTAGCTCTAAACGTCTTAAGAAGTACTTAGTCTTGAGCTTTAACTGATCATTTTCGAGGCTTCGCATTTCATCTTTGAACTCCTCTATCTGAATGACAATTGCATTGAGTCTCGACAGTATCGATTCTGAAGGACTTAAAAGAGCCTTTAAATTCACTCTTTAAGCCTCTTGAAAACCCTCTATTTAATGATTTTTATTTAAAAATGAACTCCTATTTCTGACACTTTCCCCTCTCACAACAGCAACAGTCCTTTAGGTTTTGATCGGAGCAACACTGATCCTTACAGTCTTGGGAACAACTACAGCTTTCTTCCTTCTTATCTTCAGAAGAAGTTAGGTGATCGTAAATTGCAAGACCTCCTACAGATCCTGTGGTAGGAATTACAACTAGCAGAAACTTAAATAACTTGTTGATCTATGCCTGCTTTATCTACCTAGAAGGTTTGGAACAAGAAGAACAGCATCCTTCTGTGCCCTTACATTCACACTTGTCCTTGCAGGAATCAGGACACTCTTTACACTCCCCTGAGCAGCAATTAGATTGTTGTTCCTCTGATCTTTGAGTGTTTGATACGCTGTCATAGATAGCTAGTCCTCCTACTGCAGCAGCAGGAGGGACTGCTACCAACAAAAACTTAAAGATAGATCTAATCTCCTATTCAGATTCTCTTCCTATATAAACATGAAGGTACTAGCTATTTCTGCTTGGAGCAAGTAGAGCAGCAGTCATTAGATTTGCCATTCTCACAAGTACAGTCTCCAGAACACTGGCCTGCACAACACGACTGTTGTTCTTGTTTTTGCTCTTCATTTTCCTGACCTGATAGATAGTGATATGCTCCTAAGCTACCGACAGCTCCTGTTGGAGGAAGGACGACACATAAGAATTGAAATATAGACCTAATCTCTCCTTAAAGGCTATTTAGGTTTAGCAGGACAAGAGGTACAGCAATTAGTTTTTTCACCTTCTTTAGGGCAACAGGAATCAGAGCAGTTTCCTGAACAGCAACTCTGCTGACCATTAGATTCTCGTTCCGAAGATCCATTACCTGACAAGTAATGGTAAGTACCTAAACCTCCTACGGAACCTACAGGAGGAGTGGTTACCAACAAGAATTTATAGATATTCCTTATTCCTGTTTAACCCCTTTTCCAACAAACAGTCTAGTTAAAAGTTATTGATTCTTGGAAGAACAAGAATTGCAACAATCACTCTTTTGAGCATCTTGACAACAATTTTGATCACAGGGCTTTTCACACTTACCGCATTCACCAGAGCAGCAGCTCTGCTGCTGACTAGAGCCAGAAGACTGAGCTGTATTCGCCAACTTATCGTAGATGGCTAGTCCTCCTACAGCTCCAGCAGAGGGAATTATCACAAGGAGGAATTTATAGATAGCTCTGATTCTTTCAGTTGAACCTTAATCTCTCCTTTTTCACTAAAAAAACTCTATTCCTATTTTTTGCTAGAGGGGCAAGGGGAGCAACAATCACAGCACTTACCGTCTTGGTTATTACAAGTACATCCGGCTTTACAAGGTTCTGAGCAAGTCTTGGAACATGTTTCAGAACAACAACTCTGGGACTGTTCCTGTCCATTCTCTTGAGTGCTAGCCCCAGATAGGTAGTGATAGGCGCCTAGAGTCCCTACAGCACCTACTGAAGGCACTATGACAGCTAAGGCCTTGAGTACTGGATGGGCCAACTAGCTATTCTCAGATTCTTCTTAGTTAGGTGCTAAGAACTTTAAGGACTACCTCTTCTTTCATTTACAACTACACAGGCACTTAGGATTAGAACACTTAACTTTACCTAAACAACAGCTTTTGTCTTTACAACAGCAACCGCCAGACTCTAGATTTTTGGGAGATTTTCTCTTGCAAGAGCACGTGTTAGGGCAATGATGGCCTTGACAAGAGCAGCCGCTGCATCCTTTCTCCTCTGAATGAACTAAATGATCATGATCTTCCTCTACAGAGTGAGGTACTTCCCCAAATACTATTGAGAAAGATCTCAGTAACCACAGAGTTAACTTATATAAGGCTTTAGTTGCTATAGCCTTCTAATCTTGCAAACTTAACTAAATAAATTAAAGAGAATCTCTAGGTTAGAAGCGTCTATCTTGCCTGAATTTGCTTCAAAGGTCTCCTGAGCAGGAGAGTTTCAATGATTTTTTCATCATTACCTTCTGAAAACAACTGCTGCATCACTTGTAGTTGATCCTTACTGTCAATTACCTTTTCTAAAAGTTGCAGCATCACATTCACAGTTCTTATCCTATCGCTCAACTTCTTAGGGTTTTCAAACAGAGACTTAAGTACCTTTTTGAAGAAGGAGCTACTGTCGAAATTTATCTCTTTGGATTTCTCAACAATCTTTTTAAGTCGATCCATCAGTGTCTTAATCTCTGACTCCGCTCGCTTTCCTTCAGTGGGCTTTCCAGAACCCCCTCCTGCATCTGAAGAGCCTCCTAATCCTCCTGTGACAGCTGTTCATTGTTCAGAGTTTAAGAGGCTAAGGAGTTTACGAAGGTCTCAGTCGGAAAATGTACTCTTAATCAACTCTCAGATAACGTTGTGATAGTCATAGGCAAATCCTGCCAGGAACTTAGTTCAGTCTCAGACACTAGAAGCAGTTTCCTTGCCGTCAATAATCTTTTCAAAGACTCACCTGGTGGAATCTCAGGTGTAGTTACCTAGATTCTTGAAGTAGTGTCAGATAGCTGGGAATCCATATATCATCTCTTCTTCATTTCGTTGTTCTGGTTTTGCATCAGAATCTTTTGATTCTGAAAATAACTTATTAAGTAGCTCTGAAGCTGCTTCCCTGGTACTTTCAAAGGCCAAAGTTCCGGTAACTGCTGAACCTCCTATTAGGGAAGCAGAACCTAAGTAGATCTTTCTTTGATAGGAAAGACCTCTTAACCATAATAGGGGATATAGCAATATCTAAAGAGCTTAAGTAGGGCTATCAAAGCCCTACTTTGCTGTCTCTAACCTATTGAGTTAGTTTCTTTGCTCAGTAATTGTAGTTTTGATACTTATCTCTTAGGTATCTATGCCAGAATTCTTGATCAGCCTCTCTAGGTAACTTCTTTCAATCAGTTCTACCATCTGGCAATATAAACTCCCTGCTAGTTAGGACTCCTAACTCTCACAAGGGTCTTTCTAATCATCCGTCAGCTAAATAGGTGGCAAGTAATCCCTTAACTGCTCCTTCTTTAACTTTCTTTCCCTGTTTTTCTAACTCTGAGGAGATAGACCCTAATACCTTAGTGAGAAACTTAGTCTTCTTGTGAAGCGACTCTGGTCTCTCTAGGAGCTTCTTATAGATATAGGTCTTGAGCTCCTCAGAGTAGTGTTTCTGATCTTCTTCACCCTTGTCTAAAACAGTCTTTAGATTCTCTAGTTCGCTTTTAGAAGATGAGTCCGAAGCAACCGAGGTAGTAAATGAAGAAGTTTGCGCAGCTGGAGCAGAACCGCCTGAGCTGGGGGGGGCAATTGGTGCAGCAGCAAATGCTGCTGTTAGCTTATTAAAAGTCTTCTCGCTTTGAGGAGGATTAGTCTTCATCACCACATAGGAAGAGGCTCCTAGTGAAGGAAGTAAGACTGCAAGCAAAGTAGCAGTTCCTCTGATAGCCATAAACTAGCTTCTTAACTCAAGAGACTTTCTCATTTTGCCTGAAAATTCCTAAATTGTTGGGTTAATTTATTTAATCAGTAAGACTCAAACTGAGAGCTTTGAAGGATTAGTTTTTTAAGAGCTTTTTGTGTCAATAATCCTTATATTGAAGCTTTAGGAAGGAAGCGAAGTGATTTCTATCAGCTGGTCTTAGGGTAGTCCAATCAGAAGAGCCGTTAAAGGTAAATCTTCTCTCTGTAAGAGAGCCTAACTCTCAAGGTTGCCTGTTTTCTCAACCAGGACTCAGCCAAATATCAGGTAGTTTCTTAACTGCCTCTTCATTGAGCTTTTTATTTCCTGTTAGTAAAGAGGAAATAGAACCTAATACTGTAGTTAGGAATTTTGCTTTTTGCTCAATCTTGTCGGGTCTAGCCAATAACTTGGTGTAGATAGCTTCTTTTAATTCTTGTGAGTACTTGCTATTGGAACTTGAGTCCTTATCTAAGACTTCCCTTAGATTGGTCAGTTTAGGCTCTTTGCTTGCCTTTTGAGAAGCTGTCTCCACAGTTGAAGATTCAGATCCTGAAGAACTTTCACTTGAGGTGACTTGAGCAACTAAATTCTGTGAATCTTTGGGGTTGATAGAAACGGCATAAGAACCTCCTGCAGCAACAGAGACGCCTACAGCCGTAGCTATTAGAATATTTCTGCCTATCATAAGGATAGAGGGCTAAAAGGCCCTACTTGTCTGTCTTAGTTAGCCTATTTAGTCAGTAGTCCTTGAATTCGTTCTTTAGGAAAGGAGACCAGAAGGAAGGATCCTTAGTGTACTTGTAGTCAAAGTGAGCACCTCAACTGTATTTCATAGAGAGGATAGAGGCAACTTCTCAAGGTTCTCGATCCTTTCATTCTTCCTTGAAGTAAAGACCGGATAACTTCTTAACTTCAGAATCGTTTAAGGTCTTTCCGTTTAGTCTTGATTCAACTTCCTTAAGTACCTTAGCTATAAACTGAACCTTTGCCTCTGATTGGCCTTTTAGCTTGTCGTAAAGGTCTTTCTTAACCTCTTCAGAATACTTACTGTTAGTCTCTCCTGTCTTTTCGACTACTTCCTTGAGAACCTGTAACTTAGTGTCTGAGGAAGTGAGAAAAGCTCCTTTAGATTCTTCTTGTGATCGGTCTGTTTGAGAATTAAGTGAAGTCTCTTTAGATGAAGGGATTAAAGTAGCGGCACAAGTGCCCCCCCCCAGCAGAAGTAACCGCTACAGAAACACAAGCCATCACTCTCTTAGCAGACATCCCTTAGCTAATTAGTTTTTCTATCTTACTTCAGTAGCTTATCTACTCAGTAGTTTCTATATTCTCATCTAAGCTGATCAGCTCAATATTTAACATTTCCAGAATCTTTATAGTCGAAGGAAGCCCCTCAAGAATACTTCTGATCTACTAAAGCAGCTATCTCTCAGTCTTCTCTATCTTCACAACCACTCTTCAGGTAGGTACTTGGTAGCTTCTTTAAAGCTTCTTCATTTAAGTTTTTGCCTGATTTCTTTAACGCAGACTCTAGAGACTTAAGAACAATGGTAACAAACTTAGTCTTTTGTTCTTGTTTCCCAGTTTGGGCCTTTAAAGCCTTATAGAGCTCAGACTTAATGTTCTCAGAATACTTAGATTTATTTTCTCCTTCTAACAACTTCTTAAGTTCAGCAAACTTAGAATCACTACCTAAGTCTTCAGAAGCCTTAGCTACAGGAGCTGTTTGGGCCGCTCCCTCTTTTGTCCCTCCTGAGGAGCTAGAAGATTCAGTTCTTTCTCCTTGACTGCTAGGCATTGAAGGTTTTTGTCCACCTGATCCTTGGTCTCTTGTGAGGGTCTCGCTAGTTGTTGATTCAGAATTTGCTTCTTGTCCTTGAGATGTAGACTCACTAACTCCTTCACCTGTAGATGGTGACTGTTGCTCTGTGTCCTCAGATGAAGCTTTAAAGAACTCCAACAACTCTTTAGGCAGCATATCCTTTTTGACCATATAGGTACCTGCACCTGCTGCAGGTAACAATATAGCTAGAGCTACTAAGACTCTCTTGCCCATCTACTTAAAGGTGCCTAATAACTTATCCCTTCAATAGTTCTTGTATTTATCTTTTAAGTGTCTCTCCCATCAACTAGGTTTGTCAGTCTCTCTGTGATCAGAAGTACCCAATCAAGAGTATTGTCCATGATGTCTGTAGGCAAGTTCTCATAATTCTCTGTTTTCTCACCCTACAGGAATATATACCAAAGACAGTTCTCTGATAGCCTCCTCCTTTACCTTTCCTTCTTTTAATTCCTTGTCTACAGTTTTGAGGGCTTTATCGATAAAGCTAAGTTTCTTAGGAGCTAAATCAGGCCTTTCTAACAACCTCTGGTAAATCTCAGCTTTTACCTCTTCAGAATATTGAAACTTATCTTCCTTTCTAGTATCTAAAGCTTCCTTTAGGGTCTGTAATCCTGTAGATTTTTTACTGGATGGGGGGGGCAGACCGACTGCCTTAGTTAGCTTGTTAAAGGTCTTCTCACTTACAGGAGGATTGGTATACATAACTGCATAGGAAGAAGCTCCCATAGTAGGGATTGCCGCAACAAAGAAGGCTGCAGTACCTCTAATGGCCACTACCTAAGAGGCTTTACACTTACAACAACATTTCTTTCCCTGACACTGAGCTCCCTCAGCCTTCTTACAACAGCAGCACTTACCGGTTTTACCTTCACAACATTTCTTAGCTTCTTCGCAGGTACACTCTTCTGAACAGTCAGATTCGTCAGGACATACACAGTCTTTGCAACAGTCTTCTTGGTTATTGCCAGTTAATACAAACCTATTAATGCCTTCATAAGCACCATAACCGGTAGCTCCTAAACCTCCTGTTCCTAAGAATCCAAACAAGACCTTATAACCTATGTGCACTACCTACTGAACTTCACAGGTGTGTAGTTAATTGAGGTAATGTCATTCTCTTCTGAGGAAAAGAACTCAACTAAAGAAGACTTAGCTTTTTTGTCATCAATGCTTGTGTTTTCTAAAAAGCTATTCAAGATATCTAATCTTCTATTTATTTCTGAGATCCCATTAGGCTTGTTTAAAAAGTATCTCATTATCTTAGAAAAAGGCTGAGAGAGATTGAATCCAACTTCACCTGATTTAGTGATCAATTTCTTCATCCCTTCTACTGTTTTGCCCAATTGACTTTGTCCTTGAGACCCTAATACCTTAGAAGCTTTATCTGAAGAGAGAATTCCATAGAGCTTTTGTAGGTCTATAGACCTAAAAGAGCCTAGAAAGAAGTATCAAAGTGTCTTTCAATTCTCAGAAAGATAGGGCCAAGTAGTTTGAACAGCTACCTTAACAGTTTGATAAGTTTCCTTAGCTTCAGTAACCTTCTGACCTGTATAAGTTACAGACTTTCAAGATAGCTCTGCTCCCTTCTGGACAAAGAAACCTAATCCCCGCAGAGCTTCAACGAAGAGAGAAGTGATTGTCTCATCTCGGCTATCTTCTGGACGGGGGGGGGCATTTCCTACCTTAAAGGCCTGTCCTAGAAAACCAGAGACAGAAGAGCCTACATAATTCACTCCAGACCAGATAGACTCCCTAGTGTCGTCTACAGCTAAAGATCCCGTAACTCCTGCACCTAAAGCCAACGAACTAGTAGCTAGGTAGATCTTTCCTTGAGCAGATAATCCTTTTAATCAGAGAGACAATAAATCTATTCAGTAGCTTTACAGCGCGCTTCTCCCAATCTAACCAGTACTTAGAAACCTAAACAATACCTCATAAGCTATGTACATCTCTAGAGATTTAGGGAGATTCTACCCATAAAGAGACAAACCTAAGAGTTGTAGTTCAACTTAGATATAGCGTCTTCAGTATTAGAAAAGAAGTCAACTAACTTTTTAGCTGCATCCCTTTGATTGCTGTTCTCGGTGACATATTTTTCCACAAAACTCAATCTATCGGCTATAGTAGACATCTTTTCAGGAGTATCCATAAATGTCCTAAGTATCTTATTAAAAGGCTTGCTGACGTCATAGCCTACAGAACCTGACTTATTAACTAAGGTTTCCATATTTCCCATTATTGTCTTTCAGGAACTCTGTCGATCTCCCTGAAAAGACTGCATAGCCTGAGATTTCTTTTCAGTAAATAACTTGTAAAGCTTTTCTAAATCTACAGAAGTAAGGGAACTCCTGAGAAAGATCCACAGAGTGTATCAGTGGCTCTTGATATACTGCCAGGAAGGCTCAACATAACCTTTGACTGTCTGATAGGTCTTTTTGGTTTCAGTGAGCTTCTTGCCCGTATAGGTTACAGATTGTCAAGATCAATTAGCTCCTCCGACAACCAAGGTCTTGAGACCATCTCAAGCATCTTTGAAGATTTCATTGACTCTGGCATCGGAACTCTCGGAGCTGGCGGGGGGGGGCATTTCCTACCTTAAAAGCCTGTCCTAGAAGATTGGAGGCAGCAGAACTTACGTAACTTACTCCTTGTCAAATAGAGTCTCTTGTACTGTCTACTGCTAGAGTGCCTGTGATCCCTGAACCTATAGCTAACGAGCTAGTTGCTAGGTAGATTTTTCCTTGAGCAGATAGTCCTTTTAATCAGAGATAGGCAACAGACAAACTTCTTTCTTTTAGCTATGCTACTGAGGAGGTTGGCAGCTACAACAACACTTCTTGCCTGCTCCCGAACAATCTTCCTTCTTACAGCAGCAGCACTGACCATTCTCTAGCTGACAACAAGAAGAGCCCTCCTCACACTTACAGGATTCAGTACAGGAATCTGAAGGAGTGCATTCACAGCCTTCTTTACATTCAGTTGCTTCGACACACTTGCACTCAGTACATTTGGAGGGAGGAGAATCTCCTCGGGCCGTCTTCAACAATCTAGAGATACCTTCATAACCTCCATAACTGAGACCGCCTAGACCTCCCGTGCCCAGGAAGCCCAATAAGACTTTGTAAGCTATATGCACCTCTAAATATTTAGATAGGCTCTAGTTAAAGAGAGATTACCTATTACTGTGAACGCCATTATATGTAATGTTTTTGATTACGTTTTCTTCAGTAGAGAAGAAGTCTACCAATGCTTTAATTGCCTGAATCTGAGTTCCATCCTTTTCAATAAATTTTTCAAGAACATCCAATCTCCTGGCCATTGTTGTCATATTCCCTGGATGGTCTAGAAAATAACTCAGTATCTTGTTAAAAGGTTTAGAAACATCAAATCCCTTAGAAGAAGCTTTATTAACTAGCTTTTCCATGCTGGACACAATACTCTTTCAGGGATTCTGACCATCTTCTTTAGTTAGTGCTTCAATGATCTTCCTGCCTTGTTCTCCACTAAGAATCCTGTAAAGCTTTTCTAGATCTATTGAGGATCAAGAGCTTCTCAGGAAGACTCACAAGGTATAGTAGTTGGTCTTGAGATAACTTCACAAAGCAAATGCTTGAGGCGAATACTTCTTGTAATTCTCCTTTGAGTCCTTAAGAAGGTTAGCTACAGAAACAACTGAGTTTCAAAACAGAGAAACTCCTTTAGTTACAAAATAACTAAATCCTGATCAGGCATCTCTAAGGAAAGAAGAAACAGTATCGTCATTAGAAGGTCTAATATCTTTAGGTACTTCTGGTGCATCAAATACCTCTGAAAGGGTACTAAAAACTTGATAACCTAGATAACTGAGCCCTTCACCTATCTTGTTTCTTGTCTCATCTACTGCTAGTGCTCCTGTAGCTACAGTGCCTCCTGCTAACGAACTAGTAGCTAAATAAATCTTTCCTTGGGCAGATAGTCCCTTAAGTCAAAGAGAACTTGAAGCCAATCACAAAGACTGCCCTAATTAAGAAAGGATAACTTTTCAGTCTTCAAGGAGAGAGGGCAAGAGAGCCCTCTTTTCTCTTCTTAAACCCTACTGATCCTTACATTTACGGCAACACTTCTTTCCTTAAGAGATACATTTGTCTTTATTAATTTCAGAGCCTTAAGTCCTTCATGGCCTCCGTAACCTGCACCTCCCTGTCTAGAGGCTTCTATTAGGTGTATTTCAACTGAGTAATTGTTTGCTCATCAGATGAAAAGAATTCAACTAACTTCTTAGCTCTCTGAGTATCGCTAGTTCCATGTTGATTTAAGAAGCCTTCAAGAATATCTAATCTGGAGACTATAGTGACCATATCGGAAGGTTTGTTCATAAAAGTATTGAGCATCTTCCTATAAGGCTTACCTACATCAAAACCTATGGAGTAGGACTTAGTTCGTAAGCTTTCCATACTCTTAACTATCTTGTTTCAGTGACCTTTCTCCTGTAATTGCTTGACAGTAGATTGATTCTCCCTCAATAACTTGTAGATCTTTTCTACATCTAAAGAGGTAAAACAATGTCTTAGAAACTCTCACAAGGTTCTTCAGTTAGTTTTCAAAAAAGTTCAACTAGTTTCTGTATAGCCTTTAGTAGTCTCATAGGTGCTTTTTGCTTTGGTTACCTTATCTCCTAGAAAGATTGTTGAATTTCAGGATCAGTTAGCTCCTTTAGTAACTACAAGTTTCAGGCCGTCTCAAGCTTCCTTAAAAATTTCATTGACTGTGTCATCAGAACCGCTGACTTGGGCGGGGGGGGCGCCACTTGCCTCAAAAGCCTTTCCTAGAAAGCCAGAGACAGAAGAGCCTACATAACTTACTCCAGACCAGATAGACTCCCTAGTGTCGTCTACAGCTAAAGATCCCGTAACTCCTGCGCCTAAAGCTAAAGAGCTGGTGGCTAGATATATTTTTCCTTGAGAAGAAAGACCTTTAAGTCAGAGAGAGGTTAATGAAGGAGGCATAGCTCAAAAAGATAATAGCTAGTAAGTAGGGCCATTAATAGCCCTACCTATTTTGAATAAATCTAGCTAACTATTGTTTAGGACAAGTACAACAGCAAGGTTTGTCCTTGCCTTTACAGCAACAACATTTTTTTCCTCCCTTAGTACAACATTGAGCAGGAGGATCACACTGACATTCTTGTTCACAAGGCTCTGTGCACTCACAGTCTTCGGGACATTGGTTGTGATCTTGAGAGGTTTTAAAAACTCCTAAAGCATTTAGGCCCTCATAACCGCCATAACCTGTAGCTCCCAATCCATCCCGCTCCTAAGAATCCCAAAAATACTTTGTAAGCTATGTGCATCTCTAATTAATTAGGGGTGTTGTAACTAAAAGCTTACCTCCCTGAACGGTTATATTCCAGCTTCTTTATGTTGTCTTCGCTAGAAGAAAAGAAATCAATCATTACATTGACATTAGATAAATCATTTTGAGTCTTGTCCTCTAGGTAACTATCCAAGATGTTTAGTCTTTTGCCTACTAACCCTAATCAGGTAGGTAAATTATCAGGATTAGACATAAACTCCCTAAAGATCTTCTGATAGGGCTTAGCTACATTGAAACCTATCTTTCCTGAATGAGACGCTAAAGACTGAAACTTACTCATAACGGTGTCTCACTTACCTTTGGATTCTGTGATAGTCTTAGAGATCTTGGGAGAACTTAATCACTCATAGAGTTTCTTCAGGTCTATTTCTCTATAAGAGCTCCTAAGAAAGAGTCATAAAGTGAATCAATTTTTCTTTAGGAAGTCCCAAGAGGAGGTAGTGTAGCCTTTAACAGTCGTATAGGTGCTTTTTGCTTTAGTTACCTTATCTCCTAGAAAAGTCACGGAACTTCAAGATCAATTGGCTCCCTTAGTAACTACAAGTTTCAGACCACTTCAAGCATCCCCAAAGATTCCATTAACTGTGTCATCAGAACTGATGGCTTGGGTGGGGGGGGGCACTACTTACCTCAAAGGCCTTTCCTAGAAGACCAGGGATATAAGAACCTACATAACTTACTCCAGACCAGATAGATTCTCTGGTTCTATCTACAGCTAAAGTTCCTGTAACTCCTACACCTAAAGCTAAAGAGCTAGTTGCTAGGTAGATCTTCCCTTGCTGAGAGAGTCCTTTCAGTCATAGAGAAGATAACGCCAAAGAAAAACTATCTTAGCTTAAAGACTTAGAACTTAGTAGGCAAAAAGAAAGAAAAGAGACCTCCTATCTAGTTACTACATTTACTGATTTTTGCACTTACAACAGCATTTCTTTCCATCTTTTTTGCAGCAACAACACTTACCGTCCTCCTTTTTACAACAAGGCCTCTCTCCTTCACAGGTACATTCTTCCGTACAAGTTTCTGTTTCACAATCACAGTTTTCATCGCATTTTTCTTTCTGGTCAACAAGAGCCGGCTTGACTCCTTCGTAAACTCCGTAACCAGCACCTCCTAGAATTCCTGTGCCTAAAAGACCAAGTAAGATTTTGTAAGCTGTGTGCACCTCTCTCTGAGGCTTTGAGGGATTCTACCTTAAACAACTAATGCTTCTTGAATTTGCTTCACTCAATATTCTTGATATCTTCTTCTGATGCTGAGAAGAAGTCAATGATTACATTTACATCCTGTAAATTGCTATTGTTTTTCTTAGATAGATAGGAATCAAGTACACTAAGTCTTCGATCCACAGTACCCAATCAACTAGATAGGTCTTCAGGCTTCTTCATAAATTCTCTGAAGATCTTCTGATAGGGCTTGGCTACATTGAAACCTATTTGACCAGAATAATTAGCTAGCTTTTTGAACTTCTGCATAACTGTTTGTCATTGACCTTTAGATTGACTTAATGTCTTCGCAGTATTTGGTTTCAAGAGTCACTCATAGAGCTTCTGTAAATCTATATCCCTAAAAGAGCTCTGAAGAAACAATCAAATAGTCTGTCAATGTTCCTTTAAAGCTTCATAGACAATTTCTACATAACTTTTAACTATTTGGTAGGTGCTTTTTAGTTTTGTTGCTTTATCTCCTAGATAAGTCACGGAACTTCAAGATCACTTAGCCCCTTTAGTCGCTACAAGTCGCAAACCTTTTCAAGCCTCTTTGAAGATTTCATTAACTTCGGCATCATTGCTGACGCCGACAGTGCCCCCCCCGCTCTGTTCGATAGACAATAAACTGTTGAGCATACTTCCTGCTTTAGAACCTGCATAACTTACTCCAGACCAGATAGATTCTCTGGTTCTATCTACAGCTAAAGTTCCTGTAATTCCTGAGCCTATCGCTATAGAAGAAGTAGCCAAGTAAATCTTTCCCTGACTAGAAAGACCCTTAAGTCAAAGAGTTGATAGGGACAATGGAAAGAGTATCTTAATTTAGGAGACAAAGAATTAAGGAGGGTCTTTTTCAGACCCTTTCCTGTTATCTATCTAAATTGTCTGAAACTTAAAAACTACTAATCTCTTAAGCTTGCTCTCTTAGAAAAACTATCTACCTTGAGCAGAAGAGAATCAATTTCACTGGAAACCAGAAATATCTTCATCCTCCTTAGAAAAGAAATCTATTAGAGAGTCAATCATTCCCTTAGCGCTATCACTACTTTGTCCGGAGATAAAGCCTTTTAAAAAACCTAACCTAGTGCCTGTTACGCTCATGCTTTCTGGTTTTTCCATTAATTTCTTCATTATCTTTTGAAAAGGCTTGGTTACGTCAAAAGAAATGGTCTTAGATTTATCGTCTATCTCTTTTAAGTCTTTCATCATGTTCTTTCAGCCACCAGGACCATCTTTCTTTAGTACCTCCATTACTTTGGATTTCCTGCTACTATCGGAAAGTAACTTATAGATCTTTTCTAAGTCAATAGAAGTAAAAGAGTGTTTGGCGAATACTCAAAGAGCCTCTCAATTGTCCTTTAAAAACGATCAAGCAGACAGTAGGTATCCCTTAATAGCTTCATAGGTTTTCTGTATCTTCGTTAATTTATCTCCTATAAAGGTGATAGAGTTTCAGGACCACTTAGCCCCTGAAGAAACCACAAGAGTTAATCCTCCTCAAGCATCTTTGAAAATCTCATTAACATCATTGTCGCTGTTGCTGACTTGGGCGGGGGGGGCGCCACTTGCCTCAACAGCCTTTCCTAGAAAGCCAGAGATAGAAGAACCTACATAGCTTACTCCTTGTCAAATAGACCCTCTTGTACTATCTACAGCTAAAGTTCCTGTAACTCCTGCGCCTAAAGCTAAAGAGCTAGTTGCTAGGTAGATCTTTCCCTGTTGAGAAAGTCCTTTCAGTCATAGAGAAGTAAGGGCCAAAGAGGAAAGCTATCTTGATTTAGGTAACTATTAATTAAAGACTAGAGAAAAGAAGGCCAAAAAGCCTTCTTTTGATCTATCTAGTCTTATTCCTCTTTACACTTACAGCAACAAGTTTTTCCTTGTTTCTTGCAACAACAGCACTTACCTTTCTTTCCTTTACAGCAAGTTGATGGAGGTTCACAGGTACATTCAGAGTCACACTCTTCTTGTTCTTTGCACTTGCAATCGTCAGGACAGTTCTCGATGCCGGAGGAGGTTAATCCAAAAAGACCTAGATGCTTAGCCCCTTCGTAGCTGCCATAACCGGCACCGCCTAATCCTCCTGCACTTAAAAAACCAAACAGAATCTTGTAACCTATGTGCACTCCTAAATAAAAGACTGCAAAGAACTATTTAGATCGAAATTTTTGATAATCTATCTTACCTATATCATCCTCCGAAGAAGATCAAAAGTTGACGATGATACTTACGTTATTGAGGTCAGAGTTGGTCTTCCCGTTTAAGTAACTATTCAGAACATTCAGCCTCCCTTGGGCCTTAGATATTCAACTAGATAGGTTTTGAGGTTTATCCATAAATTCCTTAAAGATTTTCCTAAAAGGTTTGCCGGAATCAAAACCTATAGAGTAGGACTTGTCTAGTACTGACTTAAGACTAGTCATAACTCCGCTCATCTGACTTTGATGCTTAGCAATCATGTTAGAAGCTTGCGAGGAACTTAATCATTCATAAAGCTTCTTTAGGTCTATATCTCTAAAGGAGCTTCTTAAAAATTCTCACAATACTTTGTAGTTAGATTTCAGGAAACTCCAAGTAGACAATGTATGCTTTTTCGTAGTATCGTAAGTCTTCTTAGCCTTGTGAGCTTTATCTCCTACATAAATAACTGAATTTCAAGTTAAGGAGGCTCCTCTACTGACTACAAGAGTAAAACCGTCAAATGCATCTGAGAAGATCTGATTGACAACATTATCGTTGCTGCTGACCTGGGTGGGGGGGGCCTCACTTGCCTTAAGAGTCTCTCCTAGGAAATTGGAGACAGAAGAACTTACATAACTAACTCCTTGTCAAATAGACTCTCTTGTCCCATCAACAGCTAAAGCTCCAGTAGTTGCTGACCCTAAGGCTAAAGAACTAGTAGCTAGGTAGATCTTTCCTTGACTAGAAAGGCCTCTTAATCAAAGACTAGTTAGCGACACTGGACAAATATCTTAGATCAAGGACAGGAAGGCTAAACACCTTCCTCTTGAGAGCAGCCTAAGTGGCTTTCTTACATTTACAACAGCACTTCTGGCCTTGCGCACACTTAGCCTTATCTTTGCAGAAGCATTTACCTTCTGGAGACTCACAATCACAACCAACTGGGCATTTCGCATCTTCCGTACATTCACACTCACAACATTCCTCTCTTAAGAAGAAGTAATCTACAGCAGCATAAGTTCCGTAGCCAGTACCTCCTAGAGCTCCTGTGCCTAAAAGACCCAGGAGGATCTTATAAGGCAAAAGCATTTCTTGTTCTTTTAGTTAAGTCTTCAAAAGAAGACTTAAAAGAGCTTCTATTTCTTTTTTGTGTCTGTAAATCAAGTTCATTTGAAATCTTTAATTTCTTGATCCTCCTTGGCAAAAAAGTCAATCAAAGAATTTATTTGGTCTTTGTTATTTTGTTGCTGATTAGATACAAAACCCTTCAAGATACTTAATCTGGTTCCAGTAATGCTCATGTCATCTGGCTTCTCCATTAATTTCTTCATTATCTTTTGGAAAGCTTTAGAAGAATTAAAGGGAATCGTCTTAGCCTTGTCAGCTATATCCTTCAAGTCACTCATCATGCTCTTTCAACCTCCTTGACCTTCTTTTTTAATGACTTCTACTACCTTAGATGTCTTGCTATTGTCTGTAAGTAAACCGTAGATCTTCTCTAGATCTATAAAGGTAAAGGAATTCTTGATGAACACCCAAAGAGCTTCGTAATTTTCCTTGAGGAAGCTATAGACGTTTGCGGCCCAGCCTTTGACAACTCCATAGGTTTCTTTCAAAACTGTTAATTTACTTCCTGCATAGACTAGAGAGCTTCAAGCCCACTTAGCTCCCGAAGAAACCAGAAGAGCTAGACCATCTCAGGCAGTTACGAATATCTCATTAACAGATTGATCAGAACTATTTCCTGGGCGGGGGGGGGCACTACTTGCCTCAACAGCCTTTCCTAGAAAGCCAGAGATAGAAGAGCCTACATAACTTACTCCTTGTCAAATAGAGCCTCTGGTGCTATCTACAGCCAAAGATCCCGTAACTCCTGCACCTAAAGCTAAAGAGCTAGTTGCTAGGTAGATCTTCCCTTGCTGAGAGAGTCCTTTTAGTCAGATAGAAGTAAGAGTCAAAAGAAGAGAGTGTCTTAATTAAGAAACATCAGAAGTAGGTCCTGTCTAGCCCTGCTTTTCTTGAACTAATGAAGCTTAACTAGCCTGCACCAGTACATTGGCAGCAACATTGCTGGCCTTGAGGACAACTTTCTTCACCTGGTTTTTTGCAGCAGCAGCAAGTCCCGTCTGGCTTTTGACAACACTGAGCATTCTCCTCTTCACATTTACATTCAGTGGTACATTTTTCCTTTTCAACGCACTTGCACTCCTTACAACAGTCACTTTCGGAGGCTGCAGCCCCCTTAGATATCTGAATTAGGTATTGCGCTCCTTCGTAAATGCCTCAACCAGCTCCCGCTAATCCTCCTGTACCTAGAAGACCGAAGAGGAGCGTGTAAGCTAAAGACATTTTCTCTTAGTTAAGGAAAAAACGTTACTAATAATTAAGTTTTTGAATAGACTCTTCCTGTCCTGAGAAGAAGTTCATAAAAGATTGAGCTTTTTGTGAATTGGAAGAAATGAGAAAACCATCCAATATAGGTAGTCTCTTATTTAACTTTGTTAGCTCTTCAGATGCTTTTTCAGGCGCCTCTAATAAAGACTTCATTAATTTCTTAAAAGGTCCTGAGTAATTTACTTTCATGCCCTTTGCCTTAGAGACAACACTTTTCATACTTTTCAGTGCTTGCTCAAATTGACTCTGACCGTCAGCGCCTAATACCTTAGAGATAGCCTTTCTTTTTTGTTCAGTGGTTAAGAGGTCATGAATTTTCATTAGGTCTATAGAAGTAAAAGAACTTAGCAGAAACTCTCAAAGAGTCTGTCAATAAGAAGTTAGAAAGGTCCAAATGGGTGACACACAACTTTTAACGTCGGCATAAGTCTCCCTAGCTTTAGGTACAAGACTACCTAAAAAAGTGATAGAGGCCCAACTGTAGGAAGTTCCTCTAGTAACCACAAGAGTAAGACCGTCGAAAGCATCTTTGAAAATCTTATTAACACTGTCATCATTGCTACTGACTTGGGCGGGGGGGGGCACTGTCAGCAGCAAATAATATGCTGAAAGCATTACCTACCTTAGAGCCTACGTAATTTACTCCTTTTCAGATAGAGTCTCTAGTACCCTTTACAGCTAAGGTTCCTGTAATCCCCGAGCCAATAGCTAACGAAGAAGTTGCTAGATAGATCTTTCCTTGATTTGAAAGGCCCTTAACTCATAGAGATTGAAGATTCAAAAATACAAGAGCTAGTTAAAGAGACCTCTACTTAGGTGTGCATTTACAACAACATTTCTTGTATTTACACTTCTCTTGCTTGCAACAGCAGCACTTACCTTCTGGGGTCTGACAGCAAGCACCTGAATCTCCCTTTTAGCATTGACAGCCATCAGGACACTCTTGGGCCTCTGTACACTCACACTCGCAACAATCTTCCTTTAAAAAATAATTAACTGTTTCGTAAGTGCCGCAACCAGCACCACCTAAACCTCCTGTACCAAGAAAACCAAACAAGACCTTGTAACCTATGTGCATCCCTGCTAAGTTAGAGAGATTCTACCTAAAAGACCAAGACCTATCTACCTTTGGGTCCTTGTATTTTTAAATCAGTCTCAGACAAAGGACTGTATCTTGTCGTCATTAGAAGAGAAAAACTCAACTAGAGACTCCACTTGGGCCTTGTCCTTAGAATTCCTGTCCTTGATATATCCCTCTAGGTAACCTAATCTAGTAGCGAGCTTACCTAGATTAGAAGAGCCTTCAAATAGAGATTGAACTATCTTGTCAAAAGGTTTGCCTGCATAGAAACCTATTTCTCCAGATTTAGAAACAATACTTTGAAGATTCTTAACCATTCCTTCTAAGGTGCTCTTGTTACTTTCCTGAAAGACTTCTGCTAACTTCCTTCTCTTGCTTTCTTTAGAAAGTAACTTATAAAGCTTTTCAAGGTCTATGTATCTGAAATAAAGCTTGAGGAACTTTCAGAGATGTTCCCAATTGTCCTTTAGGAACTTATAGGAAGATTTAGTGTAGCTTTCTGCTGTCTGATAGTTCTTTTTTATATCAGGAATCAAACTACCTAATCAGGTAATTGACTTTCAAGAACGAGTGGCTCCTGAATTAACTAGAAAGCTCAATCCTGCTCAAGCGCTCTTAAAGATGTCATTAACGTCATTGTCACTGCTGCTGACCTGAGCGGGGGGGGGCACTGTCAGCAGCAAATAAGCTACTGAACATAGAACTGACCTTAGAACCTGCATAGTTCACCCCTGATCAAATAGAATCTCTCGTCCTATCTACAGCTAAAGCTCCAGTAGTAGCAGAGCCTACAGCTAATGAACTAGTCGCTAAATAGATCTTTCCCTGAGAGGAAAGACCTTTAATTCAGAGGGCAGCGGGAGACATACAAAAGATTTATCTCACCTAGATAGAAGGGTAAAGGAAGCAATAGAGCTTCCCTACTTAAACCCCTATTTAGCTACTGGGAGGACACTTACAGCAACAAGTTTGACCATCTGTACAAGCTCCTTCTCCCTTCTTGCAACAGCAACAAGATCCATCTGAGGATTTACAGCACACTTGGTCTGCCGACTCTGGACACTTACATTCCTGTTGGCAATTCTCTGCAGGGACACACTTACAGTCTTTAGAGCACTCACAAAACTCTGAACCTGCTTTAGTAAAGATCCCTAAAGTCTTTAAACCTTCATAACCTCCGTAACCTACCCCACTTAATCCTCCAATACCTAAAAGACCAAAAAGTATCTTGTAGCCTATGTGCATCTTGACCTAATTAGAAAAATAGCAGTTAAGTGCTGAAGTTAAAGCCTTTGATATTTTGTTCAGTCTCTGCAAAGAAGTCAATTAATTTATCTATTCTTGAGCCACTTCCTGTTTGCTGAGACTGAATATACATATTTAGATAGACAAGTCTAGTAGCTATTCGACTCATCTCATCTGGCTCTTCTACAAAAGTCTTCAGTATTTTTTGAAAAGGTTTAGCTCCATTAAAGCCTAGCTCTACAGACTTTTTAACTATGTTTTGGAGATTCTCAGCCATCTTCCTCATAGTGTCTCTGTGTTCAGGACCAAATCACTTTAAGGCTTTATTTCGTTTAGAAGAATTAGTTAAAAGGTCAAAGAACTTCTGAAGGTCTAAGTGGGTAAGTGCATTCTTGATAAACCCTCAGAGGGTCTTCCAATGCTTTTGAAGATGCTCACAACCTTTAGTTAGGTAGCCAGAATACTTAGAGTGATGCTCTTTAGAGTCCTTCAGCCAATTTATAGATGTAAGATAAGCAAATCAAGTCCAACTTGCAACCTTAGCCATATATTCACCCAAAAAACCAAATGAGTCTGTTACTGCAGAGGTAATACTAGAGTCACTACCATCCCCTGAGTTGGGAGGGGCACCCTCTATAGAAAAGATACTGTTGAAAGCATCTCTGATGGAAGAACTGGCATAGCTCATTCCCGATCAAATAGACTATCTAGTGTCAGAAACGGCTAAAGCTCCTGTAACTGCTGATCCTAAAGCTAGAGAGCTAGCTGCTAAATAGATTTTTCCTTGAGTTGAGAGTCCTCTAGCTCACAGAACAGATGAGAACATAAAAAAGGTTTATCTTACTTCTTAGGATAGGCACAACCTTCAGAGTCATCTAACTAGAACCTCATTTCATAGCTTCTATATTCGACTCACTAGAAGAAAAGAAATTAACAAAAATCTGAGCTGTGTCCTTAGTTCCCTTAGTGGTTACAAAAGTTTCTAAGATGCTTAATCTCGAACTAACTTTAGGCACCTTATCTGGCTCTTCTAGGAAGGTATTCATAAGTTTTCTAAAAGCCCCACTAACGTCCACTCCAAGTGAATCAGACTTCATTGTGATGTTATGCATACTAGTCATCATGCTTTTAAGGCTGTCCTTGTTCATAGTCTTCATAGTATTTTTCAATTTGGCGTTCTGACTCAATGTTTTGTAGACTTTCTCGAGGTCTATCTCAGGAAATGAATGCTTAATGAAGGACCAGAGAATCTTTCAGTTTTCTTTAAGGAAGGCCCAAGAGGGGACTAAATGGCCTTTAGCAGTGTCATAGGTAGTCTTAATCTTGGTGAGCTTGTCACCTGCATAGATCATTGAGTCTCAAGATAAACTAGTTCCTTTAGTAACTACAAGTTTCAGGCCGTCTCAAGCTTCCTTAAAAATTTCATTAACTGTGTCATCAGAACTGCTGACCTGGGTGGGGGGGGCACTGTCAGCAGCAAATAAGCTGCTGAACATAGAACTGGCCTTAGATCCTGCGTAGCTAACTCCATCAACTATTTGAGTTCTTGTTCCCTCTACAGCAAGAGTTCCTGTAATTGCAGAACTTCCAGCTAAAGAAACAGTAGCTAGATAAATCTTTCCCTGATAGGAAAGGCCTTTCAGTCAGAGAGCAGCAACCCTCAAGACAAAAACCTATATCTGAGTTAGATAGAAAGAGAAGGAAGGCAGCGAAGCCTTCCTACTTAGGCCTACTTATCTACTGGGAGTGCACTTACAACAGCAGCACTTACCATCAGAGGTTTTGCAACAAGTAGCATTGTCTTGACCTTCACAGGTACATTGTTCTCCACATTTTTCCTGTGTACACTTACATTCCTCAGAACCTGCCTTCAAGAAAAAATGATCTACGCCCACATAACTTCCGTAACCAGCACATCCTAAAGTTCCTGTACCTAAGAAGCCAAAGAGGATCTTATAAGGTAGAGTCACTTAGGACTCTTTAACAGATACTCTTACTTCCTATATCTGTTTCAGGTAAATCTCTTTATGTTTTCCTCAGTATCTGAAAAGAGAGAAATTAGAGCTTCTATAGCATCTTTATTAGCTTTGCTTTCTTGTGTTTTTAGGTAAGCGTCTAGATAAACCAGTCTAGTAGCTATTAAGGTCATATCTTCTGGTTTTTCTACAAAAGTCTTAAGTATCTTTTTGAATACTCTACTAGAGTCAAAGCCTATCTTTGCAGATTTCTGTGCTAAACTGGTAAGGTTTGCAGCCATATCTTCATCGTCTGTCTGTGTTTCTCTCCAAACAGCTCTATAGCTTTATCTCTCTTATTGGGACTTGTAAGCAACTCGTAGAACTTATCTAGTTCTAGGCTATCTAGAGACCTCTTGATGAATTCTCACAAGGTCTTTCAATGCTTTTGAAGATGCTCCCAACCTCTAGTTAAGTGACTAGAGTATTTAGAGTAGTGATCTTTGGAATCCTTAAGTCAGTGAATAGATTTAATAGAAGCTGATCAAGATCAACCAGCTATCTTAAAGATGAGCTCCCCTAAAAAATCTAAAGAATTTGTAATTGCTCCTGTAATGCTAGAGTCATCTTCTCTCCCTTGTGCTTTCTCAGAATTGTTAAAAAGACTAGAAAAAGTCGACCCTACCTGGTCGGTAACGTAACTTGTTCCTCTTCAGATAGAAGACCTAGTATCGTCAACAGCTAAGGTTCCTGTAACGGTAGCTCCTCCTATTAAAGAGGAAGTAGCTAAATAGATCTTCCCTTGGGAGGAAAGACCCTTAATTCAAAGAGGAGTAAGTCTCAATAGAAAAAGCTTTCATCTTAATTAGAAGGTTTACAAAACTAAGAAGGAAACTGTCACTTAAAAGCATCGATATCAGAATCATTCTCTAACGAAAAGAAAGAAGAAAGAGATTCAACTCTAGCTCTATCTGTAGAGTTTTTTCCTTCAGCATAATTCTTTAGTAGTTGCAGCCTAGAGACAACTTTGCTCATACCTCCTGGATTAGTTTGAAAGGACTTCAATACTTTCCTAAAAGGCTTACTTAGATCAAAACCAACAGATCTTGAACTAGAAACTAAGCTTTTCATATTGCTCATAACTGTTTTTCAAGTTTCCTTGTTTTGGGCAATTGCCTGTTGAGTGCTTTTATCAGTTAATAACTTATAAATCTTCTGTAGGTCTACCTCCTTAAAGGAGTGTTTTAGGAATTCCCATATGGTTAATCAGTGCTCTTTGAGCATTGATCAAGTAGATAGCAAGTAAGTCTTCACTGAGTCATAAGTGCCCTTTAACTTGGTCAACTTATCTCCTACAAAGGTAACTGACCTCCAAGATCACGTAGCTCCTCTAGTGATTACAAGAGTTAAGCCTCCTCAAGCACTTGAGAAGATCTCATTTACCGATTTATCATTGCTGCCAGAGTCGCCCCCCCCCGCCCTGATCAATAAAAAATAAGCTGCTGACCACAGAGCTTATACTAGAACCTACATAACTTACTCCTTGAAAAATGGACTCTCTGGTTTGCTCGACTGCTAAAGTGCCTGTGATTCCTGAGCCTACAGCTAGAGAAGAAGTAGCTAGATAGATCTTTCCCTGCCGAGAAAGACCCTTAAGTCAAAGAGTAGAAACATTCACATCACAAACTTTTTACTTTAAACAAGAGAAATAGTAAGAAAGGCCAGCAGTCTTTCCTAAAGCTAACAGGACTTTATAGAAGGCAGTCTCGTTATCTAGATACGCAGTTAAGAAAATACCAAAAATTAATTAACGGCTGCTAGGAAACCTGTTTCACTTGAGATTCGTAATATCCTGGTCACTTTCTTGAGAAAAGAACTCTAGAATCGACTTAGCTTGTTCTTGATTGCCATTATTTAAGGTACTTATGTAGTTCTTAAGGATAGACAATCTACTTCCGAATTTAGGTATAGAGGAAGGGCTATCTAGGAAGGTGGTCATTAACTTTCTAAATGCGCCACTTACATCAAAGCCTATTTCATAGGACTTAGTGGCTATAGATTCCATGCTTTTCATCAAATTCTTGAAGCCATTCTGACTTTCGTCACTAAAAATCTTCGCTGTCGACTGTCTAGTAGAGCTATTAAATAAGGCATTGTAAATCTTTTGTAGATCTAACTCCGGAAAGGAGTGTTTAAGGAATATTCAGAGAGTCTTGTAGTTGGTTGTTAGGTATGTTCAAAAAGACTTAACGTAACCGGAGTAACTCTCAAATTTATTAGGAACTCCTCTTAGTCAATCGATAGTGTAAATCGTTGATCTTCAAGCTCACTTAGATCCTGAAGAAACTAGAAGGGAAAGACCATCTCAGGCAGTACTGAAGAGATTCGTAACAGTGTCATCATGTTCGATGCCCCCCCCCGCTTCTGCGCCTTTAACAGTAAGCAAGTAGCTTAAGGCAGACGCGACAGAACTTCCTACATAACTAACTCCTGTTCATATAGAGTCTCTTGTGCTATCTACAGCCAGAACTCCTGTTGTAGCTGAACCTATTGCCATCGAACTGGTAGCCAAATAAATCTTCCCTTGTTGGGAGAGTCCTTTTAATCAGAGAGATGTGAGGCTCAAGCAGATTTCTTTAAGAGTTATTTTTGACTTTTAGGATACAAGGAACTGCCTTCAAATTTCAAGTTAGTGATGGTATCTTCTATGGAAGAAAAAAAGTCTACTAAGGCTTGAGCAGCCTCCTTTTTGGGAGCAGTACTCCCTTCGACGTAACTCTTTAGTATGTCTAATCTACTAATTACCTTAGTCAAGTTACTTTGGTCTTCAGTAAAAGTTTTTAGGAGTTTTCGAAAGGGACCTCCTACATCAAAACCAATTGAACCTGATTTATTCATAATGCTCTTCATTTTGTCAGCAACTGTCTTAAGTTGACTTTTATCTCCTATTATTAGTTGTCTTGTGCTTCCATTGGAAAGCATTTGGTAGATCTTCTCTAGGTTTATAGAGGTAAATGAACTTCTAAGAAAGATTCACAGAGTGTATCAATGTTCCTTTAAATTCGATCAAGCTGTCTCAGATCAGGTTTTTGCAGCATTGTAGGTACTTTTCATCTCTGAAATTCACTTGCCTGCATAAGTAATTGACTTTCAAGATCATGTAGCCCCTCTAGTGATTACAAGAGTTAAGCCTTCTCAAGCCTCCTTAAATACTCCGTTAACAGTCTCATCAGAACTTTCGGAGCTGGCGGGGGGGGCATCACTTGTCTCAAAAGCCATTCCTAGAAAGTTAGAAATAGAAGAACTTACGTAACTCACTCCCTGTCAGATAGAGTCTCTTGTACCATCTACAGCTAAAGCTCCAGTAGTTGCTGACCCCAAGGCTAAAGAACTGGTTGCTAGATAGATCTTCCCTTGTTGAGAGAGTCCCTTAAGTCAGAGAGTTTTAGAGAACAAAGTTGGTGAATTATCTTAAATAGAAAAATAAGAAATTAATCTAAGAAGAAAGGGCTTTTAGGCCCTTTCCTATCTTCTAGAGAGTCTATCTATTTAAATGAATAACTCCATTTGAACCTGTCAATCTCTGCATCGTCATCTAACGAAAAGAACTCAGAAAGAGACTCGACTCTAGCTTTGTCACTGGAGGTTTTGTTTTTTGCAAAGTCTTCTAGCAGTTTCAATCTAGCTACTACTTTGCTCATTCCTGAAGGGTTCTTTTGGAATGACTTAAGTACTTTCTTAAACGGTTTACTCAAGTCAAAACCAACAGATTTAGAACTATTAACAAGGCTTTTCATGTCAGTCATTATTGTCTTTCAGGTATTTCCGCTACTCTGTACTGCTTTCTGAGTAGAAGGATCAGTAAGTAACTGATAGATTTTCTTCAGATCTATCTCTGTAAAGGAGTGTTTTAGGAATTCTCACATAGTTTGTCAGTGTTCTTTGAGTACTGATCAAGTAGATAGTACGTAAGTCTTTACTGAGTCATAAGTACCTTTTAACTTGACTACCTTATCTCCTGCAAATGTAATTGACCTCCAAGATCATGTAGCTCCTCTAGAGACTACAATACTTAAACCTTCTCAAGCACTTGAGAAGATCTCATTTACCGATTTATCATTGCTGCTGACCTGGGTGGGGGGGGCACTGTCAGCAGCAAATAAGCTGCTGAACACAGAGCCTATATTAGAACCTACATAACTTACTCCCTGTCAAATTGAGTCTCTTGTTTTGTCTACAGCTAAAGTTCCTGTGACTCCTGAGCCTATAGCTAGAGAAGAAGTAGCTAGATAGATTTTTCCTTGTTGAGAAAGACCTTTCAGTCAGAGAGTAGAGAAGTTCACATCAAGAACTTTTTACCTCAAACAGAAGAAATAGTAAGGAAGGCAAAGGGCCTTCCTTTGCTTAAAGCTACCTAGGAAGGACTACAGACACAACAACATTTTCCTGATTCACAAGCTTCTCCTGGTTTCTTGCAACAGGTAGCCCCTTCAGGACATTGACAACTTTCTTTGCATTCAGGAGCTTCTGCACACTTACAGTCATCAGAACAAACACAATTAGGGGATTTTTGTCCTTTATCTAAAAAGTGAGTAATTCCAAAATAGTGCCTGTACCTAGTCCTCCGGTCGCAGTAGTTCCTCCTAAGGCCAAAAAGACCTTATACAAAAGCTTCACGAGAAGTTAATAGGGCTGCCCTAAGATAATAAGAAGCTATCTACTTGGCGCTGTTTCCTCACTCATACTTGAAGTCAAATTTAGTTATCTTGTCTTCAGTTTCAGAAAAGAAATTCACTAAAGCTTGAACTACATCTTTCTTGTTGGAGTGTTGACTTCCCGTTACGTAAGTCTCCAGAAAACCTAATCTCTGAACTACCTTAGATAGGTTTTGTTGATCCTCTACGAATGTCTTTAGTAACTTCCTAAAAGGACCTCCTACGTCAAAGCCAATTGACCCTGATTTGTTCATGATGTTTTTCATCTTGTCAGCCACACTCTTCAACTGACTATTAGACCCTGTAAAGATCTGTCGCTTACCGGGATTAGTCAGTAATTCGTAGATTTTCTTGAGATCAATAGATCTAAAAGAACTTCTGAGAAATATTCAGAAGGTATATCAGTGATCTTTGAGGTTGGTCCAGAAGGTTTGTGCTCATCCCTTAACAGTATTGAAGGTAGTTTTCATCTCTGAGATTCACTTGCCTGAGTAAGTGATTGATTGTCAAGATCATTTAGCCCCTCTGGCGACTACAAAAGTTAATCCTTCTCAAGCGCTCGAGAAGATCTCATTAACCGTACTGTCAGAACTCTGTGAGCTAGCGGGGGGGGCACTGTCAGCAGCAAATAAACTGCTGAACACAGAGCTTATATTAGAACCTACATAACTTACTCCTGTTCATATAGAGTCTCTTGTTCGGTCGACTGCTAAAGTACCTGTGATTCCTGAGCCTCTTGACTAGTTAACTAAAGAAAGAAATCTAAACAGGCGAATGCGCAGTCTTCAGAGCATTTACTAGGCTCTTCGCAGACCTTTAAACATTCATCAAGCTCCTTACATTCCTTTTCAAGGCACTCAAGGAGTTTGTCACAATCACAACCTTCAGGGCAGCAGTCATTTGAAGATGAGGATGAAAAACTACTACTAGAACTAGAATCAGCTGCTCGTTGACCAAATCAACCTAAGGAGGAACCTCCTAAGTAGGTCCCGTAACTGGCTCCTCCTGCTCCAGTCAGACCAGCGAAACCACAACAAATCTTGTGGATTAACTTCATCTAAAAAACAAGAAAGTTAAAGGTAAGTAGATCTTAGGAAAAACTCTTTTAAAAAAGTAGAAGCTTAGGGAAATTCTAACTAAGAAATACTAAGAAAGCTTACTACTGGTTCTTGCTGCAGGCACAACAGCAGCAACATTTGCCTTCCTCTACCTTGCAACAGCACTTACCATCCTTACAGCACTGAGCTCCTTGACCTTGACAGCATTGTCCGTCCTTACAGCAATTCTCTGGGCATTTCGTACAAGGTTGAGTGCACTGAGTCCCCTCGCCACACTTACATTTCTTGCATAGTTCTTCGCAAGTATCTCCTTTAATTTGGTGATAAACACCTAGACAGGTGACCCCCCCTCCAGCGGGGAGAAGTAGTGCTGCAGCCTTAAATATGAACCTCAAGGGAAAGAACTAAATATTTAAAGTTTAAGGCCTTAAGAGGCCTTTATAGGGCTTTTCAGGGGAGAGAAAAAACTCCCAAAAAGGTTGGCTATTGCTGAAGAGATCAAAGACACTTCTGGCAGAGGGGGTAAATCGTTCTCTATGGTTGCGCCTATCTGGCCCAACCAAATAGCGTTATATATAGCTTCTGATATTCCCTCATCTACATTGAGAAAATCTTCTAGTGCTTCTTCATTGAATATGTAGGTCCCTTTAGGCTTAGAAGACTGACCAGGTTTTTGAGAAGTAGACAACGAAGAGATCTCCAATTTCTTTGTCAGTTCATTGACTAACTTAGATAACTTTTCATATTTTCTAGTCACCCCTGCAGGATCAGTTATTCACTTAGCTAATAGGACACCTGCAACGCCCTCAGAAACCTTAAAGTATTCACCGCCTACAGTCTTAGTGCCTAAAAGAAGTTGAGCAGTTTCTCATGTCTTCTCTGCTTGTTCTCCCCTAAAGAGATTGAAGAAGGTCTTGTTCTGCTCACTGTCTATGAGGAAGTTCCAGATGTTTTTGGTCTTAGCTCAGCTCATTTCACGTTTAAGAATCTCTCAAGCTTTTGTATTTCTAAAGAAGGTTTGATAGGAAGTCCTAAAACCTGTTCAGTAGTAGTCAATATTTTTAGGTAACTGAATAACTCAGTAAATAGAAGAGACAAGAGACTGTCAGCATCACTCAAAGATTTTCTTGATATAGCTTCAGAGAAACTCCAGGCTTTCTCGAATATGACTGTTGATAACAGGATCCCAAGATTGATTGGTATCAACAGCACTAGGAGTAAATACTCTCCTTAAAAACTTACCTGTTTTAGCTCCTACAAATTGAAAACCTCTATCTATAGGTCTGTCTATAGCTTCTAGAGAGACAGCACTTATGAGTGCTGCTCCTCCTACTATAGCTGTTGAGGTTAAATAGAGTCTATTTTTGTTGAGGAGTCCAGAAAATCAGAGTCTTGAGGGAAGAAAGAGATACACAGAAGACAGAAGCTACCCATATAGTTAATTAGGCTAGAAGCCTAAATGAGTTTAACTCTTTAACTTTCAGTTTTTGGACTTCAAATAGGTCTTCATAGTAGGTCTATACTTCTCTATTTGAGTTCTATAGCTCACCACATCAGCTCCTGCACCTGCTAGCAAGTCATAACCAGGCAAGATAACCCTACCTTGATCATCAATTACCCAGCTGGCTTTCAAAGGCTCTACAAATCCATAGTTAAATCCTTCGTTGTACATTCTGTAGAGACCTAACAGAGAACCATTTTGGTCTAATACCATAGATCCTGAAGCTCCCTTACCTAAGAAGGCATTGTCAATCATGTAGTTATATCCTCAACCAGATAGTTCATATCCGTCCCATTCGATCTTGGAAGCATTGCTGTGATCATCTATCTTCTTTAGGTCTGCGTGACCAGGAATTACCTCGCCTCTACTGTTTAGTAGGTTGAACTTATTTGGAGAATCGTAGCTAGTCTTTCTAAAGTAGGTTAGCTTGCTTTCTGTAGGTACTGTAAATCCTTGCAGATGACCTTGATAGTCTCAACTATAGTTACCTAGTGGCCTGAATTTTTGATTCATGTGGAAAGACAAATTGGCTGTAGGAGAGTAAGGATATCCTCCTATAAAGAAGCTATCTTCTGCCTTAGCCAACTGATTAGGGTCATACTTACTCATTAACTCTTCAGCAAAGAAGTCAATAGCTACCTTCTTGTTAGGGTCTGTCTTTTCCTTGTAATACTTTTCATAGACGTTATTGGTCATTAGTCTTGCTTGTTCTTCATTTTCAAAGTTGATTTCTAATACACCAAAGTCCTTGAAGTACTTAAAGTCTTGAACTTGATGTCCTGATACTGTATTTCTGCTTCCTAAGAAGTTAACTGCTGAGTAAACCAACTTAGGATCAGTTACCTTAGTTGTAAATACTCTCGGTTGATTTGGTCGTTGATGTGGTTTAGAACATATTCCTGCACCCATTCTTACGTCATAGTAGCAATAGTTGTCGTCTCAGGTACCTCCGTGATGAAATTGAGCAAATGATCTACCTAGTTCCCTTACATCCCTTATATCTTCTTCTGTGTATAGGTCTAGTACTGACTTGTTGTTAAAGATTGAGTCTTGACAAGCAGTTAGGTTGTTGTATCTATAGGTTCAAGAGTTGTAGTGAGCTGGTGCATATTGTCTAGCTGAAGAATCAGTTATAGGCAAGGAAGAGTGATAGGGATTGTCCTTAAACCTGAACTTATTAATTACGTGTAAGTTAGTTGCCAAGAATCATTTGAGAGGATACTTACCACCTTCAGGCAATTCAAAGTCTAGAAGTCATCCTGTACCAGATTGGCAAGGCATAACCATCTTAAGAGTGTGATCCTTAATAATCTTGTATATCTCCTCTTGCTTTGAATAGTGAGTCTTTAGTACAGAAGCTTTTTCTCCGAAACCTAACTTCTCATCGAAGTCCAAGTAGACGTTAGAGTAACCTGCCTGACTGAAGTAACCGCTGTCTTTTATCGGAGAAGGACTGTTATATACCTTGTTTTTCTTTAATAGGTGGTCTTTAGAACCAGGCATCAGCATCTTGCTGCTGAAGTAGAAAGATCCGTCATCAATGAATGTTCCTCCTGTTGCATAGTTGTAGATGTGATGTCCTCCAAAGCTAACACCTAAAACTAAGAACGTCTTTAGAGCGTTTAGTGCTATGGAATTAGGAGTCATTATGCGTTACCTAAATATAGTTTAAGGAGAAAAGTTTCTTAATTATACCTGTACTTAGAGGAAGATTACCCAGTCTTTGTTTCTTATATATAAGAGGCAATTATTTTGAAGATTCTTGAGACTGTTTTATGTGAGGAGAAATCAATATCTTTCAGAGAACAAAGTAACCTACTGAACAGGTAGCACCTAAACCTAATATGGTTATTAGTATCTTTGTAGGAAGTGTGATCTTCTGCCTTTTGAAATTAATTGCAACTTAGAAAGTTTAAGGTTCGCTTTTCTGATTTGTTCGGGCGGGAGGGCTCGCGCTCACCATCCTATCATCATCCGACTCCTCAGATTCTTCTTTCTTTTCCTCTTTTTTCTCTTCTGTTGTCTCCTTAATAGAAATCCCTGAATAACCATTAGCTAAGACAGTACTACTGGATAAGAGTCCAAAACCAGTTAGGCCCAATACAGCCGTCATAGTCTTGCAGGTTATGCTGCTCAATTTTTAAGTTCCTGAGAACGACCCTCTAGGGGGTCGACAGGAACCTAAAGACTTAAAAAATCATCCTGATCTAAATCAAAGTTCTAGAGCCAAAAAGAGAAGTAGGGATTGTAGAAAGAGTTAAATTGCTATTTATATTACCTGAACTTCCCGTATCAGGTCTTTTTAGCTTGCTCTTAGATCCTCAGACCATATCTTTGGCATGAATAACTATGCTAGATACTAGTACGATTCCTAAAGCAACTAAAGAAGGAACTATCAGTCTAGAGAGAAACCTAAAGAGTTTGTAGATCTTAGTAAGAAGAAAATACCCAAGATCAAATGTTAAAGGAATAGAAGGCCTCAAAGGCCTTCTTCTCCCTTAAACCCTAACTAGAGACTGGAGAAGAAAGCTTCTTCACATTCTTCCTCAGAGCTAGGAATTCCTGATCGATCTTCTGATTCGTCAAATTCAGCTTCATCGCCATTCAGATTTACACCAACATCTGAATCCTGCAATCTTTGCTGCTCTACTGCCTCTATTTGGGCCTTCAATCTCTCTTCTTGCTGTCTAGAGTGATTGTTTGCCAGATACATAGTGGTTCCTCCTCCTACAGGCAAAGAGATGCCCAAAAATGTAAAAGCAGTCTTTGCAAGAATAGTCATTAAGCTACAGGTCTACTTAACTAACAGACACAAATTTTATAGAGAGATCAATCAATATTTAGGGAGAGCCCAGTTCACTATTCTCATCTAGCTTCTTTTCACTTAGCTTGAACTTCAGGATCGTTGCTGCATCTCCCATCAGTACTGAAAGAATTCTCCAAACACTTAACTATTCGAGATTCCAAGGAAGGTTCTTTGATAAATAAGGGAATATCAAATACGCGAGTAAATCCGTAACCTGTAGCCCCTGTTGCTGCTAGAGCAGCAAGAATGTAACCAGAGGTTTTGGCTGCTCCAATCATCTAGTTGTCCTGTCAAACAGCCTTGAGCTTCTCATTAAAGAGAGTATTATTCCTGCACTCCTCGCCCATTCAGTTCTTAGGGTTTTCTAGACACTTTGAAGATATAGATTCACTAAGATCTGGTGCTAAACAGTAAATAGTTGCTCCTGTACCCACTACCCCTCCCGTAACCAAGAAAGGAGATAAAGACTTAGCTAAGAGTAAGAAATTCAATAGAAGAGATTAATTGTCTAGGTATTAAAAAGAATACCTATCTTGGTCTTAAGGCCTTACAGAGTAGTTTTTACTTAGATACAGGATTTATAAGAGTATTAAACCACTCTTCCCTGCATCCTGAATAGGCTTTAAGTGCTTTGTGCCCCGCTCACAAATGTACTTATGCTCCCTAGAGTCTGTTTCGGCCTCTCTATTTTGGTATTTGCAAACTAACCCCGATCCTAAGTGGTGATCTTCTCTTAAATCCTCTGCAACAACACTTGACTTGAAAGCTGAATAGTCACAACCTATCTTGATATTGCTAGCCCTACCTGTCTTTAGATCAGAAAAATCTCATTCAAAGTTAGGAAAGGCATAGTGACCTTCTACAGGTGAGCAGGTCAAGGTGAATGTCTTTTTTTCAGGGCTTTCAAACTCAAAGACAAACTTTCCTCCTTTTCCTTCCTCAGAGAGCAAGATTGCTCCTTCAGGAATAGAATCATCCAGTTGTTGATATAGGATTAAGCCTCCTCCTCCCGTTATAGCTGTAGCAGCACCTAAAGAGCTAGCGATCTTACCGAAAATAGTCACTCCAAAGCACTATCTGTCTTGTTTTTTCAAAGAGATATAAGGCTCACGATTTTCCCCCGTTGGAGTCTCTAGCTTGGCTTCTCTAGGACCGTTACATTCATATTTAAATGTCTTTGTCGCTGAACTATCCTCTTGATCTATAGAGCCCTTAAATATACATTTCAGAGGATTATGTTGCTCATTCTTCTCAATTAGGTCTTCATTATTAGGGATGTAGTCTGACTGACCCTCTCTAGGAACAATTTCAACACAAGAAAGCATCAAACCTGTAAAGACTTTTTCTTCTGTAGATAAGGAATTAGTGTCTGTATCCAAAGACAAAACTACGTAAGATTTGTCACTTCTAGGCTTGCAATTTAAGGTAAGCTCTTCTTGCTGATCATTTATCTTGACCTTATAGGTATATTCCTTACCTAACTCTGAAGGAACTTTAAGTGAAGAAGTATTTAGAGATTCAGTTTGTCCATTTAAGAAACCTGATTGCTCCAAGAAAACATAGCTCCCTCCACCTCCCGCGACAATCCCTCCAATACCAAGAGCTAAAAAGGCCTTAGCTGCTCCTGTCACCCTAGTTAGATTGCTTCTTTAGAGAAATATAGGGATGATCCCCTTCAACCTTTTGTCCTACAAAAGAAGTCTTACCATTCTTACATTCATATCTAAAGACTTTAGGGTCAGACTCACCCCCTTCTAGCCCCTTAAATAGACACTTAAACGGACTATCCGTACCTTTCTCTTCTAAGTCTTGGTTATACAGAGGTCCCCGACCAATTCAGTTAGTCTCAGAAAGACACTCAAGTTTCAAATTTTCATATCTGCTGTTTTGTGAAGAATCGCTAGTATCTGTTTCTATGTTTAAGACAACATACTTATCGTGAACATTTTTACATTCAAGGGTAAATTCAGGCTGAGAATTTATCTTTACCTTGTAGGTTGCTTTTGCTCCTAAGATTGCTGGTATTGAATTCTTAGGAGCTCCTGAAGAACTAGATTGAGACCCAACTACTCCGGAGCCATAAAGAGTGCCTCCACCACCAACAGCACCTCCCACAGCTAATGCAGACAAGATTAACTTTGCCGCTCCAGTCAAGACCCTTAAATATATCTCTTATTCATGATGAGACTTAAAGCCTTAACTCATAATCCTATAGTCACGAAAATAATTTTCTAAATCAATCTAAGTCTTAGGTCTAAGAAGTATGTAATTGCCAGAAGTATCTTCAGTAAATATCCCTTCTACTCTAGGAGTTCCTGAAGTACAAATATACTTATTTATCTTTTCTTCTCCTCCATCTGTTTGTTCTTGAAAAGTACAGCTAAATGAGGGATTTCCATATCCCTTGCCTTCTAAAGCATAAGGCTTAGCAAACTTCTGTTGTCTGTCATAACTGCAGACCAATCTCCAGACGGTTTGTGTATCCTTGTGAAATCACTCGAAAGTCGGGATTGCATACTGATCTTCTAGTGATTTACATTCCAGATCATGTTCTTTATCGTCAATCTTGAATTTGAAGTTTGCCTTCTTGCCCACAGAAGAAATATCTACATTGTGAGTTGGCTGAAAATCCTCTAAATAATTAACACCTTGGCCTTGCTTTTCAAAAAATCCTGTCTGATCAAGAACTAGATAACTTCCTCCGCACCCAACAACACTGCTTGCGCCCAGCACAGAAAGAACTATCTTTCCAGCACTACTCAAAACCATAACTCTTATCTAAAAAAACTTATCTTATAAATATCTCTAAATAACCTCTACTCAACTAACTAGGTTTTAAGTCTATGTAGGATCACTGATGTTCACCGCCACTAACTAACTCTCCTTTTAGCTTAGGATTCCCTCCTTCACACTCATATCTATAGGTTTTTTTATTGTCAGTAATTTCTGCTTCTCCCTTGAATCAACATTTGAAAGATTCTTGTCCATACAACTTACCGTCAAAGTCATGAATGGAAAATGGTCTTTGTGTTTGGGATCTGTCTCTATCTAAGGAACAGTCAAGTTTCAAATTTTTTAGGTCAGTTGCCCGGTCTATAGATAGATAAACATAACCTGTTGTAAAGTCATTGCAATCTAACTTAATTTCTTGAGAGTTATTGACCTTTACCAAAAAGGTAGTTGCCTGACCTAAAACAGGATAGATAGGATTGTCTTTAAAAGCAGCTGCACCCAGTGTTTTTTTAGGCATGTCATTCCAATGACCATTGTTCTGAAGCACTAATCAAGTTGCGCCTCCACCAACAGCACCTCCTCCAATCAAAACAGAAGCAACAATCTTGGAGATGCCCATCTAAGATTGTGAAGATTTTAGGAGTATGTGAGGTCCCTTATCTCCTGTGTCCCTATCCATAAACTCAGCCAATAATTTGGTTTCTCCTTCACGACAGTTAAATTTATAAGTTTTCCCGCCAAGGCCCCTTGTTTGGGCTGAATCCTCCAACTCACATTTAAAACCTTTAGGACCTCACCTACTGCCCCCTAAGCTATCTAACTTAGGTGCAGGAATTTCATCCAGTTTTAGGGAATAGCCACACTTAAGTCTTCACTGAGAATATTTGCCATGAACCTTAGTTTCTGACACCCCCTCTAGGTCTAAGGTCAGATGACTATTATCTCGTTCCTCGCAATTAATTGAGTGAACCTGCTCGCCCAAAGCTACCTGAAACAAAACCCCATTATTGGATTGAGCAGCCACAGGACCTGGCTGGGCCACTACCTGTTCTGATGTAGGTGAAGGTGAGTTATCCTGCGGTGAAGTTACTGAATCTGAAACTGTAGGCTCTGATACTTGAGGGTTATCAACTACAGGTGCCTGAGCAGGCTCAGATTGGACTGAGTCAGCCTCTCCTCCCCGACCGGCAGAAGAATCAGACATCTGAACTAATGATTCAGGCTGCTGAGTAGCATCTAACGTGCTGGTCAAAGCTCCTGAGGGAATAGGTCCCCCGCCACCAAAATAACCAACTTTATTGAGTATCAAACAACTACCTCCACCTCCTGCAGCTAACATAGAAAGGGTTATTTTTATAGTTCCCAACTTAAGAGGTACTCAAGGAAAAAGAGGCTATCTAATCTTTTGATTCAAGAAGAATATAAGAGAGCTCTTCGCCATCAGTAAACTTAGTTAGTTTGCCTTTCAAGACAGGATCTCCTCCTGTGCATGTGTACTTGAAAGTTCTTTCATTCAAGTTTTCTGTTTCTAGAGTTCCCTCCATAGCACATTGGAAAGACTCCTGACGGGAATTCTTTCCATTAAAAGAATCAACTCTTAACTTGCCCTCAAATCCAAGATTAGGGTAGTAACCACACTTCAACTTTCACTGTGTATACCTTCCTTCAGATCTAGTAGATCTCTCTCCTTCAAGGTCTAGAAACAAATGTTCACTGGAATGCTCAGGACACTCAAGAGTGATTGTCGGTTCACCATTCACATTCACTAAGAAGGTAGCTCCTTTCCCTGCGACAGAATCAACAGGCCCTGGTTTAACTACTGGAGTTGGAGGGGCGCTCGCGACATCAGCGCCTACCCGAGGCTGATCGTGAACTGACTCATCATTTTTAGATGACCCGTCGTCTGAAATTGTCGCTGAAGAATCATCTTGTGCAACTAGGTTAGATGCTGAAGGAGTTCCATCTAGACTTTCTTGACTGCTAGATACACCTTCATTTAAGTTGCTTCCTGCCGAAGCAGCTTGAGTATTTAAGTCAATTAAAGACCTATCGAGGCCACTGGTTGCAGGAATATTTGATGAAAGGGGAACTGAAGTTGATGGAAGTTGTCCTGATCCAAAATAACCTACACGGTGCAGAATAAGACAGCTGCCACCTCCCCCTGTGGCTAGAACAGCCAAAGCAGTCCTGGCTATTCCCAACTAGACCTGAGAGAGTTCTATGTAATGCTTATTCTTCTTTCCCTTAACTAAGGGTTTTCCTCCAGTACAGTCATATCTATAGGTCTTTCTTTTTGCTTCGTTAACTTCTTCCTCTAAGCCCAGGAATTTACATTGGAATCCTTCTATACCAGAAGTCCGCTCATCAATGTTTCTAAGTTCAAAAGGTTCTCAAAGAGCCTCTGCTAAGGCGGGTGCACATTCTAGCTTTCAATTCTCGGGACTGTGATAGCTTCAATCCATTCACAGCAGTGGATAGGAATCATCAGGAACATCACACTCTAATTTCATTGGAGTTTCAGAATTAACAGTCACATTAAAGTCAACACTCTCGCCCAATTTAGGTTGAATAGTTTCTTGAACGCTTTTCTCCTCTGCCTCTATTCTTGGAGTCTCTTGTTTCTGAAAATAACCAGAGCTATTAAGCGCCAAGCAAGTGCTCCCTCCACCAACAGATCCTCCCCCTAAAAGAGCTAAGCAAACTGTTTTGGAGATACCCAATCTTATTTAGACTTCACTGCAGCTATGTAAGGCTCAGAGTTTCCTTGTTTAGGCTTTAGTTCTCACTTAAAAGCAGAATTGCCACCACTACATTCATACTTGTAAATTTTCTTATCAGGATAATTAGTTTCCTCTACAGATCCCTTAAATAGACATTCAAAACCTATTAAGCCTACTTGATTACCGTCAAAATCAGAAAAGTACACAAATGTTTCGTCTCTTCCATGATTGGGAGAGCACTCTAAGTTGAAATCAGACATATTTCTTCCTTCTGAGGTTTTAGTGTTAACCTCTAGTCCCAACATCAAATACTGATCAGTGTTAAAAGACTTACATTCCAGGTCAATGGGAGCCTGATTATTGATGCCCACTCTAAAAACAACATCCTTACCTTTTTCAGGACTTATCTTTATCCCAGAAGATACCTTAGGCTCATAGGAATCGAAATTACCTCCTAAATAACCATTATTGTGCAGTATTAAGCCTGTTGCTGTAGATGCAGCCCCTCCACCTAACACTATGGAGAGAATAGTCTTTCCTAGGCCTCCCATTAAGAACTAAGCAGATTTAAGAACAATATAAGAATTAGATTCCAAATCTCTTTCTCTTTTTTCTCCCCTTAATCCGGGACTGCCTCCTATACAATTGAATCTATATCTCTTTTTGGAGGATTTACTCTCCAAACCAGTAAGTACACATCTAAGTGAAGGTTGAGCATACTTCTCTCCGCTAAAAGACTTAACCTTTACCTCAGAAGATTCTGTTTTTTCAAGATAAAGACACTGAATCTTTAATCTTTCTTCGGAGTCCTTAAGATTTGAAGGTTTAGTATCACTTTCTAAACCTAAATAAAGATACTTATCAGTCTTTTTGTTGCAGTTTAACTCTATCTCCTTGTCGTCATTTACCTTAACTAAAAAAGTAGCTTCTTTATTTAGTTCAGCATTGATAGACAACCCTGAGTCGTAAACATCTTCTCCTTCTGTAAGTATCAGATAACTGCTACCTCCTAAAGCTCCTCCAGCAAGAAGAAGCGAAGTAGTAGCTTTAAAGATGGTTGGTCAGCCCAACTAGGTGGTTGTGTTCTTCTTGGTTAATTAAGTTACAGCTTAGCTACTGGATTTCCTTATTCTAAGTTCTTATTATTGCACAAATCAACTTCAAAGTTTTCTGCTATCCCTATCTACCAATTCAATGTATTCATTCTTGCCATCATTAGGTTCTTTAACTAGACGTCTCGTAAGTCTGCCTTGTCCCCCTATACAAGAATATTTATAGGTATCTATTCCATAAACACTTCTGTCCTTTTCTGTATAGGTACATGCGAAAGGACCTTGATAGTGTTTTCTATTCCTAGCTCTTTTAGATCAGGTAGCTTTTTATCTTCTTCAAAACCCTCACAATCTAACACTATGTGAGTAACGCTACCTCTAGCAAACTCAGAATCACCTACTATTCTGTAATCTCCCTTTAGCCTCAAGGTAACATACCTACACGGCTGACTCCAGCATTGAAGCTTCTTTGTTTCTTCTCTTTTAATACTTATCCAAAAAACTGTAGCCCGATTAGCTGCTAATTGATAGGGATGTTTAGGCTTTGCGACTACAGGAGCTACTTCTAACCTAGGGACTTCTACTGTAGCTTTCTGTTCTGAGTAGTCTTTGTGTTGATCCCCTTCAGGTAATTCGTTCTTATTCTCCTCAGTTTGGGCAACAACAGGTACTGAAGAAGGTTGCTGTACTGGAGAATCGGCTTGACATAAAGCTACACAGGCACTACACCCGACAGCCCCCTGCCGCCAAACACAGCTAAAGCTATTTGAGAGATCTTGTTCAAATTACTCGATTGTTCTCTTGTTTCCTCAAGGACTAGTCCAATGTTGTTTTCTAAGTAGCTCTACATAGGGATAATCTACTCGATTACTTTTGCGCACAACCGTTTTGTGACCTCTCAAGTCTCCATTTCCTCCTTCACAGTTGTATTCGTAGGTAGGCCCTTGAACTCTACTGAGCGTGCACTTAAAAGATCTCTGATTATTGTCGACAGGCTTTAATTCCTCCACTACAGGAGCTGGTTGAGAATCAGGTATTCATTCACATTGGATATTGATGTCATCAGAACTGCTTCTCCCAGAAGTCTCAAAGATATTTTCCTCCTTAATAGCTAATGTCGTGTAGTGTTTATCCTTTTGTCGACACTTTATGGTGAATTTTTCAGAGGCAATAGTTAAGTAGAAGTTAGCTTCCTGGCCCAGTACAGCAGTAGTCTTGCGAGGTTCTGGTTTAGGAGTTAAAGGTTGTGCTGGGGGGGGCACAGATTGAGGAGCTGCTGGCTGTTCCGTCACCGAAGCAGGCTCTTCGGCTCCTTGGCGCTGAGAATCTCCTTCCCCTTGGCCTTCTTGAGTGCCTTGCTCTACTCTTTGATCAGATTCTCTAGCCCCTGGTTTTTCGTCAGTAACTTGCTGAAAGTAACCTCGCTCTGAAAGAGCTGCACAAGCTCCTCCAGATACAGCACCTCCGCCACATGTGACAGCTACAAAAACCTTACCTATATTGCCTAGACCCATAAGGTACTAACCTCTCTTTAGGGCTATATAGTCTCCCTTCTTTTCTCCTTTCAATAAAGGATTACCTCCTAAGCATTCATATTTGTAGGCCTTCTTGTCAGAAGCTTCAGTTTCGTCAAGTCCCTTAAATGTGCACTTAAAGTCTCCCAATGACCCACTAACCTCTGTCAAGTCAGCATACCTAGGAACCTCGCCCACTCGCTGTTGGGCAATAGAAGAGCATACAAGTTGAAAATCTTCTAAGTTAGCGGTGTCTCGCTCAATTCACAAGAACATGTACTTGTCAGGTTGTGCCATACAGTCTTGAGCGAGAACTTCATCAGAGTTAACTGTTACCTTAAATGAAACGTTCTTTCCTAATTCTGCTTTAGGCCCTGTAGAGCTAACTAAGTTAGGTTGTGCTTGTTCAAAATAACCAACCTTATCTAGAACTATGCAAGTGCCCCCCCCGCCTATAGTACCTGCACCTACAGCTATAGAGCAAAACAGCTTACCTATGCCCATCATCTTCTACTAGTAAATAAGAAATAAAAACTTAATCTATTTTGATTATAAGCATTCAAAGGCTCACTAGGTAAAAATTTTTAAATTTTAATAAAGTTATCTCAATGAGGTTCCCGATAAGGCTCCTCTAATCTTCAAATATTTAAATTTATTTAAATAATCCCCTAACAATGGGACTACGTTTCGGACACTGGATCTTAGCTCCTACCCTATTAGGAGGGATGTCCGTACCAACTATTCAAAACTATCAAAACATCTTTTACGACACTCAAAAAACCCACCATTACTTCTACCGGATCCCTTTCTACAGCTCTGAAAACAAAGAGAAAACAAACTTACTTTCTGAAGACAAAGAAAGGTTAGAAGGGTACTACAAAAAGTATTTTTCCTACCCAGTAAGCATTAATTCCATTGAAAACTTCGGAACGAAGTCAATGGAAGGAGAAGGCCAACCGAATCTATTTGTTCAAGTACAGAGAAGTGACTACATAGCAAACAGAGAGCTAGAGTGACTAAAAACCATAAAGCTAAACCAGATCACCATAGACAGACTACTAGAGAAGAAGCAACAAGACTCTGATCTGATAGAGGCCAATGCATTTAAGGAGTTAGTTAAGTTCAATGAATTTTTCCCTGATCACTCTAAATTAGCTAGAAATTCCCAAAACTTTGAGGCTGTTGATGTATTTCTAAGAAAAGCAAAGATACCTACTGATGAGATAAAGAGACTTGTTTACTTTCCCTCAGACCAAATAGGGGTAAAAAGGTGATTTGTCTGACTAGACAAGGAGGTACTAAGGATGAAGTTAAATCTAGGTTTTCAAATCTGATTCTTTAATCAAGCTTTCCTGAGAAAGCAAAAATACATCAAGGACTTTTTTCAGGTAACTCAAGGTAAAAAACCAAAAGTTAACGTCGCTGTTAAAAAGAAGATCAAGTCTATGTTCAAGCAACTTAGTGAAGAAGAAAAAGAATTCTTTGACTTCTACTTTCAAGAGTTCTATCTAAAGAAGGAAAATGTAAGGCTAGATGCACTCACCCTAAAACCTCAAGAGATCAGTTCTGAGGAGCTAAATAGAATCTATAATCTGTCGAAGGAGCAGTCCAAGAGCCTGTCAATCTTTAAGGGTCATTTGATCCAGGTAATTGAAGGAGGAGATAAAAATGCATTTGAATCTTTCTTTCCCAACTACATTACATATGCTTCAGGTCCTGATGCTATCTATGAAATAGAATCTCACGAATCTGAGGTAAAGTCAGGAGCTAAGTTAACTATTACTCCAGACAGAACCTTAGATGAAAAGTGAAACTCCCAAGAGCTGCTAGATATCTTCAAGAACTACAGCGTTAAACACTTCACCTTAAGAACTAAAGACAATAGTTCAGATCAGTGACCTACAGAGTTTTTTAGCTCAACAGGATATCCAGTTAATCATCCAGTCATTAGAACAAAACACTTCTCTATAGAAAAAATCAAGTAACAATTACTTAGCTAGTCAGCCCCCCCCATGGAGGGTTGGCTGCCCTGCCTTCTCTTCGCTACCTTTCTTCTCCTCTGTAGCTCCCTTAAGTACAGACTTCCAGGACTATTAGCTTCAATCTTCTTAGCAGCAGCATGTATCTCTATCTACAACCTCTTTATGTTGGGAGGTCTAACCTTCAATCGCTCTACCTTCTTTGGTGCTCTCTGATTGTTGATGTTTGCTCAGATGAATTCCTTCAACCTGCTGAAGTGAATAAGAAGATACCTACTCTCAAAGAGTTACACAACCAGAATGGCTATCTACCTTGCAAATAAAAAGAACAACACCTATATATATGAATTAGCCCTTCTTCTATTAATTCCTGGTGCTCTCTTTGTCTTTCTTCTTCCCTCTACCTTAAAGGAACTAGGATTAGTAATCGTACTAGGTTCTGTAGCTGTTCTTGCCTTTTGATTTCTATTTTCTAACTTTTATTTCCCTCACCTACTAGCGTCTCTGGAACAAAGAAAAAATCTTTTGCTGTCTTATAAGGCCCAAATGAGTAGTTCTGCAATTCCCCTGCTAGAAGGCGAGTTAGGTCACAATATCGTCTCTGCTCCTCTAGAAATGCCTAAGAAAATAGTTCCTAAAGCTCCTGAATTTGCTCCTATCATCTTCGCTTTAGGAGCAATAGGTCTAATACTGTGACTGTCTAAATATGAACTTAACTACCCTAATTTCTTCAAGAACAACAAATTGTTGTCAATCAACTCTAACTCAAAGAGCGCAATCGAAACAGATATCAAAGACCTAGTGAAGAAGGAGCTAAAAAACTTACCTGAAGCTAGAGGGAGAAGTCAAGGTGTTGGGACCAACTTCCTTTACTATCTTTTCCCTGAAAGCATTGACCTAGCCAACATCATAAACAAGTTAGATCCTTCTAAACAACAACAACAAGGCGGTCAGCATCTCGACTGATCTCTCCAGACCACTGAGGCTTTTTCTACAATGCCTGTCCTCATTAAGACCCTCAGGATTATGTTTTGAAGCTTGGCTCCACTATCCGCTTACACTGCATTTAGATTCGGAATCTCAAGCGCAATATCCCTTATCTCTTCCTCCTTGATATTTATAGGCACCTCCTTCTTGTTCCTGCTAGCTACTACACTACAAATGCCTGAATTGCTACCTGAAGTAGTCCTAGTGAGCTTTATAGCGCTCCTAAGCTACTGAACTAACGCTCTTGTGGCTGCCAAAGAAATCAATACCTCTGTACCTGAATCTGTAAAGAATAAGGGACTTAGATTCAAGATGCAAGCTAACCAATTGAAGGTTTCTCTACGAACTGAAAACTGACTATTCTTTGCTTCCCTAGCTTGTGCCTTTACCCTCTATCTAAGTTGCAGTAAGCCTGAAATCGTTTATGCTCTACTTCTAGTTCTTGTCTTTAAGCTATTTATCTTCATGTTCTTTATTCCTTTACACACATTCTGTTGATCAAGATTAAACCTATTCTTCGACAGATACTACTATCACCTAGTTAAGTTCTTTGTGAAGTCTAAGGAGAAGGAAACTGAAGAACTTGTTGAAGAAGAAAGCGTTTTAGGTATAAACGTTTAACTTACCTACTAATTTACTTTTCGATTGAAGGAACAGTACTAGCAGCAGCTACAGTAAATTTGTCTTGTCCTAAAACAGGTGGATTACAGCCTCACTGATTTGTATAGAAGTCTAAATTTTGAGGTTCATCGGACTGAATAGGAGTAGAGGCTTCCTGTAGATAGTGAATTAACTTTCTAAGACCTAAGTTAAGTAGCTCTAAGCCTACCATAGTAAACATCATTATTCCGTTAATGTAGGCAGTGCCTCCAGTTAATTCTTTCTTCTCAGAGACAGAAAGCTTTTTCACTGCCTAGACGAATCAGGGCATACCAAAGCTAATGGAGCTGCTGTATAGATTTCTTCCGAATCTTATAGTAGGTCTGTAAGCTTCTGAAGCATATGCAAAATAATCTCTCTTTTGGTCCATATAACTTCCCTTAGGAGCTCCCGAATAGTATCCTCCCTTTTTAGGTCCAGAGACTCCTAGCTTGCATAGTTGGTAAATATTGTCAAATAATTCAACTATTCCTGGAACTATAGCAGTACCTACTAGAGCGAGGTTAAATCCAGCGTTATTTCACTTAGTCCAGGGATTGGGTTCTGTAGGTACTTTCTTTACTGTAGTTGTTGCTGACTTCTTTCGAGTAGTTGCTCCAGCTAATATTGATTTCTTATCTGATAGTGAAAGTGGCTTCATCGCCTCGAAAGGTTTTCATAGCACTAATAAAGACCTACTTAGAAAAGAGAATAAACCCCTTTAATTAAGAATTGACTCAGATGATTTCAGAGTTGTATATGTAATTTAGATGCTTAAACAAGTCAAATCTAAGTATGATGTCCTTTTCGGCTGTTGTAGCCACAGCTTCTTGTAGAGAGCTTGTAGCTTCTCCTGCATTCTTCTTTTCTGCTTCAAGAGCATCTATCTTATCTTTGCCGTAAACAAAAGGGACTCCCTCTCTATAGATGATTACTGTAGGAATACCTGTTGCTTTTTCTCCAAAGTAGTAAAGAAGCAAAGATTGAATCTTTCTAAATTGCAGTGCTGATTTGTCGTATCTTACATAGTCATCTTTGATCTTTCCCTGGCTAACTATTGTCTTGTCTCAGGTAGTTCAAGGGATTCTAGCTAGATCATCATTGTTTCTGTAGCCCATATCAGGGATTTCATCGCTAAAGAAGATGAACTTCACATCGCTTAACTTAGTTGTTTTGCCACTACTTGAGGTGTTCTGTTTATTCTTTGCAAGGTTATAGGTTTCATAGAGTATTCCGTTCTTGTAGGGATTTTGATTCGATCCTATTCAGACCTTCGGAGACTCAGTATCGCTATACAAAAAGTTATTGCAGTTAGGACAGGCTTCTGATCCGAAATATAGGACATAATTTCCTGAATTGTACCTCTTAGTACCCCTTATCAGCTCAGAATTGGTGAATCCCTTAACTGATTTGAAGTTTTCTAGCTTTGAAGGGTCTTCAGTATAGCTACCTGAAGAAGAAGCTTGAGTACTTACTCCAGTACTTGTAGAATATTGCTCAAATTTAGGATCGAATTCCCTAAATAGAGGCTCATCAAATCAATCGCCACTGGTTATTGCAGGGATAGCAACAGCACCTCCAGCTCCGACGCTACCTCCAAGAATGAAGACAGACTTAAACTTACTATAGAGTAAATTACTTAGGATTCCCATAGGCTAATTACACTAGGCTTTTAAGTGTAAAGAAATACAAAACTTAAGGTGAGTAGCAAGGTATACGAATGTTTTATAGAAATCGCTAAAGGCTCAAACATAAAATACGAACTTACAGATATAGGTCTCAAGTTAGACCGAGTTCTTTTCGGATCCGCAGTGTATCCCCAAAATTACGGATTTATCGTTCATACTCTTGGAGAAGACCAAGATCCTTTGGATGTAGTTCTAGTTTCAAATTTCGCCCTTACACCGGGTACGTACGCCGACGCTCGTATAGTGGGCTCTCTAGAAATGGTTGATACAGGAGAACAGGATTTAAAAGTACTAGCTATTATGGAAGGAGACCCTCGTTTAGGACATATTCAAGCATTAGAAGATATTCCGCAACATCTTTTAGACGAACTAAGAGATTTTTTTAAAAGTTACAAAACACTAGAAAAGAAGGAAGTACAGTTAGGTAAATTCCTTTCTCTAGAAGAAACAGTTAAACACATAGAAGCTGCAAGGAAAAGATACAACGCTTCAAGCAGATAAATTGGCACACCCAGTAGGACTTGAACCCACACTCTTTTGATCCGAAGTCAAATGCTTTATCCAATTAAGCTATAGGTGCATTTAAATGGACAGACTATCCAGGAAAACCCTTATGCCTGATACCTTTTCGTTTGCTCAAGAAGCTGTAGTAGACAACTTCCTAGAAAAGATCCATAATGAATTTAATATCTCGCTAAGATCAGCTCTTAGGGAATTCACAGAGTTTCACGTATTCGCTTGTAACTACACAGGATATACTCCAGATCCTAGCTCTCTGACTCTTTACTTTCACTTCAACTACAACAACCAAACTAACATAGCTAAGTTAGAAAAGATTTACTTTGTAAGTCCTGAGGTAAAGCACGTACTTACATACAACTATCTGCTAGAGATAGAAGACTATACAAAGACCAAATCTAACAAAAAGCAACAAAATAAAAACCTTTCTAAATCTAAAAAAGAACTATTTAGCTATGAAGAAAAATTCAAGGGACTAACCTTCTTCTCTGACTACAACAGGTTGGAGAGCCATCAGGCTAGAAAGATTCTCCTAGGTCACTCTTGACTCAGAGAGAAGAACAAGCAGCTACTGATACTCAAAAACTTAAATAAAAATTACGATGATGACAGTCTTAAAGAGGCAATTATCAGATTTGACTTCAACTTTTTAAGAGAATGTTCATTTTTTGAAAATGAGAGATACGCAGGTTTCAAACAAATTCTTCCTCCTAATCTCATGGTCGACTTGCCCGTCTCTCTAGAATACGAATTACTTCCTGTCTCTGATCATCTAAGAAGAGAACAACTAATTGACTTAAACTCTCTAAAAATGGATATTCAATAACGGTGACTTCAATAGAACGACAAGAAGAGTTTCAGTCCCATCTAGATAGTGGTAAAGACTTAATCATTGACTTCTATGCTGATTGATGTCCTCCTTGCAGACAACTTATGCCTGTACTTGAGTCTGTCTCTCTAGAAGAAAAGTTCAAGAATATAGAGTTCATAAAGGTAAATGTTTCTTCCTTTCCAGAATTGTCTAAGAGATATGAGATCTCCTCTATACCTAGCCTAATCTTCATTAAGGGAAACAGGACTAAAGAAGCAGAAAAACACACAGGATTTCAAGACAAGGATACCTTAATACTTAAGATCGACCGATACTTTTTTTAACTCAAGTTGGGAGCTTCTCCCAACATTGAGGGTGGACAAATACTGTTATATGCAGGAATTACATTACTTGTCTTCTTAGCTTTTCTATGTCTCAAAAAGATCTTCTTAAGGGTATGACTTCAAAAGAACTTCTTGATCTTTCCTCCTCTAGAGATAAGTACTATCTCGAGCATTGCAATGATCATTGCTACCAATACTGCAGTGATCTTTACTATCGTCTTTCTAACCAACAACCTTTTGGGTGTCATCTTTCAGATCTATCCAGGAAGTCGTCTTCTAATTGAAACCATACTCATCAAGATAGGAGGTGCTTTGTACGGTCCTGCCATAGGTATGCTCATAGGTCTACTTACAGACCTCCTGACAGTTATTCTTACTTCTTCGGTCTTCAATGGAGGTTATCTTCTTGCTGCCATCTTCAACGGCTTCTTCGGCGGCTTTATATTTATGCTCACGAGCACCAGAAACAGAAAGAGCCTCTCCTATTGACAAAACACATTCTTAGTCTTTTGTATGCTAGCAATCACTAGTGTTGTCTTCTATCTCTTTTATTCAGACACCTTTAAATCATCACAAAACAACGGGGAGCTCAAAGTCAATATCTTTTCTCAAGAGGTCAAGTTTCCTCAATGATTCTTTCCTGCCTTCCTATCTTCTCTACTAGGAATAATTTGTCTCTCTCTAACAGGTACTCTCTTCCTATCTACAAGAGAAAGAACTGAAGCTCTATCTAGAAAGTGCAAGAAGTGAAACACAATCATCAGAATAGTTGCAATGAACTTTTTGTCCTATATCCTTGTAGACTTGATAACTCTTCCTCTGTTCGACATCAAGCTTTCTACTCTTCCCTATGAACAGTTTTTCATAATGAGAAATGTACTCCTAATACCTGCTGTAGCTTTCTCTTCTCTGATTATTTGAAAGATTTTCAAACTTAATAAGAAACTGCAATTCACAGAGTCTAAGAGAATACTTATACCTTTGCCTGCAGGAGCCCGGACAGGTGCTCTGATTAGATGTAACCCTAATTTGAAGTACTAGTTAGTGAGTAATCTCGTTGAGAAATACCTACTTGACAAGGGTTTTATCTTCCCTTCAAGTCCTATCTATGGAGGTATGGAATCCTCTTGAGACTACAGTCACATAGGAACATTACTAAAGAACAACCTTAAGCAGAGCTGAATAAATTACTTTGTCAACAAGCAAGAAAATACAGTGCTCTATGAGGGAAACATACTAACCAATAAAGAAATATGGAAGGCATCGGGACACGTTCAGAACTTTGAGAAACAGCTAGTTGAGTGTAAAGACTGTAACTCTAGAGAGGAAACAGAAGGACCTATAGAGTCTTGTCCCCGTTGCGGATCCACCAACTTAACAGAGCCTAAGTCCTTTCAACTCATCTTTCAGTCTGATAAGTACTACCTAAGACCTGAAACTGCACAGACGATATTCGTAAATACCAAGCTGATTGCTCTAAGCTCAGGACTTAACATTCCGTTTTCGGTAGCTCAAATAGGTAAGGCTTTCAGGAATGAGGTATCTCCAGGCAAGACTATTTTTCGAACAAAAGAATTCGAACAGATGGAGCTTGAAGAATTTACCTATCCTGAACAGGCTGATAAGACTTTAAAAAAGCAGCGATTACAAATAGCTACCTATCTGATACAAGAGCTAGGCTTTTCCAATGAGTCTTTCGTTTTTGAAGAAGTAACTGGTGCCGATCTACCTCACTACTCTCTAAAGAACTGTGATGTTCAGTACAAGTTTGAGTTCGGCACTCAAGAACTCTGAGGAATAGCTAATAGAGGTGACTTTGACTTAAAGTCTCATCAAGAGCATTCGGGAGAGAAGCTTCACTTTCAAAACCAAGATAACTCGCAGACATTTTTGCCTCACATAGTTGAACATTCTGTAGGTCTCAACAGATTGATGCTTGCTCTAATTACTGAACACCTAACAGAAAAGCCAGGCCGAGACTGACCTGTCTTAGCTTTGCCTCCCCTTCTCTCCCCCTTTAAGTTCTCTGTTCTTCCCCTAACTAAACAACAGGTAGAAACATCTAGGAAACTCTATCAGTGACTACAGTCTTATTCGTTACCTATTTCGTTTTTGACTAAAGGATCTATAGGCAAAAGATATAGGTCCCAAGACGAGATAGGCACTCCCTACTGTCTAACGGTAGACTTTGAGAGTAAAGAGTGAGGCAATCCTTCTTTTTCCTTTACCCTTAGAGACAGAGATAGCGGACTACAAGAGAGAAAAAATCTATCAGAATTAAAGGGTTATATTTTTGAATGTTTAGGTGTCCCAAGAGAGATTTAGTAGACCTAAATACAGTGTAAAGAAGGTAATAGAGAGTTATCTATCCCTCGAAAAGAGGGGCAGAAACTTCTGGGCCCTCTGTCCTTTCCATGATGACAATAAAGCTTCTCTTTCTGTTTCTGAAGAAAAAAATATCTTTAAGTGCTTTTCCTGTGGTGTCTCTGGAGATGCAATCTCCTTCGTAATGAGAAAGGAATCTCTTCCCTTTCCTGAAGCCCTACTGAAGATACATCAACTCTTAAACCTTCCCCTAGAGGGAATTAGAGGTCTAGAAGCGAAAGCCTCTGAACAGGCATTTAGGGAAAAACTCTCTAAGTTCAACAAGTTTGTTCTTGAATTCTTTCAACGAACTCTCTATTCAGAACAGGGAGCAGATGCTCTCAAATACCTAATGGAAGAGAGAAAGTTAACTGAAAAAGAAATATCTACGTATAGATTAGGCTATGCTCCTTCAGGCAACGAGCTTCTGTTGACTCTAGAGAATATACAGAAAGCAGATCCTGAACTCTCCTTCTTGAATCGTTCTTTTCTCCTGAAGACAGGAATCATCTACGAATCTACTCAGGGAGAGCTACAACCTTTATTTCGAAACAGAATAGTTTTCCCTTTGTTCTCGACCAAGGGTGACATCCTGAGCTTTAGTTCGAGGGCACTCCCGCCCTATCAAAAGGAAGTTAAGTACGTTCACTCGAGAGAAACCGTCTTATTTAAGAAATCAACTCTCTTTTACAACCTTCAATCCTTAGGAGGAGTCACTAAAGATACCTATATATACCTCTTTGAAGGCTTCTTTGACCTATTCGCCTCTGTCTCTCTAAAGGAAGGGATTAGGTCTCTAGCTATCTTAGGTAGTGAGATTTCTGATGAAGGTTATTCCTTGCTTTCCTCTCTAGGTACCAAAAAGTATGTACTGGTTATGGACAATGATCTTCCGGGAATGAAAGCCTCTCTGAAGATCTTTAAGAAGTCACTTAGGTTTAACTTAGAGATCTACTCCCTAGATCTAGAGTTTGGAGACTCTAAAGACCTTGCAGAACTAAAGGCTAGAGAGCCTAACCTTCAGTTACCAGAACCCACTCCCTATATAGATTGACTGAAGAAGAATTACTCCAAAGTCTTTTCTATCTCTGAGATCCAATTGGATTTGCTGATAGTCAATCAGTGGGTAAATGACCTCATCTCTAATCTTTTTGAATCAGATAAGTTAGTGAGTTCTGTGAATGCTAAATTTGCTCTCTCGGCTATTGAAGAGATCTTTAAGCTTTACGATCTAGTCGATCTTTCAGAGTCAGAACAAAAGGCTATTGAAGAGATAAAGGCTGAGTATCTAGAAAAAGTCAAGCTAGGAACTATCTCTAAAAAGACAAAGACTGGTACAGTACGAAAACCAAAACCTATTAGTAAAACTCCCAAGAAAGACTCAATAGAAGCTAAATACTCTAGACTAAGAGCTCTAATAGAAAAGATAAAAGGAGATGAAGTCTATCTGAGGGTCCTTCAGTTAAGCCTCCCTGGCTGGAGTTGTCACTATATTGCTTCCTTCCTAGAAAAATTTCAGTGAACATTAACTGAAGAAGATAAGTCCTTTCTTGTACAGATCGTCTCTGATATAGAGGAGATGTCTGAGGGGCAGGAAATCAGCTATCTAAGTTCTGAAGGGATGAGTACAGCCAAGCAGTTGTTTGAGTTTCTAGAGCTTTATTACTCGCTAACCCATCAGTTGATGACCCAAGCGGAGGAGTTAGTGAAGTCAGGGCCGACAGTGAGCTTCTCGGAGAGAATGGCCCAATTGGATCAATTGTCCAGAGATAGAGAAGAACTGAATAAGCAGTCAGCTAATGTTTTTAAACAGTTAGTTAACTTTGAATCAAACTACGCAAACAGTAAGTAATTTTTTTCTGACTTTTAAGCATTGAAGGTCAATTAGAGAGATGAAATGTACTACATCAAGGGAAAGATAGAAGGAGTCTTCAAAAACTACGTATTACTTGAAGCCAACAGTATTGGATACAAGATATATCTCTCTAACTCTATATCTCTAGAAGAAGGCAAGGAGTATCTACTCTATATATTTCAAGACATAAAGGTAGAGGGAAAGAATCAACTAGTCTCCAACCTTTACGGTTTTCTGAGTTCCAGAGAAACTGAACTATTCTCTCTATTGCTAACTATTAAGGGAATTGGTTGCAAAACTGCCTTAACGATACTTACCAACAATTGAGAAAAAATTCTCTCTTTAGCTAACAGTGATGAAAAGATCAAGCTTTCTGAGCTGAGAGGCTTCAATATACGTTCAGCTACCTTATTTATTCAAGCTGTCAAGGGAACTAAGTTTCAAAAGCAGGCAAAAGAGAATCCTTCCCTACTATCTGCCAACTCCGTCAAGGAAATCTGAGATGAAAATGAAATCATCACTTCCTTAACTGAAATAGGTTACAAGTGAGATGCTATTAAGAAAACGCTAGACATTGTTAGGGAACAGAAGGCCCAATTTGGTGATCTGAACTCAATCATCAATGAGTGTCTTCGAACCATATCCAGGGTAAGTTACGCTCAATAGTCTTGGAGTGATTGACTCTGATCTTTTAAAGCTAAGGCCCTCTACTCTTAGAGAATTCATAGGAAAGGAAGAGATAGTTAAGAGCCTAAAAATAGGAATAGAAGTCTCTTCTAAACTAAAGAAGCCTTTAGAGCATGTGCTGTTTTACGGCCCTCCCGGAGTAGGGAAAACATCATTGGCTCAGATAATTGCCAATGAAATGGGAGTAAATATCAAGATAGTTCCTGCAACTAACATACAGACACTCCCTGATCTAATCGGAGTACTTAACTCGCTAAGAGACTTTGATGTGTTATTTATTGACGAGATACACAGTTTGAGACTTGAGTACTCTGAAATGCTCTACTCTGCGTTAGAAGACAATGTCTTAGACCTACTAGTCGGAAAGAACTACAACTCTAAAGCCATAAGGGTTAACTTGCCTAAGTTCACCTTGATAGCTGCCACCACTAACTTAGGTGCTATCTCTAAAGCTCTAGAAGAGAGATTTGGATATATCTTCTTTATCGATTCCTACAGTGATGAGGAAATTGTCTCCTTAATTAGGCAACTGAGCGAGAAATGAGGAATGAAGCTGACTGATCAAGAAGTAGAGATCGTTGTTTCGAATGCAAGGGGTATTCCTAGAAATGCAAAGAGGATCTTACGTAGAGTCCTTGACTACAAGACTATTGAGAGTGAGCGTCCTATCCAGGAGATCATCAAGGAATGTGGTTTTACCTTTGAAGGTCTCACTGAAGTCGACTTAAAGTACCTAAGTTTTCTGAAAGATAGTCAGTACCTAACTGCTGGAGTTAAGTCAATTGTTCAGGGCACTAACTTAGATGAGTCTACCCTTATAAAAAAGATCGAACCTTATCTAGTCTTTAAGGGTTTTGTCTCTAAAAGCGTTAGGGGAAGAATGCTAACTCTAAAGGGTCAAGAGTTGCTGAAAAAGTACGAGAGATTTCGACTTGCACATCCTTTCGATTCTTAAACTTTTAAATTGCAAAATTGTTTTAGGGAAAAAGGGTTTCATTCCCTTCCCCTATTCAATTGTTTAAATCTCCCTCAGATTCTTGTAGGGGCATAGATTTTTGACAACTTTTAGGAAATAAAACAAACCGAGTAAATTAAGTTGAATAACGAAAGATTCTGAATTTAAATTACTAAGGGCTAGTAAAGGATTTCTTGGAAATGATAGGCGATGAAGGACGTGCCAATCTGCGAAAAGTGTCGGGTAGCTGATAAGAAGCCTTAATCCGGCAATCTCCGAATGTAGAAATACAGTAGAAACTAATCTTTCTACTATCGTCACATGAATTAAATAGTGTGATGAGGCGAACTTGGCGAAGTGAAACATCTCAGTAGCCAAAGGAAAAGAAAACGAAGTGATTCCCTAAGTAGTGGTGAGCGGAAGGGGAAGAGGCTAAACCAGGAGCTTGCTCCTGGGGTTGTAGGACCTTACAACGGTATCTCCGAATATAGCAGAAATCTATTGGAAAGTAGTGCCATAGAGGGTGAAAGCCCCGTATGTGAAATAGGAAGAGAGCCAAAGGTATCCTGAGTAGGGCGGGACATGTGAACCCTGTTTGAATCCACCCGGACCATCGGGTAAGCCTAAATACTAATCATTTACCGATAGTGAACAAGTACTGTGAAGGAAAGATGAAAAGAACCCAGATATGGGAGTGAAATAGATCATGAAATTACTAGCCTACAAAGTGTCAGAGCACATTCAAGTGTAATGGCGTGCGTTTTGAAGTATGAGCCGGAGAGTTATTGCAAGTTGCAAAGTTAAATCTGAACGATGGAGCTGAAGCGAAAGCGAGTCTTAATAGGGCGTTTTTAGTAAGTTGCAATAGACCCGAAAGGGGACGAGCTTGTCATGAGCAGGTTGAAATTTGAATAACATCAGATGAAGGACCGAACAGACTGTCGTTGAAATGATAGCTGATGACTTGTGATAAGAGGTGAAATTCCAATCGAGTTCCCTGATAGCTGGTTTTTGTCGATATAGTTTTAGGACTAGCGTCAAATAAATTTATGAGTGGAGGTAAAGCACTGAATCTATGAGGGCGGTTCGCGCTGTACCAAATAGAATTAAACTCTGAATTCCATTCATACTACTTTGGCAGTGAGACTACTTGGGATAAGCTTTGTAGTCGTGAGGGAAAGAGCCCAGACCAATAAATAAGGTCCCTAAACTAAGCTAAGTGGAAAAGGAGGTCAAAATTCATAAACAACTAGGATGTTGGCTTAGAAGCAGCCACCGTTTAAAGAGTGCGTAATAGCTCACTAGTCTAGTTTTTTGGCGCCGCAAGTATAACGGGGCTAAGCTTAGTACCGAATTTTTGGATTCCTGCCTCTAGGCAGGAGTGGTAGACAAATGTTGTATAAGGATTGAAGCCTAAACGAGAGTATGGGTGGACTTTATACAAGTAAGAATTCCGGCGTGAGTAACGAATGAAAGTGAGAATCTTTTTAGCCGATTGATTAAGGTTTCTGGGGCTAGGCTCGTCCTCCTCAGGTTAGTCGATCCTAAGGTGAGGTCGAAAGACGTAATTGATGGACAACAGGTTAATATTCCTGTACTACCTTAGATATTTGATGGGTTGACAAAAGAGGTTGAGGTAAGAGGATTATTGGATTTCCTTTCAAGAATTCGAGCAAGTTAGGGATGAAAATCACCCTAACACACATTGTGAGGTTCGAGCACGATCTTTATTAGCAATAGTAGAGAAAGTTACTGACAATCTGATTTTCGAGAAAAGACTCTAAAAATACGTATCTAAGGTATTCGTACCGAGAACGAACACACGTGATCAAGGAGAATATCCTAAGGCTAGCGAGTTATCTACAGTTAAGGAACTCTGCAAATTAACTCTGTAACTTCGGGAGAAAGGGTGCCTACATTAGCTTGTAGGTCACAGTAAAGAATGAGGGCGGACTGTTTAACAAAAACACAGCTATATGCGAAATTCAAACATGAAGTATATGTGGCGACACCTGCCCGGTGCCAGAAGGTCAAAGAAGGAGGTCAAGCCTGCTTGCAGGTGGCAGCTTTTAACTTAAGCCCTGGTGAACGGCGGCCGTAACTATAACGGTCCTAAGGTAGCGAAATTCCTTGTCAGGTAAATTCTGTCCCGCTTGAATGGTGTAACCAGCTCTTAACTGTCTCGACTGTAGGCTCGGTGAAATCCTGGTGAGAGTGAAGACACTCTCTTGCCGCTATGGGACGGAAAGACCCTATGAAGCTTTACTGTAACTTGATATTGTGAAAGTTCATTGATATTAGAGAATATGTGGGAGACTGGGAAGATGGGGCGCTAGCTCTGTTGGAGTCGACAGTGGAATACCGCAATTTCAATGAATTTTTACTTACATATTGCCATCTATCTGGTATATGGACAGTGTTAGGTGGGCAGTTTGACTGGGGCGGTTGCCTCCTAAAAAGTAACGGAGGCGCGCAAAGGTACACTTAGCACGTATGGAAACCGTGCAGTAAGGGTAATACTATATGTGTGCTTGATTGTGAGACAAACAAGTCGACCAAGTAAGAAATTAGGCTATAGTGATCCGGTGGTTCTGAATGGAAGGGCCATCGCTCAACGGATAAAAGCTACTCTAGGGATAACAGGGTAATAATCACCAAGAGTTCATATCGACGTGATTGTTTGCTACCTCGATGTCGACTCATCTTATCCTGGGGGTGAAGCAGCTCCCAAGGGTTCGGCTGTTCGCCGATTAAAAAGATACGTGAGTTGGGTTCAAACCGTCGTGAGACAGGTTGGTCCCTATCTGTAGTGGCTGAAGGAAATTTGAGGGGATTCATTCCTAGTACGAGAGGACCGGAATGAACACACCGCTGTTGTATCAGTTGTCTTGCCAGAGGCATTGCTGAATAGATAAGTGTGGATTAGATAAACGCTGAAAGCATCTAAGTGTGAAACTAGCCTCAAAAAAATTTCCCCTTCAATTTATTGAAGATAAACATGGTTGAAGACTACAACCTCGATAGGCTACAAGTGTAAGTACAGTAATGTATTCAGCTAAGTAGTACTAATTATGTGAAAGATTTAGACAGGAACTTTCGCTGTTCAGTTATTTACTTTTTTATTTCTTAAGAGTCTTCTTGTGCAGTCAGGACACTATAGTGGAAACACTTTTACCCTTTCCGAACAAAACAGTTAAGCACTATAGGCTCATTTGGGCTAAACGGCCAACTTGAGTTGACTGCACTATTTATCTTTTTCAGTAGTCTTCCTACACCATTAACCAAAACAATTTAGACCTTTAAAGGACTTTGTGTCTCCATCTCCTGTTAGTTTTCGTCGTCATTAAAAGGGTGAACGAATCCTCTAACTCTTGTCTGTGTTCAGAATTTAATACTTAAGTATTTTTCTTCTATAGGTGCTTAAGTCTCTCAGAGAGCAGCTTAAATGGTCTCTCCAATATAACAACCTAACAGAATTAATCTTTGGGCCTTCTAGATAGCTAAAAAAAATAGTATCTTGCTATCAAAAAACTTTCTTTAAGATAAAAAACTAAATAGGACTGATTAAAGCGCCTTCTGAGACAAAAGCTTTAAAAAACAAACCATAAATTTTATTAGAAGAGTCTTTTTGTAGCTTTTAGACGGTTATGGCTGTTACTAAGGCAATAAGGATAGCAGGTAGTACTGTTGCGGCTGTATTGAGCATAGGAGGGACTACTGCAGGAGTTGTAGAAGCGGCTTTGCCTAATGCTCAAGCCTTAAATGAGAATAAAAGAGTTCCAATAAAGCTTCTTACAGGAGATGAAATTCCTGAATGATGAAAGAAAGGTAGCTCTGTGCCTCCTCCGGCTAGGGCTATTTATCAAGGGGTAAGAAATTCTGGCGATTGAAAGTGTATGCTTGATCCTAAAAATACATCTAGAGAAGAATGCATTCACAAGAATGTCTACTATATGTCTAAGAACCACTTAGGTCTAACTGATGCCCAAGCATTTAAATTTGAAGCATGGGGCAAGATGCAATTTGACTCTAGATTTCTAAGAAGATAGCTGTGACTGTTACCAAAACAGCTAAAACTGTTATAGGTTTCCTAACCAGCCTTTTAGGTCTAGGAGGTACTACAGTTGGTATAGTGGAAGCAGCTATGCCTGACACTATTACTCCTCCTTCTGCAGTTATCCCTAAGAGAAAGCTACTAGTAGGAAAAGAAATACCTGACTGGTGAAAGAGGGGTAATGCTGCTACACCTCCAAAAAGGGGCTATTATGATGGTGTAAGAGATTCTGCTGATTGGAAGTGTATGTTGAACCCTAATAACAAAGAAGAGGAAAAGTGTATTCACGGAAAGGTCTACAAGGTGGCAAAGGATCTTAAGCTAACTGACAGACAAGCATTCAAGTTTGATGCTTGAAACAAGAAACAATTCGACTCTAGACAGGGTAGATAATTAGTCAATAAGAGTTATGGTTAGCATCTCTCGAATAGTTGGGTATCTGGTTGCCACCACAATAGGTTCTGGTGTACTAGGAACTGGAATCTATAAAGCTGCAGCTCCTACTCGCAAGGCGGTAGAAGAAAAAGCAAAGATTGTTCAGCCTAAGAGACCTGTAGGTAATCAGATACATGAATCTTGGAAAAGATACAGTCAGGTAGCAGCTCCACTATATACAGGAGTTAAGAAGTCTGATGATCATATGTGCATGATCAACACGGACACCAAAAAAGAAAAGTGTATCCATCAACGACTCTACTATATGGCTAGAAACGAACTAAAGAAGACTGATAGACAAGCCTTTCACTTTGATAAGTGATAAGTATGCTTAACTTTTCTATAGTTGGGGGGGCATTCAAACTACTATCTTTTAGGTAGCACTTACCTTTCAGAGAGCCCTTCAGGGCTTCTCTGATTATTTCTTCTCTAAGCGCTAGAGATGTTCAGTGCCCTAAAGCCTATCGCTTGTGCGTTTATAGGTACGGGATCTTTGATAGGAGGTACTTTCGGAACTTTTAAAGTAGTAAGTGAAGTGCAAAGACCTAAATACTCTGTAGGACAAAAATACTGTTTATCTAAGAAACATAATGTATGTATCTATTTCGGTAGATCAGGAGAATCTTTTAGATCTGACGATGGTATTTGAGTAGATCCTGGAACTGCTTCAGCTGTTACTGCTATTCAAACAGCTGATTGACTGAATGTGAGTGACATAGAAAAAGAGGTTAAAGAGTTATTTAAAGAACATCCAGGCTTAGAGGCCTTTACTAAAGGCAAGATTAGCGAGTATGAAAAAAGAGTCTGTAAATATCATGCTGAAGAGGAAACAGTAAGTTCTGGCAAAAAAGCTCTTTGATACAAACTGGAGTGTCCTAAATAGTCTCTTTAAGTACTAGAGCTTTTTCAACCTTCTTTGCTTTGTAAAGACTATTAAGAAAATAAAAAGACTCTTAACTGCCTGCTAATGAAGAAACAGAAAAAGTCTCCTTTAAAGCTACCTTCTTAAGAAGTTCAAAGTCATTTTGTAGCTCTTCAATCGAAGACACAAGAGCAAACCTAGACTCAATCTCTCTTACAACTTCTTTTTGTTCCGCAAAAGAAGTGAAGGGAATGTGTAAAGATCTAACTTTTTCCTTGTTGAAAAATAAAACAGAAGTGCCTGACTCCTTAGATTCTCAAATTCCACAGATTAGTTGAAAGTAATAGAAAAGATACTCAGGAACACAAGGAGTTTCAGAGACAGAGATAGCCGCAACCGCCTGATTAATAGTTGATGGACATTTAAGAATTGCCGACTCTCCTCCCTTATATAGCGAAAGAACAACAGTATTTTCGGGAAATAATCTTAAAGAAGAACTTTCACATCCTAATTTAGTAATTTTTTCTTCTGTTTCGTAAATATTCTTAAAAAGAATTTCTCCCGATTTAACTCAATTAATTGTTCCGTTTCAGTGTGCTTTTACCTTTCTCGACGGAGTAGCTCCTATTTCTACTACAAAAACTTCTCCAATCCTGACTCTCAGTCAGGTCTCAGGAAGGTCTAGTTCAACCTCGTGTTCGTCTAAGTTGGTGTCTTTGAATTTCTGTCTCTTAAGTCTTATGGACTCAAAGTCTTTTAGGGGCGAGTGTTCAGGATGTTCTTTTCTTCAGTTGGCAGTTAATTTGCCTTCAAAGGCTTCCTTGAGAACTGCTTTTTTGTAAAGTCAGCAGAGTTCTTGAAGTCGCTTGATGCCCCCCCCTCCGCGTCTAGGAGAACAAGAGGTGCGACTATCTTTTGTTGTTCATTGAGGGAGGGTAAAAGTATTTTTTGGCCTAGGAGTATTTGTTTATCTAAATGAGGGATAGTAGATCCTTTTGTGCGAGTATTCAGTAGCAAAAACTTATCTTTTAGGTAATAAAAGAGATAGTCGGTAGTTAACTCTTGAGACCAGATTCTGGCCAGAGTAGATCCAACTAAACCTGCAGGAGACCTACCTACAAGACCACAGGAAGCTCCGTCTCAAACTATTAAGACGTCTCCTTGATTAGCTAAGACGCACTTATCAGGTCTAGCAAATTGGCTGGCAGTTCCAGTCTTTAAAGTATCTATATCTATATAAGGCAATAAACCAATATCCGGAGAATCAGACAGATTCAAGGGCTTTCTGCCTTTGTATATCTGAATTACTTCACCTAACTCAACTAATTTCATCTACAAATATGTATTCCTAGAAGTTAATTTATTTAAGTTAAAAACTTTTAATTTTACTGAAATATACGATAAAGCTTTATAAGAGGGTTAAAGAAAAGTGTTGTCTTGACTGCTTAAAAAAGAAAATTAAAGAACAAAACTAAGAGAAACTATTTAAATAATTTAAGGAAGATATGACTGGTTTCGGAGGGGGCCTTCGCTGAATAGCTTGTATGGTTACAGGAGGCACTGCCCTAGGAGGGATGACCTATGGCGGGCTTAAAGTAGCTGGGGGGGGCAACAGTTTCGATGAGGAGAAAAGTATTGTTTAAAAAGTAATCCTGGTATCTGCCTTCACTTAGGTCCTAGAGAAACTGATGGTTTTTATACCAAGGGAATTTGACTCAGACAAGGAGGTTTGGCTTCTACTGGCGATCAGGGAATAGATCAAACTGGGTGGTTTAGCCACCAAACATTAGTAGGTGATTTAGAGAAGATATTTGGGGAACATCCTGGTTTAAAAGGTTTTGTTGAATCTGTAATTACAGACTTCACAGGTAGAGGTTGCAAATACGAGAATCATTCAAGCTCAGGGACTTGATGATATGAAGTTAAATGTACACAAGGTGAACCTAAAGGAAGGCAGGATTCACTTCAATAGTCTTATGGTCGGGGGGGGCATTCCAATTACTATCTTCTAGGTAGAACTTATCTTTCAGAGAGCCCTTCAGGGCTTCTCTGATTGTTTCTCCTTTAGGGGCTAGAGATGTTCAGTGCCCTAAAACCTATTGCTTGCGCATTCATAGGTACAGGCTCTTTAATAGGAGGTACTTTCGGAACTTTTAAAGTGATGAATGAAGTAAGGCGACCTAAATACCCTTTAGGTAGGAGATACTGTTACAGCAACACCAACATATGCTTGGTGTTAGGTCCTTTGGATAACTTTTCAACTAAAGGTGTTTGATTTGAACAAGGTTCAGGAGGCCCTTGAGGATTGCAAAACTTAGATAGACAGAGTGAAGATGTCTCTGGCGGGTTGAAACAAATATTTAGTCAATACCCTGGCTTGGAGAGCATGGTTAAAGGATTAATTGAAGAATATGAAGGAAAAGGATGTACTTATACAGTTCAAAATACTCCTACTGTCAAGGATGTAATGACTTGCATTAAAGGAAACCCCTAAAGCAAATTTTTAATTTTAAAGAGAACTAGATTTGCAGAACTATTAAGAGTAAGAAAGAAAATTAATTGACAATGTTAGGTTTGGGCGCAGGCAGTCTTAAGTTAGTAGTGTGTGCTATGCTAGGTGGAGGTGTCATCGGCACTAGCGTCTATAGCGTAAAACAAGTTCGCGGGGGGGGGCATTCAATAACCTACCAAGAGAAAACCAAATACTGCGACAAAAGAAGTAAAGAAGGCTTTCAAGGTCGTTGTGTATTTATAGGCCCTATACCGGAATTTCAAGGTGAAGGTATTTACTTTCAAGAGGCAACTGCAACTAATACTCACAGAATTACAGATGAGACTTGATTGGATTCCAACAGAGTCTGAGAAGGGGACTCTGTAGGGGCGAACCTAAAGGAAGTGTTGAACCAACACCCAGGCTTGAGAGATTATCTAAAGAGATGGTTAGATGGACATAAAGATTGCACATTCGAAAAAAGTGTTGCTAGCAATCTTAATGAGCACAAAATGACTTGTCCAGGAAGACAGTAATGATTAGCTTCTTTAAACCCTTAACTTGTGCCTTCCTAGGTTTTTGAAGTACTACAGGTATTGTTTATGGAGGCTACAGAGTTGCTAGTGGGGGGGGGCATCCGACCTATCATTTAGGTAACAAGTATTGCTTAAAGAGCGCTTCTAATGTTTGCATTATCTTTGGTAAATATGGCGATGGTTTTAGAACCCCTGGCGTTTGAGTAGATCCTGGTACTGCTCAAGCAACTCAGGGAATAGAAACTGAAACTCATCTACAGTATCACGACATTAAGGGTGTTGTTCCTAAATTGTTTGCAGAATATAGCGGATTAGAGAGCTTTACCAAAAAGAAAATCAAAGAGTATCAAGATAAAGGGTGCAAATATGAAGACAAACAAGAGCAAAAAGAAGGATCTGGATTCAATCTTTATCATGTGATGACTTGCACTGTGGGAAGTCCCTAGAGCAAATTTTTAATTTTAAAAAGAACTAGATTTGCAGAACTATTAAAAGTAAGAAAGAAAACTAATTAACAATGTTTGGCTTGGGAGCAGGCGGTCTTAGGATAGTTTCCTGTGCTATGGTAGGTGGTGGATTATTTACTGCAGGGGGCTTCGGGGTTGACCGAGCAGTTCGCGGGGGGGGGCAATCAACATACAGATTAGGTCAAAAATTTTGCTCTCCTCAACATCCAGCTGTCTGTTTAGTATTTGGAGAACGTAAGGAAGAAGGATTTATGACTGAAGGAGTTTGACTAAATGAGTCTGGAGGAGCTCAAAAGATAGATTCTTTAGAGTGAATTAATTATTCAGGCACTAGCACAGGACAGACTGTTCCTCTTCTAAGAGAGATCTTTGAAAAGTTTCAGGGACTAAAGGAATTTACTGTTAAGAAAGTTTCAGAGTATAAAGACAGAAATTGTGTTTACCAAGATCATCAGGATTCAAGTTCTGGTTTGTGATACGACATGAAATGCTCTAAGACTTAAATAGCTAATAAAAAGTAATTCCTAAGTAATGTTTAGTGCTTTAAAGGTACTTGCTTGTGTTGCCTTAGGAGGCAATGCTATTGGTTGAGGAGCTTATGGAGTCCAAAGAGTCGTTGCCCCCCCCCAGCAAGCCTATAAGGTAGGACAGAAATACTGCTCTAGAAAAAAAGGTAATGAAGGACATTGCGCTTTTATAGGACCTGTCTCTGAGTTCAATGGTCAAGGAGCTTATTTCCAAGAGGGGGCATATACTAACACCCAACTGTTAAAAGAAGCAGATTGATTTAATCCCGAATACAAGGCACAAGATGCAAATGGACCCAAAGCTGCTCTAGATGCTGTCTTTGGACAATATCCAGGGCTAAGAGAGTTCATGAAAGACTGAAGAGATAAACATGAAAAATGTGAATTTACTAAATTAGAGCGTGTTGGCGGAGGAAATGAACATAGGATGGCTTGTCAGGATGTTCTTAAGTAACCATTAAGAGGCTATGCTAGGTATGGGCGGTAGTCTTAAGTGAATTGCTTGTATGGTTACAGGAGGTACTGCACTAGGAGGAATGACCTACGGCGGGATTAAAGTCGCTGGGGGGGGGCAACCAACATACACTTGAGGCAATAAATATTGTGTAACAGGAGCCTCTACTCGACAGAATTGCATTATCCTAGGACCTATTGCCAATGAAGGATTCAATACTAAGGGAGTGTGACTAAGGCAAGGTTTTGCTAGTACAGGAGACCTTGCAGTGGAAGACACAACAGGCTTCACTGGATCATTCTCAAATGACTTTAAAGAGCTATTTGAGAAATTTCCTGGTCTAAAGGGATTTATTGAAAGAACAATAGGTGACTTTAAAAATAGAGGTTGTACATATACTTCTGCGGCTCCTCAATCTACAGGATTAGAGTACAAGGTCACTTGTACACAAGGTAGTCCTTAGTTAAGTAATTGCTTTATACTTATTAGTCCTGCTGTCCTCAAGATTGGGTTTTGCTCCCTCTGCGGAGGAAGCATCGTTGGTGCAGGTGCTTATGGGATCAATCAAATTGGCGGGGGGGGCATTTAACTTACCAAGAAGGACAAGAGTACTGCCTTAAAAATATCACTCTAGACAAAAAATATTACGCAAATACATGCTTGATAATCGGGCCCTTCCAGAACCTTCAGGACAAAGGAGTTTATAGTTACGTAAATTCTTCTTCAGCCGATCTATTAGAAAAAAACAAATACCTTCAAGAATTAGAACAAACAGAAGACGTAAAAGCTGTGTTGTCTTACTATCCTTACCTAAAGGAATACATCCAACAGAGAGTTAAGCACTTAATAGAAACGCGCCAGTACCCTGATCGACAAATTTATACATAGTTAAATAGTTAATAACCAGCTGTTAAGCATTACCTAAATCTCAAGCGATAAAATTCTTTAGCTTCTTCTTCTACAAAAACCTAAAAGTTGTTAGTTAGGGCAAAACTTGTTCAGTCTACCCTAGCAGTACTGGGCATTGGAGGTCTAGGAGGCATCATCCTCCTGACCCCCTCCCTTAATGAGTTTTTAAGTTACAAAAACAAAAAAGAAGAGAGAGTTCAGTTTAGAACAGTAGCAGCTTCTGACTCTCCAGGATTCCCTGTTCCTCCTCCGCCTCCCCCTACGGATATAGAGAAGGAAGAAAAATCTACTGACTCTGAGGTAACTGACAAGAAAGCATTGGAAGTCTAATCTCAGAAAGATTCTTAGTCCCTAAACTTCAGTAGAAGTGACCGCTAAGGGAAAACTGTGTATATCTTTACTAGCTCTTTTGGGACTAAATGGTGCTTCTTTGGCAGTTCTAGAGGGAAATAATCTAGGCAACTACCTTAGCGAAAGCGATTGGGCGGGGGGGGCGACCGACAAGATAATCAGTTACTTCTCTAGGTCGCTTCAGTCAGAAGAAAACGCATCTATTGGGACTGCCCAAGAAGGACAGTCAACTACTGCAAGCCTACCTGGATCATCCCAAAACCCTAAAGGCAGGACTCTCACATTAAGTGCGTCGCCTGTTAGAAGCATAGACTTAAAAGCTCTTTCCGCAGAGACTCCTCAGTTGTCCTCTACAGCTCTCACTCTAGCTAACTCAGAAGACCTTTCTCTTCAGCTAAAAACTCTTTCTATAGGGGGAGAGTCCCAAAACTCGGAAGGAACATCTCAATCATCAGCCTTGCTAACCGTTAAGTCAGCTATTCAGTCCCTAGGTCAAGAAACTGACAGAGCTAAACAAATACAAAAAATCTCTGGTGATACTCATACAAAGGAAACACAACTAAAGAGAAAGTTACAGGGAATAAGTATTGCTGACTATAAGTCAGCAGTTGACAAGGTAAATAAACACTTCAAGAATAGGAATGGGTCGACTACCAGTTTACAGGGAAGTAGAAGAAAGAGAAGCTTGGAAACACAAGAGTCTCAAAAGTTTGAACTACCAACAGGCTTTCCCGCAGAAGCCCTAACTAAAAAAGAAAGAATAGCCATTAGGACTGTCTACGCTACCTTGATGCCCTTAGCCCAATTAAGGGATAAATCTTCAGATCAACTTCAAAAGATGGGCTCTGACTCTTCTGTTCAAAAATCAGGAGATGTTCCTGATCACAAACAGCTAACTAGAAACCTATACAGTATAGGTTGAACCTTAGACAGATTAGTTGCTGTTAGGTCTAACGACGAGTCCACCAATTGAGGTTGAGGGAGTGACTGAAACAAAAACATCTGAAGCCAACTGTGCAATCAAGCGTGTGGAGGTGAAGAGGGTTGAAAGCAAATGATGAGACGAAGACAGCAGCGTAAAAAGGAGGTATTTGAAAGATCTGATGCAGAAATTCACAGAAAGTGAATGACTGGATGATGCTGGACTAGCAATTGCTTTAAGAGAACTCCTGAACAGATAGATGCTTTACTTGAAGAGGCTAATGCTGAGTTGGAGTTAGCAGTAGCTAATCAAATTCTCACTTGGGTCAAGCAGTTGAATGTAGACCCTAAAGATATGCCTATTTAATAGTTAGTAATCCTTAGCCCTTTGGGGGCTAAGGTCACAATAAAAGAAGCCTATTATATCTTTGACTCCTTGGTGGGGGGGGCATCTATAATCGCCTCAACTTCTTAATGACAGCCAAAACTAAGTTAGGTCTAGGTATAGTAAGTCTCTTAGGTCTTAATGGAGCTTCTTTGGCAGCTATAGAAGGCTATAGCTTTGGTAATTGATTTGAAGACATTACCTGAGACAGTGCTACCAAGAGCCTAAGCCTCTTTGGTTCCTCACAAGTCCCTAAAACTGTTGAGACGAAAAACCAATCAGAAACTGCTACGACTCAAGAAGCTCGGGACAATTCTTATAGACCTAGAACCCTAACGTTTTCTTCTAGTCCTGCAAGGTCTCTCGATTCGACCAGCTTAATAACAGGAACTCCTAACTTGAATGCTTCCAGACTAGACCTACAGTTAGAGAATCAGTTAGACCTGAACCTAAACAAACTAACTATTGGTGAAGAAGGTCTAAGCAGAAATGAAACAGGGACTTCTTCCTCATTACAAGTCCTTCAACTAATAAATTCCGAAAACAAGCGAATGGAACAGGTAGACAAGATAGAAAGGGTGAAAGATGTGCAGTCCCAACAGATACTGGATGGTCTAAAGGGAATAAGTATGGATGATTATCGATCTGTAGTCTCTAAGGTAGAGAAATTCTTTGGGAAGACGCAAGAAGCAACTCATCAAGCCTTACGTGACTCTAAAGGTGAAGAAACCCTAGAAGAAGGACTAAGCGTTAAAGAGAGAGTAGCTTTAAGAACTGTATATGCTGTTTACGACAGATTGATGAGACACAGACTCAAAGTCTCTAAGGATCTCAGAAAAGTTGTTGAGGAAACTAAAGAACTAAATCAAGACCTACCTCCTGCACAAAAACAACTAGTTTATGCACTTAACAGCATAGGTTGAGGGACCAACAGGATCGTTGTACTTAATGGAAAGAATCCTAATCCCTCCAACAATTGAGGTTGAGGTACAGGAGATACATGAAAAAACTCCTGATGAGGAAAACTCTGTTCTTCTGTCTGTGGAGGGGAACAGGGATTTAAATCTCTATTAGAGAGAAGAAAAGAACGACTAACTAAGGTTTTTGATAAAGCTAATGCAGAGACCCACAGGAGATGAATGACTGAGTGATGCTGGTCTAGAAATTGCTACAGGAGAACTCCTGAGCAATTGGATAAGTTGTACAGTAAGGCAAATGCTGAAATAGAACTAACAGTAGCTAAGCAATTACTTTATTGAATGAAGCAATTTAATGTACCTGAGTTAGAGCTTCACAAGCGTTAAACAACTTCTTTAGGCAACATTTATTAAAATAAATTTTTTTACTATTTCTCTTCTTTGAGAAAGGCGCAAAAATTAGACTATAAAATTTAAAAATTTGTAAGTACAGATAAACTTTTAATTTTAATCCAACTAGCAACAGATAACTTCAAGGAGGCTTAGGAACAAACTAAGTCACCAACTCCTATTGGTGGAGGAATTCCTGAAGAGTCTAATTGCTGCGGCAAGAGGGCTGTCACAAACCTTCTCAGAGTTCCTTCACCAAGCTTGTTATTTTGAGCATTCTCTTTCCTCCAACAACTTATTAGCTAGTGACGATTGTCCTTGTACCTCTGTGAGTAAGTTATTTAAGTAAATACAGGATTAATGCTTCCCTTACTTAAGCCCTTAGCCTTAGTAGGCGGAGCAATAGGCATTACCTCCACTGTAGGAGGTAGCGCTTACGGGATCACCTATGCCGTGAGTAATTACGATCCTCTAGTGGTTTGCGAATCTAAAGAAAAAGGTCAATGTCCTCCTGATTGGGTAAAGATAAGAGAAAGTACAAAGAAAAAGTTTGTAACTGTTCTCTACAAGCAAGGTGATTGCGTTGACCTCAAATATTGACGAAGATTAGCTGCTGATGGCGAAACTTGATGAAAGAAGGAAGCAAGATACGATTGAGATGAATACTCTCTAAAGATGTGTGATTGAACTAAACTACATCCCTATAGATTCAACATCAAAGATAGAACAGATTAATTTTTAATAGACCAAACTATTAATTTTATTCACCTTGAAGAAACATATTTTTAAATAAAAGTGCTAAGTAACTTGGGAGCAGGAGGACTAAAGTTTGTCATTTGTGCTATGCTAGGAGGAGGTGTCATTGGTACTGGAGTCTATAGTGCCAAGCAAGTTCGTGGGGGGGGCAACTAACTTATCGAGTAGGACAGAAATACTGCGCCAAGAATAACAGCAATCTCTGTTTAATCTTTGGTCCTTATGATGATGGACGATTTCCTTCTTCAGGAGTTTGATTTCAAGAAGGCTGAGGTACCGAAACAGGACTAAAGGAAGAGAGTTACTTAACAGGACAATCCATAAAAGATTCCATTCAAACAATATTTAGAGAAAACCCTGGACTAGAAGCTTTTACAAGGGAAAAAGTTAAAGCAAACAACCTTAAAGGTTGTACCTACGAAACTAAGTCAGGATCCGGCGGCCAACACTCTATCTGACATGAAGTTAAATGTTCTGTGAATCAATAGCTTTTAGTAGGCTGAAACCTAACAGGACTTAGAGAATGATTGGGCTAGGTGGAGGCATGAGGTGAATAACCTGTATGGTTGTAGGCGGAGCTACTTTAGGTGGTGGAATCTACAGTGTGAAAAAAGTTAGCGGGGGGGGCACTTAGCATATAGGGAAGGTCAGGAATACTGTGATCCCAATCAACGAGTTAACTGTTTAGTCTTTGGTAAGTATGAAAAGGAAGGTTACGACACTCAGGGAGTTTGATTTTCTGAAGGCTCCTGAGGATCTCAAGCTGTAGATAACTGAGAAACCTGAAAAGATAAGAAAGAACTTAAAGACTTATTTAACAGCTTACGAGGATTAGAGACCTTCACCTACCAGAAAGTACAAGAATTCTCAAAGAGGGGCTGTAAATATGAGACCAAACAAAAAGATGTTGGCAATCAGAAGAAACAGATTAAGTACAGCATGACTTGTGAAAGAGCATCCGGATAAACATGTTCACGCCTATGAAGATAATTGCTTGTGTTGTTGTCGGAGGTAACGCTTTAGGTTGAAGTGCCTACGGAATACATAAGACTGTTGAACAACCTATCTACGAGTGAGGGAAAACTTACTGCTTAAAAGAAGGACAACGTCCTTGTGTCTTTTTAGGTCCTAATGAGAAAGAAGGTTTTATGACTAAGGGATCTTGATTTGGGGACGTCAACGCCTCTACTGGAGACAGGGTCTTTGTAGCCAAATCTGACTTTAGCTATGAGTGAATAAAAGATGACTTAAAAAAGATATTCGGTAAATTCCCAGGATTACAGCAATTTATAGAGAAAAATATGGAAGATTTCGCGTCCAAAAAGTGTCAATACAAAGACCACTATGGAGGGCAAGGACATACTAGCTTCTGATATGAAGTCATCTGCGAAGAAGGTCTACCAAAAGGAAGACATAATCCCTAAAAGGGCCTCAGCAACAAGAAGAACTGTATCTATTTAGGTACTTAAAAACCTGAAAGCCTTAAAAAGAGGGAGTCTAGTTAGTTTTTAGAGCCTAAGTTTTTGTTATCTCTATAGCTGGCTTTACTCCTCCGTCATTGATAGCAGTGTACTTTAGAGAAAAACCTTGTTTAGATTCACATGTAACTTGATTAGTATATTGCTTTCTTGTGCAGGTCACTTTCTCATCCCCTTCCTTAAATTTGAATTCATACTTTTCTTCATTCATGTAGTCCTCTGTTTGCTTTACCATACACTTCAAGTGGCTTTTATCCTGATCAAGCCTTAAAACGTAACCAGAATCACAAATTAGCTTCTTAGGTTGATCTTCCTTGCTACTAATAGTTCAGATGCTTTTGTTGCCACAGAGAGGTAAGTGACCTAAATAAGTTTCATTCTCTAGAGTTCCTAACAAGAAGAGTCCTCCCTTACCTTCATTCTCTGTAACTCCGCTGTAAGTTATCTCTATACAGTTTCCAGAGGAGTTTCTGCCTAACCGCATCTTCAGCTTAGAGCTTTCAGGAATGTCAATATCTAGCCTTTCTGGCAACTGAACAACAACTTCACCAGCATTCTCTCTCTTTACCTTTACTCACTTGCCTGCTTCGGGAAAAGAGATATCATAGGTAACCTTAGCTGCAGTACCTGTGGTACACAATAGAGCTGTACAACCAGCAAAGTATTTGGCCCAAATATTCACTTATCTAAAGACTTGCAACTTCAATAGCTGGATCGGCATTACCTCCTCCAGTATGTCTGGCAATTGCAGTGTATCTTAGAGAGAAGTTGCCTTCAGAGGTACAGGTAAATTGATTGGTATAGATTTGTCTAGTACACGTTACCTCTTTAGGTTCACTCTGAGGATTCCCTAATTTATAAGTTTCTGAAGCTTGTGTGTCTGCTTTTTGTATGCACTTCAAAAGTTTCTTCCCTTCCTGATTAGTATGCGCATCAACTCCTAATACGTAACCGTTATCACATCGAATCTTTTTGGATTCTCCCTTCTTATCCTTGATTGTTCAAGTCTGCTGACCACTATTACAAATGGGAATGCCTCTTAAGTCAGTCTTATTGGATAGACTGCCTCGCAATATTACTCCCCCTTGATTCCCTGTAGCTCCGTTGTAGCTAACACTTATACACATAGTTCCTGTCCTTTCAGCATTGTTAGATTCCCCTAATATCATCTGAAGTTTTGAATCTTCAGGAATCAAGTAATCTAGTTCATCAGGCACTCAAACATCAACCTTTTGACCATTACCTGTGTCCTTTTTTATAGTTAGTTTCTTTCCAACTCTGGGTAGAGCGTAATCGTAAGTTACCTTTGCAGTAGTTCCCGTTGCACAGGCAAAAGCAGTACCGTAGGCAAGAAGCTTAGCTCAGAGATTCAAGACCTAAGGAGTGGCTATTTCGAGAGCAGGTTCAATCTTGCCATTGCTGATTGCAGTGTACTTTAAGGAGAAATCCTGATTAGATTCACATGTAACTTGATAGGTATTTGGTTTTCTAGTACACACTACATTGTTAGGCTTATCTCCTAGAGCTACTTCGTATTTTTGTTCGTTCATCAAGTCTTCTGCTCGTCTTAGCTCGCACTTTAGGTGCTTTTTGGTTTGATCCACTCCTAAAACATATTCATGATCACAGACTAACTTTTTAGAATCATTGGTCTTCTTATTGATGATCGTTCAGACATGTTTGTTGCCGCAGAGGGGCATATTGCTTAGATAGGTTTCTGCTTCTATAGCACCTAGAAGATATAGTCCTCCTTGATTACTACTTTCAGAGACTCCGTTGTAGGTTATCTCGATACATTCTCCATTTCCAGAGTTACTCTTTCCTAGTTTCATCTGCAATTTAGAGTTAGATGGTATCTCTATGTCTAGTGTTTCAGGCAGTTGTGCTGTAACCTCCTTGCCTTGACTGCTATTAAGCTTTACCTTCACCGACTTACCTCTAGGTGTAGGCATGGTGTAGGCATATGTAACTTTTGCTGCAGTTCCCGTAGCGCCGAAGAAAGCTATTCCCTGCAAAGCATACTTGGCCCAAGTAACCATAGTAAAGAACTTTAAGAGGCAGGAATAGTTACTTCAACAGCCGGATCTTGTCTACTGGAAGAACCAGCTATAGCAACGTGCTTTAGAGAAACCCCTTTAGGAGACTCGCAGATGAAAAGATTTTTGTGTTGAACTTTTTTGCAAGTAACTTCTCCTAAACGTATCTCTTCTTCCTCTTGATTCTTTCTATCCCTGCACTTAAGCAGTTTTCTGTCTCCCTGTAGTGTATCTTGAGTTAGTCCATAACCGTATTGACACCTAATCTTCTTGGTTTCTTCCTTGTCCTTTACAGCAACTGTTCATACTTCTTGACCATTACAGATAGGCATATCTCTCATGTCAGTCTTAGATACCAAAGAGCCCTGCAACACTAACCCTCCCTCATTCCCACTAACTCCTTTATATTGAACTTCTAGGCATTGTTTTCCTGTACTTTCGTCCTTTCTCTCTCCTAAAGTCAGCTGTAATGTAGATCCTTGAGGCACTTCCTCAGCTAGAAATTCAGGTAATCAGACATCAACCTTCTGAGTAGTTCCATTATTTAGCTTTGCCTGCACTAACTTTCCTCCCTTGGGAACTGTAAAGTCGTAAGTTAACTTAGCTGTAGTTCCTGTTGCGCATACAAAAGCAGTGCCATAAGCAAGACACTTATACCACATACACCTTTAATAAGACTGATTTAACTCTATTAAATAAAATTAAAAGTTTGTATTTTTTTATGCAGTTAACTTATCTTAAAAACTTTAACTGGCGCTTATCCTAACAGCGGGACTGACATATCCTCCAGTTGGTTGACTCCCGACTGCATACTCTATAGAAAAGTCTCTCTCAGATTGACAGGTAAATTTGTATGTGTGTCTCTGTCTAGTACAAACCACTGCATCAGGCTTGTCGTTAATCTTGATCTTCTTTACCTCTGCCTCCATGGAGTCTTCTCCCCTTTTTTCTGTACACCTCAAGAGATTTCAGTTATCTGATCCAAAGGAGCCTAAATCAAGGACTTCCTGATAACCACATATCAACTTCTTAGGCTTATTGTCCCTTCCAATAACTGTTCAGACTTTTTTGTTACCACAGATAGGCATTTTCCCTAGATAAGTGGCATTCTCAAGAGAACCTAATAGAAATACACCGCCTTCACCTGCTTGATAAATAACCTCTATACAGTCTTCACTCCCGGACTTATGTTTTCCTAATCTCATCTTCAGCTTAGAGTTCTTAGGGATCTCAACATCTAACTTTTCAGGGAGTCACACATTAATTTGCTCTCCTGCCTTTCCGTCAATATGCACCTTGACTAACTTGCCATCTACGTTAGGTACGGTAAGGTCGTAGGTTACCTTGGTTGCAGTCCCGGCAGCACTCAAGAGAACAGCACTACTAGCAAGAACTTTAGTCCCAATATTCAAAGTTGTTAGTAGAAGTTCTTAACTATTAGCTACTTAGAAAGTCTCTACTGAATGATTGCTACTTCGACAGCTGGATCCGCATGACCATTTTTTATGTTGACAGGAGCATACTTCAAGGAAAAAGTTTTTTCGGAACTACAGTTAAACCTATTTCTGAAGGGTTCTTTAATACATTTTGTTTCTCCTAAAACAACTTCATCTCTCTCGTCGTTATTAGGCTTACTCACACAAGATAGGAATTTCTTTCCATCTTTTTGTACCTCTCCTATACCTTGCCCGTAGGCACATCTGAGTTTTTTAGCTTCACCATTCTTTCCTACAACAGTTCAAGTCGTTTGACCTTTACATATAGACATACCCCTTAAGTCACTTTTAGCTGCTAGAGTACCTTGCAAGATCACGCCTCCTTTTATATCTCCTTTGAAATTCACACTTAGGCACGTGGCATTCGGAAGCTCAGGATCAACATTCTCTCCCAAGAGCAGTTGCAACTTAGAATCTTCAGAGAATTCATAATCTAATTCTTCGGGTAATCAAACAAAAGCTTCTTGTCCGCTACTGCTCTGTAACTTGACCTTAACTAACTTACCCTCTACGCTAGGTACAGCAAGGTCGTAGGTTACCTTAGTTGCTGTACCAGCAGCACTTAAAAAGGCAACACCGTAAGCTACACTCTTAGACCACAGATTCATAATCGCCTAGTTTAGCTCTAGAAGCCCTTAGGAAAAATTAAGTTAGTGGCCTAAAGTGACCAAAACCTCCATTGCCAGTCTAAATAATAGCGCATCTACCAAAGAGTTTGACTGTCTCAAGCAGTCATAGTATTAGAGACTATGGGACAAAGATTGAAGGTTCATTCGAGATTCAGAAGAACAGATTCTCTTTAAGTAGTCCAGAGAAGCTTTAAGTGGCTCCACACAAAATCGTTCAAGCTTGCTTAGGCATTTTGACTGCCAGTAGTGTGGGAGGTATTGCCTATTCCTCCTTACCTAAACAAGATTTAGAGGCAAGAGACAGTAACCCTGGAGTACCAGAAACGACTCTAAGCTCAACGCCTCCTAGTGTGGTGCAGACTCAACCTTCAGAAACTGCAAGAAATGCCAGTTCAGTGACTCCTAGACCAGAAATAAAGTCTCTTAACTACAAGTTCGTAAGTGGCTCAAAATCTCTTGAATTAAATTGCCCAAACAATCAACATCCCAATTCAGGGTTTGAAGGTTCCAAGAAACTAATACTCTGTCAGGCAGAAAAAAGACAGGACTCTCTAAATTGATATTCTCCTTCAGGATCTAAAACCCAATGTGAGTGAGAGCCTAACAAAAATTCTTATAAATGTACTTCCCCTAAGAGTCAATTAGCTAAATATTCATCCACCAAAAATAGAGAAGCCATACAGATTATCTAGTTAAAAAATGGCTTTTCATCACGTAGTCGCTGGATCTTTAAGTTTCTTGACAGTCGGAGGACTAGGAGGCGTTGCCTATGCCTCTATTAACAGAGAAGTAGATGACAGCCCAAAAGAGAGCCAGTCAGAAAACTCTACCTCAGAAACAACTGCTTCCGAACCATCTACGCCTACAACTGTGAGTCTTTCAACAACTATCAGTAATGCATCAGCTATCTCTCCTTCGTCGCCTGTACCTAAGCCGAAAGGGGTGACTTACAAGTTTTCTGTTGAAAAGACTACTCTCACTCTTGAATGTTTAGATAACAAGCATCCAGGGGCTGAGCACGATCAATCTAGAAGGGTGATTGTCTGCTCCTCAGAAACAAAACAATACTCCTTTAGTTGATTTACTCAAGCTAGAGAAGCTAAGACTCAGTGCGAGTGGAGTGATTCTAAAGCCTCCTATACCTGTACTTCTAAGAATCAGAAGTTAGAAAAAGTAGAGTTGAAAGGGAAGACCCATATAAAGACCAGAGAAGCTATTGCTATTAGTTAGTAGTTTTGGCCTTCTACAAGATCATCGGAGGCGCTGCCAGTCTCTTAACTGTCAGTGCTGTAGGCGGTATAGCTATTAAGTCTTCGAATAATGGAGCTTCAGTAGATGCTCCTATTCAGGTTGATGTTCCAGGGAGTCCTCCTACGGAGTCAAGAGGTCCAGAATCGACTCAGTCTGTTCCTGAGATAAAAAGCATGAACTCAGTGACCCCTAGAACTACAGAACCTAAACACAGACTAGTTACCTATAGCTTCACCAACGGATCAACCAAAGCAGCTCTAACTTGCCCTGAAGGCGTCTATCCTTGAGCAGGTCACGACAGTCAAAAAGATGTAATCATTTGTCAATCAGATACCAAGCAACACTCCATTCAGTGATTTGCACTAAAAACTCCTGCTCCTAACTGTGAGCTAGTTGGCTCTACCAATTCCTACACATGTTCTTCTAAACAGAGGAAGCTAACAAAGATTCCGTTGACCGGAAAAAGAGACTCGAAAAATAAGGAGGGTATCCAAATTAGCTAATTAAGTTTTGGCCCTTCAACATGTAGCCGTATGTGTCTTAAGTTGTCTAACTATTGGAAGTATTGGAGGTGTTGCCTATAACTCTCTTCAGAGACAAACAAACACTGCATTCGAGCCTGAGGGAACTAAACCTCAAGATAGTTTTCCCTCTGTTAAAGTGCCTGAATTACCTCCCAACATAAAGAGCCTGAGCGCTGTAGCTCCTGAAAAGGATCCAGTTAAGGTTGTGAAGTCTACTTACAAGTTCGTAAGCGGAAGGATACAGGCAGAATTAACTTGCACAAATAACCTTCATCCAGGGTCGAACTATGATGACGGAAAACACGTAATTGTCTGTCAGGAAGACGGACACAGACATTCATTTGGTTGAGTAAAGATTCAACGAAACAGAGCCTCTGAGTGTGAATGAAAAGAAGGAACTAAAAGCTATGTGTGTACGTCCCAGAACAGTAAGTTAGTTCCGGTTACCTTAAAGAACCTAAAACACCTCAAGACCAGAAATGCTATTCAGATAAGCTAGTAAGAACTTCAGACAGCCGTCCCTAAAGAGATAAACGTAAAACACAAATCTTTAATTTTATTCAGAATATACTTAAATAGCCTAAGAAGAAGGGAAGAATTCTAGACCAGTAATAGAGCTGTTTTTAAGTTCTGTTCTATCTAAGTAGGACTTTAAATGCTTTTAAATAAATAAACTATCGTGTTAGGAGGATTGGGTGCAGGCAGTCTTAAGCTAGTAGTGTGTGCTATGCTAGGGGGAGGTGTTATTGGTACTGGAGTTTATAGTGCTAAGCAAGTTCGTGGGGGGGGGCATTCAACCTATCAAGAAGGCAAAAAGTATTGTTTAGGAGAAGAATCAAATAAAAATTGCGTTTTTGTAGGTCCTGCAGGTAACTTCCGAGGACAAGGTATTTATTTTGAGGAAGGAATTCACGGAACTACTGTGCACTTTATAAACGATCAGTGAATGGAACAAGGTCATCAAACAGATCCAGGGAAGGCATTTGAAAATCTACTGGGACATTACCCAGGTTTAAGAGAATATTTGAGTAAATGACGGGAAGACCACAAAGGTTGTAAATTTGACAAACATCAAACTAACCTAGAATACACAATGACTTGTCCACCACAACAACAATAATGATTAGTCTGCTTAAGCCGTCAACCTATTCTCTCCTAGGTCTTGGGGGGGGCATCGAGCATTTTTAGATAAGTGGTGTTGTTTTCCATTCACCCAGGTGTTTGAGTTGCCGCAACCACTCTAGTGACAGGAGTTACGGCTAATGTAGTTATTTCCTCTGCGTATCAAGTTAATGGCGGAATAACCCTAGACTTTGAACAGATGGATGACGATGTTATCAGAGGTACTTTTGACAGAACTAATGAAGTAAAAAAGAGACAATACGAACTCTATACAAATTGAAAGAATGGAGCAGCTACTTGGTATATCAGTAACTGTTGAAAAACAGAAAACCTACGAGGCTCAACTTTGGAAAACTGTCAAAAACATAAAGCAAACTATAGGAATTCTCCTGAGGTAACCAAGCAAGATGTTAAGTGAGAAGACCTAGTTGCATTCTTAAGAGGATTGGAGGGAAAGGCAGGAATCTCTCAAAAATAGCTACTGTCTTGTCGATGTTAGTGCTAGATATCGTTTGTTAAAAACAATGAAAATCTTTTATTTTAACTAAGAGTCAGTTTTAGAGATACACAAGGGAGATGATTAGCTTCTTTAAGCCCTTAACTTGTGCCTTCCTAGGCTTTGGAGGAACTACAGGTCTTGTTTATGGCGGCTACAGAGCTGTTAGCGGGGGGGGCAACAGTTTCAATGGGGAGAGAAATATTGTCTAAAGAGTAATCCTGGTATTTGCTTGCATCTAGGACCTAGAGAGTCTGATGGTTTTTATACCAAGGGAATTTGACTCAGACAAGGAGGCCAGGCCTCTACTGGCGATCAAAAAATAGATGGAACTGATTGGTTTAGCCACAACGACTTAAAAAATGATTTAGAGAAGATATTTGGGGAACATCCTGGTCTAAAAAGTTTTGTTGAATCTGTAATTACAGACTTCAAGAGTAGAGGTTGTGAATACAAGGATCACACAACAGGGGGTTGATGATATGAAGTTAAATGTACCCAAGGAGAACCTAAAGGGAGGCAGAATGTATCTGGATAACCCGATGACTGGGGGGGGCATTTAAACTATCTTTATCTTCTAGGTAGTACTTATCTTTCAGAGAGCCCTCTAGGGCTTCTCTAGGCACTAGAGATGTTCAGCGTCCTAAAACCTATTGCTTGTGCATTTATCGGCACAGGCTCTTTGATATGAAGTGACATGTCCTGGAGTTAGATCTCCTTCTCCTAGGTAACTTAATTTCTGCTTTTTAGATTTGTAATGACTATTAAGAAAATGAAGAGTCCTTTAACTGCCCTCTAATAAAGAAAAAGTCTCCTTTAAAGCTACCTTCTTAAGAAGTTCAAAGTCACTTCCTAGTTTTTCAATCGAAGATACAAGAGCAAACCTAGACTCTATTTCTCTTACAACTTCTTTTTGCTCTGCAAAAGAAGTGAAGGGAATTCTCAATGAACGGATCTTCTTTTTATCTATTGCGTGTCGAGCGCTTCCTTGTTCAGTTTTCTTGACACCTTCGAAGATCAGCTGAAAGTAATAGAAAAGATACTCAGAAACACAAGGAGTTTGTGTTACACAAATTGCTGTTGAGTCTGTTGAGTGTGCGCAAAAAGCGCTCAAAATAGAAGCCCTAACTATAGTATTGGTTGATAGTAGTACAGTCCCTGGAGGTTGGATTTTTAGCGAACACTCCTCAACAGCTTTCTGAGTTACCTTGCTGTGTGAATCTTCTAGGTAGTTTCAATTAAGTTCCCCACTGATTAAGAAATTAATGTGCCCTCCCTCTCAGTAGTCTCTGTGATTGACCTTAGGAGTCTTACCTCTTTCTACCACAAAGATTTCTCCTAACCTAACTTTTAGTCAGGTTTCAGGAAGTTCTAGTTCAACCTCGTGTTCGTCGAGGTTAGTGTCTTTGAATTTCTGTCTCTTAAGTCCTATGGACTCAAAGTCTCTGAGGGGTGAATGTTCAGGATGAGCTTTTCTTCAGTTAGCAGTTAACTTGCCTTCAAAGGCTTCCTTGAGAACTGCTTTTTTATAGAGTCAGCAGAGTTCCTGAAGACGCTTGATGCCCCCCCCTCCGCGTCTAGGAGAACAAGAGGTGCGACTATCTTTTGTTGGTCATCGAGGAAAGGTAGAGGGATTTTTTGACCTAGGAGTATTTGTTTATCTAAATGAGGGATAGTAGACCCTTTTGTGCGAGCATTCAGTAGCAAGAACTTATCTTTCAGGTAATAAAAGAGATAGTTGGTAGTTAAATCTTGAGACCAGATTCTAGCCAGAGTAGATCCAACTAAACCTGCAGGAGACCTACCTACAAGACCACAGGAAGCTCCGTCTCAAACTATTAAGACGTCTCCTTGATTAGCTAAGACGCACTTATCAGGTCTAGCAAATTGGCTGGCAGTTCCAGTCTTTAAAGTCTCTATATCTATATAAGGCAATAAATCAATATCTGGTGACTCAGATAGATTCAAGGGCTTTCTGCCTTTGTATATCTGAATTACTTCGCCTAACTCAACCAATTTCACCTACAAATATGTATTCCTAGAAGTTAATTTATTCAAGTTAAAAATTTTTAATTTTACTGAAATACACGATAAAGGTTTATAAAAAGGTTAAAGAAAAGTGCTCTCTTGACTGCTTAAAAGAGAAGATTAAGGAACAGAACTAAGAGAAGCTATTTAAATAATTTAAGAAAGATATGACTGGTTTTGGAGGAGGTCTTCGATGAATAGCCTGTATGATCACAGGAGGAACTGCCCTAGGAGGAATGACTTACGGAGGACTTAAAGTAGTTGGGGGGGGCAACAGATTCAATGAGGAGAGAAATATTGTCTAGAGAGTAATCCTGGTATCTGTCTTTATTTAGGGCCTAGAGAGGCTGACGGTTTTTATACACGAGGAATTTGATTGAGAAGAGGAGGAGAAGCTTCTTCAGGAGATAACAAAATAGACGATGTTGGTTGGCTTAAACACGATGACATGAAAGACGACTTAGCGGGTATCTTTGCGGAACACCCCGGTCTAAAAGACTTTGTTGAATCTGTAATTAAAGATTTCAAAAGCAGGAACTGCGAATACAAAGTCAATACAAATCCCACTTGATGATATGAAGTTATCTGTCAGCAAGGAAATCCTAAAGGTAGACAGAAGCCTTACTAATTAGACGTGACTGGTTCTCTTAAGTTCGTCCTATGTGCTGTTGTGGGCGGTAACGCTCTAGGTTGAGGAGGACATTATGTGGCCCAACAAGTGCGGGGGGGGCACTAATCTACAAGGAAGGAAAATATTGTTCTAAGGATCCTCAATATGCTGCTATATGTTTCATAATTGGTCCTGAAGAAGACTTTAAAGGGCAAGGAGTTTATTTTCAGAACGGAACTTGGCAGGACACCAGCCTACTAGATGATCAAGCAAAACTAGATGACAGTAGCTTGCAAGCAGATATGGAAAAGGTCTATAAGTACCATCCTTACCTAAAAGAGTTCTTGAGAGAATACATAGACAAGCATAAAAACTGTCAATATACTCCAATGACTGGTGGTTTTGAATATTCTATGAAGTGCTCTGCATAAGAATGATGCTCAATCCCTTTTAAAAGTGTTTCTTGTTTATTTGGAGAAATTTTTTCTCCCAAAGAAAAGCAACTTTGCGCGAATGTACAAAATAATTAATTTTAATCATTATTTAAGTAATCATTTTTAAAAAAGAAAGTCTAGGAGAGATAACGGACTCTTTAGCAAGTGTTTTTGTCTGCAAAAAGACCAATCAACACTATTTAAGTAGTTACTAAAAGCAACTATGTTAGGTATGGGTGGTAGTCTTAAGTGAATAGCTTGTATGATTGCAGGGGGCACTGCACTAGGAGGGATGACCTATGGTGGTGTTAAGGTTGGTGGGGGGGCAACAGTACCAAATGGGCAAAAAGTACTGCCTAAAGAATGAAGGACATAAGTGTATCTTTTTTGGAAATGCCGATAGCTCCTTTAGAACTCCTGAAGGTATTTGGGTAGATCCTGGTTCTGCTGACCAAATTACCCCAATTAGAGACCAAACCTACCTAAAGCACGAATCTTTGAAAGACGTTGTGGAGCTACTGTTTACTCAGAATCCGGGAATGGAAGATTTTGTTATCAGTAAAATTAGCGACTACCTAAAGAAAGGTTGCCAATACAAAGAACAATATGTTCAAGGAAAGGGCTTAGATTATGAGCTTCAATGTCCTACAACTAGTCAACAATAATGTTTGGTATGGGTGGTAGTCTCAAGTGAATAGCTTGCATGATAACAGGAGGCACTGCACTAGGAGGGATGACCTATGGCGTTGTTAAGGTCGCTGGGGGGGGCACTCTTATCAGGTAGGTAATAAATACTGCTCAACATCTGAGAAAAATGTCTGTTTAGTTTTCGGTAAATACGCAAGTGGAGGTTATGAAACTGAAGGAGTCTGATATGACGATGGTTCTGGAGGTTCTTCAGCAGTAGAATACCCGAGCGCTTGAACAGGAGAATGAGAAAAGAAGCAAGAAATAAGCAAGCTTTTCAAAGAAAGACCTAATTTAAAAGAGTTTGCAAAGCAAAAAACTAAAGAATTTCAGGATAGAGGATGTACCTATAAATCTGAACAGAGATCAGTAGGTCAGATAACAACTGCTTCGGGTGTGAGTCAGCAAGGGTATGACATCAAGTATCTAATGACATGTACTCGTTCTAATTAAGAATGTTTACTCCTTTGAGAGCAATAGCATGTGTAGTTGTAGGTGGTAACGCCTTAGGTTGAGGAGGACACTATGTAGCTCAAAAGGTGCGGGGGGGGCGATAATCTACAAGGAAGGAAATAAATATTGTTCTAAAAAGAATACATCTAACTGTTTAGTCTTTGGACCTATAAGTGATAAGGGCTATACAACACAAGGCGTTTGATGAGAAGAGGTGCAAGGTAATACAGGAGCTTCAGGTCTAACTGATTCATCGTGATTATCAAGGACAGAAATTAAAGAAATCCTCTCTGACTGAAAGGGTTTAGAAGATTTTGCTAAGAAGAAGATTGATGAATATAAGTCTAAGAACTGTACCTACCAAACAAGCTCTAATCTTTCTTCATACTCTATGACTTGTTCTAGTTAGATAGAGTGATTCTCTCTCCCCTAAGAATTGTGTCTTGTGTGTTAGTTGGTGGAGGTACTTTGGCTGCCACAGGCTTTACTGTAGACTACGGAGTTAAGGCTGTTCGCGGGGGGGTATACTCACAATATTCTATAGGTAAGAAATACTGTCACCCAACAGCAAAGAGTACTTGTTTGATTTTGGGACCAATTGCCCAAGACTCCTACATGACTACAGGTGTTTGATTTGATACAGGTTCTGGAGGAGCAGACTACTTGGGCACCGACAAAATCACTTGGTTAGACGGAAGACAAGACATGAAGAAAATCATGGAAGTTCATCCTGGCTTAAAAGATTTTGTTGTTAAGGAAATCCAAAAGCATAAAGATTGCAAAAACACTGATGACGGTCACAAGATGTCTACTGTTTGCTCCCCAACTCAACACTAGCTGCAAGATGAAACAGTTGATAAATTTTTAAAGAGAATCGTATAGAACACTTGATTATCCTTCCTGTAAAGGTAGCAGCAGGATTAGCAGTAGGAGGTAGCTTAGTGGGTGCTAGTTCTTTAGGTATTTATGAATTAGCTGGGGGGGGCATTCAATGACCTATAAAGAAGGAGAAAAGTACTGCATTTACAAAACTACATACGAAGGTACTCAATACCTCTTTTCCTGCTTAATCGTAGGGCCTAACGGTACTTTAAAAGACAAGGGCATATATGTCCACGTAAACTCTTCTACAGCAGGACTTCTAGCTAAGCAACAGGCACTTGAAGAACTAGAACAAACTAAGGATGTCAGGGTAGTCTTAGAAAAATGACCAGGTTTAAAAGAGTGACTTCAACAAAGAATTAAGGACTTAATACAAAAGGGTCAATATCCAGAAACACAACAATATACCTATTAGATAACTAAGATAGGGTTAGGTCCAGCCTCGTCGGCTGGATCACTCTTTGTTATTATTTAAGGTCACAAATGAAGTGGTCTTGAAGATTTGTAGGGGGTATGACTAGTGCCCTAGGTCTCTCTGTTGCCTCTGTTTACGGTATATTTTGAAATTCTTTTGATCCTAATGTACTAACAGAACCTTTCGCGCCAGGTAAGTTAACTTCTTCAGAGCCTTCAACAACAGATGCTTCTGAGAAAGTCGAAAAACCTCAATCAGAAGACGCGAAACAAGAACTAAAAAGAGAAGTAGACACTATAGAGTTGCCTAGTTGGTTCAACCCGACTGAGAAGGTAATGAAAAAATATATAGCGAATCTGTGAAAGCAAAGGGAACAAGGAAAAGACTGTATGGAAATTACCTGAAGCGAGAGAAAAAACGATGATTTTAAGGGCTTCTTAAGACTGCTACCTATTTCTGACTTAAATAAAGAGGAAATAAAAACACTTAATAAATGCTCTTGAACAGAACTGAAGAGTTAATTAAACAAATCTCTAAATTTTAATTTTTTAAAAAGCCTAAAAACAAAATTGAATTTGCGTGATCATAAATCCGGCAGTCAATATAGATAGTTAACATGGTCTTTCCAATTGCAGCCAAGATAGTTACAGGTGTTTGTGCAGCTGGAGCGTTGACTACAGGAGCAGGTTATCCGATAGTAAGGTCAGGACTAATCAACTGGCCTCTTAAATCAACTTCAGAAGTTAAAGAGAATATTCAGAACTCTGATAGTCAAGGTTTAAGTGCGCAAGAGAAAGTCCCTGAGGAAACAGCACCCACAACAAAGCAAGAAGACAAGCTAGAAGGTCGTTTAGTCTTTACCAAGTCCACTGTCAATGACGAAGGAGTAGGGCGGAATGCCTTTCCTACCTATGAACTTACCTTCCTAGATGACAGTAAGTGAGTTGAAGAACTTGAAAAGTGAAATCAAGATGAAGACTATAAGGAGGACACTCAATACAAGATACCTGTAAAGTTGACAGGTCAGATAGATAAAAACAAAGCTGAAGAATATAGAGCTAAGTTCAACAGGGGATTAGGAGAGTTCTCCAGAAAGGCAGAAAGTGGTCATCAAGATACTCAAAAATTAAAGTCCTATTTAACTAAGGAAGAGATAAAAAGAGAATTCGAAGAAGTTTTTGGATCAGACAACTACGACAAGTTACTTGAAAATATTGATAAGTCCCAAACGGCTAAGGTACTTCAATAGTCTTTGGGATTTTTCCTCAAGGCTATTGGGTGAGTAGTAGGTCTCTGTGCTGTAGGTTGTGGAGGTACAGCTCTTAGTGTTAAGTATCCTCAGATCAGAAAGTACTTAGGAGTGGGGGATGATAAGAAAAATCAAGAAGATCAAGGGGACCAGAAGAATCAGCAGAGGCACCCTAGCGGTGCCTCTGTAGACACAACAAGCCAGACAAGTAGTCAAGAAGGTAAAGTAACAAGTTAGTATAAAATTTTTCTTTTAACTAAAGAGAAAACAGGTACTCATTTGACAAACATAAGTATAATTAAGAAACTTTCCTAAGTCAATGGTTATCGCTTTTCTTAAATGCAAACTCTAACTAGCTATTTAATTAAAGGCCTCATTAAGCAGCAGGAAGACTGTTTAGAAACCACAAAACTTACTATCTAAATGCTCTCTAAAAAAACTTGATTAGCTCTTTCAGGGAGCGGTTTAGGTTCCTTGGCAGTGGGCGTGCCTGTAGGAGTTGTCTGTGGAACTTCTTCTAGTGCTTTAGTGCCCCCCCCGCTGCCGTTAAAGGAGTGGTTGTTACTGATCAGGAGATGTCTATTCAAAAGAATCTAAAACCTGAAGTTGTTCGAGATTACGTAAGGCTAGTTAACGATAGACCTAATCCGAAGGCTATTCGTCCAAGTACCTATTGCTCCATTATGACTCCAATTTGACGACGTTTGGACTGCTACAGATAGATGATCTTTGACAGAAAGACTATTCTCATAGCCTCTTCAGGGACAGGATTAGGAACAACAGCTATTGCTACTCCTATAGCTATCGTATGTAGCAAAACTGATGATCCCACTAGATTGCAGCCAGCTTCTCAAGTAGCATCTCATCAAGGATCTTTAAGTCAAGAGAAGAGCCTGCAGAGACTAAGAGAACCTAAACGACAGTTAACCAAGGAAGAACAAGTTACACAAGGGAAGTTAAATCAAAAACTCATAGCTGAATATATGGATTTGTTCTTTAATCCTCCCGGGAAAGCAGCTAAAGGAGAAGTATTGGATCAATCTGCCTGTCTTATCCTAAATAGATACATTAAAAAGGACTGCTTGAAAAGGAAGAACTAACGTTGACTAGAAAGACAATAGCTATCCTAGCTTCTACCAGTTTAGGTACAGGTACTGCTTCCGTTGCAACTCCTTTAGGAATAATCTATGGTGGAGGGGGGGGCACTCAACCTAATTTAGTGCATGCGGAAACAACCTCTAGTGCTCCTCAAGCAGCTCAAGAGGAAGCTAAAACAGAAGATCAAGCTGAACAAAAAGACACAACTCCTTTAATTACTCAAAAGCAAACTCAAGATTCTACAGTTACTAGACAAGCTCCAGCAAAACCTAAACAGATGTCTGAAAGACCAGTAGCTGTCAATGGTGTTAGAGATAGAGGACTTAAAGTCCTAGAGATACCTAAAGATGAGTGAACTCAGACAGAAGTAGTAAGATACGGAAACTTAAGACCAGATAGACCTAAACCTTATGATCCTTGAGCCGACCTACTAGGAACTAGATACGGAGGGAGAATTACTACTTCTAGATCCACAGGCATTAAAAGGTTCTGCTTAGCTACTAATTTGTTCTGTCGCTAGTCCATGACTAAAAGAACAGTAATCTGACTTGCTTCTGGAGGCACTAGCTTAGGCACAACAGCTATAGCAACTCCCTTGGCAGTTGTTTATTCTCAACAAAATGAAAAACCTGTAGGCCAATTGTCTTCAGATAGCTCTCCTAGTTCGCAGGAATCTGTAGGAAGCGTCAAAAACTTAGATCCTCAAAAAACGAAAGAGTATGAAACTCTTAGATCAGACATTACTAGATATCAAGTACAACCTAGCTGTGGTCTTTATACAAGTAGCCTTGCTATAAGGTTGTCTTCAACATGTAGATAATGCTCACTAGAAAGGCAATACTGATCCTTTCCGGTTCAGCAACAGGTTTAGGAGCTGTTTCTATAGGAGTTCCCTTAGCAGTCGTCTATGGACAAAACAACAGTCCTGCTCCAGTAGCTTTAAAGGTTTCTGAAGAAACTATTTCTTCTGCAAGCTCTGTTAGCGAGCAAGCTGCAAAGGAACCTAAAGGACCTAAGATTCAAGAGAAAATTGACCTCCAAGAACTAAAAAAGCCTAAAAATGAATGGAGTCAGAGAAGCCAGACTGTCTACAAGAATATTGACCCTAAGAAGTTAGAGGAAGAAAGTCGAACTATCTTTGGACCTAAAACTACAACCCCTACTAGAAGAGTCAGAAATACAAGATCTACCTGTGGTCTCTTTATAGGGAGTCTTGCCATGAGATACGCCTTCTGTAACTAGGACTCTCCTTAATTGCCATTTTTAACTAAAAAAGCAATAGCAATCTGCGCCCTCTCCAGTGCAGGGGTAGGTACTGTCTCTGTGGCTACACCTCTAGCTGTTATCTATAGTCAAGATCAAGAAGTTCCAAAGGGAGAGACAGAAAGTCAGTCAACAAACAATCTACCTCAAAATGAACAGCACACACCCACAAGCCCTAAAGTAGCAGAACCGCAATCGCCAAAAGTTGATCCTGCTCAAACTGAAGACTCTGGGCCTACTAGAACCAAGGAAACCCAAAAAGCACAACCTACTGCTGCTCAAGAAATAGAAGCTCTAAAGAGAGATAAGAGTACCTGAACTCCTGAAGAACGTGTAAGATTTCAAAACTTAGATCCTAGTAAATTAGACCTATATTCCTCTCTAGGGATCCCTCATCCTACTAGAAGAACACAACCTTCTAGGTCTTGTTGAAGATTAGCTACAGATCTATTTTCTAGATGTCGTTAATGTTTAATGTCCCTTGACTAAGAGAGCAATAATTCTTTTATCCTCTTCAGGAGTAGGGATTACTACAACTTCTGTAGCTGTACCTCTAGCAGTTATCTACAGTAACAAAGAATTAAAGAGTCCTGTTATAGCTACAACTGTACCAACACAAGGCACTGAGAAGGCATCTCTAAATGAAGATATTGAAGAGATAAGACGAAAACCTAAAGAGCAGTGAAGTGAACGTAATAAGGTTGTTTATGCTAATGTAAATCAACAAAAAATAGAAGAAGAGTTTCAACGATTGTGAGGGCCTAAAAATAACAGGATTCCTAATTGAAGAGAGACTGATCCTTCTTGTGGGTTTTTCCTAAATAGTATTGCTATGAAATTAGCCTACTGTAGCAGTTAGTCTTTCTTAACTCCTTTGATGTAAAAGTACAGAGTCTTAAAGAGAGGAGCTAGTCCTACTTGATTCTTTCCCTCTGTATTAGAAGTATTGGCTATATCTAAATGAATGTAGTCTTTTCCCTCTCTAAATTCCGATAGAAAGGTAGCTGCTCTAGAAGAACCTCCAGCACCTGTTGCTGCAGAGTTCTTAAGGTCAGCAATATTGCTTCTTAACTCTTCTAAATAATATTCATCTAGAGGCATTCTTCACAGGTGTTCTCCTGCATATTCAGCAGCTTCACTAAGTTCCTTCCATTGACTCTCTAAGGTAGTTCAGGCTCCAGAATACTTAGAACCTAATGCATACTTAATGGCTCCTGTTAAGGTAGCTATTGTTATTAGCTCAGAAGCCCCTAAATCTTTAGCAGCATAGGTCATAGCTTCCGCAAGTACCAGTCTTCCTTCAGCATCAGTATTTGTGATCTCTACACTCTTTCCGCTGTAGGATCTAAGCACACTATCTACTTTTATAGATTCAGAACCTACTAAATTCTCAGAGACAGGGAGTAGCGCTATTAGTTCCTTTTCTTCAGAGAATCCTGCTTTAGAGAGAGCAAAGAATATAGAAGCTACCAAAGCAGAGCCGCTCATGTCAAACTTCATTCCCCTCATATAGTTACCTGTTTTGATACTTAAACCTCCTGTATCGAAACAGATGCCTTTACCTATCAGCGCTACCTTCTTTCTCTCCTTCTTCTTGAGGATGCTATCTACCTGAGACTCTCTCAACACTACCAGATAAGAATTCCTCTTATTTTGGCCTACTGCACAACTTAACTCAAAACCTTTCTTCTTTAGATCTTCTCAGGTTAGGACTTCACAACTTAAATTGAGCTCTTTAGCTAACTCAGAGACTTCCTTAACAAATTGGGTAGATCCTAATATGTTGGGGGGCATTTCAGCTCAATTTTTGGCCCTTGTCTCTCCTTCAACAATGTAAGAAGCCTCTAAAGAAGGCTTATCTAACCCTACTAACTTAATGCAGGGAATGTCTTTGTTGTCTGGTTTCTCGTGAAAGCAAACAGGTTTTCTCATAAGCCTCTCTATGAGAGACTTCAAATATAGTTCGTATTCATAACTTTCAAGACCACCTATCTTTGTGAAAGAAGGGAAGTCAACTTCCCAGTTGAGTGCATAACCTAAGCATTTTTTCATAGAGGAGAGAAACTCAGAAGGAACTAACTTAGAAGGGTCTATAGAGATATTTGCAGTAGCAGCTGAATAGTTGATGTCTATCTTTAGGTGATTATCGCCTTTAATAGCGCTTAATTTGAAGGCTCTTGTATCTCTCATTCTTATTGACTAGTCAATAATGATCCCTTTAACTATCTTAGTTTTTAGGTCTCAACAGCTCTTGAATATGTTCGTGTCACAAAAACACTGTTAGGAGTTGATCACTTGTTTTTTGGGTAGGTAATTTCTTCTCTCACAACCTTTCTCTTTCATTAAGGATTTTTGTAGACAGTGTCCCTGTTTTTAGGTCTAGATCAAAACAGTTGCCTATCTCCTCCTTCTTAGATTTACCTAGATCTATTCTCTTAATATGCTTAAAAATCCAATCTAGCTGAGTGTAGTTCTCCCTCCAGATGTAGTCATTCTCTCTTCACCAGTCTACTCACAATGCTTTTTCTGTTGAAAAGATGACTTTGTGAGTGAGCCCTCTTTCGTCTATAGATCTAGAGAATCTGTGATTGCATAGCCAAAAGTAAGCGTTCTCTGCAAACTTGAAATCAGGATATGTAATAGATGAATAGATAAGGTTTTTTCAGACTAAGGCTTTAGGTACCTGTAATACCTGAGAAACTGTCTTTATCTTCGAATTACTCTTTGAGAATAGGTGAATAGTTGACTCTTCTAGACAGAAACGAAAGTTAGAGTGAATGCTATTTAAGTTACCTAAAAAGGAAGAGATTTGTTCCCTTCTGAGATTCTCCTGAGACTCAAAGAACAACACTTCAATGCTGTAGATTTGGTATTGATTGATAACGAATGTAATCTCTTCTCAGGTATTTAACTTTTCATATTCAGCAAAGACAAGCTTGTATTGATAGTCAAAGCCTCTGTACTTAGAAAGATTTAGATAGTTAAGTCCCTGAACAAAAGACTTATTAGATGAAGTGTGAATTACAAAGCTCAGATTGTTAATGAGACTGGCCTTAAGTATCGACTTAGCAATCTCTGAATCTAGAAAGACCTCTGCAACCTTTTTTTGTGCAGCGATACTGTAGACGCAAGCTCCTGAGTTAAAGATCAGATAGCCTAAAGGGAGCTCTCAATCCCTTATGAACTTGATGGTGAAATCACAGGGACTGTTGGTAAAGAAGAATAGCTGATTGTAGATACTTATCTCCCTTAGGAGTTGAAAAGTCTCTGTTAACTCTTCTCTTGTTAGTTCGTTACTAAGTCGAAAGAAGTCTATCTGGAATGCTACTATCTTCTCAGTCTTCAAGCGAAGACTGGCTAAACCTTTATCTCTGCTTCACTATTTAGTTCCTTTAGATAGGAAATAAATTCAGCTCAAGGTAACTCTCTAGGAGCTTCACTCCCTAATTCTCTAAAGGAGATAGTCTCTAGTGAGGAAGCTTCCCTCTCTCCTATGAGCAACTGGATATTCACCCTCTCTTGAACAGAATTAAGTATCTTCTTTGAAAACCTTTCCTTTCCCTCATCTATCTTGACCCTGAAACCTAACTCTGTAAGTTGAGCTTGAAGTCTCTTGCACACATTTAGATACTTCTCCTGATCTATGGGAATGATAGAAATCTGTTGAGGAGACAGTCAGAAGGGTAGAGTTCCCTCTCATCTTTCTAAAAGATAGGCAATAAACCTCTCTAGAGTACCTATTAAACCTAAATGAATAATTCAAGGATTGACATCTTGTTGGTCAGGACCTATTACCGTAAACCCTAGTCTGTTAGCCATAAGAATGTCTAGTTGAATAGTAGAGATGGTGTAATCCTGATTAGAGGTGTCCACTACATTGAAGTCAATCTTAGGTCCATAAAAGGCTGCCTCTCCCTTCTTAGTAACTAACTTAGTAGATAGGTCATTCTTCTTGGCTCACTCTTCTGCAGAGGCAAACAAGACTGATTCCGACTTAGATCATTCATTTACATCACACAGGTACTTTTGACTATCAGATCTAGTAGCTAAGACAATCTCTTTTATCTCTATTTGGAATTTCTTTAGGAGGGTTCAGACCCACGTCAGACAAGAGTTAATAAGGTTGTGAGCATGCTCAGGCATCAAAAATATGTGAGTATCTATCAACTCCATAGTCCTAACTCTTTTTAGACCTAATAATCCTCCTGAGTACTCGTTTCTGTGCAAGATAGAGTTTTCTCCCATCAAGAAGGGTAGTTGTCTATAGCCTTGAATGAGTTCCTTAGCTAACAAGATGTGGTGGGGACAAGTCATAGGTCTCAGCACAAATTCTTCTTTGTCGGAGCACATAGGAGGAAAGATGTTTTCTGCATAGAGTTCCAAGTGACCTGTTTTCTTATAAAGTTCCTTCTTCCCTAATACAGGCGTTTTAACTAGTTGAATACCACATACTTTTTCTTGAAATTCATTAATGTAGGACCTAACAATATCTACTAACTTACATCCTTTAGGTCCTCAAAAGGCAAAACCTGAACCTCCTTCAGAAGGAAAGCAAAATAGACCTTTTTCAGCTCCAAATTGTCTGTGATCAAACTTAGGGCCGCTACACATCTTTGATCTCGTAAATCTCCTTAGCTAGGAGAGTGTATTCATCCAATCAAGATTTAAAAACGTCTTTTATCTTGGATCAGGACTCTTTGTCTTTAAAGGAAATAGACAAGAGATTTAAGCATTCAAGATTAGGAATAGAGTTACCTGCCTTCAAGAACTTAAAGAAAGAATCTAGTTGCTTCTCCTTTTCTGAAGGGTTTAATAGTCTTTCAGAAACTAGAAGAGACGTTATGAGACCCACAGAGTACTTGTATAGATAGAAGTCACCACTATAGAAGTGGGGAATGGTAAATATCTTGTAAAGGGATCTTCAGGAATGGTGTTCAGGATCTTTCTTGACTTCTCTACCTAAATATAGAGAGATAAGTTTTGCATACTCTTCAGCTGCTCAGTCGTAGTCAATTACCTCATTAGCAACTATCTTTGAGTTAAGGGAGTACTCCCACTCACTATAGACTACTTGAACTACTGCAGTACTTACAAAGGTACTTAACAAATGGTCATAGATAGAAAGCATCTTTAACTTATTTCCCTCCTTCTTGAACTTTTCTAGGAAATAGTAATTAAGGATTATCTCGTTTAGGATCGAAGGAATCTCTGCAGTAAAGATAGTTGGAGAATAGTAGTGAGTATCTGTCTTATCTATCTGAATATCGTGAACTGCATGACCTACTTCATGAGCTACTGTTAGTACATCATCGTAGTATTCGTTGTAATTCAATAGAACATACTTTCCAGGAAGACGATAACCTCCCCCAGAGTAATAAGCTCCACTATTCTTGCCTTTTCTAGGTAGTCAGTCTATTCATCTATTCTCGAACATCTGTTTAACAGCATCTATGTAGTCAGGACCTAGTAAGCCTAAAGCATCCAAGACTATTTCCTTGGCCTCTTCTATTGAATATTTTTCTGCTTCCTTGTCGATTTTGATGTCGAGATAAGCGTCCCAATCGTTGTAGCAGTCAAGGTTGTAGTTTTTCATGATGATTTGCTTTCGAATCTTTCGATACTTAGCTACTAGTGGTTTTAGTTTTTTTAAGTTGCTATAGAGGCTGAAGATAAAGCTCTTTTGAAGCTCATCAGAGTAGAGACAAGATTCAAAGTAACCTCCTTTGAAGGCTACATTCTTAGATTCAATGTTTAGGGAAAGAAATTGATAGTAAAGGAGTCTATAGAAGCTTTCTCGTTTTTTGTAGACCCAATTGGAGTAGGCGAGAAACAGATTCTTTCTTAAGAGACTGTCTTCAGACTTCATGTGCTTCAGATACTCTGGATAGGTAGAGACAGTAATTTCTTGTTCATTAGAGTCCCTTACTCCTTCTAATAAGAATTCCTTTTCAGAGAGTATGTTGAAGAGTTCGTAGTAGGCAGAAGATAGAGGGGCAAAAGTTAACTCAAACTTAGCTAATCTAGGGTGTAGTTTGTGCTTCTTGTATCGAAAGATTGTCTCATAGTATCTCTTGAATTCTCTAAAGTCTTCATCTTCTAGGAAGGAAGTTATCTCCTTTCTTGCCTTAATAGCTCTATCTGAAAAGTCTGCTAGTGCTTGAGAAAAGGGAATAGATTTATGTATTAGCTCTTGTTCTAGTGCAAATCACTTGTGCTCAAACTGTTCTGTATTTTGTTTATTAGAGATATAGGTCCTTATTCGACCACTAAGTATTCCAAAGTCTCTCTCTAACTTGTGAAACTCCTTTAGTTGTTCTTTAGAGGTAAAGAGATCCTTAGTGTACTTACTTAGTAGAAGGGATTGCATCCCTTCATATTCAGAAAGTCAATGTTCTAGTGTCTTTCCCTCTAGGAGTAGTTCTAGGTCTCATGAGTAGGAATTATTCATCTAAGAGTAGTTCTACTTGTTTAAGGACGTACCCAGCCTTCTCCTTTAAGGTTAAGTCCTTCGAGACAATAAGAACTCTTTGACCGTTATCTCTTAATAGATTAGAGGCTGTGTCATAGGCATTGGTTAATTCTTCAAAAGAGTAACTTAAAGAGTCAAATTTATTCTTCTTAGAGTCTTCTTTCCTTCAAGCATTAGAGGTTCATTCTTCTTCAGATACTTCTATTAGAAATGTCACAGTAGGAGCTATCCCTAAATCTATGTGATTCATACATAAGAAAAGAAAGTCTCTATTGATTCCTCTTAAGAATCCTTGATAAGCCAGTGTAGATAGAAAGAATCTATCACAAAAGACTATAGCACCTTTCGATAGTTTAGGTCCTATATAAGCAGAAAGATGTTCAGACCTAGAAGCTAAGAAGAGAAGGCTCTCTGTACTCGGATTTAACTCATACTCTTTCGAAAACAATAAGTTAGATATTTCCTTACAAACCCTTAAGTCTTCTTGGGGTCCGTAAGGTTCTGAAGTGAAGTAAATTTTTTCTTTAAAAGTCCTACCAATAAGAGAATCTCTCTCTTCGATAAGAGTCTTTTGTATTTCTTCTAGGATTGTTGTCTTTCCTGAAGAATCTATGCCTTCAAGGACTATGAAACAGCCCTTGTTGGGAACTTTCATCCTTTTTATTTAACTGGCCTAATTAGAAGATTGGAAAGACACGATGAAACTCCTTCCAGCCAAAAAATCTAATGGAGTTGTCAGTAAATTACAAACGCTAGGGATCAGACTCTGGGATCAAGTAGAGGGAGCTCAACATAATCCCTTAGATAGTGACTTTTCTCGTATCTCTTCAGGCTCTTATCTACTAGATCAAGCGTTAGGTACTGGAGGCTGACCTGCAGGAAGAATTATTGAAATCTTCGGAACTGACTCTTCTGGAAAGTCTACATTAGCCTTACATGCTATTGCTGAGGCGCAAGCAGAAGGTAAAGTCTGCGTTTATATGGACCTAGAAAATACCCTAAACCAAGTCTGAGCGGAAAAGATAGGAGTCAAAACAGATCAGCTTTATATCTGTAATCCTTCAAGCGGAGAGGAAACCTTTGAAATTATGAACTCTCTAGTCAAAAGCAATGAAGCTGATTTGATAGTTATTGACTCTGTAGCCTCTATGGTGCCTGAAGCAGAGTTGGATGCTACTCTAGCAGATCAAGCTGTAGGTCTTCAGGCTAGATTAATGAGCAAAGGCTTAAGAATATTGCAATCTCACCTAATAGGTTCTAAAGCAACAATAATGTTTATCAATCAAGTAAGAGAACAGATAAAGCAAACTTACTTCCCCTCTACAACCACTACAGGAGGTAGAGCCCTAAAGTATGCTGCAAGCATAAGGGTTGAAGTTAAGAGACAAGAAGCTATTAAAAATAACGAAAAGATCATTGGCTTTCTTACAAAGATTATTGTGGTCAAAAATAAGTTCAACAGCCCTATGCTTCAAGTTCCCTTGAGACTTTACTTTGATTCAGGCTTCAATAAGACAGCTGAGGTAATTGATGCTGCTATTGAGAAGAAACTAATAGAAAAGAAAGGCGCCTGATTCTACTATAAAGACAAAAATGTAGGCCAAGGTTTGACCTCTCTTAGGGATAAATTTTTAAATGACGAATTTAAAGAGGAGTTTCAAGAGTTAAAGGAGAAGTTATTTCCCGATGTAAGTTAAGTCCCAAAGGGGGTGATGTTCTCATCACTACCCCTTTGTTTTATGCTTCTGGAGACCCCCATGTAGGTCATGCTTACACCCTCATTATTGCAGATCTCATCAAGAGGTACTTCAACTTAATAGGTAGAGAGGCTTTTCTTTTAACAGGGACAGACGAACACGGAGAAAAAATACTCAATAAAGCCCTAGAAGAAGAACTGAGTCCTCAAGAGCTAGTAAATAGGAATTCTCTTAAATTTCAATCCCTCTGGAAAGAGCTAGAACTTAAGGGAGATTACTTTATAAGAACAACTGATGAAGGACACAAACGCTTCGCTTTGGGTCTCTTCAACTCTCTACTGGAAAAAGGAAAGATCTATACGTCTTCCTGATCAGGATACAAGTGCATCAGTTGTGAAACTAACTATTCAGAAAAGTACTTCAACCAATCTCCTGTTTGCGAATTAGGTCACCCTCTAGAAAAACGTTCAGAGGACACTTACTTCTTAAAAGTTTCTGAAGAGATAGATTGACTCTCTCGACACTATGAAAGCTCAGAGATAGTGTTGCCTAGTCACCACCTTAACAGCCTTAAGTCAGGATTCTTCAGCTCTCTAGAAGATCTATCTATAACCAGAAAAAGTCTAAGTTGAGGAATCCAGCTCCCTAATTCTGATTTCGCCATATACGTCTGGTTTGAAGCCCTCTCTGGTTACTTTAGCAATCCTGAAGTTAGAAAGAAATGAAGCCCTAATTCAGATACAAAGATCATTCAAGTCATCGGTAAAGAGATATTTAGATTTCACTCAATCTACCTACCAGTTATCCTGAAGTCTCTAGAGCTAAAGACTCCTGACAAGCTACTGGTGCACGGATGACTGCTTCAGAATGACAGAAAAATCTCTAAGTCAGAGATGAAGACTAATCCTGTGCTCTCTCTTAGGGAGATACTAGATGTCTGTAATTTAGAAAGTCTCAAGTGGTATTGCCTATTCTTGAACTGAACAGACGACCACTCTTTTGCGGAAGAGCTGATTAAGCAGTTCTACAACAAGACAGTCGTCAATCTCTTCGGGAATCTCATTAACAGACTGAAGGGAATAATGAAAAAATCAGATTTAGTTACAGGAACTCTCGAATCTGATTTCTCTAACAAGGCTTTTAATGAAGAATGAGAAAAAGGAACTCAATTACTTGAGTTTCTAGAGGCCGACCTAGACAATTTGAAAATTCAAGAAGTTGTCTCCAAGACTATTCAACTTCTAGAACAAGCTAACTATCTATTAGAGGTAAGCGAACCTTGAAAACTCTCAAGGGAAGACCTTATCTACAGAGAATTAAGTGTCTTCTTATACAGGCAGCTGGTTCTAAGTAGTTACCTGTTATCTCCTATATTTAGCTCTTCTAGGTGACTAGAAATAAAGGAGGCACTGTCTATCTCTAACAGACCAGACACTATCGACTGTGAGTTTCTAACTAATCTAATCGCTTTTCAAGGAGTTAAGCTACCTAAGACTGTTAATTTATTCGAGAAGTACGATCTCTCCAGTTAGAGTGTGTCCTTCTTCAACAAAGCCTTTGGAAAGCTCAAGCTTGCTGAGTCTTTCTCCTATATCTCTGGTCTGTTTAAGAGCACTCGAACTTGAGATGCTCCCACTCTTCAATCTAACCTAAGAGAGCTACTAATTAAGCTAGATTTTCAGTTAGATTTGGCTACAGAGCTTTCTTCTAAGGTAGTTGAGGGCCTAAAAGAACATTCATCCTTGTCAGAAACAGCAATTAAGGAGAAGTTAAAGGAAGTACTGGTAGCTCACTACTCTTCTAATACTTCACCTGTATCAGAGTTTTTTATAGAACAAAACAGTTGCAACATCTTCTTCATAATAGGGTCGAACGGTGTAGGCAAGACTAGTTTTATTGCTAAGTTGGTAAATTACGTAACTAAGCAACAGGCTTCAGAGCTGAGAATACTCCTAGTCGCCAGTGACACCTTTAGAGCTGGTGCAGTCGACCAGATAGAGATACTGGGCAACAAGCTTAATGTAGAGGTAGCTAAACCTAACGAAAAGGAAGGGGCGGGAGCCTTAATCTACAGAACTCTTCAGGCTAGAGATAAATACGATCTAATGATTTACGACAGCTCTGGACGACAATACAACAACAAGAACTTAATGGCTGAGATCCAAAAGCAATACTCAATAATTGAAAAGCTAACAGGATCTAAACCTAAAGAGAGCTTTCTTGTGCTCGATTCCACGCTAGGGACTTATGCCCACCAAGAACTAGAGAAACTATTAGAAATTATTCCTATTACAGGGTTAGTCCTAACAAAAATGGACAACACCGCCAGAGGGGGAGTAATCTACAACCTTAAACCTAAATTTTCTATTCCTATTAGATTTATCTGTTTTGGCGAAGATTTAAGCGACATAGATACTTTTGAGATCTCTACTGTAACTAACCAGTTAATAGAGAGTGTTTTTAGTCTAGGAGTCTCTAAGTCTTAGGTCCAGAAAGTTAGCTAGTCTTAGTCTTTAAGGACTCCTTAATTATCTTGTCAAAAGCTTTTGCAGAGTTGTATCCTGTTTTCTTAAGTTTGTGATCACTAACACAAGCTTGGATCAACTCGCTAATGTTTCTTCCTGCTTGAACAGGCAAAACGTAATAGGGAATATGAATATCCAAGATGTCTTGATACCTTATATCTTCTCCTCAATTTTCTAGAGGCTCTTCAGCATCATAAACATTATGGCTCTTCAACTCTACTACGAGATTGATCTTTATCTCATCAATGATTTTCGATCTACCTATAGTCTCCTTAATATTGATTACTCCTATACCCCTGACTTGTATGAACTCGCTCGAATTAGGATGTGCCCTCGCAATTACTCCATTTCCGAATCTAGTTATCCTGATGGCATCGTCCCCCAAGAAGAGGTGATTGAGTCTCAAAAGGTCTAAGACTACTTCTGTCTTACCTATTCCCGGCTCCCCTGTAATCAAGACTCCTTCTCCAAAAACACTCACAACAGAGCCGTGGATCGTATCTCAATGGGCAAGTGTTTTGGAAAGTCAAGCCCCTACAGAAGTAAATATTTCATTGGTAGAATAGTGAGTTTGAATAATTGCTGATTGATTGTCGTTCCAACGTTGATTGAGGGCCTGCAACAACTCTAAGTGGGTAAAACTAGCGCTCAACAGGAACAAGGGTGGATTCTTCTTGACAATGCTAGTGATTACCTCTACTCTTCTGTCTTCTGATAAAGAGGAAAGGAATTCGCTTTCCATGCTTCCTCAGACAATTACAGTATTGATTTCTTTATCTAAGAAAGAGCCGTTGAGTTCCATACCTAGACGACTTAAAGCTGGTTCTGAAACTTTCCTATTAATAGCGTCTACGCTCTTATTGACAAAGCTACCTCCAAATCTCTTGTAGATAGAAAAGACAGAAACAGAGGTTCTGTCCATTAAAGCAGTAATTCAGTAGTTTAGAAGAGGCAACTACTCCGAAAGGAGTAGTTAACTAAAAGCTGACTAAGCTAAGAAGCCTTGTCTTTGATAACTTCTATACCAGGCATTCTCCCTGCTTCTAGGAAAGTTAAGGTAGCTCCTCCTCCTGTAGATACAAAACTTAACTGATCTGTAACTCCCTTCTTTTCAGCTGCAGCTACAGAATCTCCTCCTCCTACTAAGGTGTAAGTGCCTTTCTTAGTTAGATCTACTAACTTATCAAGAATTGCAAAAGTTCCCTTATTAAAGTTCTCAAATTCAAAAACACCTAGAGGACCATTCCAAGTGATTATTTTGGCTGTCTCCAAGATTCTAGAGAATAACTCGATGGATTTGGGTCCAACATCTAAAGCCATTCAGGTTGAGTGTTCGACATCAAATGCTTCAATTATCTTGCCTTCAATATCTTTAAATTCAGGAGCTATCTTGTGATCTACAGGCAACACGATCTTGTCTTGATATTGCTTTAGGATTTCACCACATTGGTCTATATAGTCTTTTTCAACTAGAGAAGAACCTACCTCTTTACCTTGAGCCTTCAAGAAAGTGTAAGTCATCCCTCCTCCGATGATCAACTTGTCTACATTGTTGATAATCTCCTTAATTAGCTTTAGCTTGTCAGAAGCTTTAGCCCCTCCAAGAATCATCACCTTAGGTCCTTCTGGAGACTCACAAGCATAATCTAAAGCCTTTAGTTCCTTTTCGATTAGGAAGCCTACAGCTGATTCCTTAGATGCTTCAGCCACACCTACATTGGACGCATGAGCCCTATGAGAGGTCCCAAAAGCATCATTTACAAAGACATCTCCTAGACTAGCATAGAACTCTGCTAAAGCAGGATGATTGCCGCTTTCCATCTTGATCACTTCCTTTGTTTGACAGTCAATATCGTAGTATCTGGTGTTTTCTAGAACAAAGATATCTGAATCGGAGCTAGAAACTATCTTTTTTACCGCATCAAAGTGGCACTCAGAAACAAATTGAACCTTCTTAGAAGAAAAGATATTTTGAAATTCTCTAGCTACTAACTCTAGGCTCTTCTTTCCTGACTCTATTTCTTCTCAGCTTTTAATTCGATCAAAGTGACTTAATACAACTACCTTACAGCCTTTATCTAGTAGGTATTGAAGAGTCTCTACAGCCCCTAATATTCTGGTTTTGTTTTTAATAACACCATCTTTAATAGGTACATTGAGGTCTAGACGAACTACAACTTTCTTATTGGAGAGATCAAGGTCACGAAGTGTGACCTTGTTGTATCTCACCTAAACCTCTATCCTAAAGAGAGATGTAGTAGTGAAGAGTTCTTGACAGTTGGTTTACGTATGATGATTCGTTGTCATACCAAGCATACAACTTAACTTCTCCTGTAGGAAGAACCTTAGTTAGTTGGGCGTCAACTATAGAACCGTAAGTGCTACCTACAATGTCGGAGGAAACAATCGGATCAGTCATGTAAAGCATTGTTTCATTTTGAGCTGTTTCTAATGTAGAGTTAACTTCTTCTTGGGTAACAGGCTTTCCTAGTCTAACAACAAGGTCTACAAGAGAACCGGTCAAGACAGGAACTCTGTGAGCGATACCATCTAGTTTTCCCTTAAGGTCAGGAATCACCTTACCAATAGCTGCTGCAGCACCTGTAGTTGTAGGAATAATGGAATTTGCAGCAGCTCTGGTTCTTCTTAAGTCTGAATGAGGAGCGTCTTGAAGTCTTTGGTCTGATGTGAATGCGTGAATAGTTGTCATAAACCCTGATTGAACTCCAAACTTTCTGTGAAGTACCTTAACAATAGGAGCAAGAGCGTTTGTCGTACAAGATGCTCCCGAGATAACGTTATCTGAAGTGGCAATCGAATTGTGGTTTACGTTAAACACAACTGTCTTAACGCTTTCATCCTTCGAAGGCGCCGAGATCAAAACCTTTTCAGCTCCAGCATCAAGGTGACATTGAACAGCATCTCTAGTTAATAGTCTTCCTGAACATTCAACGACACAGTCGATTTCTAACTCTCCTCAGTGATAGCTCTTTTCCTTACTAAAGTCAAATACTCTAACTGTCTTTTCAACTCCTGTTGAAATATGCTTTAGTCTTATGTGATCTTGATCGTAGGTAACATCTCAATCTTTAAGAACTCCTTGAGAGCTGTCGTACTTTAGAAGGTGAGCAAGAACTTTCGAGTCAACAATGTCATTTACAGCAACTACATTGATGCTAGGAGAGTCTAGAAGATTTCTGAATAGTAGCCTTCCGATTCTTCCAAATCCGTTTATACCTACCTTGTAGATTTCCATTACGTCTTTTATTTTAGTGAATTAACTTTTTGCATAATCAAGAAAAGTTTTTCCAGTTCTTCTACTTCGTTAAGCGGAGATAAAGAGAATCTTACAATAGGTCCCTCTAAAGCCGTATTAGAGCTACATAAGTCACTTGATCTAAATACAAAACCACTCTCTTCCAAAAAAAAGGTAAAGTCATGTAAATTCACCCCTCTAAGCTTTACCAAAAAAATCAGAGACTCAGGAACAGATTCTCAGCTAATTCAGCCATATTTAGGAAAGTTTGCCTCTCAATAGCTCCTTAGATTTTTAGCTTTTTCTCTGAATTCCTCAGACCTCTCAATTATTTCACTGAATGTTTGTGATCAAACATATATTGCGCGTCAATCCAAACAACACTTCCTTGCTCTTTTCTCGCAACTCTGCTCAGCCCGCCCGCTCAAGCAAAGTTGCAATGTGTCAATAAACACTCCAACTCCGAAAGGTCCATATCACTTGTGAGCCGAAAGGTAACTGTAGTCAAATATCCTGAATATCTCTTCTCTCTCTACAGAACTAGAGACATACTGAGTAAGGTCTCCTATTAGTAGGGCTTCAGGATATCTCTTGCGAACTTTCTTGAGAGTCTCTAATGAAATAAAACTAAGTCCTAAATTGTCTTTAACAGTTACCAGCAAGACAGAATCATCTGTAAGGTCTAAGTTCTCTATCCCTAAGTCAGTAGGGCTATAGTAACTTATCTGACCCCTAAATAAATATTCAGCACTAGCTAGATTGGAAATATGATCTCCTCTAGGTAGATGGATCTTTCAATCCCTCTTTTGATCTAACAACTTTCCTCATATCTCATTAATTGCGTAGCTAGAAGAAGGAACGAGGGAAATACACTCTCGTTCTACTCCTAAGTAACTACTTAATTGAAAAAGTAAAGATTCTAAATGTTCTTCCTTCCTATCCAGTCAACTAAGGTCTTCGTAACTTTCCTCTAGTACCTTCTTAAATTTCTCTGTCTTTAGTGAAGTAGAGGCATTGTCAAGATAAATCAGTGGTCTTGACAATTATCTAAGCTACAGAAAACTTTCTCTTGTGTTCACTTCTCTTATATTTCCTTTCTGACTTATCTACTGCAAGAGTCTTGTCATATTTACACAGCAGGAGTTCAACCTTAATCCTCCTGTTCTGAAGAAATAACTGAGAGGGAAGAATAACATAGTTTTCCTTCTTAACTACTTCAGCAATTCTCCTAATCTCTCTTTTGTGCATCAGTAACTTAATTTTTTGTTCATGAAAGTTAAAGAGAAAGATCTCTCCCTCAACTACCTTAGCAAAGCTGGAAGCAAGACTTAATTCGTTTCTAAGTATTAATCTAGTTTGTACAGAAGTAAGCGAAAGTCCTGCTACGTAACTTACGTAACTTCTGTACTTATGAAGTTTTCTCTTATTAGACTGAAGTTGAATTCTCCCTACTTAACTTCTTCAAATTCTTCTCAAGAATAATCAACCTTCTTTAGGCTAACTACTTCTCCTAGTCTTTTGGTATCTAAGGACCTAACAAACCCGTCATAGAGGCCTTCTATACGTACTGAATATCCTCAAGGACTCCTAGAGGTAACTACTCCCTTATATATAGATCCTTTATTTATAGATAAGAGATATCTATAAATCTTTCTAGATACAAATCTTCTCTCTGCAGTGATACTCCTGAGCTCTGATAAGTTACACGAATAGGTAAGACTCTCTAAGTTATTAGAGTGCAGAACCCTTTCGTGATAGGGATATCTCTCTCTATCTAGTAGATACATTCACAGTGTCTTGTGAACTAATAGGTCAGAAAGCCTCCTAATGGGGGAAGTGAAGTGAAGATAGTCAGAGGAATTGATCCCAAAGTGACCTATATTGCTGATGCTGTACTCCGCTTTAGGGAGAACTTGTAATAGATTACCTTGAATGATCTTGAAATACTCATGAGACCTAAATCGTTCTAGTCAACTATTCAACTTCTGGACAGTCACCTGGTCTACACTCTCCAAAAGATCTATTTCTTCCATCTCCTGCACTTCTTCAATAAAGTGATTAATCTTGGCCGTTTCAGGCACCTTATGCACCCTATAGATAGTAGCTATCTCCTGCCTAGTCATTCACTCAGCTACTAATTGATTAGCAAGGATCATAAAAGTCTCTATCAACTTCTGAGCTGGCTGCTCATCTCTGGGACTCTCCTTAGAAAAACCAACTATCTCTTCGTTGGAATTAGTCTTAAATTCATTCTTTTCCTGAACAATCTTTAGAGAAGGTTTTCTCTCATCTATCAATCTCTTCTGTATCAACCTAGACAGTTCGTAGGCGTCAACTACAGATTCTTTGAGTTCTTGAGTGCTAAAAACCATCTCTTCTTTTTCTAGAAAATGATCATTCAACTGGTTGTAGGTAAATCTCTTTTTGGAGTGAATGACTGAGGCAAATATTCTCTCTGAATTCTTTATGATCCTTCCCTTTCTGTCTAGATCTACTGAGACAGATACAGTATGCCTGTCAACTCCTTCTCTAAGGGAGCAAAGATCTTCAGACAAGATGGCAGGAAGCATAGGTATCACCCTATCTAGTAGGTAGATAGAAGTACCTCTATGAATAGCTTCCTCCATAATTGCAGGACAGGTACTTAAGTATCCCCAAACATCAGCAATAGCTACATAGAGTCTGTAACCTTGATCTATTTGTTCTACACAGATAGCATCATCAAAGTCTTTGGCTTTATCCCCATCTATGGTGAAGAATTGCTTACTAGTTAGGTCTTCATATAGGTGTTTGTTTTTTAGTACTTCCTCTCTTCTAACAGTGAGTCTCTGGACTTCTGTATTAAGTAACTCTCCTTGAAACTGATTCCTTATGGAAAGATCACAAACTAGGGAAAGAAAGTCAGACTCTCCAGTACCGGACTTTCCAAGTATCTTTAGGAGTCTTCCTCTTATCTCTTCAGGAGGAAAGCTCTCTAACCTAACTAGGATCTTTTCTCCTACATTAGCCTTAGAGAAGACTCCTTGAATCTCTAATAGCCCTCCTAATTGCGGATCGTCAAAGAATACAAAGATAGATTTGTCCTTTTTCTCAATGACCTCTACAACAAAGTCAGTCTTAAACCTCTTAACTACCTCTGTTACATAGGCTTCATTGGTAGGTCCTGTTTGATTGTGCTTGCTAATTCCCTTGTTAAGTACCCTAAAGGCAACTAGATCATTGTTAAGTGCTCCTCCAAGATTGTTGGGTTGGACAGTCAGCTTAAAGCGGGGGATGTACCCCACTTTGCTGATCCTATTTATCTTTATCCGTTTATAGTAGTTTTTTCGAACCAATAACTATCTACCTAAGTCTTTTTTTATCTGTTCTGTTTCATCAAGGCTATGCACAAAGTGAACAACAAGAGAGTTCCCAAGAACATAAAGAGCTTCAACATTTTGATGACACCATAGTCCTTTGTTTTCTTGAACAGTTCAATATCATAGCCTGATAAGACTGAAAATCCTCCGGTAGATCCGGAGGATGAAAGTAAAAGTCCTAAAAGGAGCAGGAAGAAAGCAACAACATAAATGGCAATCTCTAGGGAAATATTGTCTCTTTAATGTCTATTGAACTGTCTTACCTCGTAACTTCGCTAGTTGATCTCTTTGGGCATTCAATATCTCTCTAGATCTAAATAGCTTGATTCTCATTGACTCATAGGCTTTTACATTCTTATTACCTACATATATAAAGGCTCCTGTAGTCATCGTAGCTAAGGCTGCAAAGGATCCTCCGAAGATCTTTATGTACATTGCAGAATCGATGAAAGGTCGTATCATCTCTTACTTTGCTGGCTTAGTCTCTATGTGTTTGCAATGTTGTCGACATTTCTTACAGAACTTATTGAGCTCTAATTTTTTGTTGGTAACTGTCTTATCTATCGACTTCTCGCTCAGATAATAGATAAAGTTGCAATTAGAGCACTTGAAGAGAATAGGGACCCTAACTCCCATCTTGGATAGATACTAAGAATTCAAAGGTTCTGAATAAATGTTAAAGAATACTAGATTTCAATTTTTGGTGGCTTCGGGCAGAATCGAACTGCCGACACACGGTTCTTCAGACCGTTGCTCTACCGACTGAGCTACGAAGCCCCCAACTTCATATGGCGGGCCCGACGGGATTCAAACCCGCGATCTCCACAGTGACAGTGTGGTATGTTAGATCTCTACACCACGAGCCCTTGGTAGCGGGGGTAGGATTTGAACCTACGACCTTCAGATTATGAGCCTGACGAGCTAACCAAACTGCTCTACCCCGCGATCTTAAAGAAAGTCCTTAACCTAAAAAGGTGCCCAAAAATAAGGCACCTCACTCATGAGTAATGTTAACAAAATAAATGGCGGAAGCTAAGGGATTCGAACCCCTGCGCACCTCTTCAGTGCCTCTCAGTTTTCAAGACTGATCCCTTCAACCACTTGGGTAAGCTTCCTAACTGGTAGCAGGAGTGGGACTCGAACCCACGACCTTTCGAATATGAGCCGACTTCTCTAACCAACTGAGATATCCTGCCAAATTAATGGTCGGGATGACAGGATTCAAACCTGCGACCTCTTGGTCCCAAACCAAGCACTCTAATCAAGCTGAGCTACATCCCGATCTAATGGCCTCCTAAATAAGAATCGAACTTATAACCTCTAGCACCGCAAACTAGTGCTCTATCCGTTGAGCTATTAGGAGACTGGAGGTGTCTATCAGATTCGAACTGATGCATCTGGAGGTTGCAGCTCCATGCCTTACCAACTTGGCTAAGACACCTTAGCTAAATTAATTTTGATATTAAATACTGGATCGCAATCTTTTCGAGAAATAATTTCTCATTTTTTAGACCTCAAAAGTCCAATTTCATGTTTATAAGGAGAGATTAACTCTACCTTTTCAGTACCTGTTTTAGATAGATACTTCCTCCTTCAATATGGAGTTTCAACAATTATCGGAATAGTAGAAAAGTAAGGATCGTAAGCCCAATCTAAGACAGTATCTCAGCCTATATACCCGTAACCATAATTAGCGTGTCTGTCCTTAGCGCTTCCTCTAGGATTCATAGAGTCTCCTAGGTGAAGAACCTTTACCCTATTAAGACCTACAGTCCTATCTACTAACTCTTTGAATTCTTCTTTCTTGGAAAGGTCATACCCAGCATCGTGCAAGTGACAAGTATCTAGGCAGATAGCTAGTTTAGGATCTCAAGAACACCTTTCTAGTATCTCTTGAAGTTGCTCTAATTTCGACCCTAATTGATTAGATTTGCCAGCCATTGTTTCTAGACAAAAGAAGTAGTTTAGGTGTTTTGTTGCCTCTAAGACCGACTTAATGTTGGTAACTATATTGTCTATTCCCTGTTCATAGGAGAAGCCATTGTGATAACCCGGATGGACTATAAAGTAAGGGATGCCCATCTCGACCATTCTTGTGATCTCGCTGACTAATAGTCTGTGAATGAATCTATCTTCTGAGTCGCTAGCAGCTAGGTTAAAGATATAAGGTGCATGAACTACACAATTACTGAAGTCTAATCCGTTTTTACTCCCTAATTCTCTAGCTTCTTCTAAAAATAACTCCTCTATAGGAGCTCTCTTGATGTTTTGGGGAGGTCCTGTAAAGATCATGAAACAATTGGCTCCATTGTCCAGTGATTCTTTGACTACTCCTACTAGGTATTTATTGGGCTTTGTTAGAGAAATGTGAGACCCTAAATACTTAGGTGAAGGAGAGATAACTAATTGAAAAAAAGATTAGCAAAGATACAAATAAGAAATCTTAAGAACCTCCCAGAAGGGAGGTCTTAAAAGACTTAACTAGGTCTTCTTACAGTGACAGCAGTGATTGTGGCAACAACAAACATCTTGATGGCACTTGCAACAACGGTGGTGATGGTGTCTGTGACAGCAATGATCGTGTAAACAATGACAACAATCTCCGTGCATCTTAGTGCATCCTGTGCAACAGTGATTCATTGTCTTATTTAGCAAAGATAATTATACAGACTCAATTAATTTAGTTGGTCTCTTTTCTGCAGAAAAAAGCTTCTAAGTTTCTCTCCTCTTGGTAATTGCTGTGTAGTGATCCTGTAATTCTTTCAAGCTAGCTTTAGCGTTTTTTACCTCAGGAGCATCATAATAATCCTTTCTATGTTGCTCACATTGTTTCTTTCTTGTTTCATCTAGTTGATCGACTTCAGGACACCTAGCTGAATATAGATACCAAACTACAGAAGAACCTCAACGTTTATAGAGTTCGTATTGTTGTTTCTTTACAGGATCTTCTCCTGTATATCCTTCGTGACTCTTAAATTCTTCAGGTATGTTGTCTCAATCTAATGTGATCCCTCCATTAGCTTGGTAGGCTGAAAAGATAGCTATGTTGGTGGTGATACTTGCAACTAAAGTAGTTATTGCAGCAACTATACCAGTATGAGAAATCAATACTTTTTATTTCTTTAACTGTTCAGCTCTCTTAGTTAGAGAATCGTAGTAAGCCTTTAGGTCCTCCATTTTTGCATTAGGGTTCTTTACTTCAGGTGCTGTTTTGTATTTTTCTTGATGTTTTTTGCAGTGGACTTCGTTCTTACTATCTACCTTATTGGGGTCGTTACAGTTAGCCGTATATAGATACCAGAGGACTGCATGTTTTCAGCCTAAGTACTCTTCGCGTTGTCTAACTTTCACCTTATCTGTCTTGTCAAAGTCACCTGTGATAATGTCATCAGGAATATTCGATAAATCTAAGTTAGTTCCAATAGTTTGATAGGCAGAAACAATAATCACATTAGTAGTAATTCCTGCAGTTAAAGTAGCTGCAGCAGCTACTATACCAGGAAAAGAAATGGCCATAGTTTTCTAGTTCTTTCCAGGCATAGTCTTGTAGTGTGCCTGTATTTCGTCTGTAGTTAGAGTTGCTGCTGATGCAATAATTCCTGAATAAAAAGGCATCTAGTCTTTGGCGGTCATCTTCTTGTAGTGGGCTTCTAACTCTTCCATAGTAGCGTTAGAGTTCAAAACTTCAGGAGCATCTCAGAAATCTATTCTGTGCTGCTCGCAATGCTTTCTCTGAGCCTCACTCCTATCTGGTTTATCTTTAGGACATTGAGCGGAGAATAGATATCAAAGAACAGAAGTTCCTCAACGCTTGTAAATCTCACTTAACTTTCTTAGAGTGGGGTCATTGCCTTTATATCCTCCTTCTTGCCTTATTTCCTTGGGAATGTTATTCCAGTCAAGTCTTAATGGCTTAGCCTGATAAGCAGAAAAGACTGTTACATTAACTGCAATTCCTGTCGTTAAGGTTGCAAAAGCGGCTCAAACGCCTGGATGAATAGAGAACAGCACTTGCCTTTAATAAGGCTGTTCACTCATCAAATAGGCCTTTAACTCTTACAAGCCTCTATGAATTTTTGCTGGATCTTTCCCTCATTAGAAATTCATAGTAGTTCTTTAAGTAAGTCATTGTTATTCAAGGATCTCTTATCTCGGGATTAGAAGCTAAGTCTGTGTCAAATAATGAAGCGACTCCTATGGAACTCAGAGAGAACAATTAGTTTTTCTCTTCGATTCTTTGACCCTCTATTCTCCTTCTAAAAGCATCTAACTCGTTTCATTCAATTTTCCCTCCTTTAACCTCAGGGGCATTTAGATAATTCTTTCTGTGATTCTGACAGTATTCTTCTTTTTTAGCGTCAGGGTTAGTCCCTTTTAAACAATGATTTACATATCAAGGCGCAGCAGTTCTTCACATTCTGTAGAGATCATGTCGATCAACCTGCAGCACGTGATCTCTAAGTATGTGATTCTCAATAGTTCTTATGTAGTTATCGATTGAATTATCAGCAACATCCGCGATTTTTTCTGCTCAGATGAGCTTTTGGCTTCCTAGATCAGAAGCTGGCATCAAAGTTCCATTATTTAGAAGAGATGCTGCACCTACAAACCCAAAATTGACAGGTAAGAGCATCTTTTAAGTACTGACTCTAAAAAAAGAATTCCTAAAAACTAACTATTGGTGTTCTTCCTTTTTAGCCTCTCAGTACTGCCTTAATTTTTCAGTGTCATAGATCCGGCTCTTTACTTCAGGAGCAGAGTGATATGTAGTTTTGTGAGATTGGCAGTCTTCCTTCTTGTCTTCCCTAATTTTCTGCTCATCAGTACAGTAAGTTAGGTAAAAAATGACAGAAGCTCTTCACTTCAAAAATATTTCTCTTTGTTGTCTCTTAGTTTCGTTACTTCAGTCGAAATTACCAGTTTTTATGTCGTCAGGAACATTAGATAGGTCCAAAGTGCCCCCCCCAGCCTGGTAAGCGCTCACAACTAGCACATTCGTAGTAATACCAGCACCTAGAGTAGCTGCAGCAGCAACTATACCAGGAAAAGAAAGAGCCATCTAAATTCTTCTAATTAGTCTGTTATTGATGGGTTAAAAGTCCTCTTTCTAGCCTCTGTAGATATTTATTTAAGTCATTTCAAATAAAGTTACTCCCTGTGACTTCAGGGGCATTCCTGTAATTCTTTTTATTTTCTCAATATCGCATCTTCTTTATGTCCCCTTCTGAATGAGTCTTATTAAGGCAGTTACCTATGTATCACATAGATGCTCAGTGTCGATTTTGTAAACAGGAGGTAATTGAACATTAGAACTTAAACCGGCATTTAGAGCAGTCGCAACTCCCAATAAACCTGGAGAACCAATCATCACTATCTATTTATGATTGGAGCTCTCTGAATATCAATATCTTCGCAATGCTCCCTATTGTTCTTAGCACTCTTCCCTTCAGGAGCGCAATAGGTTATGTATCGAGTAACTGCTGTTTTTTAGAAGGTGAAGTATTCGTGTTGCTTTTTCTTAGTTTGATTATTCCAATCAAATTTACCACTTTTAATATCTTCGGGAACTGCAGATAAGTCTAGTATTCCTCCATTAGCTATAACCCCTGGATGGAAAAGAATCACTAATTAGTAGTCTAAGCCCATATATTTTCGCAGTTTTTGTGTGTCAGTGACGTTGTGCTTTACCTCAGGTGCAGAAGAATAATCCTTCTTATGCTGCTCGCATCTTTTGATATCGTCCTCTACCGAACTTTTGCTTGTACCCATACACTTGCTCATAAATCAGGTAACAGCTCACTGTCACTTAACAAAGTAATCTCTTTGCTGCCTTTTAGTTTCATCTTTGTAGTCAAACTTACCTGTTCTTATTTCTTAAGGTACGTTAGATAAATCGAGAATATTGGCTCCTGATTGGTAAGCTGCCACAATAGCTACGTTAGCAGTAATGCCTGCAGCAAGAGTCGCTGTGGCTGCCACATAGCTCGGATTAATGAACATTTTCTAGGTCTCTTTCTTGCTGGTAATTTTTTTATGGTGATCTCTCAATGCCTCAATATCTGTAATGTTGCTTCTTACTTCAGGAGCATCAGGATAGTTTTCTCTATGTAGTTGACAGTAAGGTTTATTGCTTTCACTTACCTTCTGAGGATCAGGACAATTCGCTGTATATAGATACCAAACAACAGAAGTGCCTCACTTACTGTAGATTTCTCATTTTTTCTTTAGAACAGGATCATTTCCCTTATATCCTCCGGCCTCCTTGAACTCTTCAGGAATATTGTTTCAGTCTAAAGTAATTCCGCCATTAGCTTGATATGCAGAGAAGATCATCACGTTAGTAGTAATTCCTGTGCCTAAAGTTACTACAGATGCAAAGATACTGGGAAATGAAAAAGCCACCTAAGGATCTTGTTTCTTTTTGGTAAATGATTCGTAGTAGGACCTTAGTATGTTTATATCTTTGGACTTGCTTTTTACTTCAGGGGCATTAGGATACTTATCTCTGTGTTCCTTGCATTGCTGTTTCTTCTTATCGTCTAATTTGTTTTCTTCTGGACAGTTAGCTGTATAAAGGTATCAAAGAACAGAAGTTCCTCATTGTCTGTAATTTAGGTATTGTTGTTTAAGTTCTGGATCGTCTCCCTGATAACCCCCTGCTTCTTTAAAAGAATCTGGAATATTGTCAAAATCTACCAAAGCTTTGCCCCCCCCAGCCTGATAGGTAGAAAAAACAACTACATTGGTTGTTATTCCTGTAGCTAAAATAGCTACAGAAGCAAGGATACCTGAAAAAGAAAAAGCCAACTAAACCCTTCTCATTGACTTCTTCCTTTTAGTTAGTTTGGACATTTCCTCTACCTTCTAGCTTTTGTAGATATTCAGACAAATCTTTTCAGGTGAAGTTTCCTCCCTTTACTTCAGGAGCATTTCTATAGTTTCGTCTGTGCTCTGCACACTGAGTCTTTTTTATATCTCCTTCTGGATGTGTCTTATTCATACAGTGGCCCATATACCAGGGAGAAGCTGTCTTTCATAGTCTATAAAGCCTATTCTGTTCTGCCTTTACTTCATCATTCCTGTCAAAAGTTCCGTGAATGACGTCATCAGATAGGTTCTCAAAATCTAGAACTATTCCTCCGTTAGCTTGATACGCAGAAGAAATAACTACATTAGCTGTAACTCCCGTAAAGAGGGTAGCTACAGCACCTCAAATACCAGGATGAATAGATCAGATCATCTTTTAGGGAGTTAGTCGAAGATGCTGCGATTGCCCCCCCCTCACAGAACGACTAGGAGGATTCACTAAAGTGAAGATCATTTGTTCTTAGCTTTTCTAGAGCCTAGGCAAATAAAATTAAAGGTTTGGTCTTGGGTTTAAACGACTTAAAGTCTCCTGCTCGCCATAAGAGATTCGTGATATTTTCTTAATTCCTCAATGCTTGCTTTAGGATTTCTTACCTCAGGAGCAGTATCATACTCCTCTCTGTGTTCGTTACATGTTTTCTCGTATTTTGTGTCTACAGCTTCTTTCATGCAGTGAGATAAATATCAAGTGGCAGCTCACTGTCACTTAGTGAAGTAGGTATATTGACGTACCTTTGTCTGGTTAGTTCAGTCGAACTTACCTGTTTTTATGTCTTCCGGGATATCAGACAAATCAAGAATGCTCCCTCCTGTTTGATAGGTAGAAAACACAGCTACATTAGTGGTCAATCCAGCAGCTAAGGTGACCGCAGCTCCTCATATGCCGGGATGAATGGAGAACAACGCTTGCCTTTAATAAGGTTGTTTATTTATCAAATAGACCTTTAACTCTTACAAGCTTCTATGAATTTTTGCTGGATCTTTCCTTGATTAGAAATTCATAGTAGTTCTTTAAGTAAGTCATTGTCATTCAAGGATCTCTTATCTCGGGATTGGAAGCTAAGTCTGTGTCAAATGATGAAGCGACTCCTATGGAGCTCAGAGAGAACAATTAGTTTTTCTCTTCGATTCTTTGACCCTCTATTCTCCTTCTAAAAGCATCTAACTCGTCTCATTCAATTTCCCCCCCTTAACCTCAGGAGCATTATGATAGTTCCTTCTGTGATTTTTACAATGTTCCTCTTTGTTGGGATCAAGATTAGTGCCGTTTAAGCAGTTATTCATAAATCGAGGAACTGCATTTTTCCACATTCTGTAAAGGTCGTGTTATTGCTTTTTGTTTCTTATCTTTTGTAGATAGCCATACAGATCATCTCAAGAGAAAGTGGTGCTTTTAGTCTCGGGAGCACCTTTATAAAAGTTTCTGTGTTTTTCGCACAAAGTTTCCTTTGCCGGATCAGGGTTCTTGCCTAATAAACAATCTTTCATATATCAAGTAGCTGCAGTACCTCACATTAAATAGAGTTTTCTTTGTTCCTTTTTATATTCGTCATTCTGATCAAAATTCCCATCTATGATGTCAGAGCTTAAGTTTTCAAAATCTAAAGTCACATCTTTATTGGTTTGATAAGCAGTAGAAACCACTACATTGGCAGTGATTCCTGTTGCTAATGTAGCAAAAGCACCTCAAATACCAGGATGGATAGAAAAAAGCATTTTTTAGTTTTCTAGGTGTAGTTAGATCATCAGACCGTTGGGCTTGAATGCCCCCCCCAGACTGTTAAGCAAAAGAAACAAAAACACTAGCGACAAAACCTGTAACTAGGGAAGCTGTAATCTACAAAACGCCCAAGAAGAGAGAGTCCCATTTGGCCAATGAATTATCTAACAGAAACTTGAATTCCTACTCTAGCTTTCACTTTATTTAGATGTTCAACTAAGTCGTTTGTCGATACGTCTTCCTTCAATACCTCTGGAGAGTTCTTATAGTCAGCTCTGTGCTTCTTGCAAGCTTCTTCGTCAACAGGTTTTTGATTGGAGGCAACTTGTTTAGACTTTTGCCAGCAATTGCCTATATATCAAGTAGCTCTACCCCTTTCTCAAGACACAAACAGCTCTCGCTGTTTTTGTTTCACTTTATCATTAGGATCAATTTGACCTGTAATGACATCAGCGTCCACTGCGTCAAAATCCAAAGTAACCAAGGTATTTGCTTGGTAGGCAGAGGAAATGGCAACATTAGCAGCCATGCCAGTAACTAAGGTTGCAAAAGCGCCTCAGATTCCTGGATGGATAGATAGAAACATAGCTTAGTTAGAAACCTTACTGTTATCCCCCCCCCGCAAGGATAAGGTTTCTATAGACACTGGGCTATGCATAAAAAAGACTTTCACCTTCTAGGTATTTTCTTAACTCTTCAGACTGATAAATCTAGTTTTTAACTTCTAGAGAAAAGAGATAGTTAAGTTTGTGATCTTCACAATACTTCAAATTCTCTGATAGGATGTTATTTTCATCAGTACAGTAGGCTAAGTATCAAGTTACTGCAGATTGCCATTTCTGCAAAAGGTCTTGTCTATGTTGACTCCCCACTTTTCCTTCTAAAACTCGAAGAGAATCTCTTATTTGTTGCGGAGTAAATTTTTTGCTAATTACTTCAGGAACACCTTTATAAAAGTTTCTGTGTTTTTCACATAAAGCCTCTGTGTTTGGATCTGAATTTTTACCGAACAAACAATCTTTCATATATCAGGTAGCTGCAGAACCTCACATCAAATAGAGTTCTCTTGGTTTTTGTTTCACTTCATCATCTCTTAATCTGTGCGTCTCCGCAATTCTTATGTAATTGTCATCTGAGAACTCAAAAGAATCGACGACTTTCTCTGCTCATATAAGTTTCTGAATTTCTGGGGCGAAGTTCTGATGCACTGCCCCAGCATCTAAAAAAGATATAGCTCCCATTAATCCGAAATTAACAGGGAGCAGCATTACCTAATGAATAAACAATTCTTCTACTTTCCTCTGATAAAGGTCAAAAGAGTATTTTGATCAGCAACATTGAGCCTTACTTCAGGAGCAGTATCGTATTCCTTTCTGTGGTCTTCACATAACTTAATGTCTTTAGGATCATTACTCTTGTGAGTCATGCATTTAGACATATATCAAGTAACTGCTCTCTTCCAGTGCTCAAAGTAATTTGCCTGTCTTACCTTTAACTTGTCATTTCTATCGTAAGTACCTGATCTTATGTCATCAGGAACATTAGATAGGTCTAGGATGCCCCCCCCCGCCTGATAAGCACTAACAACTAGTACATTCATAGTAATACCAGCACCTAGAGTGGCTGCAGCAGCAACTATACCAGGAAAGAATGAAGCCATTTAGTCTAGATCTTAGGCCCAGTGTTAAAGTACCTCTGTAATTCTTCAGTCGTTACAGTAGCCTGTCTAACTTCTGGAGCTTTATAGAAAAGTTTCTTGTGATCTAAGCAGTACTTTTGATTCTTTTCGTTACCCTTCAATTTGGTTTCATCTTTGCAATTAGCTATATATCAGGTAGAAGCAGTTCGCCAATGTAAAAGGAGTTCATATTGCTTCTTCATAGCTTCATTATTCGGATCAAAAGTACCGTTAATGATTTCCTCAGAAAGATTATCGAAGTCTAAGGTAAGTCCTCCATTAGCTTGATACGCAGAAGACACTACGACATTAGCAGTAAGTCCTGTAGCCAAAGTAAAGAAAGCTCCTCAGATTCCTGGATGAATAGATCAAATCATCTTTTAGAGAGTTAGGTGAAACTTCTGTCATTGCCCCCCCCGCTCAGAAAGAATAAAAAACACCAAGACTGTGCGGCAATGCTAAAAAACTTGTACTTACTTTTTTAAGATTTTGTGAATTTTCCTTCAATAAAATTAATTAAATAGACCTTCTTCTAGAACAGCCTTATGGGCTGTTTTCTTTAGATTCGTAATACTTTCTTAGTTCATTCATATCAGAATTAAAAATTCAGGCCTCTGAAACTATCTACTTCTTGTAAAGAGTTTTCTTATACTCTTGTAGCTTCTTAATGTCTGTCACTCCTTCCTTAACTTCTGGTGCTGTTCAGTAGGTCTCTTCATGTTCCTTACATTTAGGTAGATCCTTCTCTTTTATGTTTTGCTTGCAGTGCAGCGTATATCAAAGAGCTGAATATTGTCAAGCTTGATAGTACTTATATCTAGCTACTTGAACAGGATCTTTGCTATCAAACTTACCCTCTTTAAACCCTTCAGGTATTTGAGTTAGATCAAAAGCTCCTTCAACTCCACTGGAAGATTGATAAGCAGTAGAAACTACTACGTTAGCTGCCAAACCAGTAGTTAAGGTGGCGATAGCCCCTCATATACCTGGATGAATAGAGAATCACATACCTAATTCCTTCTGGCAGTTATCTTGTTGTAGTGGGCCTGTAAGGTAGCTATGTCGTCAGACTTATTGACTACTTCAGGTGCATCTGGATAATCCTTTCGATGTTGTGCACACTGAACCTTTCTTTCTGGAGATAGTTGACTTTCTTGAGGACACTTAGCGGTAAATAGATACCAGATAACAGAAGTGCCTCAACGTCTATAGAGCTCATATTGTTTTTTGACCAAGGGATCTTCTCCCCTATATCCTTCAGCAGAATTGAATGATTCAGGAATATTGTCTCAGTCGATTCTAACTGGTTGAGCTTGATAGGCAGTAGAAGCTACTACATTGACTGCAAGACCAGTAGTTAGAGTAGCAATAGCTCCTCATATCCCTGGATGGATGGAAAATCACATCTTTATTTCTTTTTAAGTAAGGGATTCTTCTGAGCATCTTCAGGATACTCAGTTTCGTGGGCCAAGCACTTTTCTAGGTTTTTCTGTCTAGAGTCCTGTCGTTCACAGTTGTAGTATCAACCCTTAGCCAGTTGTCTGTGCAAATAAAACTGATACTGTTGCTTTAAAAATGGGTCATTTCCCTTATATCCTCCTTCTTGCTTGAATTCTTCAGGTATCTCATGATCTTTAAAGACTAGCCTATTAGGATTTCTAGTCTGTACAGCTGAAAAGATGCCTACGTTGGCAAACATTCCGGTGGATAGAGTTAAGCCTGCAGCTATATAACCAGGAGAAGTGAATATCAAAATCTAGATTCACTGTTGAACACTTAAGTTCTTTGTAGTTTTCTTATTCTGAAGATTTAAGAGATGTGTTTCTGAGTGAAAGTTTGAAGTCTGACTTAAGTTAAAAGTGTCTTGAAAATGCCCCCCCCTCTACCTTTATTAAAGTCTCTACAATCACCTTAGCTATAAAAACTACTTAACTTTCCCCCTTAATCAACAGCTCTATCTTAGCCAACAAAGCTTTGTAAGCATCAGGCCCAAATACCCTTTCAAAATTATTTTGGGTCTCCGTAAATCCTAAATACTTCTTTAGCTTTAAGAGTTCAGTAGTTGCTAAAGTATCTCTTTCTTCAGCTACTGTTTCTAAGCCTTTATTGAATCCTTCTAGGTAAAGATCTAATTTCTCTTTTGTATCTCTATCTTTTACCTCTAGATAAATGTGATCTTCAGGATCTTTATCATCCTCGTCTTCTTGGATCCATTTAGCTTCTTCTTGTTTGAAATTATCCTCAGCTAGAAGTATTCCTTGATAGGTAGGCTTGTCTTGTAATTTAGCTCACTTTTGGTTGTCATTAGCTGTCTTATATAGAACTAACTTGCCTTCAAATTTTTCATGAGCTTGTTCTCTTGGAACTTCTAACTTGACTTCTTTTTCTTGAACTCCTACTACCTGTTCTTTTGCTCTGGAGTGATTATGTTCTACTGTCTCTCCATGATTGCTGTGATCAACTTGAGCAACTTGCTCTTGTTCTGTGACAACTGAATTTTGACTGACTAATGCAGTACTAAAAACTTCGGGAGCAACCAAATAAGTTCCTCCTGTAGCTGCGGTGCCTGCGCAAGCCAAACAAAAGACTTTAGCTAGTATGGGCATCTTCTAAGTTCTTCCTGGATGAAGAATCTTATTTATCTCTACTTGCAACTCCAATAGAACGTTATCTCCTAAATTGTCTTTAAAGGCCTTAGCTACTTCTTGATCATCCAAAGCTGCTTTTAACTTTTGAACTCCATCCGCTTTAGCCCCTTGTTCTACATTGAATTTATCTAGATAAGCTTGCAACTTGTCTTTGTTCTTTTTGTCCTTGATATGTACAGCTATATGGTCTTCAGGGATAGGTCCATCTTCGTCATCATCTCACTCCTTCTTTTGTGCTTGATATTTAACGTCTTCAAGTAATTCTCCCTTATAGAAGTTAGTTAGCAACTTATTAGCTACATCGTCATCATTGTGTGATTTCCTGAAGAGAACTAATCATCCTTCAAAATCTTCGCTGACCTTCTCTTCTTTCCTTTCTAAATCAACTGTATGATGTTGTTCTTTTTCTGCTTTTACAGTCTCTTGTTGATTGTCCTTAGGAGTTTCTACTGTAGTTGAAGTAACTGTCTCAACAACAGGAGGAGTTGCTGTATGCTCTAAGCTCTGTTGAGTAACTTTAACTGGTAAATTAGCGTAAACTAGACCGCCTCCGGCAACAGCGCCTCCCCCTACTAAGCAAGTAGCTATGCCTTTAGCAATAGGAATTAAAAGAGACATATACTAGAGAATATATAAAAAGTTTTTGTAGCTTACCTTAAGGAGCTTGAGTTAAAATTATTAGCCTCTTTTTTAGCTTATATTGTCTATCTTTTTAATCAATCACTTAATTAGATAGTAAAGAAGCATCACTCAAAGTCACTGACCTATAGTGATGATGCACATGAAGACAACTCCTACTGTACATGCAGGAGATCAAGGCCATCCTCTCTTATGTTGCTTGCCCAACTAACTTAAAAAACTTTCCTTAAATTAAATCTCAGTAATTAGTAGGAAAAACAAATACTTAAAAGATATGTTTCTTAGAAGTAATTAAGTACTATCTTTTAAGGCAGCTTCCTAGGTTTCTAGGCCCACCTGCCCTGTTTCAAAGATTCTCTTGATTAGTTACGAAGCTTTGCTGGTTTAGCGTAAAAAATAAAGAATTAACTACCTACTAACTATTCGTGAGAATGACAAGATGATGAAGAGCAGCAACAACTAGTCTTCTTTGAGGAAGATTCACAGGAGTTACAGCAACTAGATTCAGACTCACTGCTACAACAGGAAGAATGTTCGTGATGACAATGATGGTGATCTGAAGAACAACATGAATGTGAGTGACAGCAACTTTCTTCCTTTACAGAAGAACAGCCACTGCAGCAAGAGGATTTAGGTTTAGAGTTACAACAACAACCTGACATTTCACAAATAATTATAGCGATCTAGGTATTAAGGGCTTCCCGAAAAGGTCTTTTAGGCCATTAACAAAATGAATCTTTTCTGTCTATGAAGATCTTCTATCAGGAAGCGGAGAATGACTGTGGTATCTCAGTTACTAGGTCTTTAATTCATCACTTCTTCAATAGAGAAATAACAAGAACAGAGCTATCTGATCAACTAAGTCTTTCGCCTAAGGGAATCTCTATCTTTGAACTAGAAACCCTAAATAGGAAGTACGGCATCCACCTGGAGGGTTATCAGCTCTCTATTGAAGAACTACAAAAACTAGACATAAAAGATTTCTTTGTAGTGCTCCTATTCAGGAACAATCAAGAACACTTTGCAATAGCCAAAAAGAATAAGGGAGGAGTTACGCTATACGACTCAGAGTTAGGTAGGTTCAGTCTCAATTACCAGAGATTAGGAACTATCTTTTCAGGAAAGATACTCCTAATAGAAAAGGTAGATACCAAGGAGAATCTCCCTTTAGTTGTTTCTACTTCTAAGGAGTTCTCAGCACTACAACTACCTAAGTTATGAAGAAATACCCTCCTCGAGCTAACTGTCTTTCTATTTCTAGTCATTAGCTTCTCAATAAACAGTCTTATCTTTCGAGAAACACTACAAGACTCCAATTTAGGCAATATACCTTCAATCATTTTCATTACCTTTCTCCTAATCTCTGCTTGGACTCTAGCCGAATACATCAAGGAGATCTACTACCTAAAAGACAAGCAATGGTACACGAAATACCTCTATCAAGTCTTACTAGAGAAGTTAGAAGCCAAAAAGAACTACTTCTTCTCTAAGTTACCTAAAAACCAACTCTTAATGGTAGGTCAATACATCTCTAATCTCTCTACCTTCTATGGAGAGCTTCTCTCTTCTCTGATAGCTAATGTAGTTATCTCTTTGTGTCTAACTATCTATCTTGTGTATCTACACATCTGATTCTTAGCCTTAATAGCCCTTTTAGTCTCTATTAAGGCCCTAAATTACTTCATTTCTAAAAGGCTAGATCTGCTTCAATTAAGCCTTTCCTGAAAAAACAACATCTCTATTCAAAAAACTTTGTTTACCTTAAATCACTTCACTAAACATGAGTGAAACTATCAAGGTCTCTTATCTTTAACTAGCTCTTTAAGAGAAGAAGTAGGTAAGTACCAACTAGAAGATAAGGTCTTTCAAACTAGAAAGATTCTCTTTTCTAAAGCAAACTTTTTCCTAACCAATGGACTAAACATATCCATCTACATAGTAGGTTGCTATCTCTACTTCCATAGGTCCCTAACAGCAGCTAGTTTGATCCTGTCGGGAGTGGTTTTTGTTCAATTCAACTCTTCTATAGAGAAGTTGTTTCACATCTCTCTCCAGTGAGCTAAGTCCCTGAGCTCTATGAAGCAATTTAAGTTATTTCTTTTTAACGACAACTATTCTGAGGAGAAGAAAGTAGAAGTGGGTCTTCCTTCTTCTATAGAACTCAGAGACCTAAATTATCACAATGGCAGAAAGGATGTCTTTGAGTCTTTCAACTTAACTATCTTTCCCAATACCTTTTTGACAGGAAGTTCAGGGATAGGTAAGAGCACCCTCTACAGGCTAATAGCTTCTAAATTGCCTGACTGTACTAGCTCTATCTTCTTTGACGGAGTAGCCATAGAAGATATCTCTGAAGAATGTTTTAACAGGCTAGTTATCTATCAGAACTCTAAGACAGAACCTAGAGACTTTGACTGATCTAGGCTTTCTAGCTATTTACTTCCTGATCAGGTAGATGTAGTTAGAAAGTTAACTGCTGAACTAGGTATTTATATAGGTAGTCAAGAACAGAAATTTAGTGAGGGCCAGAGACAATTTGTAAACCTTCTTTCTCTGCTTCAATATTCAAATAAGTTATTTCTTCTAGATGAGGTAAGTTCCCACATTAACAGAGAGATAAAGGAAAAGATCTATCAGAAGCTATTTCCTATCTTTTCCTCTAGAAACTTCCTAATCTGCTGTGAACATGATCTTTCGCTTAAAAAGTACTTTCCTAATCACCTCAATCTTGATCAGCTATTAGGGAAGTAGATGAATGTTTCTAAAGGAGGTATTGCTTCTCTTCGGTATTAGCTCCTTTACGCTTGCTGCTGCTGGGCTTGCAATTCCAACAGTTAGATATGAACATAACAATCTTTTGTGAGACCCTAAATCTAAGAAGACAAAAATATTTCTAAAACATGAAAGCTATCTGAAACTGAGACCTAAATTAGGTTCTTCCTTTTCTTACCTGGTAAATAACGAACTAAGAGCTCAAGAAGTACTGAGTATTAATACCTTAAAAGACCATATAGAGCTCTATTTGCACTCCAATGATCTTGATGAATATGAACCTATTACTCCTATTAAGTATCGACTGGAATCTAAGCCCTTCTGGGTTAATCTATTTGAGTAAAATGGCGGAAACTAAGAGATTCGAACTCTTGCGCAGCAAATCAGCCACCTAACATCTTAGCAGGATGCCCCCTTAACCACTTGGGTAAGTCTCCTTCCTAAATAGATTCTAGCTACTCTTGGGGAACTTCTTCAGCGACAATTTCCTGACCTTCTTCTTGTAGTCCTTCCTGCTCAGGTACTTCCTCTTCTACAGGCACCTGGGACTCCACCTTCGACCCTTCAACTTTCTTCTTATAAAAGAGATAAGTTGTTCCTGAGAAGGCTAGAGAGATAATCATTCCTGCGACATGAAATAGAGAATCTCCTCCCCCTGTAAAGGCTCCTCCGAAGCAAGCTATAAAGAACAAGAAGCCTGCACCTAAACAAGCATAGAAGGTACCTTGATCAGTCTTTTGTACTAGAGGGGAATTAATTCACTTGGTCCAGAAGATACGACAGCCTCAAACAAAAAAAAGAGAGCCTACTAGCAATGTAGAACCTCCTACTCATTGAACTGTTAAGAAATTCATATTTCTACTCAGCTGTTTGTTCTGTTGCTACTTCCTGAGAGGTTCCTGAAGGCTGACCGAGAGTATCTTCGGTTCCAGGTTTCTTATATCAGCCTTTTTTAGGGTGTCATTTTCAGTCTTTGTAGTTAACTATTAGAGAGTCATTGATCCTGTGATAGTGAATGTAGAGAAATCAACTACCCAAACCTGCAACAACTAGAAGTACCATTGCCCTCCCGCAATAATGGCCCCATCCGCCACTACTTCCTTCAAAAATAGTCAATAGAGCTGCAAACACAACAAAACAAACGCAGGCATAGATGGCTAAAAACTCCTTAGAGCAATCAGGATTAGAATGAGGCTTTCTAGGTATATTTCTCCTAATATATAGGGGATAGGCTAGAGCAATAGATCCTAAGACACTAAAAATACCGAAGACGTGATTCCCTGCACTCATTTTTACTCGCTAGAAAACTAGATCAGAAAACAAAGCAGTGTTATAGCTGTTTTTATTTAATCAAAAAAACTAGAAGGTAAGAGGCTTAATGCTTCTTATCTACGCCTACAGCAATTACGTTCAGAGCTGTATCTAAAGACTATTTCTTAACCAAAGAAGGCGCTATTACGGTATCGTAGTATTCAGCTTCACTCATATTTGCCTCCTTAGCAGCCTTCATGTTTGCAGTCTTTTGCTTGTAGACAAAGGTGTTAACCATCAGCCCCACTACGTTAATAAATAGGAAAACTGCTCCCAACTGGGGCATATCTTTGCAGTCTATGGCAGCTCCTACTCCCATAAGGAGAGAAGTAACTATAAGAAAGGTTACAAACTTCAACTGTATACCTGTAGTCCGCTTGAACAGTCAAACCTCTCTGCACAGATAAAAGTTAGCAGCCAACAAAGGACAAGCTCCAATTCCCACTATCACAGCCGAAGCAGTTGAAGCAGAATAGAAGGGAAGGAAGTCTAATAGAAAACTCATATTTATTTACCTAATGCTGCTTTTCTTCTCATCTCGCACACTTCAATTTCAGGAATACAAAGTTCCTTAGCTTTTTTCATATTGCTGAATTTCAATCACATCATGTAACCGCAGGTAGATAGAAGAAACAGATTTAGGTAGACATATATGCCTCCGTTCGTATAAGACTTTCAATCTGTGCCTCCGAACAGACCAACAATAGAACCAATTAGTATCAAGCAAGAAGTAGTTAGGTGAAGCATGAAAACTTTTACAGGAAGTTGAGAGGAGTCTTTTGACTTGTAGATGGAGCTAAATTGAGGTCAAAACGCCAAAGTCATAGTGATAGCGCCTAAAGCCGTTACAGCTACAGAACACCCTTTAAGAGCTTCAAATATTGGGAGTTGTAACACTCCCAACATCTCCATTGAAACTACGACTTGTCGGAGAAGATAATTTCTTCCAGTATAGAATGCTTTAAATTAGAAAATGTTGCAGGGTTTAAATTAGCCTTATCAAGAGATGGAGAACTGATCATGAAATCAGCCAAGGTGCTTATGAGTTCCTAATCTAAATATTATAAAGACTAAGAGAATTTTTTCCTTCACTCACCTATAAAAAATATGACCTTCAACATCCTTCTCTAGTAACTTCGACTCAGGGTAAAATTCATTCTTTTTTTCAAAGATTCTCTTCTTAACTTCAACTTTTAGCTTACCTACAACATAATCTCTGTTCAGGGAAAGCTGACCCTTAGGCCCTACAGATCCATTCAGTATGGGCAGATAAGTCAACCTGTCAAACAATCTCAAGTGAGTAGCCTTCTCGAATATGTCGCTCTTACCAGATGAAGGGAGATTCCCTTCAAGAGTCAATCTATCTCACTTAAGGCTAGCTACCAAAAAAGACAAAGAACCTAGGACTAAAAGACTACAGAGTGTCAGTCCTATTCTCTTTCTCCATCCAAACAAGATCATTTCCTGTCAAGGTATCTAAAACAAGTACTTACAATCTTTCAGCTATTCAGTGGTAATCAGGCTTATGTTTCTCCAACAATATGTCATCAGGATTCAGTCAAGCCTTAACTCTGCCCTCAATGTTTTCTAGTTCCGAGATAGGTTCTATCTCTCAATTGACCCTCAAAGAGATCTTTCTGTTTCGAGTTAGGATATTGAAGTTCATCTCTATCCCTCCCCTGTTATGCACAAAGCTCTTTCATTCTTCTAATGTCTCGTTAGAAAGATAAAGGTATCTTCTTCCTCCTTCACTAACAGTACTTACCTTTAAGGGAATCTCCTTAAATACCTTTTCAGGCCTATCTAACTCAAAAAAGACTAAACTTCCTTCTCCATCTAACAGTCATTCAGAACTTTCTTTTTCTGACCTAGAAATAGAAAGAACAGGACCTCCTGAACTAATCTCGCGATAGGTAGAAAAGACAAATGAAACCCTTTCTTTCTTGACAGACTCTTTGGATTTAAGGGACCCAAACTCTAGTTTTTCTAGTAGTTCTATGTTTTCTACAAAAGGTTTGTCTAATAATCCCTTTAGGTTGAACTCATAGCTATCTTGAACAGGTATCTCTTTTTTGATCTTCAGTTCCTTAGCTCCTGTTCTGAGGATCTCTAAAAACCTATTGTGTTCTAGCTCCTTACCTTTAGGTCTTCACTTGCTCTGAAAGTCAAAGTAGGTGGTAAGGGGCACAGATCAATTTCTTCACTTATTGGTAGCGATAAATTCCTTGTTTAAAGGAGCTTCAGAAGCAAGATATCAAAGCTCAAAGCAATTAAATGAAGAGTCTTTACTATCACAAGGATCTCCTATAGTTAAGGGAGTTCAACCCTTCTTATCCCCCTCAGAAAGACCGTGACTTACCGCAGCACTATACTCAAAAAAATTGATGTTAGTAAGTACCTTGAACTTTCCATCTACTAATAAAGAGGAATCTCTAGGTGTAACTGATTGGGCGTATTCAATTACCCTGAAGACAGGACTCTCCCCTAAGTAGGTCATACTCTCTACCTTTCTCTACTAATAGGAAGCTCAGGATCAACAGCAGTACCGTACACGTCCTCCATTCGCTTGTGAAATAACTCATAGTCAAAAAGAGAGAGAAACTTCTGAGCATATACATTTAGGCACCTATAGTAAGCTCCTTTAGAGAAGAACATCTCCTTGTGACTAAGTCTCTTTTGACAACAGTCTTCTAAGAATTTCTTTTCATGAGATTCCATTTGATTAAGGGCTAACTGAAGTTCATTGATATAGAGCTCTCAGTACTGAACTAATTCTTCTGAAAATATAGATCTATAGAGAAGTCGATTGTTAAAAACGCTAGCTTTATAAAAGGCTAAAAAGGTACTCTCTACAGCTTTCTTATTCTTTTCTCTTTTTTCCTTTAACTCTTCTTCTCGAAATAAAGATGATCTAGTCAATTCCTAGAAAACAAAAGAAACTTTTCGTCTCTTTGTAATAAAAATTTAAACCGATTCAATTAGTTAATGAAAAGGCAATTTTAAAAAGGAAGAAAAGGCTTTTTTAGCCTTTTTGACCAATAGATGGAATTGTGACTAGGCCTCAAAAACGACTTAAACTCAACCTATCAAGTAGCAACTTAAAACTCAAACTTTCGGGCATCTCGGGGGCTTTCATGCTCCCGATTGCCACGATGGCCATCACAAGCTTTTTCCTGTCGTTCGGGGGAAGCATGGCGGGGTGAGGGGGCGGAGATACTCTCACGAAGATAGCACTAGGAATACGATCTGTTGGCTTTCCTCTCTTACAAGCTTTTCCCTTATTACTTTGTATTTCCTTTGCAATTGCCTTTACAGGAAAAGAACCTGGATTAGCTGTCTGATGTGCACTCATCTCCTATTTCACCTTTATATATTTCCAATCAGCTTTTGTTTCAGGTATAGATTGTTCTAAATGTGAAAAAAATTGCTGTCAAGGATCCTGCGGATGCGGTACTGACGGTAAGTGCTGTTGTTGCTGTCTCTTTTGACCATGTTGCATCAAAGATCAATCAGGACTATCCATTTTGTTTGGGGGGGCAGGGAGAGACAAAAATCCTGGTCTTATTCACAGAGTCTTTGGGGTTATCACACAAAACACCTCAATCTTTGGGCCTATGGTCCTTGGAGGAGTTGTCATTCCCTATCTCTTTAAACACTATTCAGAAGTCAAACTACCTACTTATCTAGCTTACTTCTCAGGAAAGAGATTTCTTCCATTAATTTCGGCTTTAGCTTCTATCCCAGTAGCCCTTGTCTTCCTACTCTTCTGGCCTTGAGTAGGTACTGGTCTCTCGCATACAGGTAACTTCATAGCTAAAGCTTCTGGTGCTGATGCTTTCTTCTTCGGCCTTTTTGAAAAATTACTGATACCTACTGGTTTTCACCACATCTTTGCCTCTCTATTTTGATATAGCCCGCTAGGGGGAGATGTTTACCTAGCAGCTAATGGAGGGGGAGAGTGTAAATGTATCAAGGATTTGTGCTGCAATGCCATCAACAATAAGGGTCAGTGTCTCAACAACATAAACTCCCTGCCTTTGCAAGGAGATGCAATGATTGCCATCTCTGCCATCTCTATGCCTAGCGGTTCTACTGTTTTCGATTCTTTAGGCAACAACGGTTCTAAGCTTCATGCAGCTAGATTTACACAAGGTAAGTTCCCAATAATGCAATTCGCTCTTCCCGCAGCAGGATTAGGGATTCTCTATTCAACCAAAAAACACAAGAGAAAGGAGATGAAGAAAACTATCTATCCAGGCATTTGAAACTCCTTCATCTTAGGCATAACAGAGCCTATAGAGTTCACATTTATGTACTCAGTGCCTAAGCTGTTTTACGTATTCCATGCAGGAATGTGTGGTGTCTCTTTCCTAGCTATGAGACTGTTGCAAGCTCACATACCTACTGCCTTCTCTGGAGGAATCATTGAATTTATCATCAACGGAGCACTACCGGCTCAAAAGGGAACTAAAGCTTACTGATGAGCAGCTGTAGGAGGAGTCCTAGCAATCATCTACTTCTCTGTCTTCTACTTTGTTTTCTCCAGAAGAGAGAGACTAGAAACTAACGCCAATGTTGAGTCGCTCAACGGGAGGGCGGGTCAAAAGAGCGACTCAGTTAATGAAGGAAGCAATAAGCTTCCTTCAAAGATTCTCTCCTTTAAGAGAGGTTTAGGTGGTTGAGATAACGTAACTACCTATAAAAACTGTGCCTCCCGTCTACGTTATGACATTGCTGATAAATCTAAAGTGGATGAAGCAGAACTCAAAAAAGCAGGAGTCATCGCTGTCAAGTGAATAGGAGATAACCATGTTCAACTTATCGTAGGTCCAAAGGCAGAAGAGATCAACACCGAACTACTTAAGTACTCGCAAGAAGATAAAGAATCATTAGACAATTCTTCTTCTCATTCTGAGAATAACTCAGCTAATGAAGGAAGCAACAAGCTTCCTTCACATATAGCTACTTGAAAAAAGGGTCTAGGAGGATGATCTAATGTCACAACTTACAAAAACTGCGCATCAAGACTCAGATACGACATAGCTGATAAATCTAAGGTAAATGAACAAGAACTAAAGAAGGTAGGTGTAATAGCAATTAAGTGAATAGGGGATAATCACGTTCAGTTGATAGTAGGGCCTAAAGCAGAGCAGATAAATACAGAACTATTGAAGTACTCTCAAAAAGATAAGGACAGTTAGTTAAGGTATCAAGAGACTAATCTACATCAATTCAGGAGAACCTTTAAAGCCTCACATAACCCAGAAGGTACTTTCTCTAGAAGACTTCGACGAACTACTCTATCTAGATACTCAGCAAAATATCTACCTAAATAGTCAACTCTTAAAGCTTCAGCTGTCCTTCTATAGTCCTTCTACTAAGTTAGTTAGCGAACCTCTATCTACCTTAAAGGCAATAGACGTAGACGAGTTAACTCACAAGAAATCGATCTCTAACTATGCATTCTTTATTCCTAAGTCTGTTAGAGGTATAGCAGTTAGCGACCTATACAAAGGGTTCTATAACAGTCCTAAAGATAGGTTGGTTCTGTTTTGCAAAAGCACCAGAAAGATTTCTATATATAGCAGAGGGAAGAAAAAGTATCTAGAGGTAGATAGAGCCAATAGAAAGGCTAACTCTCTATATAAAGCCTTAGAGAGGGTAGAAAGAGAAACAACTCCCTCTAGGTTTGAACACACTCTGAGGGTTATCCAAACAGCTGCTGAAATATCTAGACAGTCTAAGTTAAGGGAGGAAGAACATGCCAACCTATTGCTAGCTTGTGCATACCACGATTTCTCTAAGAATTGATCTAGAGCTAGGTTGCTAAATAAGGCTTCTATCCTCTATTCAAAGAGCAAGGAAGAGCTTTTACCTTCCCTATGATGACTACATGGGCCCATAGGAGCTAACTATTTAAAGGAGAAAGGATATGTCTCTAATCCCTCTATCTTGAGGGCTATAGAGTATCACTCAAGACCCATAAAGGACTTAGATAGATTGGGCAAGATCCTAATTATTGCTGACAAGATAGAACCTAACAAGAAACACAAGTTTTCTGAAGAACAATATTCCTGAATAGAAGCTGAATTAGAAAGAGGTAATGTGGACTCTGTTTACTCTTATTTCCTAGAACTACCTCCTAAAGGTCAGACCACTTAACTGCTTCTTATCTTATTACTTTTTGGCTTGGCTTTTTACAAACTGTTTAGTTCAATAGTCGCCTCAGTCCATTGCCTTGCAGTATTTTTCTTTCTTAGAACTTCCATTTGAAGGTGCGGAAGCAGTCGCGCTTCCGCAATTTTGCCCACCCGCCCCCGAACTTGAACTAGAGCTGGAGCTGCCTGAAGAGCCATTATCGTTCAGATTAACGCTAAATTGCTTGGTTAACTTAGATACCAATTCATCTAAGAGAAGGTTTAAAGCTATAGGAGACCTAAGTCCTTCATTTCAGAGGTGATAGTTGCTAAAAACAAACTTATCTGGTGGGGCGGTAGGGCTTGATTCCTGACCATTCTTCAAAAGGACCTTTAGCGAATCTGTCTTAGGGTTATCACCTGTATTCAACACATTTCAGTCATCTTCAGTAGCTAAAAAGAAGAGAGAATCAGCAGTGCTTTTGAACTTCTCTAGTCCCTTAGAAGAGAAGTTTGAGTCACCCAAACGTCATCATCAACCATTGTCATCTACACCAAAGATGTCATCTTTATCTTCTGCCTTAACCACTTGAGTGCTTGCCTGACTAGCAATCTGAAAGTCACTAGGCAATACTTCTTTCAGCCCTATCTCTGTATACAGGAAAGGAAATTTAGACACAGTCTGTATGGTGGCATTACCAGCCCCTAATTGAGAAGGAGGATAGGAGATCATAGCTACAGTTTTAGAGTCAGTTCGTTTAAAACATCTTTTTTCAGGGTCAAAAGACTTATCAACAATACTTACCTCTTTGAAGTATTCTCGAATGGCTTTAATGCGCTCTCTATAGTTCTTGGCTATCTCTACAGCATTAGTGAAGCCTTCCTTTATGAATTCCTTTCTATCGTCACTCTGAAAATCCTGTTCAGCTTGAACGTTCTTTAGGGAAACAGCTACCTGTGCTAAATAAACCATCAAGTCTTTTTGAGTCCCTTCAGATACAGGATTACTACCTGGGATTGTCGCGTGTTCTAGTGCGGGATGGTGAGCTTTCTCTAAGGCAGCTTTACTGTTTTCAGGACATATCGTTTGGGCAGCATCAACTTGACTCACCTGGGTCAAATATTCCATGAATTCCCCATTTGAACTACTACCACTCTCTCCGGAGCCATTCTTTCAACCCTTTAACTTAGATATTTCTTCTTCAGTGAAAATGAATTCATAGAATAGCTTTGCAATTTTGGAGTCCATATCTTTGTTGGAGTCGTTATCGCCAGAGACCTCAGGAGCAAACAGTCTCTCGGGAGCCTTAATAATTGGTACTGGTACAGATGAAAAAGATCCGGGATAGGGCAACTTAAAGAAGACATTCGACTGTTTAGTTTCATCAGTACTCTTCAACATAGAACAGAAGGAATTTCAAAACTCAATGTATCTGGCTGTCCTATAGAGAACATTAGGTCTAAGTTTCGAGTATTGTAGGTAATACTTTCAAAGTTCATCAGCAACTTTATTGCCATTCCCGGCTGTCTGTGATGATGTAGCTTGCTGTCCTTTCTTCTTTAGGAAGTACTGAAATACCTTCTCTCCGAAAAGTGTGTAGGGATCTCTAGCTGCTCGAAAGTTAGTAACTATTAGCTTCTTGTGTTGGGGAATCCTATGTAAAAGCAAGAGAGGGTCTGCATAGTCATCAACAATGAATTGCTCTAAAAAGAGGTAGTCAGTCTTTTTAGAGTTTCAGAATTGATCATTTCTGTTTACCAAACCTCCTTCATATAGGTCCTCATTTCAAAGACTGGGCCCAAATGTCTTTACCTTTCCTATTAGTTGATTAAGTCTGTTCTGAAGAGCATTTTTTAGTGACTGCTTATCTTGGGACGTATGCTCATCTACTACAAGGTACTTGTTGATGTCGGTCAGGTAGTCATATAGAGCTACTTGTTTAAACTGATAGGGATAGTAATCCGGTTGTATCTGCAAGCTCAACAACAGGTCAGCTTGACCGTTATAATTAACCATAATTTTGTATCCAGTTTCTAGCTCAGCAGAGCTTAAAACAGAAACTGAAGGAATACCTGAAGAGAGTAAAGTCAGGAGAATCATCTTCTTATTTAGAAAGAACACTTTTGTCTAGTGAACTATCTCTATTTCTCTAAGAAGCTCAATCTCTTTTCTGGTTACCTAAACCTCCTAAGCTCTATTTCTTGAGTAGCTCTAATGGCTGCTGTTGGTTACTATCACTTCTTGGTCCTGAACGACCCTTCTAAGGAGTATTACTACTCAGCGCTGCCAAATAAGAGCTTTATTCAAAATGTCTTTGAGAATCTAAAACAGAGAACTCCTGTTACCTCTGTACAAGCAGCCAACGGTTATGCTTGGGCCTTTATAGCTGAAAATGGTTATGCTTCCTTCTTCTCCTTGTTATTAGGTAACGGTCTCTCCTACTGATCTCTAATACAACCAGTCTTTATTACTTCTATTTTGTCTACTTCCCTAAATCTAGGAATGTCAGGAATAGCCCTCTTCTGTTGTTTTAAAGCTAGAGATCTTAACTACTTAGTGTCCTCCCTAGGAAATATCTTTGTGCCTGTCTATGGAGGATTATTAACTTTAAAGATTCACAATAAAGTGAGGGCTATAGACTTCCAAGAACTTAGATTTAAGAAGCCTGTTCTGCCAGGACAACTAGCTAGATTTAGAACAAGACTAGTTCTCAATAAGTTATTTGCTGAAAGTGTTATTCCTGCTTAGTTAAACGGGATCTGAAGGTCCTATTTATAGGTGATGTCTTTGGTAAAACAGGTAGACAGATAATAGTAGAAAAGCTTCCCTCTCTGAGGGAGGTTTACTCTATAGATCTGGTAATAGCTAATGTAGAGAATTCAGCTCACGGTAAAGGAACTACTCCCAAAATAGTTAATCAATTACAGGAGGCAGGAGTAGACTTCTTCACCTTAGGCAATCATTCTTGAAGCAAGAAGGAAGGTTTAGAAGTTCTATTTAGTGACTACCCTAACTTGATAAGACCATTCAACCTAAGTGAGTCCTTTAAGTATTCAGAGTTAGGTACAGGTACTCAGGTAATCTCTTGCAAAAGCATTCCTGTTAGGGTCACCAACTTACTAGGTACTAGTGTTCCATTTAGAGGGAATCAGACTAACTGTTTTTTGTTTTTCTCTAAATTTCTAGAAGAGATAGAAGGTAAGAGAGAAATTCACATTGTTGATCTTCACGCAGAGACTACTTCAGAAAAGAATGCCTTCTTGTGAGCCTTTAACGGTCAGGTATCGGCAATATTAGGTACACATACTCACGTACCTACTAATGATTGTGTAATCACCCCAGAGGGAACTGCTTACATCACTGATGTAGGGATGACTGGTCCTGCTCAAGGAGTCATAGGAGGAGAAAGAACGGGAATAATTCAAAAGTTCTTCTATCCTGAAAGAGGTTTTATATTGGAACCCCAATCAGGTCCTGCTCAATTGTGTTCGGTCTTGATGGAGTTTGATGAAGAAAGCTTGAAGCCTATCTCTATAGAACCAATAATTATTAGGGAAGGATTTAAATACGACAGATACTCTCCTAAATCAACTGACTAGTATCTTGATATAGACACAACTCTAAACTTGCCTAAATAGTCTTTAAACGTAGAAATCCTTAGGTCTTTCTCATAGATTTTTATCTGTTCTTCTCAAAGATGTTCGTGAAACTCGCTGCACTCACAAACTATTAGCTTTCAAGAAGAATTCTTAGTGGCTCAATTAAGTATCTCTAGATAGTGAGAAAAGCCTTCCTCTTTAGCAACTAAAGCTTTTGAGGGATCCCACTTAAGTTCTTGAAAGGATCTGAATTCATCAAAGCTCAAATAAGGAGGATTGATTGTTAGTAAGTCCCGCCCACCCGTAGTTTCCAAAAAAGACTTTCAGTTGGATAAATAGACTGTTTGCAGTGTTTTTGGAGAGATGTCTTTTTCTTTTCTTGAGTTCTTTAAAGTATTTCTGCAAGCTCTTAAGCAACAGTCAACTGCTGAAGCTTTAGTTATTTGGTCTTTAAAAGCATCTAACAGGGAACAGAAGATGATTCCTGTACCCGAACACAGATCTAGGTAAGAAAAAGAAGTTAGATTTAACCTCTCTATCTCTAACTTGGTTACCTCTATTAATTTCTCAGTTTCAGGTCTAGGAATAAAAACACCTTCATCAACTAGATACTTCTTGTCTAAAAAGAAAGAAGCCTTAGTAAGTCTCTCTAAGGGATAAGAAGGATCTAAAAGTTTTTGTCTTAGACTAGGACTGTCTCTAAATGCAAAGTCAATAGGGTCGTCTAACCTCTCTTGATACTCTGTTAAATTCGTTACCTTAGACGAAGAAAGAAAGATAAATTCAAATACCCTATCTGAGGAATTAAAGAGTCTAGTTAACTCCCTAAAGGAGGGAGTTACTAGTTCCCTCTTAGTTATTCTCTACTAGGCTATTAAATCAGTCTTCCTGCTCTTTAAGAGACAGAGGTTGGTGAATAGGGGATAAGTTTCCCTCCATTATTGAAATCAAGTTATTGATAGTTAAGGGTATTCTGTGGTCAGTCATCCTGTTCTGAGGATAGTTATACGTTCTAATCTTTTCAGCCCTTTCTCCCTTGCCTATCTGTTGCTTTAAGGTAGAGAATAGCTCCTGTTGTTGGAGTTTCATCTCCCTTTCCCAGAGTTTTGCCTTTAGTATCTTGAAGGCTATTTCTTTATTTAGCGTTTGAGACCGTTCTTGTTGGCATGCAACCATGATGTTGGTAGGAAGGTGAACGATTCTGACTGCCGACTCTGTCTTATTGACGTGTTGTCCTCCTGCACCAGATGCTCTGTAGACGTCTATTCTTAGCTCACTGGGGTCTATCTCTACTTCAATCTCATCAGGTTCAGGAAGCACGCTCACCGTAACTGTAGAGGTATGTACTCTTCCCTTAGATTCTGTTTCTGGAACCCTTTGGACCCTATGTACTCCTGATTCGTATTTCATCTTGGAGTAAACCTTTTCTCCAGAAAGAGTGAAGGTGATAAACGCAAAACCCTTTTCGCTCTCTCTTAGCTCTACTATGTTTAGCTTTCACTTGTTTTCTTGAGCATATTTCTTATAAGAGTCAAAGAGATTAGAGACAAATATAGCTGCTTCCTCACCTCCTGCGGCAGAGTGCATCTCAATGAAGATGTTTTTGCCATCGTATTTATTGCTAGGAAGTAACTCTGACTTAAATTCAGCTTCTAGCTTCTGTACCTTCTTCTCTAGGATCCCGCACTCTTCTGTCAGTAATTCCTTTAGTTCTGGATTTAGCTCTTTAGAAATAGAAGACCTACACTCTTCATAGTCAGAGATGTACTTGTTATATTGGTTGAATTTAGCTATTAACTCTCTGTTTCTTGAAAGTTCCCTCTGTAACTCTACATTTTTTATATTTGCTGAATCAGAAAGTAGTTTTTCCTCTAATACTCGTTGTTTCTCTGGTAAGGAACTTAAGAAGGTGTGTAGTTTAGTGCTATAGATCAAGGCCTAAAGAAGGGCTTTAAAGGCCCTCTAGAGATTAAAGTTATTGAAGCTTTGTTCTTCCCCTATTGAACTTCTCTTTTAGCTTTTCTGCAGGGCCTAAATTAGTTTCTGAAGCTAACTTACCCAGATAGAAGGGATGACAGGCAGCACATATGTCTAGTTGGACTGTCTTAGATGAAGTATCTCCACTTAAGAGATCGTAACTTGATGAGCAGGAATTACAGACGAAAGTTACTATCTTCTCTGATAAATTCTTTCTCGAGGTAGACATTCCTTCCTTAATCTTAAGATTTCTCCTTCAGGTTTATATGGGTAGCTTTTCCAGTCTCTAATGCTCTACAACAAGTACAGACCTAAGTACTTCAAGGATTTGATGGCCCAGAGACTTTCTAAGGAGTTACTGATAAGTGTTTTAAGGGACAAAAAAGACATTCACGCTTTTATATTTTTTGGACCTAACGGTACTGGGAAGACAACTGCAGCAAGGCTCTTTGCCAGGGGGGTTAACTGTTTTCACTTTGGAGACCACAATGAAATCTGTGAGTCTTGTAGGGCTTGCAGAGAGTCTCAATTGGAGAGTTGTCAAGACATTGTCGAGATAGATGGAGCGACCCACAATGGAGTTGACTTTGTGAGAGAGATCAACAGAGACACGAAGTATATGCCCCTACAACTTTCTAAAAAGGTCTACCTAATAGATGAAGCTCACTATCTAACAGCTAACTCTTGAAATGCATTGCTCAAGCTCATCGAAGAGCCTCCTGCACACCTTATATTCATATTTCTTACTACAGAGATACACAAAATCATCCCTACTATCTTGAGCAGATGCCAGAAATTAGAGTTCTCTCCTCTTTCTAATGAAGACCTAACCCAGCTGCTGATAAAAGTTTCAAAGTCCGAAGGGAGAGAGTTAACTCCTGCAAGAGCTCTACAGATAGCTGAAGCTTCAAAAGGGTCTGCTAGAGAGGCACTAGTAGGTCTAGAAAAAGAACTATTAATAGCGGACAGAGAAGGATTAACTAATGTGCTTGAACTGACCTCAAAAAAGTCCACAGAACTCCTAGAGCTGATTTGTGCATCCAAAGTCAAGGAAGCAAAAAACTTAATTAGAGAAACTTATGAGGCCCAAGTGCCCTTCTACAAGCTCTTTGGTTCTATCTTTGATAAACTTCTTGAACTTTCCTTCTATCAACTAGAGAGAGACCCGGAATACCTAAGCTTCTTAGATAAAAACAAGGCAGAAGAGCTGCTATCCACTAGGCTCAATATTCAATCTATGATTAACTTTTTAGCGACTACTATGGTTAAACAACCTAACGGGAATTCGCTTTCATTCGGGAAGTACGTTCTCATTAATCTCCTTCACTTAGTCAATCCTTCAGGGCAGGCAGAGTCAGAAGGACCTTTGCCTGATACAGAGGTGATTCCTAAAGAACAAGAGACAAAAGAAGAAGAGATTACTGTTACGCCGAAAGCTACCCATGAAGTTCAAGAGGAACCAAAAATTTCCAAGACAACTATTAAGAAAAAGACAACCAAGAAACCTACTGCAGCAGGTCAATTGACTGTTGACGATCTAGTAGCTAATTTATTAACTTCTAGTCCTAAAGAAAAAGGACCTACTACCTTAGCTACTGAAGCAAAAGGAAAAGAAAAGGCTGTAGCTTTAACTGAAGAGTCTGTAGTAGAAGAAAAAGACTCTTTGCCTTCAGCAGAAGATATGTTTAGCCATCAGACCTTGAGGTTCTATTCAATAGATCTACCAGCTTTCCAATGTAATGAGGTGCTGACTAAGGAGAGGGAGATGGTTCTCCTGCTTAAAAGATGTGAGGAAAAAATCGGGAAGGAGTACTACAAATCACTTCAAGACTATCTAGCTTCAGGAGATGTAGATCCCGTCATTACAGAACTGTTTATGAAAATACATCCTAAATACAAGATGATTTGTACTTCTAACTGTTGTGTAGTTGTCTTTGATGATGATTCAGATTCGAGATACTTCAATCTAAAACTCAGAAACATTGAACTACAGGAAAAATTATTTGAAGTTTTTAAGACCAATATTGAGTGAATAGGAATAACTAAAAAAGAATTAATTCAACTACATAAGAAAAACAAGTCCTATAAGAAGGAAGATTTCTCTGAGAATACACTCTCAGAGAAGGATATTCAGCTATTTAGAAGACTTAAAGAGTTATTTCCTTCTTCCTAATATAGAGGCCTTAGTTGAAAGTCTCAAAGTGGAAGAGGGAGCTCTTCTTCTTTCTGTCAGCAACAATAGGTGGTGGTATTAGTTCTGTAGCAGGTTCTGGTAGTTCTTATCCACTTAGAGGCACCTTTAAGTTTCAGAATCACATCCTTAAGGATGACATCAGTCACTTTCTTCAGGCAGTAGGTCAAGCCAATGTCAACTTTGGTGTCAATGATGTATTAGGTGCTTTCGGTTCTAGTCTAGCATCAGTCCCTTTTCTTCGAAGGGCTTTTGCTATTCAAATTGCAAAGCAAATATTTACTGGAACACTATATAAGCAGAGCCAAAAACATAAACAATTAGAAAAGTGATTTACCACACGTCTGAAAAGTGAGGAGAACAAGATCAAAAAGGAGATTGAGAACTACAAAAAGAGAACTAAGAAGCTAAAGAAGGATCAAATAACCCAGGACTCTAGATACTTAGAAAAACTTAAGTCCTTCTTAACTAGCAAGATCGATTCTAAGACTATAGGTAACTATCTCTCAGAAGAAGGGGATGCTCACCTACTTAAACAACAAACCAAATTCAAAGTTGTCAAAGGAAAGATGACTCAAGTGACAGGAAAGAAAGGAACAATTGGTGACTTTTATCCAATCATCAACTACTTTATGGCAAATTGAATTAAGGATCACAAAGCAGGATATTATGTTCACAAGGTAATTCCCTATGCGCAAGCTTTCAATGAACAAACAAAGCAGACATACACAACCAAATTTACAAATGTCACGTTACCTGAAAAGCCCAACTATTGATTTCCTGACTTCCAGAAAACAACAGCTAGTGATTCGTCATCGAGCGCAACTGGCAATCTTTGAAAAGAAACAATAGACGACTGATTCAGCGGAAGACACTCAGTTAGAGGACTTCTGCAATTTACAAGACTTGACTCAAATATTCACAAACAATCAGATATTGACTGAATTAAAGAAACAAATTCAGTTCACAAGAACATTGCCTTGCGCTATCTTTCAACAACTTCAACAACTTCAACAACTTCAACAACTTCAACAACTTCAACAACTTCAAGTTGGTCGTTATGAACTGGACTGTCGTTTATATCTGATTATGTGTTCAGGGGTATCTCTAGATTGGCTGATGTTACAAGCAGCGTTCATCGCTGCCAGCAACAGCAACAGCAACAGCAACAGCAACAGCAACAGCAACAGCCTTTCGTCTTCAAAAGATTTAGCCCGGACATAAAAGAGGATCCGTTAAAGATGTTTTGCATTACTACCAACAACTCTCAATCAACCAATGAAACTCCTGATTTCCTAGTCTACGAATTCGACAAAAATACAGCTAAACAAAAGAGAATCTCAGACAGAATAGTCTTCTATAGAGACCAAACAGGTTTCAACATCATCTATTCAGTTAAGAAAGACATCCTTTCTAAAGTAGAAAGCCCTGAAGGATCGCGACAAGAGCAGGAAGAAACAACTAAGTTGATAGAGAAAAACAAACTAGCTGAGCACTTCAAAAAATATGTAGAAAGTGAATTTGAGACCTTACTCCTTAAGTACCATCATCACGTTAGATGTCCTACTCAAGGCAAAAAACAAGATTCTTGCTGTTGTGACAAGATAATTGAACAACTACTAGCAGTCATAGAGTTAGGTAGACGTCTTAAAGAGTGAAACACCATCTGACAAGCTTATGATGTTCGCAAGATCAATAACTCTCTCTTAAAAGCTTCCAGTAGCTCAGAAGGACAGAATTCTTCTTACCTACATAAGTTAGGAACAGCTCCTGCGAATCCTCCTGCATTCTTAAAACAACAGTTAGATAAAGACCTAAAGCATCTTGAAAAGGCTCAAACGAGGATGACTGACTATCTAAAAAAAACAGGTAAATTCCTAGTTGACCAAAAGATAAAGGGCGAAAGAAAAGGCTCTGCCGGCAAACACTACTTCACTCTAACAAGCTCTACTGACCAAGGAAAAGAGAACAATTGCATGAGAAAAGAAATAGCTGAATACCTGCTCGAAAAAGTCACTCACTTCAAGATGCTTCAAAAATTCCTATTAGTTCCTGTTGCCTTTAAGTCTTCTACTGAATGATCGTTGGAGCAAACGTCAAGTAGTGGCTCCTCAAAGGGTCAACAAAGCCAGTTGGGCGATATATTGGGTAACAAAATAAAAACTTGAGTGCTAGGCTCAAACACCACAGACACAAAGAATCAAATTCCTGAATTAATCAAAAAACTAAATCGATTAATTAAGCAAGAACTAGCTCTTTCAAAATTAGGAGCTGTATCAGAAACAACTTTATTTAAGTTGGCTAGCGCAAATAACCAGCAATCAAACGGGACAGGACAATGAGAGACTATTGAAGCGTTCTTGAGCCTAACTAACTTACATGAGAAGAATTCTTCAACTCGAATAAATGAAAAGTTAAGAACCTTAATTGCCGCTCTCTATCTGATGGAGGATTCTTTCAGGGAATACAGAGAATTAATGAGAAAAGTTATTAAGTTTGAGGGAGTAGGAGCCTATGCTTTCTCTCTTGCGTGAAATAAAAACTGTTCGGTAAAGTCTCAAAAAGTAAGCGAGATAAAGGAGGACTACCCTAAAGAGTTTTGAACTCCATTAAAGGTAACTAAAAGCCAAACACAAGAGTGGGATTCTAAAAACTTAGATGACAGATCCTGCATTAGAACAATGGACAGACTGTCTACTTCTAAGGGAACTTTTAAGAATCAGTACGCTACAACTCTTCTGGAATACCTAGTTACAATACCAGTTGAGATGGCAGGTTACAAAGGCTTTTTGGCTCCCGACAATAGAGAGCTACCAACTGGTTTCTATGAAAAGATCTCTACTTTCCTATATAAGGAAGGAAAGCTTAACTGGGAAGAAATTCAAAAGGCAAGTGAATCTCTAAAAACTAATGATCAATTTGCCAGATTCATTCAGAATGTGAGCAAGATGAGTAAAGCTATAGGAGATACGTTTACTATTCAGACACAGTCACAGATTCAAGAACAATCTACTACAACGAACCAGAGTGCAGAAGTTCTCGATTACCTAGGACTACAAGATAAAAAGGAAAAATTAAAGGAATTTATTAACAAGCATATGAAGAAAGAAGTACTAGCATCAACAACAGAACACATTCAACCAAAAAAATCTAAATTCAGGGGACTGATGTGAGACACTGAACAAATGCCTAGCGATCCAAAGACTCACATCATAAATACCTCCGATGTAAACTTCGGAGCTAATGCTGTCTATCTAATACAGGTAACTACTGATGACTTGAAAGATGAGTCTACCTTTAAGACTTTCTTGAAACGAAACTTAACTCCTGAAGCTCTATTGCAGGACGTTATTAAGAAAGCATTAGATGAAAACCTACAAAAGAAAGCTATCAATCACTTTATAAACAGAGGCAGTTGGGCAAACGATCAACCGGTTTATACATTCCAAACAGGGGATGATCAGCTTACAGATCAAATGACAACTATTCTTCTTTAGTAGGGTCTTTAATGGCTCTCTTCTCTAGACTACAACAGTGACTATTTCTCTCCGGACAGTTACTCTCTTTTGCCCTAGAGAAGTACTTTCCAGCTATCTATTCACCTAAGGAACTAAGACGATGAGCTTTTATCTTTTCCCTCTCGAACTTAGGTAGCTGCACCTGTTTCTTCCTCTGACACTTAGGTTGGGTCACAGGCTACATAGTTCCCTTACTGATAACTGCAGTAATAATTCACCTATTCATAGGAGCTAGATTTATCAATAACTCTCAGAAGTTTGGTAGATTAGCTTTTTCTAAGTGAGCTTGACTGAATCTAATTTTCTTCTCCCCTTTGGGACTTATCCTGCTGTACTATGCTTTCACTCCTAAATACTGACAACTAGATGAGATAAATCAAGACAGTGAAGCTTTACAACGAGAGATAGCTGCAGATGCTAAGAGGTCTAAGCAGACTTTCAAACACAAAAAACTAGAGGCAAGATTTAACAGTTCGCTAGCCTATCTAAAGAAGATAAATGCAGAGATAACTCAAGAGATACTTCAGAAGGCTCTGCAGATACACCATGAAGAATTTGAGGATTTAAGTTTTTTTCAGATCAGTGCTGTAATAGCTTTAGCAGTTATATGTAAGCAATGCAAGCAGAAGACTTTTGACAACCTCATCTGGGGAGCTCACTGATACGAAGATAAGTTCTTTACCTTTGGATTTAGAAACTCTAAACCTATTTCAGCATTTAACAAGTACCCTATGACAGTAGGCTCTATAGTCCTAGATGAGCAGAATAACTACAAGAAGATACTGGAGAAAAAAGTACAGATAAAGAAGAATTTATCCTTCTCTGATGCGAAAATCATCTCCCTGCATATGGGCGATGAGTACAAACTTTTTGTAAATCAATAATGTAAAATATTTCTTGATTTAGTTGATAATCGCAAAGAGCGACTAACTCGCAATGGCTCTACACGTCTCTAAAAGCAACATAGTTAAGCACTTCATGGGCAAAGCAAGAGACGTTAATAGTAACTGTGAACTATTTAGCTCATGTTTTAGAAAGATATCGATACTTATAGCTTCGGAAGCAGCCGAGGAATTTAAGGTGGAAGAAAAGACAATCAACACTCCCTTAATGGAATGTACAGTCAAGACAATTGCAAAGCCTATAACTGTTATTCCTGTACTTAGATCAGGATTGATAATGGCTGATGCAATGAGATTCCTCTTTGAAGACTGTACAATTGCCCACCTAGGTCTCTACAGAGATGACAGTCTAAATGCTGTTAAATACTACGAAAAGTTTCCGCCTGAATTAGCTAACACAAAGATACTCTTGTGTGATCCTCTAATAGCTACAGCAGCTACCGTCATGAAATCGCTAGACATCATCTACAATGAACATAAATTTACAGACGTAACTCTGCTAGGGATACTTATATCTAGACAGGCAGCTGATCTTTTAAGTCAGAAATACCCTAACCTAAATATCTATGTAGCTGATATGGATGAAAAGCTAAATGACTATGGTTATATTTTGCCTGGTGTAGGAGATGCAGGTAACAGATTGTTTGGAACAGCCTAAGATCAAAACTTGTCCAGTCCTACCTTTGAAGAGATTAACTCCTTTGGTGAAGAACTTATGAATCTGTGAAGGTCTAAATCTGACGATGAACAACAATACGACAAATTCATAACTTACGCTAAAGAAGAACTACAGTTACTGATCGACTACTTCATCAAAGAAATAGAAGATATAAAGGCAGTTAACAAGCTAATAAGACTAAAAGAAAGTCTAAATACTATCTTTGACCTAAAACTTCTCTGAAATAATCTAAAGCTAATAGTAGGAAGTGCTTACTAACTAAGAAGGCTTTTCTTTTTTTTCTATATATTTGCATTTAGGATAGGAAGAACAACCTACAAAGACAGAACCCCTCTTACCTGTTTTTTCAGCTAGAGGACTAGAACAATCAGGACACCTTCTATCTAGTAACTTACCTTCACTCTTCTTCTTTCCCCCTTTTCTCACAAAGTCAGGTCTACACTTAGGATAGTTAGGACAGGCAGCAAACTTTTTTCCTGGTTTCTTTCTAGACTCCTTATAAATCATCTGGGCATTACACTTCGGACAAAAAGTATTCTCTACTAACTCAATAACTTCTTCCTCCTTCTCTATGTACTTACACTTAGGAAAATTAGGGCAGGCAATAAAGTAGTTATCTCACCTATTCTTTCTCTTAACTAAATTAGAGTTGCACTGAGGACACAATTTCTCTAAGGTTTCTGGTTCTTCTGCATCCTCTTTAGGAGCTTTAGACCTGTATTTGCAAGTAGGGAAGGCAGTACAGCCCACAAAGCGATAGCCTTTCTTAGAGAACTTAAAAGCTAGTTCTTTACCACAATCAGGACAGACCTGATCAGGTACTATCTCGTACTTCTCTGCTTTTGAGAAGGAATCGTCTCAACTGACAAAGACTTCTCCTAAAAATTTCTTTCAGTCAGTCTTAGATTTAGAGATATTGTCTAGCTCTTCTTCCATTAGTCGCGTGTAGTCATAGGAAATGAAGGAAGCAAAGTTCTTATCTAGGTCTTTAGAGACTTTGTAACCTAACTTAGTTATTTCGAATTTTTTGTTTTTGAATTCAGCATAGTTTCTCTTCAATACTGTCTTAGATATCTCTGGATAGGTAGAAGGTCTTCCTATTCCCTTATGTTCTAGTGCCTTTATGAGACTAGCTTCAGTGTACTTAGGAGGGGGAGAGTTACTTTCTTCAGAGATGATCTCTTCTAGCTTTTTGTATTTATTCCCTACCTTTAGGGTTTTAAAAGCAGTATGGGGCTTTTCTGGTTTGTCCATCAGCCCTGAGTTCCTGAGGATTTTTTTGAACCCATCGAAGATTTCGTAAGTCTCAGTTACGTTAAAGATAAATTGCTGATTGCTAAATTGATACCTCTTCTTCTCGTTTTTAGCTTTAGACATTAGAGAAGCGAGGGTATAGGACCAAATAAGGTTGTAGAGCTTGTATTCAGCAGTACCAGTAGAGATGAACTTAGACAATGACGCAGGAGTCAGAGTTAAGTCAACAGGTCTAATACCTTCGTGAGCCCCTTGAACTAATATGTCTTTCTTCTTTACTACCTTTTTAGATTCTTCAGACTTATCTGTCTTAGATAGATACTCCTCAGAAAACTTATCAACTATGTATTTCTTTGCTTCGACAATGAATTCTTCAGACAACGCAGCTCTGTCAGTCCTAGGATAGGTAATTAAGGGAGTTACTTCAGTTCCTAATGTGATTCCTTCGTAGAGCTTCTGGGCAGTCCTCTCGACAATAGCTGATTTAAGGCCTAACTTATTGATAGCTAGTTCATACATAGTAGATGTCTTAAGAACTTCAGGAGGATTAAAAGACTCCTGAACAGGATCACTAATACTTTCTAATAGATAAAGATCATCTAACTTAGCTAGTAGCCCTACTAGTTCTTTCTTTTCAGCAAAGTGGATGATTCCCTTCTTGTCTTCGTCAGCTAGCTTTACCTTTCCCTCTAGTTCCCTAGGTAACTTAATCAGGGAGAGAAGTAACTCATTCTCTAACTTGACTCTGAGTATGTATCAACTTTTCTTCTGGAATGAAGCAATCTCGTCTTCTCTATCTACTAGGAACTTAAGGGCTATCGATTGGACTCTACCGGCACTTAGCCCTCCGACCTTCTTTTGGGTATAGTGAGACAGCTTGAAGCCTATTCACCTGTCTAAGAGTCTTCTGGCTAGGTAGGAGTTGACTTGATCCTGATCTAGCTCTCTAGGGTTTTCTAGTGCAGCCTTAATAGCTCTCTCTGTTATCTCATTAAAAGTGGCTCTCAAGCACTTCTTCTGATCCTCCTTATTGAGGATCGAAAAGATATGTCAGGATATAGCTTCTCCTTCCCTATCAGGGTCTGTAGAGAAGTAGATTCTTGTAGCCTCTCTAGCTTCCTTCTTTATAGCCTCTACAATAGAGACTTTTTTGCCTAAATAATCTATCTTCTTGTTGGTGGTTTCCCACTCGATCTTCAGGTTGTTAGGACCAAAACCTATTCAGCCTTTCTTAAGGTCTCTTATGTGTCCATAAGTAGCAAATAACTTTATGTCCTTATCTCCTAGGTACTTACCTATGCTCTTTATCTTTGAAGAGGACTCAATGAACATTAAGTCCCCCATAGACCAAGAGGACTAACCGCTCAATTCTAGTTGCAACCTAACTCAGGTGGGAGACTATAGACAACACTGCTGGTTTTTTGTGCATAAACTGATCAAGAGAGTTGTAGATAGACTTTCTGACTGTTTGCTTTAGGGTTTTGTTGTCCATCTCGGGATTGAATTGCAGATACTTTGAAAGGTCTATCTTTAGCTTAGATTGAATCTCTTCTATAGCTTCTTCTGTTTTTAGGTAATCCTTAGCAAATACATTTAGCAACTGTACCTTAGGAACACTAATTAAATTCTTCTTGCTGTTGCACCTTAAGGAGACTAGGATGACCCCGCTTTGGGCCAATAACTTCCTTTCATATAGGGTTATTCGATTTATATCCAGTATCTCTTGTCCACCTACATAGATCTCAGGAATAGTGTTGTCTTCTACAGAGCTACTCTTTCTGTCTAGGTGAAGACACTGACCATTCTCTAGAAAGAAGATCTTCTTGGTATTCATTACGTTTTCCATTGATTTAGTGAACTCTACATAGTCTTTATAGAACCCATTTACTGGAACGACATTGTAGGGCATAAGGTAGTTGACAAGGAGCATTAAATCTTCAGAACCGGCCATATAGGGAGCAAAGGTAGAGGGAACCTTTAACACTTCTCCTCCCTGTTGAGCTAAATCATTTATCACAGAGATCTCTTCTGGTTCTTTCTCTATAAAGGTGTAATTCATAAAGATGACTACATCTTTATTGGAGATCTTTAATGACTCTTCCTCTCCTCTTTGAATCTTTCTTAGGTTCTCGTATAGGGTATTGTGAGTGCCTGTGATGACACAAATTTGAATGCGATCTTCCTTAGGTCCTTGAGCGTTCTCAGGACTTACAGAAGGACTATATTCCCTTAACTTGTTCTGTTCTAAAAAGGAATTAAATCTCTCTGAAAGCTCTGAAGGATAGATGCACAGCTCAGAGTCGTACACATAAGCTATTCTGCTTAGATTGAATAGGGTATGTCAGTCATCCAAATATATAGCTACTACTAATCTGGAGGAGATTCTAGAAACAATCTTCTTTAGATAGGAATAGTTATCTGCTTGTTTGAGGGCAAAAGAGGGAACTGTAGAAACCGACTGAGTACCTACTATTAGCAGAGATACTTTGCTCTTTAGGTTTTGAAAGAGAACATTTAGTTGATTCTCTCTACAAGGTAGATTCTCTGAGGCAACTAAGAACTCATCAATGAAGACTACATGATCTGAATTCGAAAACCTGAAGGCCCAAGCGAGAGAATTAGGTAGGGATGCAGCTACCTTGATAGGCATCACCTTACATTCAGAGGAAATAGAATGCTCACTGACTAGGTTTAGAGCAACTATGTTGGGAGCATACTTCTTTCCCTTTACAGACTCAAATCTCTTTAGGAATGATCTAATGACTGACTCTCCAAAGGAATTGGTGTAGATAGGAAGTTCAGGAAAGACATCTAACAAGTAGGGAATAGAACAAATATTTAGCTCTTTAGGTACTCCTATAAATAACCCCTTTATCTTCTTTTGAATAGGTACTAAATGTTGATAGTTAGGAATGATCTCCTCAACATCATATAAGTTGGTATTTACACAACTACCTCCTGCATTCAACAAGAAGACTTCTCCATTGATATCTAGAACACCACAGTATCTAAACCTTTCATCTTGACCGCCTAACGAGTAATACTTAATCACTATTCAAATGTCTTCTCAGCAGCTGATTTAGCACACAACATTACCTTTTCTCCTTCATCTAGTTTTATAAGCCTAACTCCCCCACAGATTCTACTACTTCGTTCAGCAATCTCGCTAACTGGGAGCCTAAGCACATTATGTTTATTAGTTAAAAAGACTATCTCTTCATCTCCTTTGATTAAAGTACAAGCTATCAATTTATCAGAATCATTAAGTTTGTAGGCGATTACTCCCCTTACAGCCTTAACAGTTAGCTTGAACTTATCTATATCAGTTAGCTTGCCTGTACCTTGTTCATCAACTACAAAGACTTTTAGTCCTTCATAGGTAGTACTTGAAGAAATAACTTCTCCTGTATCAGGAGTTAACTTAATTCCCTTAACTCCTGAAGAGAGTCTTCCTGTTTTCCTAAGTTCATTCGACTGGAATCTAACTGCTAGTCCTTCTTCTGAGGCTAAGAGTATTTCGTCCGATTCAGATACCTTATTTACAAACCTAACGGAGTCATTTCCCTTAAGCAAAATGGCTATCTTCCCTATAGCTCTAACGTGTTTGAACTCTGCAATAGGTACTTTCTTGACTATTCCATATTTGGTGCAGAAGAGCAAGCAGATATCTTTGTGATACTCGCCTTCATCCATATATATGAACTTGACAAGATGTTCATCATTGTCAAGTAGATAACCCTTATAGCTGAGTAGTTCCTTTAAATTCTGAACACTAAGTAACTCGGAACCAGGAGAGATTATTAGCTCTCTAGTGCTCATCTTGAATACCTTTCCTGCATTAGTAACAGCAATCAACTCTGCATCATAAGGAGCTACTATCATGTCCACTATCTTCTCTCCTTTAGGTAGACCTTTACAGTTAACTCCTTTACCTCCCCTTTTGGCCTTCTTTAGAAAGTCAAGTTTTATAGAAGCAATAGAACCTTTTTCTCCTAAGAAGATCAGTACTTCCCATTCAAGTTCTGAAAGATCCTGAGAACTATCTAAGGCTGATCCTAGGCTCTTAATAAAAAATAAGCTGCTAACTCACGTAGGAGAACTCTAAAGAGTTTGATTTTGAGAATTGAAGAGATATTAACTTAAAGTCGGTCTTTCTCCTTTATTATTTGCTAAATTTTTTGCACTAACTCCTTACGTTAAATCATCAAAGCTACGTAACTAATCAAGAGAATCTTCTTAAATGGACGGGCGGGCGTAAGAACTAGTGCTTAATTACTTCAACTGAAACTTATCTACTAAGTATTTGTTTTTCTACTAACTACTGAGATTTAACTTAAGGAATCTTTGTCTACAGAGAGTTTCTAAATCTTTTCTTAAATCACTCAAGATAGGCTTTACAGATATTGTTTTTTCTCACTCATCTTTAAGGATTCGCTGGACACTCACAGCTAAGCCTCTATAAGAGCTGGACTGAGCTTTTTTTGTCTTTGTGAGAACAATGGACCTATAAGGACCTAGAGCTCTAGTACTTAGTTTCTCTATATATTCGTCTAAAGTATCTAGAGAACTATCTCTTAAAGAGACCTTCTCCTTTAGTCAGGTAGATAACGAAGAAAATTCAGACAAACAGTCTTTAAGCGCCAGTATTCTCTCCAGCCTTAAGAGATACTCCCTTCTCGGATCTGTTTTGTTTATTTCTAGACAAGAAGACTTCTTAATTACATTCCTAGTTCTGCAGGAATCCAATTGAATCTTTACTCTTTCCTCTAGAGACTCTAGGTATTTATTAAGGTTTTCTAGCTTCCCTAAAGAGGAATCTTCTAATTTCTCTAAACGCTCTCTAAGCTGTTCGTCATCTAGCTCTAAATCCTTCTCTAAAGACGAGTATTCATAGTTAACAGACCTAGATAGCTTTATTCAAAGTATCTCTAGATCTACATAGAATTCACTAAGTATCTTTTCTGCTTCTTGAACCTTTACTAGTTGTTTAGAGAGAAACTCTCTTACCCTAGTAATGTCTCTAGTTAAGCCAGTTAGGTTTCCCGTAAGAAGGTGAGTCCCTCATTGGTTCAGTCCTTCCCTGTTGCAAAGCGAGGTGAACTCATGTACTTTTTCTAATCCTAAAAAGGACTGATTAGTTAGGTTATCTTCCAATCACCCTTTCAATCTAGGTACATTCTCCAATCTGTCCTTAATAGCGAATATGTGTTTTATAGAGAGTTCGAGCAACTCTTTGTTAGTCTTATGAGCCTTCACCTTGAAAGGTCAAATACTTGATAAGAAAGAGATAGAGGAAACCTTATAAAGCTTCTCTCTGATCCTTCCTTCTAGCTCCAGGACTCTCTTTTGGAACTCTTCAGGTACTTCTGAGAGTGAAGATCCCAATCTAAGGAATTGGGTCCTCAAAAAAGAACTATCCTTGCTGAGAAGTCTTTCTTTCTCTAATACATCAGAAGGAAGAACTCATCAATAGTCTTCTAGAGTTTTGGTGATCTGCTCAGCGACTTCATCGGTATGCTCTTGATAAGTTTCAGGATCAAAGTCCCTTAACTCTCGATATAGTGAACTAAGCGTCACCTCAAGCTCTGCTAAAAGAAGGAGACTCCCATCCATCTTGGCCAGCTGCCTTCTAAAGAAGGTAACTAAAAATTCATGATTGAGGAATTCTCTTTCTCGTCTCCAGGCCTTTTGAGACATAGCCAGCACATTGTGGGTAAAAGAATTAGCAAATTTCATAAGACCTACCTTATTTAGAAGTCTTATGAATTCGTCGTAATCAGATCTACCTAAAGAAGAGGAGTTAAGCCTTTCTTCTATTCAAGGCTTAACATGATGTACCTGACTTAAGCAAGCCTTACATTTAAATAGCCGCTTAACTGCTGTTTGGAAGTTTTTAGCAGTATCTTCCGTATTAGTTTTGTAGCTAGCGAAGTTAATACCTGCAACTAGATAGTTTGCCTTACATTTCTTTAGATCTTCTCTTAATTCAAGCTCTACATCGACAACCCTCTTGACAAGTATTTGAGGAATTTCATCTCATTGCTTAAGTAAATCTAAGAAGTCTCCCTTAGAGATTGTGGAGGATCCACATTCAGAAGAACTCCCTAAGAAAGACTCAAGAGAGCTATTAAAGGAGGAGTAGTTAACTAGTTGTGCTGATCGTTTCTGTAACGACTTGATTAGGTGATAGAGAAGAAGTAATTCAGAAGCATAGAGGGAAGAAAGAGAAAAAATTCAACCTTTAAGAAGATAGTCTTGATTGAAAGAATTTTCGATTCCTTCGGAAGCTACTATCTCTTTGAGCTCTTGATTTAGTAGCTTTAACTCCTCTAACCTCTCTTGTAGACCTGTAGGCGCTTCTCTCAGTAGTAAAGACCTAATACAAGAGAGATAGTTGTTCGTGATCTACCCTCCTAATCAACCAAACAGACGTCTTCAGAAGGACTTCTTAGGCTTAGGTTCCTCCTTCATCTCTTTAAGTTCTTGTAGTCCTCTATGAAGGGATTGCTTTCAGTCCCTAAGGATGGCTTCACTTTGAGTTATCTTCTTAGCTTCTGAAGAGAAAAACTTTAAGAGTCACTTGTGTTCTAAATCAGACTTTTTAAGCGTAGAGAAGATTAGAGACCTAAAGGTAGATAGTCCTAGTGAGTCTAAAACAGCAAGATACTCTTCTGAGTCTTCCCTAGTTAAGGGTTCTTTCTTTTGTAGACGAGATGCTACAAAAAGTTTGAGGGCCACTGAAAGTTCTAGATCTTTTCAGATATCAAAGACCCTTCCTACCAAGGACTTATACCTTCTACTTCAGTCAAGCGAAACGTTCTCAGGAGCTTTAGATTGAACTCCATAGATAAATCTCAACGCTTGAATAGACCTCAGTTTCTCTTTAAGCCCAGTCTCTAGACCTAATAGTCTCCTAAACATCTTTTCGTTGAGTGCAGCAGAGTCAGAGACTAACGAAGAATACTGATCCTTAAGAGAAAGTAACTCAGAGAAGTCAATAGGTTGTTCAGGTCTTCAACAATCCTTAGGCCGTACAGACTCGACTGTCTCTAGAGACTCTTCTTCTTGGTCAGGCTCTGAAACAGCTAAAGAAGATTGTTTATCTAGGTAACTGTTAGCTGTCTCTTCAACTATAGAAAGCTGGTGATCTAGTTCCCTTAAGACTTCTTCCAGGGAGATGATCTTGAGTAGCTGTTTACTTAAGAAAGACCCAGATAGTTGCTCTTCTGAGTCTTTTCCCTCCTTAAGTTCTTGTTCAAACTCTCTAGATAGGGCTTCCTCTAAAGAAATGAGCTCTATCTTTCGCAGTTCTTTGAAATAGTCATATACAGCCTCTTTTGAAAGGGTTTCGGAAGTTATGTGACCCACAATAGGTTCTTTCAGGGACTTTAAAGACTCTAGCCTGGTCTTCAGCAAAATAAACTCAGAAAGAGACGCAGAAGTGCCTAGCAAATGTATAGATTCAACGACTCCTTGAATCTTTTTAGAAAAAGAAGAATGTAATTTAACTAATTGTTCCTCTAACTCTTTAGGAATATCAGGCAAAGAGGTAAGGTTCTTCAGCAGAGCTGAAGACCTCACTTAGTTCCTCTGAAGCCTAAAGTTAGGGCTTTACTATCTTTTCCTCTCCAAAATATCTAACTAAACATTCAGGGATCTTAACCTCTCCTTCTGGTGTTTGATGATTCTCTAGCAGAACAGCGAAGAGTCTGTCTATAGCTAAACAAGAACCATTAAGTATGTGAACATACTCACTCTTTTCAGAAGCATTTAACTTGTCGGCTTTGTATCTGATCTTTCCCCTAAGAGATTGAAAGTCTCTGGTATTAGATAGAGAAGATATCTCCCTGTACTTGCCTTCTCCAGGCATTCAAGCTTCAAAGTCATAGGTTTTAGAAGAAGCAAAAGACATTTCTGTCTTAGATAGGAGTAACTTTCTGTAGGGAATCTGTAGTGCCTGAAGAAGTCCCTCAATAACTGTAGACATATACTCTTGAGTTTTCTCTGATTCTTCTGGTAAGGTCATCATGATTATTTCTGTCTTACAGAACTGATACTGTCTGATGATTCCCCTAGACTCTGATCCTGCGCCTATCTTTTCATTCCTAAAACAATTAGTGTTTGCGCACAACTTTATAGGTAGTTGATCCTTGGGAATGATCTGTTTCCTGTATAGGTTGACCAGCTGCACCTCTGCTGTAGGAGATAGATACCTAGGAGAGTGACTGTTACCTAGCCTAAACAGGTTCTCTGAAAACTTACTTAGCTGGGAAGTACAGAACAGTGAATCTTCATTGACAAGAACAGGCAAATAGCGTCTCTGAAAGCCATTAGATTCTGCTCAATCTAACGTAAAGGAAATTAAGGACCTAAAAAGCTTCTCTCCCTTATTTACATAGACAGAGTGACCAGAACCGGACACAGATACTGCTTCCTTAAAGTCAATTAGCTTTAAATCAGAAACAAGCTCTATATAAGGCTTATAGGACCTAGTTTGGTCTATTACTCCTCACTCTTTAACTACCGTATCTTGATCAGGCACATCAGGATCAGGTATAGCTGGAATAGAACATATCAACTGATCAAATCTAGATTTCTTTTCCTCATATTCCCTTTCTAAAGCTGCTATCTGATCCTTTAAGTTAGATCCTGAAGGGTCAGGAGAGCCTCCTTCTTTCCTTGACTGACCGTATTCCTTAGATAGTTGATTCTTTTGAGCCCTTAATTGATCTAAATTGCCTTTTATCTCTAGTACCTCCTTGTCTAGAGACTTGATCTCTAGTAAAGTGCTCTCCTCTACGTTACAGCCTTTGTATTTCTCTAATAGGTCTTCAAAGTCTTCCCTAAATCACCTAATAGAAATCATTAACTAGGTTTTTCCTCCTTAGAGCCTTTAGCCTTCTCTTCTAATTTTGATTTTTCCTCGAGAGCTTCCTTAGGAATCCTCTTGTACTTGTGGATGTATTCTATCTGTCCTCTGTCGATTGTTTCAAGTAGCAGAAGGGTCTCTACTATCAGCAGGAACTCTACCTTATTTTTCTCAATTACCTCCTTAGCTTTTGCATATTGTTCGTCAATTATCTTGTTCATCTCATCATCAATGAGCTTTGCGTATTCCTCTGAATAGTTGTTCTTGTAGGGATTTTCTCCTTCTTCTGAAGGGAGATATTGAACCATTCCTGCTGATTTGGTCATCCCGAAACGGAGCACTATGTTTCTAGCTATCTGAGTGGCCTTGTAAAGGTCATTAGCTGCTCCTGTACTGATATTGTCGTAACCAAAGAAGAGTTCTTCGGCAGCCCTACCGGCTAGCAAGGTAAGGATAGAGCTAAGTAGCTGTCTCTTTGTACTAATAGTTCTCTCTTGGGTCTTAGGTACCGAAAGAACATAACCGGCAGCCCTACCTCTAGGAATAATGGTGATCTTCTCTACTAGTTCACCGTCTTCGGTATATAGACCTGCGATTGCGTGACCAGATTCGTGATATGCAATCTGCTTTCGTTCATTAAATAGGATCTTTCTACCCTTCTTAGCTGGACCGGCCATAACCCTGTCGATGGCTTCATCTATCTCTCTAGTTGAGATGACCTTTTTGTTGGCCCTAACAGTCAACAGTGCCGCTTCATTCAATACATTCTCCAGTTGGGCTCCAGAAAATCCTGGCGTCTTTCTTGCTATCTCCTCCAGGTTGACCTTGTTAGATAGGTTTTTGTTCTTGGCATGAAGGGTCAATATAGACCGTCTTTCAGCTATATCCGGTAGGTTTATCTGAATGTGTCTGTCAAACCTACCGGGTCTCAGAACAGCTTCGTCAATGCTCTCTAGACGGTTAGTTGCAGCGATAATGATGATCCCTGATTGGGTATTGAACCCATCCATTTCGCTGAGTAATTGGTTAATCGTTTGCTCATTTCCCTGAATGTTGAACTTACCTCCCCTCTTTCCTGCTAGCGCATCTATCTCGTCAATGAAAATGATGCAAGGAGATAGTTTTTTGGCTTTTTCAAAGAGCTCTCTTACTCTCTTAGCTCCTACACCAACAAACATGTCGTCAAAAGAGGCGCCTGATGCTTCGAGGAAGGGCACATTAGACTCCCCTGATACCGCCTTAGCTAGAAGTGTTTTTCCAGTCCCAGGAGGACCGTAAAGGATCACACCTTTAGGGATACGAGCACCCATCGCTGAGTACTTCTTAGGTCTTTTAAGAAAGTCAACTATCTCCTCTAGTTCTTCCTTTTCTTCCTTGATTCCTGCTACGTCCTTAAAGGTCACATTTGCCTTCTTGGTTTGACTGATCGACTTACCAATACCAAAGATAGAGCCTTTGCCTCCATAGATCCCTAATTGGCCTTTCATAGCTCCTCTGGCCATAAAGATAAAGACCAATAAATAGAGGATGGTGGGCAACAGGGAGAAGAATACTCTGGCAGGCGTCAGCCTATTAGGGTCACTAGGATTCAGCACTGCCGCCTCAATGAGCTGAATAAAACAACAGCAGCAACAATTTTTGCCATTCTGACAGCATCCGTTCTGTCCCTTGCAGCATTCAGCTGAGCAATCTTTACAACATTCCTTACAGTCTTTTCCGCAACAGCAACTCTCTTTACACTCTTCAGTACCACAGCAGAGAGTGCACTTATTTCCGTTTTCGCCGTTCCAAGAGTAGACTGCAGGAGCACAACAGGGTTTGTTTTCGCCGTTCGTTTTAAGTCGACGGCTTACATTAAAGGTGATGAGTTTCCCTGCTTTAGTTTTCGCATAGATGGCAAAGATATCTTCTCCCCCTCCATTGCTTTGTAACTTTTCTGAGTAGACCTTATCTGAAAAATTTGTAGTGTCTATCTCATCGTCGTCTAATTTGAGTCCATTTCCATTTCCATTTATCTTGAACTTTGTCAACCTTTTTGCCTTTCCATATATGAATACAAAGTAGATAAAAAGGATGAATAGGACAAGAAGAAAGATTTTCATGAACTTTCCCTTCTTTTTGGACCCACCTGGTCCAGAAGGAAGAGAATTCCTTCACCTGTCAAACCTGTTAAGTTTCGACTCATCTTTAGGTTCATAAGGTATCTCGCCATCATCCTCTTCCTCCATTAACTTAGGAAGGAAATTAAATCAGTGAAGTAGATGTCAAAACATAGGCCTTAAAGTTTCAAGGATTTCTTCTTAAAGCCCGTATTTACTAGGCTTTAAGAGGTTATTTCCTATCGATCTAAGAAAGAGTTAATTAACTAGAATATCTTTAGGTTGCAACTTTCAGACACAGAAAAAAGGCTCAGGAAGGGAGAGAAAATTCTTAGCAAAAAGCTAAAGAATGAAGGGCACTAATCCTATAAGTACCAATTGATCTTCTCCTAAAAAGTTCATACAAATAGAGCTAGAACTATCCAGCTTTGATTGGATTTCTTATCACCAAATATATCCTTTCTTGCTTTCTCAGACGAGTTTAATCTTATTTCCTTATTTACATACCCAATCAAGGCTGAATGAGCTTAATTCCACAAAGAAATACAGCCTTTCCAATCTACTATCAGCTAAGGGACTAGACTACCCCTCTTTTAGGAGTTCTCTAGCTGAATTAGAGAAATTTAAGTTAGTTTCTATCTTCTCTAGCTCTGAAGATACCTTAACCCTCAGACTCTCGACTCCTTTGCCAATAAGAGAGTTAATAGGGAAGCTAGGTTCATCAAATATACCTGACTTCAAGCTCTCTGAGTGGAAGTACAGCATCGAAAGATATTCCTCCCTAGAAGAACTAACCTTCCTGCCTAAGACAGAAGGTCCTAAGGAATATAGAGAGATACAACTCGAAGGATTAAGTAATGATCATCAACAACTCTATTGGGCCTACTATGATGAGCTCTTTAAGTCTTTTGGGAGAGAGTTCAGCCTATCTAGGGAAATCATTGACCTAATAGAAAAATACTGAGTAAGTGAGAAAATAAGCTCCTCAAAGTTGATGAATCTCTCCCTTATGGCCCTACGACTCGATTCTGAAGGAAAGCACTTCCTATCTATTACAGAACTATCTAGATTGATTGACTCAGAATTAGGTCTAATTGCCAATGAAGTCAACGAAGAAGACTACCTGCTCTTCTGAAGAAATCTACTAAATAAGAGAGATAGAAGGGAGCTAAAGAAGCAATTTAAAGCCTTATTCTCAAGTCATTCAGAAATTACCTTTTACCTAAAGTTGACTAAGAAAGTTCAGGCTCCTGCAACCTTAGAGAATTGAGTCAAAGACTGTAAGAACAAGAAGTTTAGTCAGGCAATCATCAACGGAATACTCTCTTTTGTCTATTCCCTTTTGAAGAAGATTCCTGTGAACTACCTAATCAAGATGAGTGAAAGTCTTGTGAATGACGGAATCAAGAGTTCTGATCAGTTTTTGCAACACATCAAGGAGATTTTGAAGTATGAACTAGCTAACAAAAACCGATTAGGGATTACCCAACAAGAGTTAACTGTTTAGCTGTAGGTAGGTTTTAAACAGCTCTAGTATCTCCTTAGGACTCAACTGATGGGCCCTCACATTTTCTGTCAGTCCCCTAGCCTTAATTAGGTCTCAGAACTTATCTCTGTCAAAAGACTCAGAGGAAAGGTTGTTTCACAATGTCTTTCTAGGTTTAGAGAAACACCTCTTAACAAATAGAGAATAAGACTCTAGAAACTCATTAGAAGGCTGCTCATTCTTCTTTAGGGACAGAAACACAGAGTCTACATTAGGTTTAGGAAAGAAGTTAAGCCTTCCTATCTCAAAGAGTTTTTTTACATCACAGAAGGACTGAAACAAAACAGCTAACGATGAGTATTGTCTTGTATTAAAAGAAGAGGAAATAACTTCAAAGAACTCCTTTTGGACCATCATATATGCTTCCCTGAACTCACTCACTCTCAGAAACTTCTTAAAAATCTCAGTACTGATGTAGTAGGGAATATTTCCTGCTAAGAGTATCTCCTTATGGTCTTTAGGTAAGTCTTCTGGTTTTAGCTTCAAAAAGTCCTTGTTTAGGAACTCAAGATCAGGAAACTTGCCTTGAAGCAGAGAACAAAGAGAGCTATCTATCTCTATCCCTAAATAGGTCTTGTTAGTTTTAACAAGATATTGAGTGATTTGACCACAACCAGGACCTACTTCGACTACGCAACTGTAGCCTGAAGAACTTATCTTGGAGGCAATCCTCTGCTGAACGTTTTTGTTCTTAAGGAAGACCTGACCTAACTGTTTTTTGGCTTTTATCTCTAAGTCTCTATCCCTAATGTTCTTAACTTCTTAGTCAGTTGGGTCTCATTACTCTTAAATCTCTTCAGAATCAGGTGAATTAGGAAGTTAGAGAGGATATTCAACAGAGAGTTAAAGAAGTAGTAGATACCTAGAGAGGTAGATCAGAAGAAGGAGAACAACAAAAATACAACAGTCATGATGTTTTGAATCTTTTTGCTGCTACCTAAATTGATATTTCGGAATGAGAGATTAGAGTCAGCAGCATAATCAGGGAATCTTCTTCTCATCAACATAGTAGGGAATCTCTGATTAAAAAAGTTCACAGGAATGATGATTAAGCAAAATAACAGGTACATTCAGCCTATTCCAGCGAAGTCAGAGAAGATCATCTGTGCAGGAGTCTTGGAGAGGGGCATGACCCCAAAGAGTTTTGCATACTTCACTGGTCTAGTGATGGTCATTAGTCTGAAGACGATCAAAAAGATAGGTGTGTTGATAAAGAAGTTCTCTAGAGGAGCTAGAGGCTTTAATCCGTGTCGCTTGTTATATCTAGATAGTTCTTTTTGTCTTAAGACTCCTGATTGTCTTCACTCTCAAGACTTGTCATTGACGGTCTCGTACTTAGCGTTAATTAGAGCTACATTTCTCTTATGTCTTTGCTGTTTATCTGAGTAGTACTGAGCCCTAAAAGTCGTAAAGAAGACAATGAACTTCATAGTTAACAGGACAATCAAGATGGCAAAGATGACATTGAAGCCCATAGTGTCTAGGGTTCCGTTCTGATCTCCTTTGAAGGTTCAAATTAGATGAAGGAAGGCCCTCGAAAAAGGGTAAACCAGCCACATAATGAAGGGACCAAAACCGTTTCGAGAGTCAATTAAGGGTCAGTAGGCCCAAGGATTAGGAGTCCAAGGAATAGTGACGTACCTATGATCGTTAATTCCGCTAGAAGCAGGACTGTATCCTGCTTCTAGTCCCTCTCCAGGCTCCTTTGAATAAGCAACATAAGAGGTAAACATAGATTGAAAGAAAGACCAACATATCATCAAGAAGGAAAAGGAATAAATGAGGAGTTTGACCCATCACAACACCTGTGAAAGGTGTTGTTTGAAGGGTGTCTCTGAAGGGCTAGTACCTCACCTTAAAGCGAATAACGACTGTGCTTCTTTTTCTTCTCTCTTAAAGAGAGAACCTAACTGAAAATTTAGGAACACCTTCTCAAAAAGACAGAGTAGATTTTCTCTATCTCCCGTTGAAGTTCCTCGTAGTTGACCTTTCCTCCCCTGTAGTTTTCGTGAAAGAAGTTAGAAAACAGTATGATAGCTAAGGTCTTAGGGAAGCCTTCAAGGCTGTACCTAGAATGTAGGGATCAAATGACCCTCTTTAGATAATTTCTGACTACTGCTCTTTTTCACTTCTTTTTAGGGACAATTACCCCTATCTTTATGTTTTCTGTTACTTGTCTCCCTACCGAAGTAGGGAGATAGTAAAAAATTAAATTAGGCGTCTTAATCCGTTCTTTTCCCTTGAAAACTGCCTCAAACTCAGACTTTTTGAGTAGCCTAAACTTCTTTTTCAACTTATCTTGAACTTCAAGTTAGGGATTACTCGTCAGATACAGTTAGGTTCTTTCTCCCCTTTCTCCTTCTTGCATTCAATATAGAAACACCGTTACTTGTAGACATTCTCTTTAAGAAACCGTGAGTCCTTGCTCTCTTCCTCTTTTTAGGTTGATACGTCCTCTTCATATAG